>NZ_CP077073.1:4412500-5012500 GCF_019139535.1 Pseudomonas muyukensis | reverse complement strand
ACACCTGCGCTCAGTGCCAGGCCTGTCCCCAGGTTGCTCAGGTGCAGCTCGCCCTCGCGCTCGTGGTAGGCGGCGCCCAGTGAGACGGTCGGGCCTTTCACGTCAAGGTCACCGTTGCCAGCGATGATCCTGGCGCCATTGGCCTGCACCAGGACGCCGCTGTGCAGGCTCACGGTCGATCCCTCGACGGTGCTGGGGTTCTGCGTGATTTCGGTTTTCGAAATGGTCTGCTCGGGGCGCTCGACACCGGCATACAGCTCCCACTGACGGGAGCCAGGCTTGCCATCCTGAGGGTCCAGCGTCTGCCGGATGCCCGCGGTGAAACCCGGATCCAGGATCGAGTGGCTGCTCTTGAGGCTCGATGTGCTGCTGTCGAGGGTCAGCGCACCGTTGGCCTGCAAGCGCAGGTCGCGGTTGGCCTTGAGGTCGGCGCCGTGTACGCGTAATTCGCCGGCGCTCTGCAGTGTCAGGCTGCCTTGTGACTGCACCGTGCTGTGGTGTGCCTGGGTGTGGGTGGTCTGTGTCGTCTGATGACCGATCGACTTGCCGAAGAGTGTCTTGCCAGGGGTGAACTGGCTTGACCTGCTGAGCGTGGCAACGCTTTCCAGCAGCAGCGGTCCGGTGCTGGTTTCCAGGTGGGTGTCGCCGTAGCTGGTCAAATGGCTCCCGGCGATTCTGATCTGTCCGCCGTGGATGGCCAGGTTCCGGGCGCGAACCGCGCTGGGGGTGGAACTCCAGGTGTAGGGGGCATCGTGGTGGGTATCGAACGCCCCCACCGGGCCTTCAAGCAGCGGCTGATGCTCCAGCGTCACTGTCTCGGCCTTGGCGGTCAGCGCCTCGAGGCTATCGAGAAGGCTGCCACGGACGATGAGGGCGTCCGTCGCCTCGATCTCCATGTTTTTGCTCAGCAACCGGCTGCCTGTGGCAGTTTGCCGGGTGTGGACCTGGTGCTGTTCGCCGAGCGGACTTTCGCTGCGCTGGTCGTGGCGCCCCGCGACGATTTGCACAGCCCCCTCGCTTTGCAGCCGCAAGGTCCCCTCGGCCAACAGCTGGGCTGCGGTCAGTTCCATGTCAGCCACGGATTTCAGGCTGATGTCGCCGGTGCTTCTGAGTTGGTTGACCTGATACCGTTCGAGGGGCTCGACAGCTGCTGGCGGGTGGTCGCGCCCAGGGGCTTGGCGGCGATCGAGAACCGATCCTGCGACGCTCAGCTTATGGCCCGAGTCGATGCTGATGTGCTGCGCCCGGCCGCCTACGGATGTCAGCTGCAGGTCATCGGTGCTGGTAAGGCGCAATGCGCCGTCCTGGGCATCCAGGTACACGGGACGATCAGGCTCGCCTGCGATCGTCAGTGCCCCTGCCGAGTCGAGGGTGATGTCGCTGTTCGACGTGACCCAGGTCGGCGCCATGCGTACGCCTGCGCCCAGGGTGGTGCTCTTCAGGTGAATGCGTCCCGCGCTCATGGCGCCTAGCAGCTGTGCATCGATACGGGCCGTCTCGGGTTGGACGGTGTGGAGGGTTTGGGCCGTGCTGCTGTCGACATGGTTACGCCCGACGACGATCTGCAGGTCGTCCTTCGCTGCGAGGTGGCCTGTGCTGTCCAGGCGCGGCGCGATCAGATGCAGGGCGCCGTCGAGGTTGTGCAGGCCATTGTCGATAGCGTTGCGTGCCTGTATCTGCAGGGAGCCCGTGGCCTGCTCGGTGGAAAGATGGTGCAGCTTGTCGTCTTGCAAGACGGGGGTGCCGACCACCAGGCTGGCGGTGGCGGTATTGATGAAGCGGCCGCCGTTGACGGTGATGCCATTGGGGTTGGCGAGCAGGTAATCGGCACGCTGGCCGAAGATTTCCTGAGGCCCTTCGATCAACGAAGCCTTGTGCGACACCACTTCATTGAGGATGGTCGTGGCTGCGGTGCCCTGGAACTGGGGGTTGCCGGACAGTTGCCCGGCCAGCTGCGATTGCCCGGCTTCCAGGGCGTTGTTCAACACCAGGCCTTGCACACCGACGTTGTAGTCGGTGAACCGGTTATGGGAAAGGCCCTGGCCATTGGGCGCGGTAATCTGAATCACTGGCACGCCGTGGCCATGGTCGATGAACGGCGTGCCAGTGGCGCCTTCGGTGGCTTGCAGGGCAGCCTGGGCCTGGGTGGTGCCCAACAGGGCGACAAGGATCGCCTTGCGCAGCGTGTCCGGCCTGGCAGCGGGCGGCAGGGAAAAGGTTGGAGGCATGGCAGAGGTCTCTTCGATGTGGGAGGCGGTGTCAGATGGCGAGGGTCCATTCCATGGCCCAGAAGCCTTCCTCGAGGCGCTTGTGGGGTAGATCGCTGGCATGGAGCGCACGCTGGTAATCCAGGCGCAGGCGACTTTGTGGCAGGCTCAGCTCGATGCCCGCTGTGGCCCCGGCAAGGCGCTGCGAAGGGCTGTCGCGGGCGAAGCGGGCCCAGCCCAGGTCAAGCCCGACCATCGGGCGAATCTCCAGGGGCAGGGACCAGCGGCGCGCCAGCGGTTGGCTCAGGGTGTTGCGCCACACGGCGGCATCGGCACCGGCCACGCTGTGTTGGCGAAAGCCACGAACGCTCGCAGGGGCGGTGAGCTGCAACTGCTCGACGGCTGGCAGCAGCTCACGGCTGTGCTGCAGGGTCAGCTCGCTCTGCCAGCGCCAGGGCAAATGCACCGGGCCTTGGCGCAGGTGCAGCAGATTGGCGCGGTATTTGGTGAAGTCCGGACGTGGGGTTCGGGTGCCGGGCGTTGGCCGGTCAGCACCGAGCCAGTCTGTACCGCGACTCACCCCCAGGTAGAAATTCCACAACCCATGCTCGAGCCAGAGCAGGTTGAGGCCGGTCTCCACGCTGGTCAGGGTCGGGCTTTGCTGGGCAATGACAGCCTGCCCGATACGGCTGAGCAGCTGTTTTCGCTCGAGCCGTGCACTGGCGCTGAGCAGGCTGTGCTGATTGCGCCAGAGCATGCGTTCGCTGCCAAAAGCGAAGACCTCGCTGTGCCCTGAACTGGTGAGGCGAGTCTGTGGTACAGGCGCGCGGTAGCGCATCTGGCTGGCGTTCAGGGAAAAGCTCCAGGGGCCATGGGGAAGGCTGTAGTGCAGGCTGGCGCCCATGCTTTGGCCAGGTGTGGCGACACCGCTGGCGAGTATCGAGAGGCGCAGTTCGTCATTCAGGCCCAGCGGGCTGTCCAGGCCCAGTCCAAGGCTCAGGCGGTGGCGGCCGGTCAGGGCGCTGCCGTGGTTGTCCAGGCGTGCGTCGAGGTGCCAGCGGGAGGTGACCCGATAAGGCGTGAGTACCACCCGGGTGCCGCCTGGCTGCTCACCAGGCAGCAGTTCGATGCCCAGCTCGTAGGCACGTAGCCGGTTGAGCTGATCCAGCCCTTGCTCGAGATCGGGCAGGTACAGGGCTTTTCCGAGCATGCCGGCAAAGGCTCCGGACAGCGACAACGGCAGGTCGGCGGCGGCCAGCTCAAGGGTTTCCACGAAGCCTTCGATGACGACGATATCGAGGGGGGCGTGGTCCCTGGGGGCGCGCGCGAGGTAAGGCCGACTGGTCGGATAGCCCGCTTGCACGTAACGCAGGGTCACTGCCCTGAGCAGTCGTTCGAGGTCGGCAACCGTCATGCAGGGCCGCGACAGCGTTCGCAGCGTGGGTGCCAACTGATCCTGGGAAAGTGTGTGGTTGCCGGTCAGGCGCACATCGGTGATCGCCCAGCAGTGTGCCGCTGGTCGCGGGTCGCCAGGCCCGGCGTCGGGGGGCTCGAGCGTGGTTACGGGCTGCCAGCGTTGCAGTTGTTGCAGCTGTTCCTGTTGGCGCAGCAATTGCTGTTGTTCACGCAACTGTTGGCTGGCGGGGTCAGCCTGGGCGCCGGTGAAGGGCCATAGTGCGAAAACGGCACATAGGAAGGCTTTGTGGGCTGTATCCCGTGATGGCATAGAGGTCTCGCAAAATGCTGTAGGAAGCTACGAATGGCATGCGAGAACTCTAAAAAAACGATCACCTGTTTGAATGTGTCAAATGCACATGGGGCCTGTACTAAGGCGGAGTGTTTTGCGTGGGAAGTTTCGGCAAGTTGCCGGGGCGGCTCAGGGGTTGAAACCACGGGTCTACGCCTGGGCAGGCAGTCGCGAGGCCGATGGCCCACAGTGGCTGCCCGCGCCTGGTGTGCAGGGCAGGGGGGCTTGCCGTGCCGTGGCAATTGCGCTCACTTGGTACCGCTCATCGGGTCTGGCCTGGGCATCGACATCGGTTGCAAGCCCAAGCGCCTGATCAGCCAGCTTGCTCGAGCCTCAGGGGCGAATCTCGATCATCGTCCCGTCCTTGACCATGCTCCAGACCTCGCGCATGTCGTCGTTGCGCATGGCGATGCAGCCTTCGGTCCAGTCGAGGGTGTGGAAGTACCATTCCGGGTACTCCTCGTTGATCGGCGTGCCATGGATCATGATCATGCTGCCGGCGGCGACCCCCTCGCTGCGCGCCTTGGCCGCATCGCTGATGTTCGGGTAGGAGATGTGCATGGCCAGGTTGTAGCGGTCGCTGACCTTGCGCCAGTCCAGCCAGTACAGGCCTTCAGGGGTCTTCTTGTCGCCCTCGCGGTCCTTGGCGCCCTTGGGCTGCTTGCCCAGCGAGATGCGGTAGGTCTTGAGCGGCTCGCCACGGCTGATCAGTTGCAGGCGGCGCTCGGACTTGATCACCAGCACCTTGTCGATCAGGCGCTCCTGCGGCGCGGCAGTGGCGGCCGGCTGCACCGGCGACGGCTGCACCGGCGACGGCTGCGCCGAAGGCGTCTTGCGGATGATGGTCTCGGTGAAGGCCGCTTGCGACACCGAGGCGACACTGAGGCAGAAGAGGGCGAGCAGCCAGCGCATGAAACCGTATCCCTGAAAACTTAGGTGGTGGACGACGCGACGTTCATCGGCGGCAGGTATTCATGGCCAATCGGGTAGTGCTGCCTGATGCGGTCGCGATAATAGCATTCTAGTGTGCGTGTGACGGTGCGGAAAGCCAGCTCGGCCCACGGGATCTGCTGTTCCTCGAACAAGCGCACCTCCAGGCTCTCGACGCCGATGGCGAAGTCCAGGTCGCTGAGTTCGGCGCGGAAGAACACGTGCACCTGGTTGATGTGCGGCAGATCGAACAGCTGGTACAGGTGCGTTTCAGCGACCCGGGCGCAGGCTTCCTCGACGGTTTCGCGACGGGCGGCCTGTTCCAGGGTCTCGCCGTTCTCCATGAAACCGGCGGGCAGGGTCCAGAAGCCGCGGCGTGGCTCGATGGCGCGCCGGCACAGGAGCACCTGGCTGCCCCAGGTGGGCAGTACCCCGGCGACGATGTTGGGGTTCTGGTAATGGATGGTCTGGCAGTGGTCGCAGACATACCGCAGGCGGCTGTCGCCTTCGGGGATCCGCTGGGTGACCGGTTGGCCGCACGCGCTGCAGAATTTCATGCTTTATTCATTCCTGTGGGGTCGGGCTATCTTGGCGCGCCCGGCCTGGCCACCGCAAGCGCCCCCCGGTCGGGGCTTGGGTGCCTTGCGGCTTTGGTGCATCATGCAGGGCAGGCCTTGGAATCGAGAGTGCGTAATGCTGGACGAGCTTCTTCGCCGAATGAGCAACCATACCCCCGCGTCACTGGAGACGGACCGCCGTTTCCCCGAAGCGGCGGTGCTGCTGCCCATTACCCGCAGCGAAGAGCCCGAGCTGGTCCTGACCTTGCGCGCCAAGGGGCTGTCCACCCATGGTGGCGAAGTAGCCTTCCCCGGTGGCCGGCGCGACCCGGAGGACCCAGACCTGGTGTTCACCGCCCTGCGCGAGGCCGAGGAGGAAATCGGCCTGCCGCCTGGGCTGGTCGAGGTGGTCGGGCCGCTCAGCCCGCTGGTGTCCTTGCATGGGCTGAAGGTGACACCGTTCGTCGGCTTGATCCCCGACTACGTCGAGTACCGCGCCAACGATGCGGAAATCGCCGCAGTCTTCAGCGTGCCGCTGGCCTTCTTCCGCCAGGACCCACGCGACCACACCCACCGTATCGACTACCAGGGCCGCAGTTGGTATGTGCCCAGCTACCGTTACGGCGACTACAAGATCTGGGGGCTGTCGGCGATCATGATCGTCGAGCTGGTCAACCTGTTGTTCGATGCCGGCATCAGCCTGCACCAACCCCCCGAGCGTTTCATCAAGTACTGAGCGGGGCCGACCCCGCCACTGGCCTTGGGCTCTGTATGAAAAGCCTTATACCGTGAGGAGCGAGACATGAAATACCGCCTGGGCGACCTGCGCGTCGAGACCCACCCCACCAGCTGGGCTGCGCCCAATGCCACGCTGATCGGCAAGGTGCGCCTGCAGGCCCGTGCCAGCGTGTGGTTCGGCGCGGTGCTGCGCGGCGACAACGAGCTGATCGACATCGGCGAGGACAGCAACGTCCAGGACGGTACGGTGATGCACACCGACATGGGCTCGCCGCTGAACATCGGCAAGGGCGTGACCATCGGCCATAACGCCATGCTGCATGGCTGCGACGTGGGCGACTACAGCCTGATCGGCATCAATGCGGTGATCCTCAACGGTGCGCGCATCGGCAAGCACTGCATCATTGGCGCCAACGCGCTGATCGCCGAGGGCAAGGAAATCCCCGATGGTTCGCTGGTGATGGGCTCGCCGGGCAAGGTGGTGCGCGAGCTGACCGAGCAGCAAAAGCGCATGCTCGAGGCCAGCGCCGCCCATTACGTGCACAACGCCCAGCGTTATGCCCGCGAGTTGGTGGGCGACGATGACTGACGAACGGCCCGTGGCCTCGCCCTGCGTCAGCATCTGCGCGCTGGACGAGCAGGATATCTGCACCGGGTGCCAACGCACGGTGGACGAGATCAGCCGTTGGGGGCGCATGGACAATACGCAACGTCGCGCCGTGCTCAAGCTTTGCCACGAGCGTGCGGTCGCCGCTGGCTTGATACTAGGCTCTGTATGAAAAGTCTTGAGACGAAGGTCAGGCAAGGCGAAAACAGCCGAGCAAGCGCAGTGTACTGGCGTACATGAGCATTGCGAGGCGGTTTTCAACGCAGCATGAACGAGTATCAAGGCTTGTCGTACAGAGCCTAGGCGCCAGCAAGGGCGCGCGGGCTTGTCCAGTGGCAGGCCCGACGCTACTCTGATCGGCTTGCCCACCTGAATACCCAGACCATGTTCTATCTCATCGCCTACATCAGCAGCGTGGTGCTGATCAACTACGCCTTCTCCAGCGCGCCGCACCTGGACGTGATCTGGTCCGCCTGGGGCGGCCTGGTGTTCATCCTGCGCGACATGGTGCAGACCCGCTACGGCCATGGCGCGCTGTTGGCGATGCTGGTGGCGCTGGTACTTTCCTACGCCACCTCGGAGCCCGCCATCGCCCTGGCCAGCGCCACGGCGTTCTTCGTTTCCGAGCTGATCGACTGGCTGGTGTTCAGCATCACCCGTCGCCCCTTGCGGGATCGCCTGTGGCTGAGCTCGGCGCTGAGCATCCCGGTGGATACCTTCATCTTCTTCGGCATGATCGGCGCGCTGACCCCGGCGGTGATCGGTACCGCCCTGGCCTCGAAGTTCGCCGGGGTCACCGTGGTGTGGCTGATCATGGCCTGGCGCGCACGGCGCGCGCTGGCGGCATCCTGATGTAGAATGGCGGTCCATTTTTCAGCGGGCGGCAGCCAGCGTGGCGCGGCCCCGGACGCCTTCGAGGACCTGAAATGACCCGTATCGGAACCCCATTGTCGCCCACCGCGACCCGTGTACTGCTGTGCGGCTGCGGCGAGCTGGGCAAGGAAGTGGTGATCGAGTTGCAGCGCCTGGGCGTCGAGGTGATCGCCGTGGACCGCTACGCCAATGCCCCGGCCATGCAGGTCGCGCACCGCAGCCACGTGATCAACATGCTCGATGGGGTTGCCCTGCGTGCGGTGATCGAGGCGGAGCAGCCGCATTACATCGTCCCCGAGATCGAAGCCATCGCCACTGCCACCCTGGTCGAGCTGGAAAGCGAGGGTTTCAACGTGGTGCCCACCGCCCGCGCCACCCAGCTGACCATGAACCGCGAAGGCATCCGCCGCCTGGCTGCCGAAGAGCTGGACCTGCCGACCTCGCCGTACCATTTCGCCGATACCTTCGAGGACTACAGCAAGGCGGTCGCGGACCTGGGCTACCCCTGCGTGGTCAAGCCGGTGATGAGTTCGTCGGGCAAGGGCCAGAGCCTGCTGCGCAGCACCGATGACCTGCGCAAGGCCTGGGACTATGCCCAGGAGGGCGGTCGCGCCGGCAAGGGCCGGGTGATCATCGAGGGCTTCATCGATTTCGAGTACGAAATCACCCTGCTGACCGTGCGCCATGTCGGCGGCACTACCTTCCTCGCCCCGGTCGGTCATCGCCAGGAGAAGGGCGACTACCAGGAGTCCTGGCAGCCACAGGCCATGAGCCCGAAGGCCCTGGCCGAGTCGCAGCGGGTGGCCCAGGCGGTCACCGACGCCCTGGGCGGGCGTGGCCTGTTTGGCGTGGAACTGTTCGTCAAGGGCGACCAGGTGTGGTTCAGCGAAGTATCGCCGCGCCCGCACGACACCGGCCTGGTGACCCTGATTTCCCAGGACCTGTCGCAGTTCGCCCTGCATGCCCGGGCGATTCTTGGCCTGCCGATCCCGGTGGTGCGCCAGTTCGGTCCATCGGCCTCGGCGGTGATCCTGCCTGAAGGCCAGTCGCAGCAGACCCGCTTCGCCAACCTCGGTGCGGCGCTGAGCGAACCGGACACCGCCATCCGCCTGTTCGGCAAGCCCGAAATCAATGGCACGCGCCGCATGGGCGTGTGCCTGGCGCGCGACGCGTCGGTCGAGGCCGCGCGAGCCAAGGCGACCCGCGCTTCGCAGGCGGTCAAGGTCGAGTTCTGATCTGCTGCTGGGGGCGCTTCGCGCCCCTTTCGCGAAGGCCGCTCCACAGGGATCGCATCACCCTTGTAGGAGCGGCCTTGTGTCGCGATTGGGCTGCAGAGCAGCCCCAGGGGTCAAAGCGCGGTATCACGAGTCTCTTTAAGGCATAACACAGCAATCAGGCTGATCACCGCCGCCACCGACACATACCCCCCCACCCAGCTCAACCCGCCCATGCTCACCAGCTTCTGGGCAAAGAACGGTGCCGCCGAGGCGCCGACGATTCCGCCCAGGTTGTACGCCGCCGAGGCACCGGTGTAGCGCACATGGGTCGGGAACAGCTCCGGCAGCAACGCGCCCATGGGCGCGAAGGTCACCCCCATCAGGAACAGCTCGATCGCCAGGAACAGCGCCACGCCGGTGGTCGAACCCGAAGTCAGCAACGGCTCCATGGTAAAGCCCGAGGCGATCGCCAGCAGGCCGCCGACGATCAACACCGGCTTGCGCCCGTAACGGTCGCTGAGCCAGGCTGACAGCGGCGTGGCCAGGGCCATGAAGACCACGGCAAAGCACAGCAGGCCGAGGAAGGTCTCGCGGCTGTAACCCAGCGTGGTCACGCCATAGCTCAGCGAAAACACCGTGGAGATGTAGAACAGCGCGTAGCACACCACCATTGCCGCGGCGCCGAGCAGGGTCGGCAGCCAGTAGCGGGCGAACAGGTCGACCACGGGCATCTTCACCCGTTCATGACGAGCGACCGCCTTGGCGAACACCGGGCTTTCCTCCAGTTTCAGGCGTACATACAGCCCCACCAGCACCAACGCGGCGCTGAGCAGGAACGGCACACGCCAGCCCCACTCACGGAACTGCTCGTCGCTGAGCAGCAGCGCCAAGGTCAGGAACAGGCCATTGGCGGCGAGAAAACCGATCGAAGGGCCGAGCTGCGGGAACATGCCGAACCAGGCGCGCTTGCCCTCGGGGGCGTTCTCGGTGGCCAGCAGCGCCGCGCCACCCCATTCGCCACCCAGCCCCAGGCCCTGGCCGAAGCGCAGCAGGCAGAGCAGGATCGGCGCCCATACGCCGATGCTGTCGTAGCCGGGCAGCACGCCGATCAGCGTGGTGGACACGCCCATCAGCAGCAGCGAGGCCACCAGGGTCGACTTGCGCCCGATGCGGTCGCCGAAGTGGCCGAACAGCGCCGAGCCCAGGGGCCGGGCGAGGAAGGCGATGCCGAAGGTGAGGAACGCCGCGAGCATCTGCGCGGTGCCGGACCCGGAGGGGAAGAACACCGGGCCGATCACCAGCGCGGCGGCGGTGGCGTAGACATAGAAATCGTAGAACTCGATGGCGGTGCCGATGAAGCTGGCGGTGGCCACCCGGGCAGGCGAGTTGGCCGGGGCCGCCGTGGCAGGTTCGGCGTAAGTGCTGCTGGTAGTCATGCGAAGGTCCCTGACAGTCGTTGCTCCATGGGGCACGGCCCATGTGACAGGCACACGGGAGCCGGAGCGAATTGTTATGAGTCGCGTCACTGACGATAGCCCAGGGGATAGGTGGGAGCGGGCGCTGTTCGGGGTGTTGAAGCAGGGCCGCGGGGCGTGTCAGTGATGCGCACTGGCCGTGGAGCGCCGGGTGCGGGTAGCAGGCGGGACGGCAGGGCTGGGTAAGCGTGGTCCGAGTATAGCTATCGAGCTACTGTCCAGACCAGTACCTTGCTTGCACAATTATCCTCGGTTTCGAGGATTTCCAGCCGATATCTGCCAATTCTCAGGCAAACCGCGCTGGCTGGAATGCTTTCCAGGGCTTCGGTGACCAGGCCGTTCAGGGTCTTCGGGCCGCCATCGCAGGGCAGGTGCCAGCCCAGCGTACGGTTGATTTCCCGCAGCGAGGCGGTGCCTTCGATGATGAAGCGGCCATCCACCTGGGGATGGACGTGGGGGTTGTCCAGGCTCTGTTCGTCCTCGAACTCGCCAACGATTTCCTCGAGGATGTCCTCCAGGGTGACGATGCCCAGCACCTCGCCGTACTCGTCCACCACCACGCCCATGCGCCGTTGCTGCTTGTGGAAATTCAGCAACTGCAGGTGCAGCGGGGTGCTCTCGGGCACGAAGTAGGGTTCGTAGCAGGCCGCCCGCAGGGTGTCCGGGGTCAGCTCGGCGCGTGGCAGCAAGTGGCTGATCAGCTTGGTGTTGAGCACCGCTTCGACCTGGTTGATGTCGTTGTGGTAGACCGGCAGGCGGGTATGGCGGCTGACGATCAACTGCTCGACGATGCGCTCGATGGGCTCGTCGAGGTTGATGCCGTCGACTTCGTTGCGCGGCACCAGAATGTCGTTGACGGTAATCTTGTCCAGCGCCTGCAAGCCTTCGAGCAGGCCATGGCGGCCATTGTCAGCGGGCGCGTCCTCATCGTAGGGCGCCTCCTGTTGGGGGTGCAGGGCCACGGCGGTGGCCTGCACGCGGAACGGGCGCAGGATCAGCCGGGCGCCGCCGTCAAGGGCGCAACCCAAGGGTTGCAGCAGGGCCAGGGGCAGTCTGAGCAGGCTAGCGCCGAGGCTGAGGAAAGCCTGCGGGCTG
The DNA here is from genome assembly GCF_019139535.1 of Pseudomonas muyukensis. Lineage (NCBI taxonomy): Bacteria > Pseudomonadati > Pseudomonadota > Gammaproteobacteria > Pseudomonadales > Pseudomonadaceae > Pseudomonas > Pseudomonas muyukensis. The sequence continues at coordinate 5,001,054 of NZ_CP077073.1, read as the reverse complement.
CGCCGGGCCAGGCGTCGCGGCAGGTACTCGGCGAGCACCAGCAGGCCCAGCGCGGCGCCCAGGCCGGCCAGCCAGAAACCGTGTTCACCGTTCAGGCGTTGGCCAATCAGGCAGGCCAGGCCCAGCACCAGCAGCTTGCCGAGGCTGGCGCCGAGCACCAGGCCCTGGCTGGGCAGGGCAGGCTCGCCATGGCCATTGAGCTGCTGGCGGGCGGCGTCCACCGCGGTGAACAGCGCCGCCCACAACAGCGCCAGTGCGATGATGCCGAGCAGCGGGGCGTACGGCAGGCTGTCCATGGCGGGTCGTCAGATATGCAGGATGAATTCGCGGACCAGCTTGCTGCCGAAATAGGCCAGCATCAGCAGGCAGAAGCCGGCCAGGGTCCAGCGGATGGCCTTGTGGCCACGCCAGCCGAGGCGGGTGCGGCCCCACAGCAGCACGCTGAACACCACCCAGGCCACGCAGGCCAGCAGGGTCTTGTGCACCAGGTGCTGGGCGAACAGGTTGTCGAGGAACAGCCAGCCGGAGACCAGCGACAGCGACAGCAGGCCCCAGCCGGCCCAGAGGAAGCCGAACAGCAGGCTCTCCATGGTTTGCAGCGGTGGGAAGTTGCGGATCATCCCGGATGGGTGCTTGTTCTTCAGCTGACGGTCCTGCAACAGCAGCAGCAGCGCCTGGAACACGGCGATGGTGAACAGCCCGTAGGCCAGGATCGACAGCAGGATATGCGCGAGGATACCGGGCTCTTCGTTGATCAACGGCACCGTGCCGGGCGGGGCGAACTGCGCCAGCAGCGCAGTGACGGCGCCGAGCGGGAACAGCAGCACCAGCAGGTTTTCCACCGGAATGCTCAGGCAGGCGATCAGGGTCAGGCCGATGACCGCTGCGGCGATCAGGCTGGCGGCGCTGAAGAAATCCAGGCTCAGGCCCAGCGGGGTGATCAGCTGGAAGAACAGGGCACCGCCCTGGGCGATCACCGCCAGGGCGCCGAGCACGCCGAGCAGCCGTTTGTCGGCACGGTTGCCACGGGCCAGGCCGGTGGCCTGGTAGACGGTCGCGGCCAGATAAAGGAAGGCGGCGAGCAGATTGGGGATGAGGCTGGGTGAAGAGAACATAAGTCCTGGCAGGCGAGCCCTAAAGGGACGGAGTTTGGCATAGAACGCGGTGGGCAAGGAAGACTGCGTATCAATCGCGGGGCAAGCGGCCGGTGGTCCAGCGCGAGGTGTGCGTCGCCAGCAGTCTCCGCTATAATCGCCGCCTTGCTGTGCCCGGCGCGTGTGCATGTTCCCCCGGGCACCTGAAAAACCTCGGCTTCACTGGGCCTGTAAGGATCACCATGTTCGAAAACCTGACCGACCGCCTGTCACAGACGCTGCGCCATGTCACCGGCAAGGCCAAGCTGACCGAAGACAACATCAAGGACACGTTGCGCGAAGTGCGCATGGCCCTGCTCGAGGCCGACGTCGCCCTGCCGGTGGTCAAGGATTTCGTCAACAGCATCAAGGAACGTGCGGTCGGCACCGAGGTGTCGCGCAGCCTGACCCCGGGCCAGGCCTTCGTGAAGATCGTCCAGGCCGAGCTGGAAAGCCTGATGGGCGCGGCCAACGAAGAGCTGGCACTCAACGCCGCGCCGCCTGCCGTGGTGCTGATGGCCGGTCTGCAAGGTGCGGGTAAGACCACCACCGCCGGCAAGCTGGCGCGCCACCTCAAGGAGCGCAAGAAGAAGAGCGTGATGGTGGTGTCCGCCGACGTTTATCGCCCGGCGGCGATCAAGCAGCTCGAGACCCTGGCCAACGACATCGGCGTGACCTTCTTCCCGTCCGACATCAGCCAGAAGCCGGTGGCCATCGCCGAGGCGGCGATCCGCGAGGCCAAGCTCAAGTTCATCGACGTGGTCATCGTCGACACCGCCGGTCGCCTGCATGTCGATGCCGACATGATGGACGAGATCAAGGCCCTGCACGCCGCGGTCAAGCCGATCGAAACCCTGTTCGTGGTCGACGCCATGACCGGCCAGGACGCCGCCAACACCGCCAAGGCCTTCGGTGATGCGCTGCCGTTGACCGGCGTGGTGCTGACCAAGGTCGACGGTGACGCCCGTGGCGGTGCCGCGCTGTCGGTGCGTGCCATCACCGGCAAGCCGATCAAGTTCATCGGTATGGGCGAGAAGACCGAGGCCCTCGAGCCGTTCCACCCCGACCGTATCGCCTCGCGCATCCTCGGCATGGGCGATGTACTCAGCCTGATCGAGCAGGCCGAGCAGAACATCGACAAGGCCAAGGCCGACAAGCTGGCCAAGAAGCTGAAGAAGGGCAAGGGCTTCGATCTCGAAGACTTCCGCGACCAGCTGCAGCAGATGAAGAACATGGGCGGCCTCGGCGGCCTGATGGACAAGCTGCCCAGCATCGGCGGCGTCAACCTGTCGCAGATGGGCAATGCCCAGGGCGCGGCCGAGAAGCAGTTCAAGCAGATGGAGGCGATCATCAACTCCATGACCCCTGCCGAGCGCCGCGACCCCGACCTGATCAGCGGTTCACGCAAGCGCCGCATCGCCCTGGGTTCCGGTACCCAGGTGCAGGACATCGGGCGGCTGATCAAGCAGCACAAGCAGATGCAGAAGATGATGAAGAAATTCTCCGCCAAGGGCGGCATGGCCAAGATGATGCGCGGCCTGGGCGGGATGCTGCCAGGCGGCGGCATGCCGAAGCTGTAAACCAATCCGGCCGGCTTCCTTATAAAGAGGAGGCTGGCCAGACCCCGCTTTGGCGGGTACATGGCCGCCATCCGGCGGCTTAAACCGGCAGAATTGAACGGCGGGCCCAGGGCTTGCCGAAAAAGGCATTTGCAAATGTCCGTGTATTCCCCGAGAATATGCGGCCTTTTGGGCACCCGTGTGCCCATTGGGCATTCAGTTTTGCAGCACCGACTATAGGAACGATGTTCACATGGTAACCATTCGTCTGGCCCGTGGCGGCTCGAAAAAGCGCCCATTCTACCACCTGACCGTGACCAACTCGCGTAACGCCCGTGACGGCCGTTTCGTTGAGCGCGTTGGCTTCTTCAACCCGATCGCATCGGGCGCCGAAGTCAAGCTGTCGGTCAACCAAGAGCGCGTCACCTACTGGCTGAGCCAGGGCGCACAGCCGTCTGAGCGCGTTGCTCAGCTGCTGAAGGAAGCTGCCAAGGCCGCAGCCTGAGCAGTATGAACGCGACGCCAGAAAAGGCTGACGACCTGATCGTCGTTGGCAAGATTTTTTCGGTTCACGGCGTTCGCGGCGAGGTGAAGGTGTACTCCTTTACCGATCCGATTGAAAACCTGTTGGATTATCCGCGCTGGACGCTCAGGCACGAAGGCAAGGTAAAGCAGGTCGAGCTGGTCAGCGGTCGTGGCTCCCAAAAGGGCCTGGTCGTGAAGCTCAAAGGCCTCGATGATCGTGATGAAGCCCGTCTTCTGAGCGGCTTCGAAATCTGCATCCCGCGGAGCCTTTTGCCCAACCTGGCAGCCGACGAGTACTACTGGTACCAGTTGGTGGGCCTGAAGGTCATCAATCAGGACGAACAACTGTTCGGCACGATCGATCACCTGTTGGAGACCGGCGCGAACGATGTAATGGTGGTCAAGCCCTGCGCAGGCAGCCTGGATGATCGCGAGCGTCTGTTGCCCTATACGGCGCAATGCGTGCTCGGTATCGACCTGGAAGCAGGCGTGATGCGGGTTGAGTGGGACGCGGACTTCTAAACGATGGGTAACCTTCGCGTAGACGTCATCACGTTGTTCCCCGAGATGTTCTCGGCCATCACGGAGTACGGCATTACCAGCCGCGCGGTGAAACAGGGGTTGCTGCAAGTGACCTGCTGGAATCCGCGGGACTACACCACAGATCGCCACCACACCGTGGATGATCGGCCGTTTGGCGGTGGTCCGGGCATGGTGATGAAGATCAAGCCTCTGGAAGACGCCTTGGTTAGCGCCAGGCAGGCGACCGGAGCATCGGCAAAGGTGATCTACCTTTCGCCACAAGGCCGCAAGCTGACCCAGCAGGCGGTCAAAGGCCTGGCCGAACAGGAATCGTTGATCCTGATCGCCGGTCGTTATGAAGGCATCGACGAGCGCTTTATCGAGGCTCATGTCGATGAGGAGTGGTCGATTGGCGACTATGTGCTTTCCGGTGGCGAGCTGCCGGCCATGGTACTGATCGATGCGGTTACGCGGCTGCTGCCCGGAGCTTTAGGGCATGTGGACTCGGCGGAGGAAGACTCTTTCACCGACGGTCTGCTTGATTGCCCGCACTACACCCGACCTGAGGTGTATGCGGATCAGCGCGTTCCCGACGTGTTGCTAAGTGGCAACCATGCACATATCCGGCGTTGGCGGATGAAGCAGTCCCTTGGTAGGACCTTCGAACGACGCGCCGATCTTCTGGAAAGTCGCTCGCTTTCTGGAGAAGAGAAGAAGCTGCTCGAGGAATACCTCCGCGAGCGGGACGATAGTTAAACGTATCGATGGTGGATCCCGTATCCATCTTAGGAGCACAGCATGACCAACAAGATCATCCAGCAGCTCGAAGCCGAGCAGATGAGCAAAGAGATCCCGACCTTCGCACCAGGCGACACCATCGTCGTCCAGGTTAAAGTGAAGGAAGGCGACCGCTCGCGTCTGCAGGCGTTCGAAGGCGTCGTTATCGCCAAGCGTAACCGCGGTCTGAACAGCGCCTTCACCGTGCGCAAGATCTCCAGCGGCGTAGGCGTTGAGCGTACCTTCCAGACCTACAGCCCACAGATCGACAGCCTGGCCGTGAAACGTCGTGGTGACGTGCGTAAAGCCAAGCTGTACTACCTGCGCGACCTGTCCGGCAAAGCCGCTCGCATCAAGGAAAAACTGTCCTGAGTACAGTTTGCCTGGTGGCCTGAGGCCCCTTGCGAGAAAAAAGCAGCCTTCGGGCTGCTTTTTTGCATTTTGAATTCTGCCCTTGCGAAGTAACCCGGTGATGACAGACAGAGACCAGGAAATCCAGCGCCGCACCGAGCTGTCGGTGACCCGCGTGACCAAGGCGGTGTTCCCCAACACCACCAACCACCACAACACCCTGTTCGGCGGCACGGCGCTGGCGTGGATGGACGAAGTGTCGTTCATCGCCGCCACCCGGTTTTGCCGCCTGCCACTGGTGACCGTGTCCACCGACCGTATCGACTTCAAGCACCCGATCCCGGCCGGTTCGATCGTCGAGCTGGTGGGCAGTGTGGTCAAGGTGGGTAATACCAGCTTGCAGGTGCAGGTGGACGTGTTCGTCGAGAACATGTACCTGGATGGTCGCGAACGCGCCATTCATGGTGTGTTCAGCTTCGTCGCCATCGACGAAGACAAGCGCCCGGTACCGGTGCTGCCGGCCGCCTGACGTTTCGAGCTCTTGTAGGAGCCAGCCTTGCTGGCGAACGCAGGCGCCACCGTGCTGTCATGGCGCGCAGGTTCTTACGGGGCGGGGTGCGCCGCAAACGTGTAGGAGCCGGCTTACCGGCGAACACCGGCAAAGCCGGTGCCATCCACCGCGGCGCCTGGTTCGCCAGCAAGCTGGCTCCTACCGGGCAATGCCAGGCAGAAAACAGCGTAGGAGCCGGCTTGCCGGCGAACACCGGCAAAGCCGGTGCCATCCACCGCGGCGCCTGGTTCGCCAGCAAGCTGGCTACCGGGCAATGCCAGGCCGAAAACAGCGTAGGAGCCGGCTTGCCGGCGAACACCGGCAAAGCCGGTGCCATCCTCCGCGCCGCCTGCTTCGCCAGCAAAGCTGGCTCCTACGGGACGGGGTGCGCCGCAAACGTGTAGGAGCCGGCTTGCCGGCGAACACCGGCGCAGCCGGTGCCATCCACCGCGGTGCCTGGTCTGCCAGCTAGCTGGCCTACAGGTTGGGCTCCGGTTCCACCAGCGCCACCAGCGTCCAACCCGGTTGAGGCTTGAGCGGGTTTTCCGGGCTGGCCACATGCACCCAGCCTTGGCTGTCGCGGGCGAACAGCAAGGTTGCGCGTTCGCCATGCAGTTGTTGGTAGCCCGCCCAGGTAAATGCCTCGGTCAGCGTGGTGCTGTACAGCTCGGCCCCCTGGTTCAGCAGCTTGGCCAGTTGCCCGTAGGTCAAGGGGCGCGAGCCGAGCAATTGCCCGCGGTGCTCCTCACTGGCCCGGTGCTTGTCGCTGCGTTGCTTCTCAAGACCACTGGCCAGCACGAACAGCCGGCCGTGGCCGAAATCATGGCGAAAGCGCGCACAGGCCAGCGCATTGATCTCCCCGGCCGGCGATAGCCCCAGCAGGTGGCCGAGCCCGACCAGGTCAAGGTGGGCATCGGCATGCTGGGAGGCCGGGTTGCCGAAGTAGGTGGGCAGGTTCTCCATGCGCGCGGCACGGATGTTCTCCCAGCTCGAGTCGGTCAGCAGCACCCGGCAGCCGAGTTGTTGCAGCGCCTTGGCGATAGCGCGCGCGGGTGGGTTGGCACCCACGACGAGAAACCCGCTGGGCGCCGGCTCCGCGACCTTGAGCAAGCGTGCCAGCGGCCTTGCCGTGGCGCTTTGCAGCACCACGGTGCCGATGATCACGGCGAAGGTCAGTGGCACCAGCAGCAGTGCGCCTTGATGGCCGGCTTCGTCCAGGCGGATGGCGAAGATCGCCGACACCGCCGCGGCGACGATGCCCCGTGGCGCAATCCAAGCCAAAAGCGCGCGCTCGCGCCAGCTCAAGGGTGAACCCAGGGTCGACAGCCAGACGTTCAGCGGTCGTGCCAGCAACTGGATCACCAGCAGCAGTGCCAGTACCGCAGGGCCCAGGGCCAGCAGCGCATGCAGGTCGAGCCGCGCCGCCAGCAGGATGAACAGCCCGCTGATCAGCAGCACGCTGAGGTTTTCCTTGAAGTGCAGGATCTGCCGCACATCTACGCCGGGCATGTTGGCCAGCCACATGCCCATGACGGTGACCGCCAGCAGCCCCGACTCATGAACGATCTGGTTGGCGGCGATGAAGATGCCCAGTACCACCGCCAGCGAGGCGAGGTTGTGCAGGTATTCTGGCAGCCACTGCTCGCGCATCACCTGCCCCAGCAGCCAGCCACCGGCGGCGCCGAGCGCGCTGCCGCAGAAGATCACCCCGGCGAAGGTTACCAGGCTCTGGCTCAGGCCATTGCCGGCGGCGCTGGCGATGATGAAGCTGTAGACCACCACCGCCAGCAGCGCGCCGATCGGGTCGATGACAATGCCTTCCCAGCGCAGGATGTTGGCAATCGCCGCCTTCGGGCGCACCACCCGCAGCATGGGGACGATCACCGTGGGGCCGGTGACCAGGGTCAGGGTGCCGAACAGGATTGCCAGGGGCCAATCGAAGCCCAGCAGCCAGTGGGTGGCGACGGCGATCACCAGCCAGGTGCTCAGCGCGCCGACGCTGACCAGGCGGTGTACCACGCTGCCGATCTCGCGCCACTGCGAGAGATGCAGGGTGAGGCTGCCTTCGAACAGGATCAGCGCTACGGCCAGGGAGACCAGCGGCATCAGCAGCGGACCGAACAAGGCCTGAGGTTGTAACCAGCCCAGCATGGGGCCTGCCAGGATGCCGCAGAGCAGCAGGAACAGGATCGCCGGCAATTTCAGGCGCCAGGCCAGCCATTGGCAGAGCAGCGCGGCCGCGCCGATGCCACCGACGCTCAAAAGAATCTGCTGTTCGTTCATGCGGGCTCCCTCTGCATGCCTGGTTATGAAAGACTAAGCGCCTTTTCGCCGTTTGCCATCGAGTCTTCATGCCAGCACTGGACCACCCCCTGATCGACCAGTTCCTCGACGCCCTCTGGCTGGAAAAAGGCCTGTCCGACAACACCCGTGCTTCCTACCGCAGCGACCTGGCGCTGTTCAACGGCTGGCTGCAGGAAAAGCACGTGCTGTTGCCCGATGCCGGCCGCGAGCTGATCCTCGAGCACCTGGCCTGGCGCTTCGAGCAAGGCTACAAGCCGCGCTCCACGGCGCGGATGCTCTCCGGTGTGCGTGGCTTCTACCGCTACCTGCTGCGCGAGCGGATGATCGCCGTCGACCCAACGCTGCAGGTCGACATGCCACAGCTCGGTAGGCCCTTGCCCAAGTCGTTGTCGGAAGCCGACGTCGAGGCCCTGCTGCAAGCCCCCGATCTGGGCGAGGCCATCGGCCAGCGCGACCGGGCCATGCTCGAGGTCCTGTATGCCTGTGGCCTGCGGGTGACCGAGCTGGTCAGCCTGACCCTCGACCAGGTCAACCTGCGCCAGGGCGTGCTGCGGGTGATGGGCAAGGGCAGCAAGGAGCGCCTGGTGCCGATGGGCGAGGAGGCCGTGACATGGATCGAGCGCTACCTGCGCGATGGTCGTGCCGAACTGCTCAATGGCCGCCCCAGTGATGTGCTGTTCCCCAGCCAGCGGGGCGAGCAGATGACCCGCCAGACCTTCTGGCACCGGATCAAGCACCACGCCCAGGTCGCCGGGATCGGCAAGGCGCTGTCGCCGCACACCCTGCGCCATGCCTTCGCCACCCATCTGCTCAACCATGGCGCCGACCTGCGGGTGGTGCAGATGCTGCTGGGCCATAGTGACCTGTCCACCACGCAGATCTACACCCACGTCGCCAAGGCCCGCCTGCAACAGCTGCATGCCCAGCACCATCCACGTGGATGAATGATTTTCATGTTCCGCCGACCGGTGCCTGAGGACCCCTACTGCGCCGGTCTGTTGTGGTAGGCTTGGACGGTTTGTTGCAAGGGCCTGTTTTTCGCCGCGCGCGATGCGCGAGCGACGCCCCAACGGCCCCGTCCGCCTTCAGGAGTACCCCATGCGCGTGACCCAGATTTTCGCCGCCGCCGCCCTGGCGCTGGCCAGTACCTTTGCTGTCGCTGCCGCCAGCGACGCCAACGCCGGCGCCGAGCAGGCGATCCGCAAGTCGTTGCAGAACCTCGAACTGGAAGTGCCGGTCGAGAGCGTTGCCAGCAGCCCGCTCAATGGCCTCTACGAGGTCAAGTTGCAGGGCGGGCGCGTGCTGTACGCCAGCGCCGATGGCCAGTTCGTGATGCAGGGCTACCTGTTCCAGATCCAGGACGGCAAGCCGGTCAACCTCACCGAGAAGACCGAGCGTGAAGGCGTCGCCAAGCTGATCAACGGCATCCCGAAAGGGGAGATGGTGGTTTATCCGGCCAAGGGCGAGACCAAGTCGCACATCACCGTGTTCACCGACACCACCTGCCCGTACTGCCATAAACTGCACGCCGAAGTGCCTGAGCTCAACCGTCGCGGAATCGAGGTGCGCTATGTCGCCTTCCCGCGCCAGGGGCTGGGCTCGCCGGGTGACGAGCAGTTGCAGGCGGTCTGGTGTTCCAGCGACCGCCGCGCGGCGCTGGACAAGATGGTCGATGGCAAGGAAATCAAGGCCGCCAAGTGCGCCAACCCGGTCGGCAAGCAGTTCGCCCTGGGGCAGTCGATCGGGGTCAACGGCACGCCGGCGATCGTGCTCGAGAGCGGCCAGGTGATCCCGGGCTACCAGCCGGCGCCACAAGTGGCCAAGCTGGCTCTGGCGGGCCAGCAACAAGCCGCCAAGTAATCAATTCAGTACGCCGTCGTCATGGGGTGACGGCATGTTTCACGGTCGGCGCAGGTGCCGGCCGTTCAATGGGGAGTTCACTGTGAATCCGGTCAAAGTAGGCATCTGTGGGTTGGGGACCGTCGGTGGCGGAACCTTCAATGTACTTCAGCGCAACGCCGAGGAGATTGCCCGCCGTGCCGGGCGCGGTATTGAAGTGGCACAGATTGCCATGCGCTCGCCGAACCCGAACTGCCAGATTACCGGTACCCCCATTACCGCTGATGTGTTCGACGTGGCCAGCAACCCCGAGATCGATATCGTCATCGAGCTGATCGGCGGCTACACCGTCGCCCGCGACCTGGTGCTCAAGGCCATCGACAACGGCAAGCATGTGGTCACCGCCAACAAGGCGCTGATCGCCGTGCACGGCAACGAGATCTTCGCCAAGGCCCGCGAGAAGGGTGTCATCGTCGCCTTCGAGGCAGCCGTGGCCGGCGGCATTCCGGTGATCAAGGCGATCCGTGAAGGCCTGTCGGCCAACCGCATCAACTGGCTGGCCGGGATCATCAACGGCACCGGCAACTTCATCCTCACCGAAATGCGTGACAAGGGCCGCGCCTTCCCCGACGTGCTGGCCGAAGCCCAGGCGCTGGGTTATGCCGAGGCCGACCCGACCTTCGACGTCGAAGGCATCGACGCGGCGCACAAGCTGACCATCCTGGCGTCCATCGCCTTCGGCATCCCGCTGCAGTTCGACAAGGCCTACACCGAGGGCATCACCCAGCTGACCACCGCCGACGTCAACTACGCCGAGGCCCTGGGCTACCGCATCAAGCACTTGGGCGTGGCCCGCCGCACCGCCGAGGGCATCGAGCTGCGCGTGCACCCGACACTGATCCCCAATGACCGCCTGATCGCCAACGTCAACGGCGTGATGAACGCGGTGATGGTCAACGGCGATGCCGCAGGCTCGACCCTGTACTACGGTGCCGGTGCTGGCATGGAGCCGACTGCCTCGTCGGTGGTCGCCGACCTGGTCGACGTGGTTCGCGCCATGACCTCGGACCCGGAGAACCGCGTGCCGCACCTGGCTTTCCAGCCAGACGCGCTGTCGGCCCATCCGATCCTGCCGATCGAGGCCTGCGAAAGTGCCTACTATCTGCGCATCCAGGCCAAGGACCACCCGGGCGTGCTCGCCCAGGTCGCCAGCATCCTCTCGGCGCGCGGCATCAACATCGAGTCGATCATGCAGAAGGAGGCCGAGGAACAGGACGGCCTGGTGCCGATGATCCTGCTGACCCACCGCGTGGTCGAGCAGCGCATCGACGACGCCATCGTGGCCCTCGAAGCCCTGCAGGACGTAGTCGGCAAGGTCGTGCGGATTCGCGTCGAACAGCTCAATTAATCTCAGCGGCGGGCCGCCCGGGTGGCCCGCGCCCAGCATCGAAGGTTTGTCCCATGCGCTATATCAGTACCCGCGGCCAGGCTCCGGCCCTGAACTTCGAAGACGTCCTGCTGGCTGGCCTGGCCAGTGATGGCGGCCTGTACGTCCCCGAAAACCTGCCACGCTTCACCCAGGAAGAAATCGCCTCCTGGGCCGGCCTGCCGTACCACGAACTGGCCTTCCGGGTGATGCGCCCGTTCGTCGACGGCAGCATCGCCGATGCCGACTTCAAGAAGATCCTCGAAGAAACCTACGGCAACTTCGCCCATGCCGCGGTGGCGCCGCTGCGCCAGCTCAACGGCAACGAGTGGGTGATGGAGCTGTTCCACGGCCCGACCCTGGCGTTCAAGGACTTCGCCCTGCAACTGCTCGGCCGCCTGCTCGACCATGTGCTGGTCAAGCGCGGCGAGCGCGTGGTGATCGTCGGCGCCACCAGTGGCGACACCGGCTCGGCCGCCATCGAAGGTTGCCGCCGTTGCGACAACGTCGACATCTTCATCCTGCACCCGCACCAGCGTGTGTCGGAAGTGCAGCGCCGGCAGATGACCACCATCCTCGGCGACAACATCCACAACATCGCCATCGAAGGCAACTTCGACGACTGCCAGGAGATGGTCAAGGCCAGCTTCGCCGACCAGTCATTCCTCAAGGGCACCCGCCTGGTGGCGGTCAACTCGATCAACTGGGCGCGGATCATGGCCCAGATCGTCTACTACTTCCACGCAGCCCTGCAGCTGGGCGGCCCGGCCCGTTCGGTGGCGTTCTCGGTGCCGACCGGCAACTTCGGCGATATCTTCGCCGGTTACCTGGCGCGCAACATGGGCCTGCCAATCAGCCAGCTGGTGGTGGCGACCAACCGCAACGACATCCTGCACCGCTTCATGAGCGGCAACCAGTACGTCAAGGATGCCCTGCACCCGACCCTGTCGCCGTCGATGGACATCATGGTCTCGTCCAACTTCGAGCGCCTGCTGTTCGACCTGCACGGTCGCAATGGCGCGGCGGTAGCCCAGTTGATGGACACCTTCAAGCAGGGCGGCGGCTTCAGTGTCGAGCAGGATCGCTGGACCGAGGCGCGCAAGCTGTTCGATTCGCTGGCCGTGACCGACGCGCAGACCTGCGAGACCATCGCCGAAGTGTTCGCCAGTACCGGTGAGGTGCTCGACCCGCACACCGCGATCGGCGTCAAGGCCGCCCGCGAGTGCCGCCGCAGCCTGGACACGCCGATGGTGGTGCTGGGCACCGCGCACCCGGTCAAGTTCCCCGAGGCGGTGGAGCAGGCCGGCGTCGGCAAGGCCCTGGAGCTGCCGGCCCACCTGAGCGACCTGTTCAGCCGTGAAGAGCGTTGCACGGTGCTGGCCAACGACCTGAAGACCGTGCAGGCCTTCGTCAGCCAGCATGGCAATCGCGGCAAGCCGCTGTAAGGCGCGCGGTCGTATTTATCCTTTGAGGGCCACGTGAGTGGCCCTCATCGTTTTCGGACATTTCCTATAGAACTACCCGCTGGCCTCTCCCTACAGTGATCGCCTGATTTTCACGGCGTATTGCCCAGGAGCCGGCCCATGCACAACCTTCATGTGCTTATCCATCAGACACGCCCCTTCCACCAGATCCGCCTGCACCAGGCGTTCAACGCCCAGGGGCTCTACAACGTCCGCTTGAGCGACGACGTGGGCGAGATCATCAGCGACCTGGCGCGCGGGCAGCCTGCCGACCTGCTGGTGCTCGACCATGGGATGGCGCGGCAGGAGGCCTTGCCGTTGTTCGCGCGCCTGGCGTCCGTCGCTTCGACGCGCGCGCTCCTGTTCGTCGGCCAGGCGCAAGCCGGTGCCAGCCTTGCCCATGAGGCGCGACGCCATGGCCTGCGGGTGCTGGTGGATGTGCCGTGGCCCAGACTGGCCGTGGCCTTGGGCCGGGCGCTGGATGGCCTGGCGCAGGGGGTGCAAAGGCCGCTGGCGAAACTGTCATGTTGACCGCGCATGCTCGCAGGATCGGGGCGGATGCGAACTTTCCATCACGCCCGACGGTCAGTTCTCACATGTCCCTAGCCAGCGAGTGATCCGGATGGAACGAATCTGCAGACTGCTCAACGATGCCCTGACCCCCTACCAGGCCGCGCTTGGCGCGCTCGATGCCGGCGGCAACCGGCAATTGACCTTGTATGACCAACACGGTGCGCTGATCCTGCGGCGTACGGTCTGTGCACGGCAGTTGCTGGAACAGCAGTTGCTGGTCGACCTGGTGGATGGCCTGCACCGTGACCTGCAGATTGTCGAAGGGCGTTTGCAGCCATGCGTGATCGCCGCGTTGCAGCATCGCCAGCAGCCCCAGGGAACCTTTGCCTGACGGCCAGATCAGACGCTTCAAGGGCCGCCTGGCGATGCTTTGCTCCGGTATCGTTCAGGCTGCCACTGGAAGTCCCAAGGGCTTTCGCTTGACCCCGGTCGTCTTCCCCAGCGACCGGGGTTTCTTTTTGCCTGCCGTGCCGGCGAAGCGGGCAACGCGCTGCGGCCTGCGCCTCAATGCCTGGGTTCGAAGAAATGCCGGGCCTGCTCGAGGTAGTCCTGTTGCAACGCCGGGTCCAACCAGCCGGCGTATAGCTCGGGGAGGCTGTGCTCACGCAGGTCGGGCAGCAATTGATCGATGTGGGCAATGGCCTCTCGGCCCAGGGCGGTGTCCGAGCAGCCCACATGCAGGAACTGGTAGCGATCGACCCCGCGGATCGGATGGAAGCTGTAGTCGTCCAGTGTGCCGCCCTGCTGCTGGATCAGGTAGCGCACCTCCGGCCAGTAGCCCAGCACCAGTTGCAGGCGACCCAGCTGCTGCATCTGCAGCAGGCTGGCAGTGGCGTCGTTGCCGTAGTGGCGGCTGAAGGCGCTGTCGGGCAGTTGCTGCAGCACCTGGTCGACCTGCACGCTGTAGCTGCGTTCGGCGACGATGCCGAGTTTCAGTTGGGTCTGTGCCAGTAAGCGCTGCAAGTCCACTTGCTCGCCATCGAGGAAGGGGGCGAGCAGCGCCTGGTCCTGCTTGCGGATCACCAGGCCGCTGCTGAGCACGCCCAGCGAGGGCTTGGAGAAGTGTACGTAGCGCGCTCGCTCAGGGGTCCACAGCAAGGTCGGGTCACAGGTGAAGCTGGGTTCCTGGAGCATCTGGATGCCGCGCGCGCGGTTGACCCGGACAATACGGTGGTCGTACTCGGGCATCTGTGCGATCAGCTGCGGCAGCAGTTGGTCGATCACCCCGCGCCCTTGCGAGGGGCCTTCGAAGATGGTGAACGGCGGCAGGTCGCGCACCAGCCACAGCAGGCGTTCCTTGGCTTCGGCCATGTGCATGCTGGCAAGCAGCAAGCAGAGCAGGGCAGGCAGCTGCGCGATACGCATGGGCCAGGCCGCCGCGCGCTCAGAGCACGCCGTCGGCGCGCAAGCGGGCGATGGTGGCGGCGTCGTAACCTAGGTCGGTGAGCAGCGCGTTGGTGTGTTCACCCAGGGTCGGGCCGATCCATTCGGCAGAGCCCGGGGTGTCGGACAGCTTGGGCACGATACCGGGCATCTTGAACGGCTTGCCGTCTGGCAGGCGGGCCTGGAGGAACATCTCGCGGGCGAGGAATTGCGGGTCGCCCAGCATGTCTTCGGCGCTGTAGATACGGCTGGCCGGCACCTGGGCGTCGTTGAGCGTCTGCATGACTTCGTTCAGCGGCAGGCTGTTGGCCCAGCGGTCGATCACGCCGTAGAGCTCGTCGCGGCGGGCATCGCGGCCGTCGTTGCTAGCCAGCGCGGCATCGTTGGCCAGGTCGTCACGGCCGATAGCCTGCATGAAGCGCTTGAAGATCGCGTCGCCGTTGGCGCCGATCTGCACGTGGCGACCATCGCACGTGGTGTGGATGGACGAAGGCGTGATGCCGGGCATGATGTTGCCGGTGCGCTCGCGAATGAAGCCGAACACGTCGAACTCCGGGACCATGCTTTCCATCATGGCGAAGATCGCCTCGTACAGCGCCACGTCCACCACCTGGCCCTGGCCGCCGTTGACCTCGCGATGACGCAGGGCCATCAGCGCGCCGATCACGCCCCACAGCGCGGCGATCGAGTCGCCGATGGAAATGCCTGTGCGCACCGGTGGGCGGTCCTCGAAGCCGGTGATGTAGCGCAGCCCGCCCATGGACTCGCCAACCGCGCCAAAGCCCGGCTGGTCTTTCATCGGCCCGGTCTGGCCGAAGCCCGACAGGCGCACCATGACCAGGCGCGGGTTGAGCGCATGCAGCACGTCCCAGCCCAGGCCGAGTTTCTCCAGCACGCCGGGGCGGAAGTTCTCGATCAGGATGTCGGCCTCGGCGAGCAGGCGCTTGAGCACTTCGCGACCTTCTGGGTGCTTGAGGTTGAGGGTCAGCGACTGCTTGTTGCGCGCCTGGACGAACCACCACAGCGAGGTGCCTTCATACAACTTGCGCCATTTGCGCAGCGGGTCGCCGCCGTCAGGCGACTCGACCTTGATCACCTCGGCGCCGAATTCGGCGCAGATGCGCGAGGCGAACGGGCCGGCGATCAGGGTGCCGAGTTCAATGACTTTCAGGCCGGCGAGTGGCTTGCTGGGCGTGGGCATGGGGCATCCGTGGCGGCTGGGCGTGCGCAGGTTGTATCACAGCTCGGCAACGGCAGGTATACCGGCGTCGTCCGAACCGGCGCTATCGGTTAGACTGTGCGACTTTCCCCCGCAAGAAGCCCAGCGCCCATGGCCCAGCCGTCCACCACCTACAAGTTCGAACTGAATCTGACCGACCTCGACCGCAACGTGTACGAGAACGTCAAGCAGACCATCGCCCGTCACCCTTCGGAAACCGAAGAGCGCATGGCCGTGCGCCTGCTGGCCTATGCCCTGTGGTACAACGAAAACCTGGCGTTCGGCCGGGGCTTGTCGGATGTCGATGAAGCGGCAGTATGGGAAAAGAGCCTGGACGATCGCATCCTGCACTGGATCGAAGTCGGCCAGCCCGACGCCGATCGCCTGACCTGGTGTTCGCGCCGCACCGAACGCACCAGCCTGCTGGCCTATGGCAGCCTGCGGGTCTGGGAAACCAAGGTGCTCGGCGCGGTCAAGGGCCTGAAGAACCTCAACGTCGCCGCCGTGCCGCAAGAGGTGCTGGAGACCCTGGCCACTGATATGCCGCGTGCTATCAAGTGGGACGTGATGATCAGCGAAGGCACGGTGTTCGTCACCGACGACCGTGGCCAGCACGAAGTGCAACTGCAGTGGCTGCTCGGCGAGCGCGGCTGACCTGATTCACCCCTGATCGACGAAGGCCCCATGCATATCGAACCCCGCCCCCTGCCATCGCCCCTGCCGTTGCTGGGCAACCTGCCACCGTTGCTGACCCGCTTGTACGCCGCCCGTGGTGTGCAGTCGGCGGTCGAACTGGACAAGAGCCTGGCGCGGCTGCTGCCGTACCAGCAGCTCAAGGGCATCGAGGCGGCGGTGGACCTGCTGGTCGAGGCCTTGGACCTGCGCCAGCGCATCCTCATCGTAGGCGACTTCGACGCCGACGGCGCCACGGCCAGCACCGTGGGCATGCTTGGCCTGCGTCTGCTGGGCGCGGCCCATGTCGACTACCTGGTGCCCAACCGTTTCGAGTACGGCTATGGCTTGACCCCGGAGATCGTCGAGGTTGCCTTGCAGCGCCAGCCGCAGCTGTTGATCACCGTGGACAACGGTATTTCCAGTGTCGAGGGCGTGGCGGCGGCCAAGGCGGCGGGGCTCAAGGTGCTGGTCACCGACCACCACTTGCCGGGCGAGCAGTTGCCGGACGCGGACGCCATCGTCAATCCGAACCAGCCGGGCTGCGGCTTCCCGAGCAAGTCCCTGGCTGGAGTCGGGGTGATTTTCTATGTGCTGATGGCATTGCGGGCTCGCTTGCGCAGCCTGGGCCGCTACGAAACGCAGGCGCAGCCGAACATCGGCGAGTTGCTCGACCTGGTGGCCCTGGGCAGTGTCGCCGACGTGGTGCCGCTGGATGCCAACAACCGGATCCTTGTGCATCAGGGCCTGGAGCGTATCCGCGCCGGCCGTGCGCGGCCGGGGCTCAAGGCCATTCTCGAAGTGGCCCGGCGTGATCACCGGCGTATCACTTCCACCGACCTGGGCTTCATCCTCGGCCCTCGGCTCAATGCGGCCGGGCGGTTGGACGACATGAGCCTGGGTATCGAGTGCCTGTTGTGCGATGACGCGGCGCTGGCGCTGGACATGGCCCAGCAGCTCGATGGCCTGAACCAGGACCGCAAGTCCATCGAGCAGGGCATGCAGCGCGAGGCGCTGGCCCAGCTCAAGGACTTGCCGGTGGAGTCCATGCCTTACGGCCTGTGCCTGTTCGATGCGGATTGGCACCAGGGGGTGATTGGCATTCTGGCCTCACGCCTGAAGGAGCGTTACCACCGCCCGACCATTGCTTTCGCCGATGCAGGGGAGGGCATGCTCAAGGGGTCGGCGCGGTCGGTGGCGGGGCTGCATATTCGTGATGCGCTGGATGCGGTGGCGGCGCGGCACCCGGCGTTGATCAGCAAGTTTGGCGGGCACGCCATGGCGGCGGGTTTGTCGCTGCCGGCCGAGCATTTCCCGGCGTTTGCCGAGGCCTTCGATGAGGAGGTTCGGCGCCAGCTGCGCGAAGAGGACCTGACTGGGCGGTTGCTGTCGGATGGCACGTTGGCGGTGGAGGAGTTCCACCTGGACCTGGCGCGGGCCCTGCGCAATGCCGGGCCTTGGGGGCAGCACTTTCCCGAGCCGTTGTTCCATGGGGTGTTCCAGCTGGTCGAGCAGCGGGTCGTGGGAGAGCGGCACTTGAAGGTGGTGCTCAAGAGCGAGTGCGGGTCGGTGCGGCTGGATGGGATTGCCTTCGGGATCGACCGGGAGGTGTGGCCGAACCCTACCGTGCGTTGGGTGGAGTTGGCTTACAAGCTGGATGTGAATGAGTTTCGTGGGAATGAGAGTGTGCAGTTGATGATTGCGCATATGGAGGCGCGGTAGACCGCGTACCTTTTGTTTGTTGGTTTGTTGGTTTGTTGGTTTGTTGGTTTGTTGGTTTGTTGGTTTGTTGGTTTGTTTGTGTTTTGAAGGCTGTATGCGCATTCATTTATGATGTCGACGCATAGTCACCTTTGCGCCCTTACGGCGGGTAACTTTTTGAAGGATCAAAAAGTCACCAAAAAATCCTCGCTCCATTCATCCGGCCCCTACGCTTCGCTCCGGGGTTCCCTCACTCCGGCCTTGCTCCCGGGAGGGCCGCGCTGCAGGGCCCATCCTGGGCCCCAGCGCTTGACGGGCATCCATGCCCGTCACCTCCCTACGCAAGGCCTGCGTTCGGCCTCCTGAAGTCGCGAAGTTAGGAGCGGCGCCTGCACTGGCGCAGCTAGTCGCTAGTTGAATCACTGGGAACTCTGGAACGCATTGCGGGGCCCGCTCCCACTCCAAACCGATAAAGTGGCCAAGCGTGGGAGTGGGCTTGCCCCACGATGGCGTCGGAACAAACAACACATTCCCAACTAACAAACCAAAAATATCTGCTCTTGATCTGCTCTTGATCTGCTCTTGATCTGCTCTTGATCTGCTCTTGATCTGCTGTTGATTTTGCTTCTAAGCGCGCGATAGTTCAGGCGCCGCCAATTGCGACTTCAGGAGGCCGAGCGGAGTTCTTGCGTAGTGGGGCGACGGCCATGGATGGCCGTCGAGCGCTGGGGCCCAGGATGGGCCCTACAGCGCGGTACCCACGGGAGCAAGAGCGGAGCGAGGGAACCCCGGAGCGCAGCGTAGGGGCCGGATGAATGGAGCCAGCGGTTTTTGCCTACTTTTGCCCGCGTGCAAAAGTAGGTCGCCGTAAGGGCGAAAAGGTGACTATACGTCGACATCATCTACGAATGCGCATAAAGAATACAAAACCCACACTATAAAACCCGAACCCGAACCCAAACCCCATGGTCTAGTCTGAAACTACCGGATCCGAGCCCACCCCTCTGAGAAAAACGAGCACCCGGACCGGAAAAACCATTGGAGTCCCTGGGAGGTGCCCTCATGAGCCTGCTGCTTGAGCCCTACACCCTGCGTCAATTGACCCTGCCCAACCGCATCGCCGTATCCCCAATGTGTCAGTACTCCGCCGTGGACGGCCTGGCCAACGACTGGCACCTGGTCCACCTGGGCAGCCGCGCCGTTGGCGGCGCTGGCCTGGTGATCAGCGAGGCCGTGGCGGTCACCGCCGACGGGCGCATCACTGCCGAAGACCTCGGCTTGTGGCATGACGAGCAGATCAAACCCCTGCAACGCATCACCCGCTTCATCACCGCCCAAGGCGCCGTCCCCGGCATCCAGCTGGCCCATGCCGGACGCAAGGCCAGCACCCATCGCCCCTGGCTCGGCCAGCACGGCAGCGTCAAGCCCGAACACGGCGGCTGGCAACCGGTGGGGCCGTCGAAGATCGCCTTCGACCCCGAACACACGCCACCGCGGGAACTGAGCCAAGACGAGATCCAGGGCGTCATCAACGCGTTCGTGTCAGCCACCGAACGCGCTTTGAAAGCAGGCTTCAAGGTGGTGGAAATCCATGCGGCCCATGGCTACCTGCTGCATCAGTTCCTCTCGCCACTGAGCAACCAGCGCCGCGACCACTATGGCAGTTGTTTCGAGAACCGCATCCGCCTGACCCTGCAGGTCACCGAGGCGGTACGCAAGGCATGGCCCGAGGCGTTGCCGTTGTTCGTGCGGGTGTCGGCCACCGACTGGGTGGAGGACGGCTGGAACCCCGACGAAACCGTCGAGCTGGCGCGCCGCCTGCGCGGCCTGGGCGTCGACCTGATCGACGTTTCCTCCGGCGGCACCTCGGTCAACGCCGAGATCCCCACCGGTCCCGGCTATCAGACCCGCTTTGCCGAGCGGGTACGCAAGGAGTCGGAAATCGCCACCGGCACTGTCGGCATGATTACCGAGCCCGCCCAGGCCGAGCACATCCTGCGCACCGGCCAGGCCGATGTGATCTTCCTTGCCCGCGAGCTACTACGCGACCCGTACTGGCCGCTGCACGCCGATGATGACCTCGGCGGCAACAAGGCCACCTGGCCGGCCCAGTACCAGCGGGCCACCAGCCGAGCCAACCCGATCCACGAGTCGGACCTGCGCGACTGATGCCGCGGCAGGCCGGCTGATTGAAGGCGTAGGAGCAACATCCAGATGCAAATGCGTTAAGCGAGGATTCAGCGAGTAGGCCTACCCTGACGCCTTCACCCTCAGGAGGTATGCCAGATGAACACTCGCGGTCTGCTCGATCAATTGCTCAGATCCGGTCAGTCGCTGTTGCAGGAGCATCAAGGCAAGCGCGCCAGTGACAAGGGCACGGCAGGCCTGGGCAGCCTGCTTTCCGGTGCCGGCGGTGGCGCCCTGGCGGCCGGGGCCATGGGCCTGCTGCTGGGCAGCAAGCAAGCGCGCAAGTACGGCGGCAAGGCCCTCACCTATGGCGGCCTGGCCGCGCTCGGTGTGCTGGCCTACAAGGCCTACGGCAACTGGCAGGCACGCCAGGGCGAGGGTAATCGCGAGCCGCAGACCCTCGACCGCCTGCCGCCGGCCCAGGCCGAGCAGCATAGCCAGGCGGTATTGCGGGCACTGGTGGCGGCGGCCAAGTCCGATGGCCATATCGATGAACGCGAACGGGCGTTGATCGAAGGCGAGTTCACCCGCCTGGACAGCGATCGCGAGTTGCAGCACTGGCTGCATGCCGAGCTGAACAAGCCACTGGACCCGGCCGAGGTGGCCCGCGCCGCGCAGACCCCGGAGATGGCCGCCGAGATGTACCTGGCCAGCGTGATGATGGTCGACCAGGAAAACTTCATGGAGCGCGCCTACCTCGATGAGTTGGCCCGTCAGTTGCGCCTCGACCCGGTTTTGCGTCAGGAGCTGGAGAACCAGGTCCGGCTTGCCGCGGGTCAATGAACCGGCTTTTGGCCATTCCAGCAGGCAGGGACGCCTGAATCCCGCAGCATTCAGCCGCGATTGCACAAGAAGCCTGGGCTATACTTCGGCGATTTTTCCCGCTCGTATCGAATTCCTGAGGGCTGAATGTGAAGAACTGGACCTTGCGCCAACGGATCCTGGCAAGTTTCGCCGTGATCATCGCCATCATGCTGCTGATGATCGTGGCCGCGTATTCGCGGTTGGTGGCGATCGAGTCCAGCGAGGAGGCGGTCGGCTCCGACAGCATTCCTGGCCTCTACTACAGCTCGATGATCCGTAGCGCCTGGGTCGACAGCTATGTCACCAGCCAGCAGTTGGTGGGCCTGTCCAACCACCGCGAATTCACCACTGCCGACCAGCAGTTGTTCGACAGCTTCGACGATCGACTCAAGAAGCACATGGCCAGTTACCAGGCGACCATTCGCGAGGCCAGTGACCAGGCTGCCTTCGACGAATTCACCCGCTTGGAAGAAGCCTACGTCAAGCTCGTCGACCAAGTGCTGGCCACCTACCAGCAGAAGAACTATGCCGAGGCCCAGCGCCTGATCGCCGAGGTGCTTACCCCGGCCTGGAAGGAAGGGCGCCAGCACCTGAACGAGGTGATCGAGCGCAACCGCGAGTCCGCCGATGCCGCCACCAACCAAATCGTCGGTGCCGTGACCACGGCCAAAGGCAGCATGATCGTCTCGCTGCTGCTGGCGATCGTCGCGGCCGGTGTGTGTGGCCTGCTGCTGATGCGCGCGATCACCGCGCCCATGCTGCGTATCGTGCATGCCCTGGACCGCCTGCGTTCGGGCGACCTGAGCATGCGCCTGAGCCTGGACCGCAAGGATGAGTTCGGCGCCATCGAGGGCGGTTTCAACGAGATGGCCGAGTCGCTGGCCAACCTGGTGTCCCAGGCCCAGCGTTCGTCGGTGCAGGTGACCACTTCGGTCACCGAGATCGCCGCCACCTCCAAGCAGCAACAGGCCACCGCCACCGAAACCGCCGCCACCACCACCGAGATCGGCGCCACTTCGCGGGAAATCGCCGCGACCTCCCGCGACCTGGTGCGTACCATGACCGAGGTCACCAGCGCCGCCGACCAGGCCTCGAGCCTGGCCGGTTCCGGCCAGCAGGGCCTGGCGCGCATGGAGGAGACCATGCACCAGGTAATGGGCGCCGCCGACCTGGTCAACGCCAAGCTGGCGATCCTCAACGAGAAGGCCAGCAACATCACCCAGATGGTGGTCACCATCGTCAAGGTGGCCGACCAGACCAACCTGCTGTCGCTCAATGCCGCCATCGAGGCGGAGAAAGCCGGCGAGTATGGCCGTGGTTTCGCCGTGGTCGCCACCGAGGTGCGTCGCCTGGCCGACCAGACCGCCGTGGCCACCTACGACATCGAGCAGATGGTGCGCGAGATCCAGTCGGCGGTGTCGGCCGGGGTGATGGGCATGGACAAGTTCTCCGAGGAAGTGCGCCGCGGCATGTTCGAGGTGCAGCAGGTGGGTGAACAACTGAGCCAGATCATTCACCAGGTCCAGGCCTTGGCGCCGCGGGTGCTGATGGTCAACGAAGGTATGCAGGCCCAGGCCACCGGTGCCGAGCAGATCAACCAGGCACTGGCCCAGCTCAGCGACGCCAGCACCCAGACCGTCGAATCGCTGCGTCAGGCAAGCTTTGCCATCGATGAGCTGAGCCAGGTGGCGGCGGGCCTGCGCGGCGGTGTATCGCGGTTCAAAGTCTGACGGCGATGAACGACTTGCCTGCCCGCGCGCCCCAAGCCTCGGCTGACCATGGTGTGCTGTACCTGCAATTTCGCATCGCCGACCAGCGCTTTGCCCTGGATGCGCGCGAGGTGATCGAGGTACTGCCGCGCCGTGCCCTGAAACCCATCGCCCAGGCCCCGGCCTGGGTGGCCGGCGTGCTCGCCCATCGTGGCGCGTTGATACCGGTGATCGACCTCTCGGCGCTGAGCTTCGCCGTGCCAGCGGCGGCGCGCAGCAGCACGCGGCTGGTCCTGGTGCACTATCGCCAGGGCTTGCAGCTGGGGCTGATCCTTGAACAGGCCACCGATACCCTGCGCTGCGACCCCGAGGCGTTCCAGCCCTATGGCCTGGACAACGGCGAGGCCCGTTACCTGGGGCCGGTGCGCCAGGATGCGCGGGGGCTGCTGCAGCGCATCCGGGTGGACGACCTGCTCAGCGACCAAGTGCAGGCGTTGTTGTACCCGGCCGAGCCTGGGCAGGTGCCCACATGAACGAACAACGTTTTTTCCGGTTCTTGCAGGAGCGCATCGGCCTGGATGTGGAGTCGGTTGGCGCGCCCATGATCGAGCGTGCCTTGCGTCAGCGCTGCACGCTGCTGCAGGCCGCCGACCTGGATGACTACTGGCTGCGCCTGCAGCAGTCTGCCGAAGAGCAGCAGGCGCTGATCGAGGCGGTCATCGTCCCGGAGACCTGGTTCTTCCGTTATCCCGAATCCTTCACCGCCCTGGCCGGGCTGGCCCACAAGCGCGTGGCCGAATTGGCCGGCGCGCGGCCGCTGCGTATCCTCAGCCTGCCGTGCTCGACCGGCGAGGAGCCCTACTCGATCGCCATGGCGCTGCTCGATGCCGGGATCAATCCGGGTGCGTTTCGCATCGACGGCATCGACATCAGCCCCAGCTCGGTGGCCAAGGGCGAGCAGGGCGTGTATGGGCGCAATTCCTTCCGCGGCACTGACCTGGCGTTTCGCGAGCGCTACTTCAGCGAAGCCGGCGAGGCCCATCGCCTTGCCGAGCGGGTGCGCCAGCAGGTCAGCCTGCAGGTGGGCAATGTGCTCGACCCACTGCTCAAGGGGCGCGAGGGCCTGTATGACTTTGTGTTCTGCCGCAACCTGCTGATCTATTTCGATGTACCGACCCAGCAGCGGGTGTTCGAGGTGCTCAAGCACCTGACCCACGGCCAGGGCGTGCTGTTCATCGGGCCAGCCGAAGGCAGCCTGCTGGCGCGCCTGGGCATGCGCCCGCTGGGCATTGCCCAGTCGTTCGCCTATGTACGCCAGGACAACCCGCCTGCGCCTGCGCCGGTCAGCAAGCCACTGCCCGTTGCGCGCCAACCTGCGCCGGCGAACCCGTCGCCGCGGCTCGTGGCGCTGCCGCCACGGCTGCCGCCGCCCCGCCCCACGGTGGCGGCGAAACCCGCCGCGGCCGAAGGCGAGGCGCAGTTGCTGGCGGCTATCGCTCGCCATGCCAATGCCGGGGACAGTGCGCAGGCCCGCGAAGGCTGCGAGCGCTACCTGCGCCACTTTGCGCCCAAGGCGCAGATCTTCTACTGGCTGGGGTTGCTCAGCGACACCCAGGGCGAAGTCGCCCAGGCCATCACCCATTACCGCAAGGCCCTGTACCTCGAACCCCAGCACCCGGAAGCGCTGGTGCACCTGGCCGCGCTGCTGGCCTCGCAAGGGGACGAGGTGGGCGCCCGGCGCCTGCAGGAACGTGCGGCGCGGGCTGGCAGGGAGTCTGAACGATGAGTTACGACATGCAACTGATTGCCCACGATGACCAGGCAATCGACGATTGCTGGAATCGCATTGGCGTACATGGCGACAAGCAATGCCCATTGCTCGAGCGGCATGTGCATTGCCGCAACTGCGAAGTCTATGCCGATGCTGCAACGCGCTTGCTGGACCGCTATGCGCTGCTGCAGGAGGATGAGATCGCGGTGCCAGCGACGGTGCAGGCCGTCGTCGGTCGCTCGCTGCTGTTGTTTCGCCTGGGGGAGGAGTGGTTGGCCCTGGCCACCGCCTGCCTGAGCGAAATTTCCCCCCTGCAACCGGTGCACTCCCTGCCGCACCAGCGCTCACGGGTATTGCAGGGGGTGGCCAATGTGCGCGGGGCCTTGGTGCCTTGCCTGTCGCTGGGCGATCTGCTCGGCTTGCCGGGCGAAGCGGGTGCGCAGCGCGATGGCCGGGCCATGCCGCGGATGCTGATCCTGGCGGTGGAGGGCGGGCCGGTGGTGGTGGCGGTGGATGAGATCGACGGCATCCACCGCCTCGACCTCGCCGGCCAGGACAATGGCCGCGACGCCGCGCATTTCACCACGGCTGTGTTGCAGTGGCGTGGGCGCAGCGTGCGCGTGCTGGATGAACAACAGCTGCTGTCAGCCGTGAAGCGGAGCCTGTCATGACCCCGGAGCAAATGCGCGACGCCTCGCTGCTCGAGCTGTTCAGCCTGGAGGCCGAGGCACAGACCCAGGTGCTCAGCGCGGGCCTGATGGCGCTGGAGCGCAACCCGGCCCAGCCCGACCAGCTCGAAGCCTGCATGCGCGCGGCGCATTCCCTCAAGGGTGCGGCCCGTATCGTCGGCATCGATGCCGGGGTGAGCGTTGCCCACGTGATGGAGGACTGCCTGGTGGCGGCCCAGGAGGGGCGTCTGCTGCTGCGTGCCGAGCACATCGATGTCCTGCTGCAGGGCACCGATCTATTGATGCGCATTGCCACGCCGGGCGACCCGGCTGGCGAGGCGATGGTCCCGGCGTTTCTGGCACAGATGGCGGCGGTGCTCGACCCGGCGGCGCCGGTGCTGATGGCGCCGCTGCCGCAGCCTGTCGCGCCGCTGCCGGCCGAGCCCATCGCCACCCCCACGGTGCCCAGCGAGCCGGAGCCTGAACCGGAAACTGGCGCCGCACGCAAAGTGGGCAAGCGGGGTGGCGAGGGTGGCGAGCGGGTGCTGCGGGTGACCGCCGATCGCCTCAACAGCTTGCTCGACCTGTCGAGCAAGTCGCTGGTCGAGACCCAGCGCTTGAAACCCTACCTGGCGACCTTGCAGCGCCTCAAGCGCATGCACGGGCAGGGCATGCGTGCCCTGGACGGCCTCAAGACCCAGCTGGAGGACAGCGGCCAGGGCCCGGAAGTGCTCGAGGCCCTGGCCCAGACCCAGCAACTGTTGGCTGAGACCCAGCAGATCCTGCTGCAGCAGGCCGCCGACCTGGACGAATTCGGTTGGCAGGCCAGCCAGCGCGCGCAGTTGCTGTACGACACTGCATTGGCGTGCCGCATGCGCCCGTTCGCCGACGTGCTGGCCGGGCAGAGCCGCATGGTCCGCGACCTCGGCCGTTCCCTGGACAAGCCGGTGCGGCTGGTGGTGGAGGGCGAGAAGACCCAGGTCGACCGCGATGTGCTGGAGAAACTCGAAGCACCGCTGACCCACCTGTTGCGCAATGCCGTCGACCACGGCATCGAGCTGCCCGAGCGCCGGCTGCTGGCGGGCAAGCCCAGCGAGGGCACGGTACGCCTGCGCGCCTCGCACCAGGCCGGCCTGCTGATCCTGGAACTGGCCGACGATGGCGCCGGCATCGACCTTGAGCGCTTGCGCCAGAGCATCGTCGAGCGGGCGCTGTCGCCGGCCGAGACCGTGGCGCAGATGAGCGAGGCCGAGCTGCTGACGTTCCTGTTCCTGCCGGGCTTCAGCCTGCGCGACACGGTGACCGAGGTGTCCGGCCGTGGCGTTGGCCTGGATGCCGTGCAGCACATGGTGCGCGAGCTGCGCGGTTCGATCGAGCTGACCCAGGTCGCGGGGCAGGGCTGCTGCTTCCACCTCGAAGTGCCCTTGACCCTGTCGGTGGTGCGCAGCCTGGTGGTGGAGGTCGGTGGCGAGGCCTATGCCTTCCCGCTCGCGCATATCGAGCGCACCGTCGAGGTCCCGGCCGAGGCCATCGTGCAGATCGAAGGGCGTCAGCACTTCTGGCACGACGAGCGACATATCGGCTTGGTGGCCGCCAGCCAGTTGCTCAACCGGCCAACCACCCAGGGCGATGAGCAGAGCCTGCGGGTGGTGGTGATTCGTGAGCGCGACCAGCTCTATGGGGTGGCGGTGGAGCGCCTGATCGGTGAACGGGTGCTGGTGGTGATGCCGCTCGACCCGCGCCTGGGCAAAATCCAGGACATTTCCTCCGGGGCCTTGCTCGATGATGGCTCGGTGGTGCTGATCATCGATGTCGAGGACCTGCTACGCTCTGTCGACAAGCTGCTCAGCACCGGCCGCCTGGAGCGTATCGAGCGTGGTAGCCGCAGTGGCAAGGGCGTTGCGCGCAAGCGCATCCTGGTGGTCGACGACTCGCTCACGGTGCGCGAACTGCAACGCAAGCTGCTGGGCAACCGTGGCTACGACGTAGCCGTGGCGGTGGATGGCATGGACGGTTGGAACGCGCTGCGCAGCGACGATTTCGACCTGCTGATCACCGATATCGACATGCCGCGCATGGACGGCATCGAACTGGTCACCCTGGTCCGCCGCGACCAGCGCCTGCAGTCGTTGCCGGTGATGGTGGTGTCTTACAAGGACCGCGAGGAAGACCGCCGCCGTGGCCTGGATGCCGGCGCCGACTATTATCTGGCCAAGGCCAGCTTCCACGATGATGCGTTGCTGGACGCGGTGGTGGAACTGATCGGAGGTGCTCAGGGATGAAGATCGCCATCGTCAACGACATGCCCATGGCCGTGGAGGCCTTGCGTCGGGCGTTGGCCTTCGAACCGGCCCATGAGGTGCTGTGGGTCGCCGGCAATGGCGCCGAGGCGGTTCAGCGCTGCGCCGAGCAGACGCCGGATTTGATCCTCATGGACCTGATCATGCCGGTGATGGATGGCGTCGAGGCCACCCGGCGGATCATGGCCGAGACCCCGTGCGCCATCGTCATCGTTACGGTAGACCGCAAGCAGAACGTGCACCGGGTGTTCGAGGCCATGGGCCACGGCGCCTTGGACGTGGTCGACACCCCGGCGCTGGGTGCTGGCGATGCCCGCGAAGCCGCGGCCCCGCTGCTGCGCAAGATCCTCAATATCGGTTGGCTGATCGGCCAGCAGCGGCCCAGCGCGCCGCGGGCGGTCGCCGCCCCCCTGCGCGACGTCTCGCAGCGCCGGGCGCTGGTGGCCATTGGCTCCTCCGCGGGTGGGCCGGCGGCGCTGGAGGTGTTGCTCAAGGGGTTGCCGCGCAATTTCCCGGCGGCCATCGTGCTGGTCCAGCATGTCGATCAGGTGTTTGCCGCCGGCATGGCCGAATGGCTCAGCTCGGCATCCGGCCTGCCGGTGCGCCTGGCCCGCCAAGGCGAGCCGCCGCAACCGGGGCAGGTGCTGCTGGCGGGCACCAACCACCACATCCGCCTGCTGAAAAACGGCGAACTGGCCTACACTGCCGAACCTGTCAACGAAATCTACCGGCCCTCGATCGATGTGTTCTTCGAGAGTGTGGCGCGCTACTGGTCGGGCGAGGCGGTGGGCGTGCTGCTCACCGGCATGGGCCGCGATGGCGCCCAGGGCCTGAAGCTGATGCGCGAGCAGGGTTTCCTGACCATCGCCCAGGACCAGCAGAGCAGCGCGGTGTACGGCATGCCCAAGGCCGCTGCGGCGATCCACGCGGCGGTGGAGATCCGCCCCTTGGAGCGAATTGCCGGGCGGCTGATGGAAATCTTTTCGAAATGACGATATGTATTGAGTCACGCCGCCGCTGCGGTAGTGATCGGGTGACTACGGATGAATGATCTACCAATCGAAGGTTTTACGACCATCAACGAAAGTGCGGCGATGGTCCTGCTGGTAGACGATCAGGCGATGATCGGCGAGGCGGTGCGTCGTGGCCTGGCCCACGAGGAGAACATCGACTTCCACTTTTGCGCCGACCCGCACCAGGCGGTGGCCCAGGCCATGCGCATCAAGCCCACGGTGATCCTCCAGGACCTGATCATGCCCGGGCTGGACGGCCTGACGCTGGTGCGCGAGTACCGTAACAACCCGGCCACCCAGGATATCCCGATCATCGTGCTGTCGACCAAGGAGGACCCGTTGGTCAAGAGCGCGGCGTTCGCCGCCGGGGCCAACGATTACCTGGTCAAGTTGCCCGACACCATCGAGTTGGTGGCGCGTATCCGCTACCACTCGCGCTCGTACCTGACCTTGCTGCAGCGCGACGAGGCGTACCGGGCCTTGCGCGTGAGCCAGCAGCAGTTGCTCGACACCAACCTGATGCTGCAGCGGCTGATGAACTCGGATGGGCTCACGGGGCTGTCCAATCGCCGCCACTTCGACGAATACCTGGAGCTGGAGTGGCGCCGGGCCATGCGGGAACAGCAGCAGTTGTCGTTGTTGATGATCGACGTGGATTTCTTCAAGGTGTTCAACGACAGTTTCGGCCACTTGGCCGGCGATGAAGCCTTGCGCCAGGTAGCCGAGGCAATCCGTGGTTGCTGTTCGCGGCCCACCGATTTGCCGGCGCGTTATGGGGGGGAGGAGTTCGCCCTGGTGTTGCCGAATACCTCGCCGGGGGGCGCGCGGCTGATTGCCGAGAAACTGCGCCAGACCATCATGGCGCTTAACATCGCCCACACCGTGCCAGAGGCGGCTTCGCACCTGACCGTGAGCATCGGCCTGGCGACCTTGACGCCCGGGGTGGGCAGCCATTGCCGGCAGTTGATCTCGGCGGCGGACAAGGGGTTGTACCTGGCCAAGAACAATGGGCGTAATCAGGTTGGGATTGCCTAAGTGTATTCCCGCAGGGTGAAGTTTCAAGACTTGTATTCGTCCAGCGGGAGCCGGCTTGCCGGCGAGAGGAAATGACAGTCAAAGACTGAGATTCTAATCGCTTTGCTCTTTGCTCATTTTAATTGCTGTTGCTGTTGCTGTTGCTGTTGCTGTTGCTGTTGCTGTTGCTGTTGCTGTTGCTGTTGCTGTTGCTTCTAAGCGCGCGATAGTTTAGGCAACACCAATTGCGACTTCAGGAGGCCGAGTGGAGTTCTTGCGTAGTGGGGCGACGGCCATGGATGGCCGTCGAGCGCTGCGCCCCAGGATGGGGCGTACAGCGCGGTACCCACGGGAGCAAGAACGGAGCGAGGGGACCCCGGAGCGCAGCGTAGGGGCCGGATGAATGGAGCGAGGATTTTTTGGTTCCTTTTTGATCCTTAAAAAAGGGACCCGCCGTAAGGGCGGAAAGGTGACTATGCGTCGCCATCGCCAATGAATACGCGTATAGCTTTCAAAACTCACGCTCTGAAAGTCAAAGTCAAAGTCAAAGTCAAAGTCAATCGGCGTGGGTATTCACAGATGTAAACGCATTCATTTGCTATATCGACGCTTAATCACCTTTTCGCCCTTACGGCGAGTCACTTTTTGTCAAACGCGACAAAAAGTAACCAAAAAACGCTGCGCTCCATTCATCCGGCCCTACGCTACGCTCCGGGTTCCCTCACTCCGGCCTTGCTCCCGGGAGGACCGCGCTGTAGGGCCCATCCTGGGCCCCAGCGCTTGACGGGCATCCATGCCCGTCACCTCCCTACGCAAGGCCTGCGTTCGGCCTCCTGAAGTCGCGAAGTTACGGGCGGCGCCTGGGCTGGCGCAGCTGTCGCTCGTGGGCTATGGCGCTAGCCTCTTGATCGGCAACGGCAACGGCAACGGCAACGGCAACGGCAACACTGTGTTCATGGAATGCGTCCATACCGCCCGGCGGGTCTGCCGCCATCCTCCAGACTCGGTTATACTCGCGGGCTTTTCACCGAATTCGTACGAGAGCTGCCCGCCCATGGAAATCCAACCGATCCTGAACACCATCAAGGACCTCACCGAGCGTTCCCAGTCCATTCGGGGGTATCTTTGACTACGATCACAAACATGATCGTCTGGTCGAAGTAAACCGCGAGCTGGAAGACGCCGCTGTCTGGAACAAGCCCGAGTACGCCCAGGCCCTGGGCCGCGAGCGCGCCATGTTGGCACAGGTGGTCGAGACCCTGGACAAACTGTCCAACGGCCTGACCGACTGCAAGGACCTGCTCGACATGGCTGTCGAGGAGAACGATGAAGGCGCCGTCAGCGATGTCGAGACCGAGCTGCAAGGGCTTGAGGAATCCCTCGCCCAGCTCGAGTTCCGTCGCATGTTCAGCGGCGAGATGGACATGAACAACGCCTACCTGGACATCCAGGCCGGCTCCGGCGGCACCGAGGCCCAGGATTGGGCCAACATCCTGCTGCGCATGTACCTGCGCTGGGCCGACAAGCGCGGCTTCGACGCCACCATCATCGAACTCTCCGAAGGTGAAGTCGCCGGCATCAAGGGCGCCACCGTGCACATCAAGGGCGAGTACGCCTTCGGCTGGCTGCGCACCGAAATCGGCGTGCACCGCCTGGTACGCAAGAGCCCGTTCGACTCCGGCGCCCGTCGCCACACCTCGTTCAGCGCGGTGTTCGTGTCGCCCGAGATCGACGACAAGGTCGAAATCGAGATCAACCCGTCCGACCTGCGCATCGACACCTACCGCTCCTCCGGTGCCGGCGGTCAGCACGTCAACACCACTGACTCGGCGGTGCGCATCACCCACGTGCCGACCAACACCGTGGTGGCCTGCCAGAACGAACGCTCCCAGCACGCCAACAAGGACACCGCCATGAAAATGCTGCGGGCCAAGTTGTACGAACTGGAGATGCAAAAACGCAACGCCGCCTCCCAGGCCCTGGAAGACAGCAAGTCGGACATCGGCTGGGGCCACCAGATCCGCTCCTACGTGCTCGACGACTCGCGCATCAAGGACCTGCGTACCGGCGTCGAGCGCAGCGACTGCAACAAGGTGCTGGACGGCGACATCGACCAGTACCTGGAAGCGAGCCTCAAGCAGGGCCTGTAAGCCGTGCACCACCGCCGCGCTACCTGGCCAGCCGCCGGTAGCGCGTGCCCTGCCCGGATCGGG
Source organism: Pseudomonas muyukensis (assembly GCF_019139535.1). NCBI lineage: Bacteria > Pseudomonadati > Pseudomonadota > Gammaproteobacteria > Pseudomonadales > Pseudomonadaceae > Pseudomonas > Pseudomonas muyukensis. The sequence goes on along the minus strand of NZ_CP077073.1, from coordinate 4,969,378 downwards.
CAACGAACACCTGATGGAAAGAATGACGACATGAGCGACCTCAAGACCGAAGCGCAAGACCTGCAACAGGAAGAAAACGCCCTGATCGCCCTGCGCAAGGACAAACTTGCCGCAGAGCGCGCCAAGGGCAATGCCTTCCCCAACGACTTCCGCCGCGACAGCTACTGCAACGACCTGCAGAAACAGTACGCGGACAAGACCAAGGAAGAGCTGGAAGCAGCCGCGATTCCGGTCAAGGTTGCCGGTCGCATCATGCTCAATCGTGGCTCGTTCATGGTCATCCAGGACATGACCGGGCGCATCCAGGTCTACGTCAACCGCAAGACCCTGCCCGAAGAAACCCTGGCCGCGGTCAAGACCTGGGACCTGGGCGACATCATCAGCGCCGAAGGCACCCTGGCCCGCTCCGGCAAGGGCGACCTGTACGTCGAAATGACCAACGTGCGCCTGCTGACCAAATCGCTGCGCCCGCTGCCGGACAAGCACCACGGCCTGACCGACACCGAACAGCGCTACCGCCAGCGCTATGTCGACCTGATGGTCAACGAGGAAACCCGCCACACCTTCCGTGTGCGTTCGCAGGTGATCTCGCACATTCGCAAGTTCCTCATCGAGCGCGACTTCCTCGAGGTCGAGACGCCGATGCTGCAGACCATCCCGGGCGGCGCCGCGGCCAAGCCGTTCGAAACCCACCACAACGCCCTGGATATGGCCATGTTCCTGCGTATCGCGCCGGAGCTGTACCTCAAGCGGCTTGTCGTTGGTGGCTTCGAGAAAGTCTTCGAGATCAACCGCAACTTCCGTAACGAAGGCGTTTCGACCCGGCACAACCCCGAGTTCACCATGCTCGAGTTCTACCAGGCCTACGCCGACTATCGCGACAACATGGACCTCACCGAGGAACTGTTCCGCGAGCTGGCGCAGCTGGTACTGGGCAGCACCGACGTGCCCTATGGCGACAAGGTCTTCCACTTCGGCGAGCCGTTCGTGCGCCTGTCGGTGTTCGACTCGATCCTCAAGTACAACCCCGAGCTGACCGCCGCCGACCTGCAAGACGTCGACCGCGCCCGTGACATCGCCAAGAAGGCTGGCGCCAAGGTGCTCGGCCATGAAGGCCTGGGCAAGCTGCAGGTGATGATTTTCGAGGAGCTGGTCGAGCACAAGCTGGAGCAGCCGCACTTCATCACCGAGTACCCGTTCGAAGTCTCGCCGCTGGCCCGTCGCAACGATGACAACCCGGCCGTGACCGACCGTTTCGAGCTGTTCATCGGTGGCCGCGAGATCGCCAACGCCTACTCCGAGCTCAACGATGCCGAAGACCAGGCCGAGCGCTTCCTCGCCCAGGTGGCCGAGAAGGACGCCGGTGACGACGAAGCGATGCACTACGACGCCGACTTCGTTCGCGCCCTGGAGTACGGCATGCCGCCGACCGCCGGTGAAGGCATCGGCATCGACCGCCTGGTGATGCTGCTGACCAACTCGCCGTCGATTCGTGACGTGATCCTGTTCCCGCACATGCGTCCACAGGCCTGAGTGATGTGAACAAGCCGCCTTTCGAGGCGGCTTTTTCATGCCTGACGCTTTATGTTGTCAGTACCGGCCCTATGGCGGCACAGGCAGCAGATGACTCGAACTATGAGGTACCGCCCCGTGACCCCCGCAATGCCCCACCAGGGCGCCGCCGGCATCGCCACCGCCGTCGCCGAAAGTGTGCAGTACCAGGGCCGCAAGACCGCCCGCCAGGGCAGCGAGCAGCGCCGCCAGCAGATTCTCGACGCGGCCATGCGCATCGTCGTGCGTGATGGCGTGCGTGGCGTGCGCCACCGCGCCGTGGCCGCCGAAGCCGGTGTGCCGCTGTCGGCCACCACCTATTACTTCAAGGACATCCAGGACCTGCTGGCCGACACCTTCGCCCAGTATGTCGAGCGCAGCGCCGCCTACATGGCCAAGCTGTGGACCAATACCGAGGGTGTGTTGCGCCAGTTGCTCGCCCAGGGCGACGGTTCACCCCAGGCCCGGGCGCAACTGGCCGATGAAGTGGCGCGCATGCTGGCCGACTACGTCCTGCGTCAGCTTAACAATCGCCGCGACTTCCTCATGGCCGAGCAGGCCTTCCGCCAGGAGGCACTGCTGTGCCGACGCCTGGCAGAGCTGGTGCAGGCCCACGAGCAGATCCTGCTGCATGGTGCGCGGCAGATATTGCAGGTGGTTGGCTCGCGTCACCCCGAGCAGGACGCCCAGATGTTGACGGCGATAATCGAGCAGATGGAATATCAGGGCCTGCTCGAGGACGCGAATGCGCGGGCCGATGAGCAGATGCTCGCTATCCTTGTCCGATACTTGCAGATGGTGCTGGCATCGGCCTGAGTGGCGAACGACTTTTCAAGGAGAAGCTGATGAAAGCCTGGCGTGTGGTGTTGTTGACCTTGTCATTCCTCGTGCTGGGCGGATGTCTGGTGACCTTCGACGAGCCGCTGGCGGCCAACCAGCAGGCGCCGAAGGCCTTGCTCGGCCAGTGGAGCAGCAAGGACGCCTGGGGCCAGCCGCTGAAGCTGAGCATCAGCCGCGCCGGCGGCAATACCTACAAGGCCGTGGCCCGTGCCCAGGGCAAGGCGCCCGAGGAGTACGCCTTCACCGTGGCCCGGCATGGCAACCGTTGGTACCTGTCGGCCGGCGTGCCCAAGCGCCTGGGCGGCAATTTCCTGATTGGTGGTTTCGATATCGTCGATGGCAAGGAGCTGGTGGTCTACAACCTCGATGTCGAACAGGTGCAGCAGGCGGTGGCCAAGAAGGAACTGAGCGGGCGCAGTACCGCGGTACCGGACGACAATGGCGAGGGCGTGTTGATCGACAGCCCGGCGGAGCGGGTGCTGGCGTACCTGGACGACCCGGCCAACTCGGACCTGTTCGTCGAGGTGGCGCGCTTCCAGCGTGCCGCCAGGTAGCAAGGCGCGGTTCGCCGGCCTTGCCGGCGCACCCGGCCCACTAGAATGCAAGGAGTCCCCGGTGGACGAATACCAGCAAACCATCCGCAGCTTGTCCGACCGTATCGTCGCCGCGCAGACCCCGATCCGCGTGCTCGACGCGGTCAAGTGGGACGATGGCATCCGCCAGGGCTTCCTCAAGGCCAAGGGCAAGGAGCCGCCGGCAGTGGACCGGGCCTACTACCAGAGCCGCCCGCTGTCGTTCGACTCCAATGCGCTCAAGGCTGAATTCCAGGGCATCGAACGCGACATCACCCGCCAGCTTGGCCAGTTCAACCCGGTCGGGCAGATCATGCGGCGCATGTGCAAGGAGTACCGCATGGTGGTGCGCATGCTCGAGGCGCGCGGCACCGAGGACTTCGGCCTGATCTCCCAGGAGCTTTACGGCGCAGCCTCGGACGCGTTCCACGCCGGTGACCCGACCCTGGCCGACCTGGGCCTGATGCTTTCGGACTACCTGAACAACATCGACGGCCGTGGCGACCTGAAAGACGAGCCGAAGAACCTCACGGCGAAAGAGGCGGTGGCGATCCTCCAGCGCCGCCTGAACAAGGTGTTCGGCGAGGCCGAGGAAACCATCCGCGTGTTCGAGTCCGACGGTATCGTCGCCGACGCCGCGGCGGGGGCCGACTACATCAAGGTGCGCGCCGACGCCATGTTCAACAGCCGCGACGTGCGGGCACTGGAGGTTCACGAGGGCCTGGTGCATGTCGGCACCACCCTCAACGGCCTCAACCAGCCGATCTGCACCTTCCTGGCCAAGGGCCCGCCCTCGTCCACGGTGACCCAGGAAGGCCTGGCCATCCTCATGGAGGTGATCGCCTTCGCCTCCTACCCCAGCCGCCTGCGCAAGCTCACCAACCGCACCCGCGCCATCCACATGGTCGAGGAGGGCGCGGACTTCCTGCAGGTCTTCGAGTTCTTCCGTGGCCAGGGCTTCGAGATGGGCCAGAGCTACAGCAATGCCAGCCGAGTGTTCCGCGGTTCGGTGCCCAATGGCCTGCCATTCACCAAGGACTTGTCCTACCTCAAGGGCTTCATCATGGTTTACAACTACATTCAGTTGGCCGTGAAGAAGGGCAAGCTGGAGCAGATCCCCTTGCTGTTCTGCGGCAAGACCACCCTGGAAGACATGCGCACGCTGCGCCAGCTGGTCGAGGAAGGCCTGGTGGAGCCGCCCAAGTACCTGCCCGAGCAGTTCCGCGATCTCAATGCGCTGTCGGCCTGGATGTGTTTCTCCAACTTCCTCAACCACCTGAGCCTGGACCGCATTGAAGCCGACTACGCGAACATTCTCTGACGCCTGGCGTCACCTCGCCCTCGGCCTGGGGTTGCTGCTGTTGGCCGGCTGCAGCAGCCTGCTGTTCTATCCCGAGCCTGGCCAGCCGTTCACCCCGGCGAAGGCCCGCCTGGCCTACCAGGACCTGACCCTGACCGCCGCCGACGGCACCCGCCTGCACGGCTGGTGGTTGCCGGTGCCCGAGGGTGTCGCGATCAAGGGCACGGTGCTGCACTTGCATGGCAACGGCGGCAATCTGGCCTGGCACCTTGGCGGCAGCTACTGGTTGCCCAAGCAAGGCTACCAGGTGCTGATGATCGACTACCGCGGTTACGGCCTGTCCCAGGGCAAGCCGACGCTGCCCGAGGTGTATGGCGATATCGCCGCGGCCTTGAGCTGGCTCGACCAGGCACCCCAGGCGCAAGGCAAGCCGCTGGTGCTGCTGGGTCAGAGCCTTGGCGGGGCCATGGCCATCCACTACCTGGCGCAACACCCACAACAGCGCCAGCGCTTCAGCGCCTTGGTGTTCGATGGCGTGCCGGCCAGCTACCGCGCGGTCGGGCGCTATGCCCTGGGCACCTCGTGGATGACCTGGCCCCTGCAGGTGCCGTTGTCCTGGCTGGTGCCCGACGGCGACAGCGCGATCCATTCCATCGAGCGCCTGACCAGCCCCCCCAAGCTGTTCTTCCACAGCATCGACGACAAGCTGGTGCCGTTGGACAACGGCCTGCGCCTGTACCAGCACGCGCCGCCGCCACGGGTGCTGCAACTGACCCGCGGCGACCATGTGCAGACCTTTGCCGACCCAACCTGGCGCCAGGTGATGCTGCGCTTCCTGGACGACCCCACGCACTTCAACGGCCTGCGCCGCCTGGCCGAAGTCCCCAATTACCCTGACGAGAAAAACGCGCAATGAGTGAAGAACGCAACGCCATCCCCCTGATCCTGACCGGTGTCGGCAGCATCATCGTGACGGTGGGAGTCCTCTGGTACTACGGCTATCTGCATTTCGCCAAGCCGCAGGATGCGCTGCTGTTGCAGGACTTCACCATGCTCAAGACCATTCCGGGCGAGGACTACAAGCTTTCCCTGACCCCGGCGCCACAGGTGGCGCAGTGCATCGATGGCGTGCTGGTGCTGTTCGATACCGAGCAGAAGGGCCTGACCGGCGTGTTGGTGGACAACCGCAAGCGTGCGGTGCGGTGCATGGGGCAGGAGACGCCGCAGCAGGTGCAGTGAGGTGCCATTGGATGTGGCGAAGGCTTCGCTTCGAACGAAATTTCTAGTTCATGCGCGAGCGTGCCGTCGTGTAGGTTTCGCTGTTTTCGCGTTTCCCGATTGCGATCACTATCACCATGACACGATGTTCGATGACCTGGTAAACCAGGCGGTAGCCGGCTGATTTCAACTTTATCTTGTAGCAGTCGGCCATGGCGGCCAGCTTGTCCTTTTCTACTCTGGGTTGAACCAGCCGCACCTTGAGCTTTCTGGCCAATTGCAGGCGCAGTTGCGGTTCGAGTTTGCGGTACTCCTTCTGCGCCCTGACGTCGAACTCAAGGTTGTAGCTTGATGTCGCGTTCGGCCTCGACGATAAGTTCATCGATATCCACCCTCACGGTGGGGCCTCCACTTCGCTGGCGTACCAATTCGGCTAGGTGCAAATCGTCGATCAGCTCCATCATCGCCTCATAGCGTTCAGGCGGTACTGCATAGAAGGCAGGCTCGTTCCGATTGAGAATCACCACGGTCTCGCCGCGCGCTTCGCGAATGGTGCCCATAGGATCTTTCTTCAGCTCGGTGATGGATGCTGCCAGATCGGCGAGAACGGGGTAGGTCATTGTTGTATCAACCTGTTAGTCGAAGGGACGTTACGATCAGGTTAGTACTTTGAATGGTGTCTTTAAAGGTGTTTTTGATGACTGGTACACATGAAAAACCCCGCCTTCAAGGCGGGGTTCTTCACTCAAGCACCAGTGGTTACTGGATCTGGCTCACCGAACGCGGCGCCACTGGCTGGTTGTCGTTGGAGATGGTCACCTCCACCCGACGGTTCTGCGCACGGCCCGAGTTGCTGCCGTTGTCGGCCACCGGATACTCCTTGCCGTAACCCTGGGCGACGATGCGCGCAGGGTCGACGCCGGCCCGCACCAGCGCCATGCGTACCGAGCCTGCACGGCGCTCGGACAGGGTCTGGTTGTAGTTGGCCGAACCGACGCTGTCGGTATAGCCCTCGACGATCACCTTGCGCTCAGGGTTTTCCTGGAGGAACTGGGCCAGCTTGGTGATGTTCGGATAGGCGCTGCTCTTGAGGTTGGCCTTGTTGAAGTCGAACAGCACGTCGCCGAAGGTCACCAGGGTGCCGCGGTCGGTCTGCTTGGCGTTGAGGCTGTCCTGCAGCTTCTTGATCTGCGCGTCGCGGGCGTCCAGCTTGGCCTGGGCGCGCTGGGCGGCGGCATTCTTCAGGTCGGCCTCGGCGGTGCGCAGGGCGATGGTCTGCTTGGCCACCTCGACGCGCTGGTTGGTCAGGTAGGCCAGCTGGTCGACCTTCTTCTCGTTCTCACGGTCCATGTAGGCCTTGTCGGCTTTGTTCAGCCAGTCCTGGGCGTCCTTGGTCTCCAGCGCGGCCACCTTGCTCGACTGCGGATCGCTCTGCAGGGCCGAGAAGTTGGTGCGGGCCGATTCCAGGTTGGCGTTCGGGTCGTGGGAGCAGGCAGCCAGGCCTACGCTCAGGGCCAGCAGGGCGGGAATCATGATGTGTTTGCGCATGGTGTTCATCCTTTGATCTCTAACGAAGGCTCAAGTGGCGGGGCAGGCTCATTCGGCGCTGCGCAGGCCTTCCTCACGTACGTCGTTGACGCCCTGGCGGGCATCCTGCACGGCTTTCTGGGCCTTGGCGGCCTGGGCCTTGCGTTCGGCGACGCGGGCGTCCCACTCGGCCTGTTCGGCGAGCAGCTTGGCCTCGTCGTACTGCTTGTCGTGCATGGCGATCTCGGCCTTCTTGAACTTGTCCTGGGCGGCTTTCATCTCCACCGCGGCAAACTCGGTACCGCCGGCACTCACCGCCGAGTTGACCGCCGACTGGGTCACGGCGTATTGCTCGGTAGGCGGTTTGCCCGCGCAACCGGCCAGCACCAGGCTGCTGCCCAGGGCCAGCGCGGCCAGCTTGAGCCCGCGCAGGTGAGTGGAAGTAGGTTTTTCGATGCGGGTCTTCATGGTGGTCAACTCCATTGGGTCACTCCTGTTAAACGACGATGGCCGCTACGGGTTCATCGCTGTTCCCCTGTCGCCAGGCGAGCGCGTCAACGCCCGGGTCTTAAGGGTTTTGCCGTGATGGCTATTGGCTGTGACCGAGGCGTTTTTTGAATAGTTCAGAAAAATTTGCACGCTAAAGGTATTTTTTTCTGACTAATTGGTCAGCGGATTTGACCTGGAACTTCCGTGGCCGATGGCGGTATGCCGGGCCTTGCCCGGCACCCGCGAAGCTCAGTGCGAGGGGTCTTCCGGCACCCGGCCAAGGGCCTGCAGGTGGCGGCGGGAGAGGGCCAGAAAGCGCGGGGTAGGGCCGATGTCCTCGTACAGCGGGTCGCCTTCCTCGTCGGTGGCGATCACCTGTTGGCCCTTGATGTAGGGGAAGCTGGCCTCCAGCTCCTCGAGCGCGGCGGCCACCAGCTCACCGAGCAGTTCCTCGGGGCTGCGCTTGGGGTACATCTCGATCAGCGCGGCCAGGCGCGCTTCGGCCTCCATGTCCAGGTGCAGGACATGGCCGGTCGGGCTCAGGCGGCCGGCGGCATTCTGTTCCCAGTGCTGGGCGAGTTCGCGGATTTTCATGATGACCTCTGTCAAAGCCTCGAAAGTGGCATTGCTTCGGATGACCTGTGTTCACTTTAGTTGCTTTGCGTGTTCCCGGCTTGCCAGGCGCGCGCCTTGGTGGGCACTCTTGGGGCCTGCTGTTTCCCGGAATGGAGAGGCCCGATGAGCGATATCGATCTGCGCTTGCGTGAGGATGTGCATCTGTTGGGGGAGCTGCTGGGCGAGACCATTCGCCAGCAGCATGGCGAGGCGTTCCTGCAGAAGATCGAGGACATTCGCCACAGTGCCAAGGCCGACCGGCGCGATGCCGGCGAGCAGTTGAGTTCGACCCTGGGCGACCTCGCCGAGCAAGACCTGCTGCCGGTGGCGCGGGCATTCAACCAGTTCCTCAACCTGGCCAATATCGCCGAGCAGTACCAGTTGATCCACCGCCGCGACGCTGACCAGCCCGCGCCGTTCGAGGCGCGGGTACTGCCCGAGCTGCTGGCGCGGTTGCAGGCCGCGGGGCACGCCAATGAAGCCCTGGCCCGCCAGTTGGCCAGGCTGGACATCGAGCTGGTGCTCACCGCCCATCCCACCGAAGTGGCCCGCCGCACGCTGATCCAGAAGTACGACGCCATCGCCGCGCAGCTGGCGGCGCAGGACCACCGCGACCTGCTCCCCGCCGAACGCCAGCAAGTGCGCGAGCGCCTGCGCCGGCTGATCGCCGAGGCCTGGCACACCGAGGAGATCCGCCGTACCCGGCCGACCCCGGTGGACGAGGCCAAATGGGGCTTCGCGGTGATCGAGCACTCGCTGTGGCAAGCCATCCCCAATCACCTGCGCAAGGTCGATGGCGCGTTGTTCGAGGCCACCGGCCTGCGCTTGCCGCTGGAGGCGGCGCCGGTGCGTTTCGCTTCCTGGATGGGCGGCGACCGCGACGGCAACCCCAATGTCACCGCGGCGGTAACCCGTGAAGTGCTGCTGCTGGCGCGCTGGATGGCCGCCGACCTGTTCCTGCGCGATATCGACCACCTGGCCGGCGAATTGTCCATGCAGCAGGCCAGCCCGGCGCTGCGTGCCCAGGTCGGCGACAGTGCCGAGCCGTACCGCGCCTTGCTCAAGCAGTTGCGCGATCGCCTGCGCGCGACCCGGGCCTGGGCCCACGCCTCGCTGGCGGCGACCCAGCCAGCCAGCGCCGCGGTGCTGGTCGACAACCGCGACCTGATCGCGCCATTGCAGTTGTGCTATCACTCGCTGCATGAGTGCGGCATGGGCGTGATCGCCGATGGGCCGCTGCTCGACTGCCTGCGCCGGGCGGTGACCTTCGGCCTGTTCCTGGTGCGCCTCGATGTGCGCCAGGACGCCGCCCGCCATCGCGATGCGCTGTCGGAAATCACCGATTACCTTGGGCTGGGCCGCTACGCCGATTGGGACGAGGAGGCGCGCATCGCATTCCTCCAGGCCGAGCTGAAGAACCGTCGGCCGTTGCTGCCGGCGCACTTCCAGCCCGAGGCCGACACTGCCGAAGTGCTGGCCACCTGCCGCGAGATTGCCGCCGCGCCAGCGGCCTCGCTGGGCTCCTACGTGATCTCCATGGCCGGCGCCGCCTCGGATGTGCTGGCCGTGCAGTTGCTGCTCAAGGAGGCCGGCTTGACCCGGCCCATGCGGGTGGTGCCGCTGTTCGAGACCCTGGCCGACCTGGATAACGCCGGCCCGGTCATGCAGCGCCTGCTGGGGCTGCCCGGCTACCGCGCCGGCCTGCACGGTCCGCAGGAGGTGATGATTGGCTACTCGGACTCGGCCAAGGACGCCGGCACCACCGCCGCCGCCTGGGCCCAGTACCGCGCCCAGGAGAACCTGGTGCGCATCTGCCGCGAGCATCAGGTCGAGCTGTTGTTGTTCCATGGCCGCGGCGGCACGGTTGGCCGTGGCGGCGGCCCGGCCCATGCGGCGATCCTGTCACAGCCGCCGGGGTCGGTGGACGGGCGCTTGCGCACCACCGAGCAGGGCGAAATGATCCGCTTCAAGTTTGGCCTGCCCGGTATTGCCGAGCAGAACCTCAACCTCTACCTGGCCGCGGTGCTGGAAGCGACCTTGCTGCCGCCACCGCCGCCGCAGCCAGCCTGGCGCGCGCTGATGGACCAGTTGGCGGCCGATGGGGTCAAGGCTTATCGCGGCGTGGTGCGGGACAACCCCGACTTCGTCGAGTATTTCCGCGAGTCGACGCCGGAGCAGGAGCTGGGTCGCCTGCCACTGGGCAGTCGCCCGGCCAAGCGCCGCGCCGGCGGTATCGAGAGCCTGCGGGCCATTCCGTGGATCTTCGGCTGGACCCAGACGCGGCTGATGCTGCCCGCCTGGCTGGGCTGGGAAACCGCGCTGAACAATGCCCTGGCCCGCGGCCAGGGTGAGCTGCTGGCGCAGATGCGCGAGCAATGGCCGTTCTTCCGTACCCGCATCGACATGCTGGAGATGGTCCTGGCCAAGGCCGACGCGCAAATTGCAGAGGCCTACGACCAACGTCTGGTGCAACCCGCGCTGCTGCCCCTGGGTGCGCACCTGCGCGACCTATTGTCGCAGTCGTGCCAGGTGGTACTGGGCCTGACCGGCCAGCCGGTGCTACTCGCCCACAGCCCGGAAACCCTGGAATTCATCCGCTTGCGCAACACCTACCTGGACCCGTTGCACCGCCTGCAGGCCGAGCTGCTGGCACGTTCGCGCAGCCGCGAAGCCGCTCTGGACAGCCCGTTGGAGCAGGCCTTGCTGGTGACCGTGGCGGGTATCGCGGCGGGCTTGCGCAATACCGGTTGAAGGGCCGGGGCGCTGGGTCTCCCGGGTGTCCTGCCTGGGGCATCGCGCGGGCATGATGCCTGGTTGCGCCGGGCGCAACCGCCCCCCTGGCAGGCCGCAAGTGGCGCATTCCTGCCACTTTGGGACGCTTGTCGGGGGGGCGGGCGCTGTGTATCTTGATCAGCCTTTTGACCGATTTTGCGGTCTCATCCGATTTTCCGGAGTTGGCCTTGTGCGCCGAATCCGTTGATTTGCATAGAAAAATATGAGGAGCACAAGATGCGCGTAATTCTGCTGGGAGCTCCCGGGGCCGGTAAAGGTACTCAGGCAAAGTTCATCACCGAAAAGTTCGGTATCCCCCAGATCTCCACCGGTGACATGCTGCGTGCCGCCGTCAAGGCCGGTACCCCGCTGGGCCTGGAGCTCAAGAAAGTCATGGATGCCGGCCAGCTGGTCTCCGACGAGCTGATCATCAGCCTGGTCAAGGAGCGCATCGCCCAGCCGGACTGCGCCAACGGCTGCCTGTTCGACGGTTTCCCGCGCACCATCCCGCAGGCTGAAGCCATGGTCGCTGCCGGTGTCGACATCGACGCCGTGGTCGAGATCGCCGTGGACGACGAAGAGATCGTCGGCCGCATGGCCGGTCGCCGCGTGCACCTGGCCTCGGGCCGCACCTACCACATCCAGTACAACCCGCCGAAAGTGGAAGGCAAGGACGACGTCACCGGCGAAGAGCTGATCCAGCGCGACGACGACAAGGAAGAAACCGTGCGTCATCGCCTGTCGGTCTACCACAGCCAGACCAAGCCGCTGGTGGACTTCTACCAGAAGCTGTCGGCCGCCAACGCCGGCAAGCCGAAGTACAGCCATATCGAAGGCGTCGGCTCGGTCGAGTCGATCACCGCCAAGGTGCTGGCCGCCCTGAGCTGATCCTCGCCATACGTCACGACGGCCCGCTTGCGGGCCGTTGTCGTTTATACTGCCGCTCTTTTTCCCTATCGCCTGGATACCTCGTTCGATGACCACCTTGCTGGCCCTGGATACCGCCACCGAAGCCTGTTCCGTCGCCTTGCTGCATGACGGCAAGGTGACCAGCCATTACGAGGTGGCCCCGCGCCTGCACGCAAAGAAGCTGCTGCCGCTGATCAAGCAGTTGCTGGCTGACTCGGGCGTGGCGTTGAGCGCGGTGGATGCCATCGCCTTCGGCCGTGGCCCCGGCGCCTTCACCGGCGTGCGTATCGCCATCGGCGTGGTCCAGGGCCTGGCCTTCGCCCTCGAGCGCCCAGTGCTGCCGGTATCCAACCTGGCCGCGCTGGCCCAGGGCGCACTGCGTGGGCGCGGCGTGCAGCAGGTGGCCGCGGCCATCGATGCGCGCATGGACGAGGTGTACTGGGGCTGCTACCAGGCCCAGCAGGGCGAAATGCGCCTGGTCGGCCACGAGGCGGTGCTGCCGCCGGAGCGCGTGGCCCTGCCTGCGGGGCTGGGCGCTGAGTGGTTTGGCGCCGGCAGTGGCTGGGGCTATGCCGAGCGCCTGGCGGTGCAGGTCGCCGCCAGCGATGCCAGCGCCTTGCCCAGCGCCCTGGATATCCTGACCCTGGCCGGCTTTGCCTGGGCCCGGGGCGAGGCGGTTGCCGCCGAACAGGCGCAACCGGTGTACCTGCGCGATAATGTGGCTACGCCTAAGGCGCGTTGAAGGCAGTTCGTCGGCTATCGCCGTTCACGATAAAACCTTTTGCGCGTTCTGTGGTCTAGTTATCAGTTCGGGCATTAGCGAAGGATTACGGGTGCTGCTAAATTGCCATCATTGGTCCTGAGTGCTTTTTCATGCGTATCGACGGCTTTTCCTCATCGAGCTACCCCATCAAGCGCGCGCCGCGCAAGGCGTTGGCCCGTGACGAAAACATCGACGAGGCCGACGCCGAGATCATCGACGACACCGATGCGCAGATCAGCCGCGCCAGCCGCCGCAGCGAAAACCTGCCCGCCCGCCAGCAGGACCTGATCTTCCCCCGTGGCCGTGACCGGCGCACGGCCTCGGCCCTGGCCAGCTACCTGACCACTGCCGGCTTCACCGACTGGGAGATGGAAGTGCTGGGGCTGGACCTGTACATTTGATGGATGACGCCATCCACCCTGCCTTATTTTCTCGGTTGTCCGTCCTGGGCTGAAAATGCCTGGCGCGACTATCTCTACCCTGCCGACGCGCGCTCCGGCGAGTACCTTGGGTTGTACAGCCAGGTGTTCAACGCCGTCGAGGGCAATACCACCTTCTATGCCCGCCCAGCCCCGGCCACCGTCGAGCGCTGGGCGCAACTCATGCCGCCCGGGTTTCGCTTCACGGCCAAGTTCCCTGGTGATGTCAGCCATGCTGGCGACCTGCGCGAACAACTCGATTCGGCCCGCAACTTCACGCAGTTGATGGCGCCACTGGGTGCGCGGGTCTCCCCGTACTGGCTGCAGTTACCGGCGATGTTCGGCCCGACGCGGTTGGGCGAATTGGCGTATTTTCTCGATGAGATCGGCGTGCCGGTGGCGGTGGAGGTGCGCAACGATGCGTTCTTCGCCCGCGGCGAAGAGGAGCGCCTGCTCAACCGCTTGTTGCACGAGCGTGGCGTGGAACGCATCTGCCTCGACCCGCGGGCGCTGTTCAGTTGCACGTCCCGCGAGCCCGCTGTGCTTCACGCCCAGTCCAAGAAGCCCAAGGTACCGCCGCGCCCGGCTGCGTTCAGCCAGCATCCGCAGGTGCGCTTCATCGGCCATCCGGAGCTGGCGGCCAACGAGCCTTTCCTCACGCCCTGGGTCGACAAGGTGGCGGCCTGGATCGAAGAGGGCCGCAGCCCTTATGTATTCCTGCACACCTCGGACAACCGCCTCGCCGCAGCGCTGGCCCAGCGTTTTCACCAGCGTCTGATGGCGCGCCTGCCGGGGCTGGCGCCACTGGCGGAATTGCCACGCGCCCCGGAGGTCGAACAACTGGGGCTACTTTGACCTTAAAGCGAGAGGTTGATCCATGGATGTGCAAACCCTGCGAGCCGAAGCCTTCAAGGCGCTGCATGAACGTGATGGCGCGTTCGTCATCGCCAATCCGTGGGATGCCGGTTCCGCGCGATTGCTGGCCAGCCTGGGTTTCGAGGCGCTGGCCAGCACCAGCGCGGGCCTGGCCTTCAGCCTGGGGCGGCCGGATGGCGAAGGTGCGTTGACCCTGGAGGAGACCCTGGACAACGCCAGGGCGATTGTCGACGCCACGCCGCTGCCGGTGGCGGCAGACCTGGAAAACGGTTTTGCCGACCTGCCGGAGGACTGCGGGCAGGCTATCCTGCGGGCGGCCGAGGCCGGTCTGGTAGGTGGCTCCATCGAGGATGCCAGTGGCCAGGGCGCGGCACCGATCTACGACTTCGAGCTGGCGCTGGCGCGGGTGCGTGCCGCGGTCCAGGCAGCGCGCAGCCTGCCATTTCCCTTCACCCTGTGCGCCCGCGCGGAAAACCTGCTGCATGGGCGCCTGGACCTGGACGACACCATCAAGCGGCTGCAGGCCTATGCCGAGGCGGGGGCCGATGTGCTCTACGCGCCGGGGTTGCGCAGTGTCGATGAGATCCGTGCGGTGGTACAGGCTGTGGCGCCTAGGCCGGTCAACGTGTTGATGGGGCTGGCAGGTGTGCCGTTGAGCGTGAACCAGTTGCAGGACCTTGGGGTCAAGCGCATCAGTGTGGGTTCGTCACTGGCCCGTGCCGCGCTGGGTGGCTTGCAGCGGGCAGCGCTGGAGATCCAGGAGCAGGGGACTTTCACTTATGGTGAGCAGGCGCTGCCTTTTGCCCAGCTCAATCAACTGTTTCGCCGCTGAGGCCGCATGCGCCTGAGCCTGGCGCTGCTGGGAGGCCTGCTCCTGCTGGTAGGCCTGGCTTGGCAGTTGCTGGGCTGGCGCCCGCCGGATACCTGGAACCCCTGGGCGGTGCTGGATGTGCGGCAGGCACCGAACCTGCTGACGCCCTATAAGCTGTCACGCCTGCGCGATGACCCCGAGCTGTGTCGCCGGGCGTTGGCAACCTCGTCCCTGCGCTATCGAAGGCAGGCGGACAGCCCCGCCGATGCCAGCTGCCCATTGCGCAATGTCTGGCGCATCGAGGGCGGCGGTGTGCGCTTGAGCAGCAGTTTCCTGGCCAGTTGCCCTCTGGCGGTGGCCTATGCGTTGTTCGAGGTGCAGGGGCTGCAACCGGCGGCGCAGCGTGCGTTCGGGCAGCCGGTGGCCCAGATCGATCACCTTGGCAGTTTCGCCTGCCGCAATGTCTACCATCGCAAACAGGGGCGTCCAAGCCAGCATGCCACCGCCAATGCACTGGATATCAGTGGTTTTCGCCTGAAGGACGGCCAGCGCATCCTGCTGGCTCGGGACTGGCAAGGGGAAGGGGTAAAGGCGCAATTCCTGCGCGAGGTGCAGCAGGTGGCTTGCGAGAGTTTCAGCACTGTGCTGGGGCCTGACTATAACGCCGCCCATCACAACCACTTCCACCTGGACATGGGATTCTGGCAGATCTGCCGATGAACTCAGGCGTGTACGCGCACATTGTTCAGCACCACCGGGCGTGCCCAGTGAGTATCGAACTCCAGGTCGTTCTGTTGCTGGGCCAGGGTCGCGTCGTCGAACGGCTCGGGCGCCGGATCGAGCAGGTTCATCTCGAACTCGGCAATCGGCAGGAACAGCGGGCGCGGCGAAGGACCGGGGCCAGGCTCGGCGATAGGCTGGCCCTGGTTCATCACCACCGGGCGCAGCCAGCTGTTGTTGATGTCCAGCTGGCGTTGCTGCTCGATCAACTCGGCGGTGCTGAACGGCTCGGGGGCAGGCGGCAGAAAGCGCGCCTCCAGCTCGGCCTTGGGCAGGAACAGCGGCTCGGGCGGTGCGACTTCGCGGTCGTGTACCGGCAGGCCACGCTGGGCATCGATCAGCGCCAGGGCGCGGGCGCCGCCGATGGGTTCGCCGCTTTCCTTGTCGTACTGCACCAGGGCCTGGGCAGTGCCGTCGACCTCGCCTTGCTGCTCGGCCATCGCGCGGGCGAAGAAATCCTGCCACAGGTGGCTGACGCCACCCAGTGCCTGGGTATTCTGCCGACCGTAGTTGCCGACGGGCGACAGGTAGGTCAAGCCGATGGGAAGAGTATCTGACATGGCAGTCGCGCGCGTTGTGCTCTGGCAGAATAGCGGGAATATGGCTTGTATCGGCGTTGGCCGGGTTTTCATTAATTTTTTTGCGAGTGCGGGATCGGATGGCAGAGCAACAGCAGGGCACGGGTATCAGGGTCGAGGCATTGGCCCCGCAATTCCAGGCGCAAGCCGTGGCATGGGCTGAGCGCCTGGGGTTGCCGCTGGTGGACGAGGCTGCGGAATTTGCCGTGCAGGTGGGGGGAGAGGGTTTGCAGATCCAGCAACTGGGCCCCCAGGCACCGGGCCCGGTGCGGGTGGATTTCGTCGAGGGCCAGGCGGCGCACCGGCGCTTGTACGGGGGCGGCAATGGGCAGATGATCGCCAAGGCCGTGGGTATCGCCCAGGGCGTGCGGCCACAGGTGCTCGATGCCACGGCGGGTTTGGGCAAGGATGCATTCGTCCTGGCCAGCCTGGGCTGCCAGATGACCCTGATCGAGCGCCAGCCGCTGGTCGCTGCGCTGTTGGAGGACGGGCTGGCGCGGGCGCGGGGCAATGAAGAGGTGGGCGCGATCGTGGCGCGCATGCGCCTGCTGACCGGCAATGCCATCGAGCGCATGCGCACCTGGGAAGGCGAGGCGCCGCAAGTGGTCTACCTGGACCCGATGTTCCCGCACCGCGACAAGAGCGCGCTGGTGAAAAAGGAAATGCGCGTGTTCCGGCCGCTGGTCGGGGATGACCTGGATGCGCCGGCGTTGCTCGAGGCCGCCTTGGCGCTGGCCTCGCACCGGGTGGTGGTCAAGCGCCCGCGCAAGGCGCCGATCATTGCCGGGCCCAAGCCCAGCCACAGCCTGGAGGGCAAATCGAGCCGCTACGATATCTACCCCAAGAAGGCGTTGAAGGGCTGATACGGATTGGGTGTTTGCGTATCAGCACTGGCGGGTGCCAAGCGATAGCCTGGCAGCGCCTGTGCCGGCGAACACCTACTGCCGGTAGGCCCGCACAAACACGCCCACAGCCTCCTGCACATGCGCCTCGACCTCGTCCCCGACCAAGGCTGGCGCATAGCCGATCAACAAGCGATAGTCCGGTGCGCCCTTGATCAGGCAGAAAAAATGCTCAGCCGCCTGCAACGGATTGTCGATGCGCAACAACCCACGCTGGTCCACCCCGCGCAGCAAGCTCTCCATCCCCGCCAGCACCCGCTTGGGCCCCGCCTCGTAGAAATACTGCCCGAAGCCGGGGTCCTGGCTGCCCAGGGCAATGATCAGGCGGCTCAACTTCACCGCCTCGTCACTGCTGATCAAGGCCTGGAAACCACGGGCGATGTTCAGCAGCACATCTTCCACCGCCACCCCTTCGGGGTACTCGAACATCAGGTCCGGCAACTGGTTCTGGCAGGTGGCCATGACCGCCGCGCCGAACAGCGTCTGCTTGTCGGTGAAGTGGCTGTAGACCGTGAGTTTTGAAACACCTGCCGCCGCAGCGACCGCATCCATGCTGGTGTTGGCATAGCCAAGGCTGAGGAACAGCGACTTGGCGGCTTCGAGGATGGCCTCGCGCTTGGCCAGGTCCTTGGGCCGGCCTGGGCCGATGGGTGCGTCGTTGGACATTGGAAACCGTATCTGCTGGGAAAGGTGAGCATCTTACCGGGTCGCGGGCTGTCCGGCTGTAGCGTACGTCGCATGGCGAATGCACGTTTTCTCCTGTCTACCCGCTTCCCCGGCCCGTTTCGCTGACTTAATATACCGGCCAGTATAAATATTCGATGCGTCCTCTGCCAAAGGTCCTCCCCCATGTTGCGTCGTGCGTTGTCCCTCGCCCTGCCCGCTGCCATCGTGCTGCTTACCGCCTGCGGCCAGGAGGCCGCGCCTCCTGCGGCCCCGCGCCCGGCGCTGGTGATCCAGCCCCAGCCCGCCGGGGCGTCCGCCGACAGTTATCCGGGCGAGGTGCGGGCGCGCTTCGAGCCGGAACTGGCCTTCCGCATTGGCGGCAAGGTCAGCAAGCGCCTGGTGGAGGAGGGGCAGCGGGTCAAGGCCGAACAGCCCCTGGCCGAGCTCGACCCACAGGATGTGCGCCTGCAACTGGAGGCCAACCGCGCCCAACTGGCTGCGGCCGAGGCCAACCTGGCGCTGGTGCGCGCCGAGCGCGACCGCTACCAGAAACTGCTCGAGCGGCAGATGGTCAGCCATTCCCAGTTCGACAACGCCGAGAACCTCTACCGTGCCGGCCAGGCGCGGCTCAAGCAAGCCAGGGCCGAGTTCGAGGTGGCTGGCAACCAGGCCGAATACGCCGTGCTGCGCGCGCCCCAGGCCGGGGTTATCGCCAAGCGCCAGGTCGAAGTGGGCCAGGTGGTCGCTGCCGGGCAGACTGTGTTCACCCTGGCCGCCGATGGCGAGCGCGAGGTGGCCATCGGCCTGCCGGAACAGCAGTTCGCCCGCTTTGCCGTGGGCCAGGCGGTCAGCGTCGAGCTGTGGTCACACCCGGATCAACGCTTCGAAGGGCGCATTCGCGAACTGTCCCCGGCGGCTGATCCGCGCTCGCGCACCTTCGCCGCGCGGATTGCCTTCGCCTCCAGCAGTGCCCCGGCCGAGCTGGGCCAGAGCGCCCGGGTGTTCATCGCCCACAGCGAGCGCGCGCCACTGGCGGTGCCATTGTCGGCGGTCACTGCCGAGGCCGGCCAGGCGTATGTCTGGCGGGTCGGCCAGGGCAACCGCCTGGAGCGCGCCCAGGTGCGCCTCGGTGCTTACGGCGCCGACAGCGTGCCGGTGCTCGAGGGCCTGCAGGCCAGTGACTGGGTGGTGGCCGCCGGTGGTCATGTGCTGCGCGAAGGCCAGCAAGTGCGCCCGGTGGACCGCAGCAACCGTGACGTGAACCTGACGGCCAAGGAGTAAGTCCCGATGGGTTTCAACCTTTCCGCCTGGGCGCTGCGCAATCGCCAGATCGTCTTGTTCCTGATGATCCTGCTGGCGGCGATCGGCGCCATGTCCTACACCAAGCTCGGCCAGAGCGAGGACCCGCCGTTCACCTTCAAGGCCATGGTCATCCGTACCCTGTGGCCGGGAGCGACCGCCGAAGAGGTGTCGCGCCAGGTCACCGAGCGCATCGAGAAGAAACTGATGGAAACCGGCGAGTACGAGAAGATCGTCTCGTTCTCCCGGCCGGGTGAGTCCCAGGTCACCTTCATGGCCCGCGACTCGCTGCACTCCAAGGACATTCCCGAACTGTGGTACCAGATCCGCAAGAAGGTCGCCGACATCAAGCACAGCTTGCCGCCGGAGGTTCAGGGGCCGTTCTTCAACGACGAATTCGGCACCACCTTCGGCAACATCTATGCCCTGACCGGCGCCGGCTTCGACTATGCGGTGCTCAAGGACTATGCCGACCGCATCCAGATCCAGTTGCAGCGGGTCAAGGACGTGGGCAAGGTCGAGCTGGTCGGGCTGCAGGACGAAAAAGTCTGGATCGAGCTGTCCAACGTCAAGCTGGCGACCCTGGGCGTGCCGTTGAGCGCGGTGCAGCAGGCCCTGCGCGAGCAGAACGCGGTGAGTACCGCAGGCTTCTTCGAGACCCCCAGCGAGCGCCTGCAGCTGCGGGTGAGCGGGCGTTTCGACAGTGTCGAGCAGATTCGCCAGTTCCCCATTCGCGTCGGTGACCGCACCTTCCGTATCGGCGATGTCGCCGAGGTGCAGCGCGGCTTCAACGACCCTCCCGCGCCGCGCATGCGCTTCATGGGCGAGGACGCCATCGGCCTGGCCGTGTCGATGAAGGACGGCGGCGACATCCTGGTGCTGGGCAAGGCCCTGGAAGGCGAGTTCGCGCGCCTGGCCCAGAGCCTGCCGGCGGGGATGGAGCTGCGCAAGGTGTCCGACCAGCCCGCAGCGGTAAAGGCCGGGGTCGGCGAGTTCGTCCAGGTGCTGATCGAGGCCTTGGCCATTGTCTTGCTGGTGAGCTTCTTCTCCCTCGGTTTGCGCACCGGCCTGGTGGTGGCGCTGGCGATTCCGCTGGTGCTGGCCATGACCTTCGCCGCGATGCACTACTTCGGCATCGGCCTGCACAAGATTTCCCTGGGCGCACTGGTGCTGGCGCTGGGGCTGCTGGTGGACGACGCGATCATCGCGGTGGAGATGATGGCAATCAAGATGGAGCAGGGCTACGACCGGCTCAAGGCGGCCAGCTACGCCTGGACCAGCACGGCCTTCCCGATGCTCACCGGCACCCTGATCACCGCCGCCGGCTTCCTGCCGATCGCCACGGCCGCCTCGAGCACCGGTGAATACACCCGCTCGATCTTCCAGGTGGTGACCATCGCCCTGCTGACCTCGTGGGTGGCCGCGGTGGTGTTCGTGCCCTACCTGGGTGAGCGCCTGTTGCCGGACCTGGCCAAGCTGCACGCTGCCCGCGGGCATGCCCCCGACCCCTACGGCACGCCGTTCTACCAGCGGGTACGGCGGCTGGTGGAGTGGTGCGTGCGCCGGCGCAAGACCGTGATCGTGCTGACCATTGCCGCGTTCGTCGGCAGCATCCTGCTGTTCCGTTTCGTGCCGCAGCAGTTCTTCCCGGCCTCCGGTCGCCCAGAGCTGATGGTCGACCTCAAGCTGGCCGAGGGTGCCTCGCTGAACAACACCGCCGAGCGGGTCAAGCAGCTGGAAGCGATGCTCAAGCAGCAGGATGGCATCGACAACTACGTCGCCTATGTCGGCACCGGTTCGCCGCGCTTCTACCTGCCGCTGGACCAGCAGCTGCCGGCGGCGAGCTTCGCCCAGTTCGTGGTGCTGGCCAAGTCGCTGGAAGACCGCGAACGCCTGCGCAGTTGGCTGATCGCCACCTTGGACGAGCAGTTCCCCGACTTGCGTTCGCGGGTCACGCGCCTGGAGAACGGCCCGCCCGTGGGCTACCCGGTGCAGTTCCGGGTCACCGGCGAGCACATCGAGAAGGTCCGCGCCCTGGCTCGGGAAGTGGCGGCCAAGGTGCGCGAGAACCCGCATGTGGTCAACGTGCACCTGGATTGGGAAGAGCCGAGCAAGGCGGTGTACCTCGACATCGACCAGGACCGCGCCCGCGCGCTGGGGGTGAGCACCGCGCACCTGTCGAGCTTCCTGCAAAGCTCGCTGACCGGCAGCAGCGTCAGCCAGTACCGCGAAGACAACGAGCTGATCGAGATCCTCTTGCGTGGTACCCCCGAGGAGCGCCGCGAACTGGGCAACCTGGGCAGCCTGGCGTTGCCCACCGACAACGGCCAGAGCGTGGCGCTGTCGCAGGTGGCGACCCTGGAGTACGGCTTCGAGGAGGGCATCATCTGGCACCGCAACCGCTTGCCGACGGTCACCGTGCGGGCTGATATCTACGACAAGGAGCAACCGGTGACCTTGGTCAAGCAGATCCTGCCGACCCTGCAACAGGTCAAGGCCGAGCTGCCGGACGGCTACCTGCTGGAGGTCGGCGGCACGGTCGAGGACTCCGAGCGCGGCCAGCGCTCGGTCAACGCCGGCATGCCGTTGTTCATCGTGGTGGTGTTGAGCCTGCTGATGATCCAGCTGCGCAGCTTCTCGCGGATGTTCATGGTGTTCCTCACCGCGCCCCTGGGGCTGATCGGCGTCACCCTGTTCCTGCTGGTGTTCCGCCAGCCGTTCGGCTTCGTCGCCATGCTCGGGACCATCGCCCTGGCGGGGATGATCATGCGCAACTCGGTGATTTTGGTCGACCAGATCGAGCAGGATATCGCCGCGGGGCTGGACCGCTGGCAGGCGATCATCGAGGCGACGGTGCGGCGCTTCCGGCCGATCGTGCTGACCGCGCTGGCGGCGGTGCTGGCGATGATCCCGTTGTCGCGCAGCGTGTTCTATGGGCCGATGGCGGTGGCGATCATGGGCGGGTTGATCGTGGCCACGGTGCTGACCCTGTTGTTCCTGCCGGCATTGTATGCCGCGTGGTTCAGGGTCAGGAAAGACTGAAAAACCGCAGGGGAGGGCTGTGCCCTCCTTTCGCCAGCAAGGCTGGCTCCTACAGGGATCGCGTCACCTGGGCCGGCTCAAAGCGCGCCGAACACCTTCTTGGCCAGGCTGGTCGCGGCACCGGCCGGGTTCTGGCGGATGTTCTCTTCCTGCTTGCCGATCATATCGAACAGGCCATCCAGGGCCTTTTCGGTCACGTAGTTCTCGATGTTGGCGTCATCCTTGATCAGGCCCAGGCCCTTGGCCTGCCCGGCGAAGCTGTTGTACTGCTGGGCCAGGCCGACCTTGTCGGTGGCCTGCTTGACGATCGGCAGGAACTTGGCGCGGATCTGCTCGCGGCTGCTCTTGTTCAGGTACTGGGTGGCCGAGTCCTGGCCGCCGCTGAGGATGCCCTTGGCATCGGTCACGGTCATCTTCTTCACGGCATCCACGAGGATCGCCTGGGCCTGCGGCACAGCGGCCTCGGCGGCCTTGTTCATGCTGGTTTCCAGGGCTTCGACCTGATCACCCTTGCCGAACATTTTCATCGCCTTGGCCGCCTTGCCCAGGTTGCCCGGCAGTTCGATGCGCACGTCTGGGTTGTTGCTGAAACCACCCGGGGTGCTCAGCTGCTTGACGGCGATCTGCGCGCCTTGGGTGAGGGCGTCCTTCAGGCCGCCGGAGGCGTCGCTTTGCGACAGGTCGCCAAGGGACAGGGCCAGGGCGCTGGCTGACAGCAGCAGGCCGGCGCACAGGGTGGTGAAGCGCAGGGAGGTGCGAAGCATGGGATTTCCTTATGGGCAGAATGGAACGAACGGGGTTCAGCGCACCGGGTCGACCTTGACCCGCAGCGGCAGGCTGTCGCTGCCGTCGAGCTGGACGCCATGGTGCTCGGTGTTGATGAACAGCAGCTTGCCGTCCAGCTCGATGCGTGCGCTCACCGCGTAGCGGTGGCCGGGCTTGATCTGGGCCGGGTCATACTCGAGGTGGAACGGCAGCGGCACGTTGCCTTTGACCGGGCCGGCCTGGCGGGCCAGGGTCACGGCCGGGGCGTCCATCAGCGACACGTCCTGCAGCTCGACGCTGAGGGTGGCGGCCGCCGGCAGGGCCATGCGCTGCAGGTAGAAGACCTCGCCGTCCAGCCTGGCCTGGGGCGAGGAAGTGTTGCTGGAGCACGCTGCAAGCAGGGACGCGCAGCACAGCATCAAGAGTTTTTTCATGGGGTCTCCGGTATACATGAGGCTGGCTTGTGGCCAACCTCAGGGACTTTAGCGGATTTTTCGTACAGCATGGCGGGTGGCGCCCCTGCAGCCTGCGCAAGCACTCATGGTCACTCAGGCGCCACGGGCTCCGGCGTTTCATCCCGGTGCAGCGCCACCTGGCGAATCGACAGGCGCAGCTCGGCCGACAGCACGCGCTTGGCCACGCCTTCGGCCAGTTCGGCGAGCTTGTCGCGGTAGCCCAGCTTGCCGTCGGCATCAGGCTGTAGCACGCCTTCGCGCACCAGGGTCTGGATGAAGTGGCGGAACAGGGTCTTGTCGAAGAACTCCGGGGCGTTGAGCCCATGCAGGATCGACAGGCGCTGGCCCATCATCACGCACAACTCTTCCAGTTCCTCGGCATTCAGCGTGTGCTGGCCGCTGTTGAGCAGCAGCGAGGTGGCCATGTAGAAGCGCTGCAGGGTCTGGGTGATGGTCCGCGCCAGCAGGGTCAGCAGCACGAACTGCCGCGAGCTCGGCGCCGGGCGCAGGTACAGCTCGCCCTCCTGGCGCAGCAGGCCCTGCTCGACCAGCGCCGCCAACCACTGGTCGATCACCTCGTCCAGTTGCTCGGGTGCCCAGCGCAGGAACAGCTCGGCCTGCAGGTAGGGATACAGCGCCCGTACGTACTGGCCCAGCAGCTCGCGGCTCATGCGCGAGCTGCTGAGGAAGAAGCTCGCCAGCAGCCCCGGCAGGGCAAAGATGTGCAGGACGTTGTTGCGGTAGTAGGTCATCAGCACCGCGTTGGCTTCGTCCAGGTAGAGGATGCGGCCCAGCGCGTCCTTCTGCTCGGCCAGCAGGTCCATGCCCAGTACATGCTCGATCAGCGCCTTGCCGTCGCCTTCGGGCAGGGTGGTGTGGGGCGAGTAGGGCACCTGGCGCAGCAAGGCCAGGTACAGGTCGAGCACGCGGGTCAGGGCGCGTTCGTCCAGGGCCAGGCGGGTGGTCGACAGCAGCGCCAGGGCCACCAGGTTGACCGGGTTGATCGCCGCCGCCTCGTTGAGGTGGCGGGCCACGGTCTCGCCCAGGCGGGTGGTGGTGTCGTTGAGCCAGGCCGGGCGGAACTGCGGCCCGAGCGCCTGCTCGCGCCAGCCGGGCTGTTGCTGGTCGAGGAAGTTGTTCAGGCGAATCGGCTCGCCGAAGTTGACATAGACCTGGCCGAAGCGCTGCTTGAGCGCGCCGATGACCTTGAAGATGTCGAAGATCGATTCTTTCTTCTTGCTCGCGCCGCGCAGCTCGCCGAGGTAGGTGCGGCCTTCGAGCACCCGCTCGTAGCCGATGTACACCGGCACGAAGACGATCGGCGTGCGCGAGGAGCGCAGGAAGCTGCGCAGGGTGATCGCCAGCATGCCGGTGCGCGGCTGCAGCATGCGTCCGGTACGCGAGCGCCCGCCCTCGACGAAGTACTCCACCGGGAAGCCCTTGCTGAACAGGGTGTGCAGGTATTCGTTGAACACCGCGGTGTACAGCGGGTTGCCCTTGAAGGTGCGGCGCATGAAGAACGCCCCGCCGCGGCGCAGCAGGCCGCCGATCACCGGCATGTTGAGGTTGATGCCGGCGGCGATGTGCGGCGGCGTCAGGCCGTTGCGGAACAGCAGGTAGGACAGCAGCAGGTAGTCGATGTGGCTGCGGTGGCAGGGCACGTAGATCACTTCGTGGCCCGGGGCGATACCCTGCACCTGCTCGATGTGGTTGACCTTGATGCCGTCGTAGATCTTGTTCCAGAACCAGCTGAGCACCACTTCGAGGAAGCGGATGGCGGTGTAGGTGTAGTCCGAGGCGATCTCGTTGCCGTAGTGCAGCGCCTTGGCCTCGGCCTTGGCGTAGGGGATCTTCTCGCGGTCGGCCTCGTCGCTGATGGCCTGGCGCACCAGCGGGTCGTGGACCAGGCCCTTGACCAGGTTGCGTCGGTGCGAGATATCCGGGCCGATCACCGCGGTCTTGAGATTGCGAAAATGCACGCGCATGACCCGCTGGGCCATGCGCACGGTGCGTTCATGGCCCTTGTTGTGGGCGACCAGCTCGCGCAGGTGGATGGGCGCGGAGAACTGCACGCGGGTCTTGCGCCCCAGGATCAACACGCTGAGCAGGCGGCGCAGGCGACCGGTGACGGCCCAGCTGTCGGCGAACAGCAGTTTCCACGGGCTCGACTCGCTGGCCGGGGTCTGGCCCCAGAACACGCTCACCGGAATGATCTGGGCATCTTCCTCGGCGTGCTGGCTGATCGCCGCGACCAGGCGTTCCAGGGTGGGTGGCGCGCCACGCTTGTCATGGCGGCCGAGCCAGTCCGGGTCGGGAGTCAGGTAGAAGAACGCGGCTGGCTCTTGCAGGGGGCCTACGCTGACCGGCAGCACCGGGCGTGGCAGCCCCGCTTTGGTGCATTCGTGGTCGATCACCGCCAGGTCGGTGAGCGACGGCGAGGGCAGGGCGTAGAACACCGGACGGCTGCGGTCGAGCTTGAGGGTGAGCGAGGACTGGTTGATGGTCTCGGAGCGCACCCACAGGTACAGCACGCGACGCAGGGCGCCGAAGATAAGGCGGCGCAGGGGAGAACGGGTCATGGGGTGGGGCCCTGGTGAAGTTTCGGTGTTTTACAGGCGGTTAGTCTGCCGTATCTGCGTAAGTTCAGCAAAATTCGGCGATTCTCCCGGCCGTCATGAAATTTTTTTGTTGCCTGTCATATACTCGGCCTGCCGCTTGCAAGGTAGTTCGGGCAAGCGGCGTTGGCACGGGCCCTCGAGCAGTTGATCCCGTGCCTGCAAGGCGATCTTCAAAATAAAAATCCGGAGTAGTTCAGATGTCGTCTCGTGAGACTGGGAATGTGAAGTGGTTCAACGATGCCAAGGGTTATGGCTTCATTCAGCGCGAAGGTGGTGCGGACGTGTTCGTCCACTATCGGGCTATCCGCGGTGAGGGGCATCGCACCCTGGTCGAGGGGCAGCAGGTTGAATACGCCCTCGTGCAAGGCCAGAAAGGCCTGCAAGCCGAGGACGTGGTAGGGCTCTAAGCCTTAGGCCGTACGCTCAAGCTGCAAGTTGACCGTGGAACTTGCAGCCTGATGCGCAGCGTCATCAGCTCGTGCGCCAGGTGATTTCCTGTTCACCGTCGGCGCTGATGCGGATCCAGCGGTCGGCATCTTCTTCCCCATCTTCCTCGCTCCAGCTACCTGGCGCGCAACGTACTTCGACGTTGAGTGCGGCAAATGCCGCGCGGGCGCAGGCGATGTCGTCGGCCCAGGGCGTCTGGTCGCTTTCCAGGTACAGGCTGTTCCATTTCCCCACAGCCTTGGGTAACCAGGTGACCGGAATGTTACCGGCCGTGCACTTGAAGGTCTGGCCTTTTTGCTTCCATTCGCTGCACGGGCCCAGGGCTTGGGTCAGCCAGTCGGCGATCTGCTTGTGATCGACCTCGTCGTCCTTGAGGTAGATCTCGATATCGGGTTGACGCATGGGGGGCTCCGGTGTGTGCTCAGTCTTGGCGCACGAAATAGTCATAACGCATGGAAACCGTGACCTCGAACGGCTCGGGCTGGTCGATGACCTGCGCGCGTTTCTCGGCGCTGGCGCGCCAGCCGTGCGGGGTCATGGCCAGCAGGTCGGCGCGGGCCTTGGCCTCGACCAGGCGCAGGCGAAATTCCAGGGTTTCGCTGTGGGCGTGGTGCATGCCTGGCGGCACCAGCGCCAGGTGCTTGTCGTCGGCGTAGGGGCGTACTTCATCGTAGAGCACCTCGCGCAGTTCCATCAGGTGGCCGCTGGTCGGGCCAACCCGCATCAGGCCGCCACCGGGGGCGAGCAGGCGCTTGGCTTCGGCCCAGTCCAACGGGCTGAACACGCTGGCGATGAAGCCGCAGCTGGCGTCGGCCAGGGGCACGCGGGCCATGCTGGCGACCATCCAGGTGAGCTGCGGGGCGCGGCGGCAGGCGCGCTTGACCGCCTCGCGGGAGATGTCCAGGGCGTAGCCGTCGGCTGCTGGCAGGGCCTGGGCGATCTGCGCGGTGTAATAACCCTCGCCGCAGCCGATGTCCAGCCAGGCGCCTGGCTGGCGCTCGGCAGCCAGTTGCGCCAGGCGCCCGGCCACCGGCGCATAGTGGCCGGCGTCGAGGAAGTCGCGGCGGGCTTGCACCATGGCCTGGTTGTCGCCTGGGTCGCGGCTGTTCTTGTGCTGCACCGGCAGCAGGTTCAGGTAGCCCTGGCGGGCGCGGTCGAAGCGGTGGCCGGCCGGGCAGGCCACGCCGTTGTCGAGACGCGCCAGGGGCGCCTGGCAAAGAGGGCAGGCGAGCATCAGGCGAGCAACCGTACCATTGTCTGGTAGTAGATCTCGGTCAGCAGGTCGAGGTCGCTGGCCAGGATGCGCTCATCCACCTGGTGAATGGTGGCGTTGACCGGGCCGAGCTCGACCACCTGGGTGCCCATGGTGGCGATGAAGCGGCCATCGGAAGTGCCGCCGCTGGTCGACGGCCGGGTCTCGCGGCCGGTGACCGCCTTGATGCTCGAGGACACCGCATCGAGCAGGTCGCCCGGCTCGGTGAGGAACGGCAGGCCCGACAGCGCCCAGTCGATGTGCCACTGCAGCTGATGCTTGTCGAGGATCGCCGCGACCCGCTGTTGCAGGCCTTCGACGGTCGATTCGGTAGAGAAACGGAAGTTGAACAGCGCCGTCAGCTCGCCCGGGACCACGTTGGTGGCGCCGGTGCCAGCGTTGAGGTTGGAGATCTGGAAGCTGGTCGGCGGGAAGAACGCATTGCCTTCGTCCCAGTGCTCGGCGGCAAGCTCGGCCAGGGCCGGGGCGGCCAGGTGGATCGGGTTGCGTGCCAGGTGCGGGTAGGCCACGTGGCCCTGCTTGCCGCGCACGGTCAGGGTGGCACCGAGCGAGCCACGGCGGCCGTTCTTGACCACGTCGCCGAGCAGGCTGGTGCTCGACGGCTCGCCGACGATGCACCAGTCCAGGCGTTCGTTGCGTGCCTTCAGGCGCTCGACCACGGCCTTGGTGCCGTGGTGGGCCGGGCCTTCCTCGTCGCTGGTGATCAGGAAGGTGACCTTGCCGCGGTGGTTCGGGTAGTCCTGCACGAAGCGCTCGCAGGCCACCACCATCGATGCCAGGCTGCCTTTCATGTCGGCGGCGCCGCGGCCGCAGAGCATGCCGTCGGCGTCGATCAACGCCTCGAACGGTTCATGCTGCCACTGCTGCACGGGGCCGGTGGGCACTACGTCGGTGTGGCCGGCGAAGCACAGCACCGGGCCGGCCTGGTTGCCGTGGCTGGCCCAGAAGTTGTCGACGTCCTCGAAGCGCATCGGCTCGAGCTGGAAGCCGACAGCGCCCAGGCGGTTCATCATCTGGGTCTGGCAGTCGGCGTCGACCGGGGTGACCGAGGGACGACGGATCAGGTCGCAGGCCAGTTGCAGGGTAGGCGAAAGCTCGGCTGGGGCCGTCATTGCAGGACTCCGGGGCAAGGCAAGGCGGGGGAAACTGAGGGGCGTTATCTTATAGCAAACTGACAGGCCAATGGGGCCGCTGTGCGGCCCTTTCGCGACACAAGGCCGCTCCTACAGGCGTACGCGAGCGGCCTTGTGTCGCGAAAGGGGCGCGTAGCGCCCCCGGTATTCTCAAGCCTGTTGTGTTTCGGCGGCCTTTTCGGCGGGCTTGGGCAGCGACGACAGCAACGCCATCACCAGCGCCGCCAGGTACGGCAGCGACTGCACCAGCAGCATCGCCACCCAGAAGCGCATGTCCGAACTCGGCAGCCCCTGCACCAGGTAGATCCCCAGCGCCGCGCCCCACAGCATCAGCATGATGAACAGCTCTTCGCGGGCTTCGGCAAGCGCCACCAACAGGCCATGGCTGTCGGCGTTCTTCGGCGTGCGGAAGAACGGCATGCTGCTGGTGAAGAAGCCGTACAGCACTGCCTTGGCGATGGTGTGCGACAGCGCCAGCCCCGCCAGGGCCGCGGCGAAGGCATCCTTCAGGTCGACCCCCACCGCACGGCGGTAGAGGAACAGGATCTTGCCGACCTTGAAGAAGAACAGCGCCAGCGGCGGGATGGCGAACATCATCAGCGGCGGGTCGACCCGATGCGGCACGATGATCATCGCCGCCGACCACAGCAGCGCGCCGACGGTGAAGAAGATGTTCATGCCATCGGCGATCCACGGCAGCCAGCCGGCCAGGAAGTGGTAGCGCTGGCCGCGGGTCAGTTCGCTGTCCTTGCCGCGCAGCAACGCGCTGGCGTGGTGCTTGATGATCTGGATGGCGCCGTAGGCCCAGCGGAAGCGCTGCTTCTTGAAGTCGATGAAGGTGTCGGGCATCAGGCCCTTGCCGTAGCTGTTGTGGGCATAGGCGGCCGACAGGCCCTTTTCGAACACGCGCAGGCCCAGTTCGGCGTCCTCGCAGATGCACCACTCGGCCCAGCCGAGCTCCTCGAGCACGCTGCGCCTGGTCATGGTCATGGTGCCGTGCTGGATGATCGCGTCACGGTCGTTGCGGGTGACCATGCCGATATGGAAGAAGCCCTTGTACTCGCTGTAGCACAGCTTCTTGAAGGCGCTTTCGTGCTGGTCGCGGTAGTCCTGGGGCGACTGCACCACGGCGATCTTCGGGTCGGCGAAATGCGGCACCATGTGCTTGAGCCAGTTGCGGTCGACGCAGTAGTCCGAGTCGATCACCGCGATCACCTCGGCGTCCTTGGCGGTGTGCGGGATCAGGTAGTTCAGCGCGCCACCCTTGAAGCCGGCCAGGGGCGCGACATGGAAGAACTTGAAACGCTCGCCGAGCCTCTCGCAGTGGGCCTTGAGCGGCTCCCACACGGCCGGGTCCTTGGTGTTGTTGTCGATCACCAGCACTTCGTAGTCCGGGTAGTCCAGCGCGGCGAGGGCGTCGAGGGTCTGCTTGACCATCTCCGGCGGCTCGTTGTAGCACGGCACATGCACCGACACTTTCGGCCGGTAGGCGCTGTCGCCCTGTACCGGCAGGAACTCCCTGCGGCGCTTGTGAATCCACACCGCCTCGGCCAGTTCATGGGCCTCGGTCAGCAACACGATGAACACGCCCAGGGCGCCGAGCGCTAGCAGCACGCCCACGGTCAGGCTGAACCAGGTGCTGTACTGCTGGCTGTAGTCGTAGGCGATCCACACCAGCACCGAGCCGCACAGGAAGGTGATGAAGGTGAGGAAGGTTCGCCCGCGCTGGCGCAGGGCCGAGCCGTCGATCAGCAGGATGGCCAGGGCGATCATCGCCAGTACCACCGAGGCCACGGCCAGGGCGCGCCACTGCGGGATCGCCACGATCGGCCCCTCGAAGTTGAACTTCTGCTGGCGCTCGGCGTTGTACACGCCCCAGTAGGCGCCTACCGAGCCTTCGTCGCTGGCCTTCCATGGCTGGTCGTAGGCCTCGATGACGAA
Organism: Pseudomonas muyukensis; assembly: GCF_019139535.1. NCBI lineage: Bacteria > Pseudomonadati > Pseudomonadota > Gammaproteobacteria > Pseudomonadales > Pseudomonadaceae > Pseudomonas > Pseudomonas muyukensis. The sequence continues at coordinate 4,938,817 of NZ_CP077073.1, read as the reverse complement.
GTAGTTGTAGCCACGACGGTTGAGGGTGTTGACCAAGGTGCGCAGGTAGATGGCCTGGTCGGCCTGGGTGGCGTCGGCGCCGCCGCGCATGCGACCGTTGCTTGGCCAGCCGACCTCCGAGAGCAGCAGCGGCTTGCGCGGGAACTGCTTGCGCAGTTCGCGGGCGCGGTCGAGGACGAACTGCACCGAGTCCTGCATCGGCACGAACTCCCAGTACGGCAGGATGTGCGCGGCGATCAGGTCGACGTGCTTGGCCAGTTCGGGATGTTCCTTCCAGATATGCCACTGTTCACTGGTGGTCACCGGCACCTTGACCGCGGCGCGCACCCGGTCCAGGTAGCCGATCAGTTGCTCGGCGCTGACCTCCTCGCGGAACAGCGCTTCGTTGCCGACCACCACCCGCACCACGCTGCGCGAGGTGTTGGCCAGGCCAATGGCCTTCTCGATCTCGCGTTCGTTGCGTTCCTGGTCGTTGCTGATCCAGACGCCCAGGGTAACGCGCAAGCCAAGCTCCTCGGCCAGGTGCGGCACTTCGGCCTGGGTGCCCTCGACGGTGTAGATCCGGATGTTGTCGGTCAGCTTGTTGAGCTGCTCGAGGTCCTGGCGGATCTCGTCCTCGCTGGGATACTGGCCTTTCTGCGGGCTCTGGCCCAGGCGGAACGGCGAGTAGGAAAAGCCGGAGACCTGCTCAGGCCAGGCCGGGGCGGATACCGGGCGGTTGATCAGGGCCCAGAACCCGGTGAACAGCGCGGCGATGGCCAGCACCACCACCAGGTTGAGACCGAATTTACGTGATGACATAGGTGTGCGTGGTTCCGAAGAGAGGCGCGGGGCGTGGTGTCTGGCTGCAAGTCCTACACTGCCAGGGCAGGCAATGCGTTGGATTTTCGACAAGGGATGAAGTTCTTGGCCCGCTCGGTTGTCGTTCAGATCGTTGTACGTAATAGGACATTAAAGCAGGCTTGGCAGGACTCTTGCCAACGCGGTCCCGGAATCACCCCGCTTGGCCTATAATGCGCGCCGGATTTTTCGAGGTAGCAGCATGAGCACAGAAGACCCCCGCTTCGCCGGCGTTGCCCGGCTCTACGGCGACGACGGCCTGCAGCGCCTGCGCCAGGCCCATGTGGCCATCGTCGGTATCGGCGGGGTGGGCTCGTGGGCGGCCGAAGCCCTGGCCCGCAGCGGCGTGGGCGAGATCAGCCTGTTCGACCTGGACGACGTGTGCGTCAGCAACACCAACCGCCAGGCCCATGCCCTCGAGGGCATGGTCGGGCGCGCCAAGGTCGAGGTGATGGCCGAGCGCCTGCGCGCCATCAACCCGGCCTGCACGGTGCACGCGGTGGCCGACTTCGTCACCCGCGAGACCATGGCCGAGTACATCACCGAGCAGTTGGATTGCGTGATCGACTGCATCGACAGCGTAATGGCCAAGGCCGCGCTGATCGCCTGGTGCCGGCGGCGCAAGATCGCCGTGGTCACCACCGGTGGTGCCGGTGGGCAGATCGACCCGACGCAGATCCAGATCGGCGACCTGAACAAGACCTTCAACGACCCGCTGGCCTCGCGGGTGCGCTCGACCCTGCGCCGCGACTACAACTTCTCGCGCAATACCAGCCGCAACTATGGCGTGCCGTGCGTGTTCTCCAGCGAGCAGCTGCGCTATCCCAAGGGCGATGGCAGCGTTTGCCTGCAGAAAAGCTTCGTCGGCGAAGGCGTGCGCCTGGACTGTGCTGGTGGGTTCGGTGCGGTGATGATGGTGACCGCGACGTTCGGCATGGTCGCGGCGAGCAAGGCCGTTGAAAAACTGGTGGCCGGCGCGCGGCGGCCTTCAGAGCGGGTCAAGCCCCTGTAGGAGCGGCCTTGTGTCGCGAAAGGGCTGCGAAGCAGCCCCGGCGATAGTGATTACCCGCAATTTGCGGGGCCGCTTCGCGCCCCTTTCGCGACACAAGGCCGCTCCTACCCGTGCGAGTGCTGCCTTGGCGTCAGTGAGTGGTCGCCAACTCGGTCATCTTCAGCAACACCGCATGCAGCCCATTGCTGCGCGACGGCGACAGTTGGCGTTCCAGCCCAAGGCTGCTGAACCAGTCGCCCAGATCGATCGCAGCCAGTTCATCACTGGCCAGGCCTTGCACACGCACCAGCAGCAGTGCCAGCAAACCGCGCAACAGCCGTGCATCGCTAGCGGCTTTGTAATGCCATTGACCATTTTCCTGTTGCGCCACCAGCCACACCAGGCTCTCACAGCCATGCACTTGGTTGGCCTCGTTCTTCTCGCTGGCGTCCAGCGGTTCCAGCCGATCACCCCACTGCATCAGCAACCGCGCCCGCTGCTCCCAGCCACGCGCCTGCTGGAAACTTTCCAGCGCCTGGCTGGCCTCTGGCGACAAGTTCATCGCAGCAGCTCCAGGCCCTGGTCGAGCGCGTCGAAGAAGCGCTGCAGGTCATCGCTGTCGGTATAGAGGCCGAGGGACACACGGATCGCGCCGTCCAACCCCAGCCCCTTGAGCAAGGGCATGGCGCAGTGATGCCCGGCGCGCACGGCAATGCCCTGTTCGGTCAGCAGGTGGGCGATATCGGCGTTGTGCACCCCATCAATGACGAAACTGGCGAGCGCCGCCTGCGGTGAGCCAAGCAGACGAACGCCTTCGCGATCAGCCAGGCCGCGGACCAGGTGCTGGTGCAAGGTGGCCTCGTGGGTGGCCACCGCGTTGGCGTCGAGGCTGGCCAGGTAGTCCAGGGTGGCACCCAGGCCGATCACCCCGGCGATGGGTGGGGTGCCTGCCTCGAAGCCCAGTGGTGCCGGGCGGAAACTGGCGGCCTGGTACTCGGCGAGCTGGACCATTTCGCCACCAAATTGCCAGTGGCGCAGCAGCCCCAGCGCCTGGGGCCGGCCATGGAGTACACCGACGCCTTCCGGGCCGTAGAGCTTGTGGCTGGAGAATACGTAGAAGTCACAGGCCAGCTGTTGCACATCGTGACGGCCATGGACCACGCCCTGGGCGCCGTCGACCACGGTCAGGGCACCCTGGGCCTGGGCATGGGCCAGCAGTGGCGCCAGCGGTTGCCAGGTGCCCAGCACGTTGGACAGCTGGCTGATGGCGAGCAGGCGGGTGCGCGGGCCGATCAGCTGCAGGGCCTGATCCAGGTCGACATGGCCCAGCTCGTTCACCGGCAGCACCACCAGACGCAGCTGGCGGCGTTGCGCCATTTGCTGCCAGGGCAACAGGTTGGCGTGGTGTTCCAGGGCACTGACCGCGATTTCGTCACCGGCCTCGAAGCGGTGTTCCAGGCCATAGGCCAGCAGGTTCAGGGCCGAGGTGGCGCCGTGGGTGAAGATGATCTGCCGCGAGTCGGCGGCATTGAGCCAGGCGGCGACTTTGTCGCGGGAGCCCTCGAAGGCCTGGGTGGCCAGGGCGCCGGGCAGGTGCTGGGCACGGTGCACGTTAGCTGCGCCATGGCCGTAATAGTGGCTCAGGGCATCGAGCAGGGCCTGGGGCTTCTGCGTGGTGGCGGCGCTGTCCAGGTAGGTCTGGTGCTGGCGTTGCAGGGCGGCGATGGCGGGAAAGTCGGCACGCCAGGGGGAGGGCTGGAACATGGTCGCGGGGCCTGGAATGAAAAATCGGGTCTGCCCGTAAGAGCAAGACCCGATCTTATCACTTCGAACCCGCAGGTTCTCAGTTGTGGGCGTGCAACGCCTCGTTCAGCTCGATGGCCGACTTGTGGGTCTTGCACTCCACCGCGCCGTTGAGCGAATTGCGGCGGAACAGCAGGTCGGTCTGGCCGGCCAGGTCGCGGGCCTTGACCACCTTGACCAGCTGGTTGTTTTCATCCAGCAGGTTCACCTTGGTGCCGGCGGTGATGTACAGGCCGGCCTCGACGGTGTTGCGATCGCCCAGCGGGATGCCGATACCGGCGTTGGCGCCGATCAGGCAGCCTTCGCCGACCTTGATGACGATGTTGCCGCCACCGGACAGGGTGCCCATGGTCGAGCAGCCGCCGCCCAGGTCCGAGCCCTTGCCGACGAACACGCCGGCGGACACGCGGCCTTCGATCATGCCCGGGCCTTCGGTGCCGGCGTTAAAGTTGACGAAGCCTTCGTGCATGATGGTGGTGCCTTCGCCGATGTAGGCGCCCAGGCGCACACGGGCGGTGTCGGCGATGCGCACGCCGGCCGGGACCACGTAGTCGGTCATCTTCGGGAACTTGTCCACCGAGAACACTTCCAGCAGCTCGCCCTTGAGGCGTGCTTCCAGTTGCTGCTCGGCCAGCTCGGCCAGGTCGATGGCGCCCTGGCTGGTCCAGGCCACGTTCGGCAGCAATGGGAAGATACCGGCCAGCGACACGCCGTGCGGCTTGACCAGGCGGTGCGACAGCAGGTGCAGCTTGAGGTAGGCCTCTGGGGTGGAGGTCAGCGCGGTGTCCTCGGCCAGCAGGGTGGCGACCAGCGGCTTGTGGCTTTCGGCCAGGCGGGTCAGCAGGGCGGCCTGGGCGGCATCGACGCCCTTGAGTGCGTCGGCCAGCTGCGCGGCCTGGGCGGTGGTGAAGGCGATGGCCTGGTTGCCACCTTCATAGCCGAGGATCGGCGCGACGGCGGCGGCCAGCTCGGCCGATGGCTTGAGCACAGGCTGCGCGTAGAAGACTTCCAGCCAGGCGCCCTGGCGGTTCTGGGTGCCGACACCGAAGGCCAGGCTGAACAGCGATTGAGACATGCGATTACCTCGTGCGAAAAGGGGATGGAGCGTAATGCGGGATCAGGCCAGCGCGGCGGCGTACAGGTCGGGCTTGAAGCCGACCAGGGTGCGCTCGCCGAGGTCGAGCACCGGACGCTTGATCATCGACGGTTGGGCGAGCATCAGCTCGACGGCCTTGGCCTGGTCGAGGTCGGCCTTGCTGGCGTCGTCGAGCTTGCGGAAGGTGGTCCCGGCGCGGTTCAGCACGATTTCCCAGCCGTGTTCGTCGCACCAGCGGTTGAGGCTGTCGCGGTCGATGCCCTGGGTCTTGTAGTCGTGGAAGTCGTAGCCGATGGCCTTTTCTTCAAGCCAGGTGCGGGCCTTTTTCATGGTGTCGCAGGCTTTGATGCCGTAGAGAGTGTAAGCCATTGAATGCCTGGGGCAGCCTGGGCGTGCCCGATACTCCTTGAAGAGGGGGGTGGGCCGATTATGCGGTATCGACAGGGTTGGCGCCACGGCTGCGGGCTCATCGGCACGGGGCGATGTGTGTCACGGCGTCACGAGTAGCATTATGTTACATATTCGTTGAGTGGCTGCGACTATGGTGCAGCGGCCCAAGATCGACCTAGCCCGCTAACATATTGTTTCAATGGCGATGTTTCGCCCCGCTGTCGTTTCTCGAATCACACAGGAAGCTTGCCGATGCAGTCAGCCTATACCGTTCTTATCCTGCTGATGCTGGTGAGCGTTTCCAAGCTGGTGGGGCGCCTGTTGCCGCTGCCATTGCCGTTGGTGCAGATCGCCGCCGGTGCCTTGCTGGCGTGGCCGACCCTGGGCCTGCATGTGGCGCTGGACCCGGAACTGTTCCTGTTCCTGTTCCTGCCACCGCTGCTGTTTGCCGACGGTTGGCGCATGCCCAAGCGCGAGCTGTGGCGTATACGCGGGCCGGTGGTGGCCCTTGCCGTGGGGCTGGTGCTGTTCACCGTGGTCGGCGCCGGGTACTTCATCCACTGGCTGCTGCCGAGCATTCCCCTGCCGGTGGCCTTTGCCCTGGCGGCGGTGCTGTCGCCCACCGATGCCGTGGCGGTCTCGGCCATTACCCAGGACCGTTTGCCCACCCCGCTGATGCACATGCTCCAGGGTGAGGCGCTGATGAACGACGCCTCGGGCCTGGTGACCTTCAAGTTTGCCTTGGCTGCGGCCATTACCGGGGTGTTCTCGCTGACCGAAGCCAGCTTGACGTTCGTCCTGGTTGCCCTGGGCGGCCTGGCGGTGGGCGTGGCGTTGAGCTGGTTGGTGGGGCGCTTGCGCATGTGGATGATCACCCGGGGCTGGGATGACCCGGCCACCCATGTGGTGTTCATGTTGCTGCTGCCCTTTGCCGCCTACGTGCTGGCCGAGCGCCTGGGCGTGTCGGGGATCCTCTCGGCGGTGGCTGCCGGCATGATGCAGAGCTGGCTCGACCTGTTGCCGCGCCAGACCAGCACCCGCCTGCTCAACCGCAGTGTCTGGTCATTGCTGGAGTTCGCCTTCAATGGCCTGATTTTCCTGCTGTTGGGCCTGCAATTGCCGGACATCATCAAGGCGGTGGTCAGCGACGAGGCGGCGGTCTGGCCGACCCTGGCCTGGCGTTGCCTGGATGTGGTGGCGATCTTCGCCGCGCTGGTACTGCTGCGCTTCGTCTGGGTGCAGAGCATCTGGCGGGCGATTGGCGTGGTACGCCGCTGGCGCGGCAAGCCGGCGTTGGTACTGATGCCGACCGCGCGCTCCTGCTGGCTGCTGACATTGGGCGGCGTGCGCGGGGCGGTGACCCTGGCGGGTGTGATGTCGGTGCCATTGCTGATGGGGGTGGGCAAGGCCTTCCCAGAGCGTGACCTGCTGATCTTCATTGCCGCTGGGGTGATCCTGTTGTCGCTGATCAGTGCGGTGATTGCCTTGCCGATCCTGCTGCGCGGGGTGACCAAGAGCCCGGACGAGCGTTTGCGCCAGGAGGTGCAGGAGGCGTGGCGGCGGACCGCGGAGGCTGCCATTCATGCCTTGGAGGCAGAAGAGGTGATCGACGCCAACGCGCCGCAGGATGCCGCTCAGGCCACCCTGGCCACCGAGCTCAAGGCGCGGTTGATGGCCGAGTACCGGGACGAGCTGGACAGCTACAACGACACTGCCGAGGCGCGGGCATTGGCTGAGCAGATGGACTTGCTGGAGCGCCGCTTGCGGTTGCGGGCGTTACGCGCGCAGCGTCTGGAACTGTATGAACTGCATCGTCAGCATCGGGTGGGTGATGAAGTTGTGCGACAGGTGTTGGGGGAGTTGGACATGAGTGAGGCGAATTTGGGGCAGGTTCGATAGGTTAGGTCGAGCGCGTACAGTGCGGTCGCCACGGCGCGAACAAAGTGTCAGGGCCACCAGGTGCCCGCCGTAAACCCTGTAGCGCCTATGCGACCGAGCGCCTGGTGGCCTTCACGTGGTCAATGACCCTCGCTCCGGCCTCCTGAAGTCGCGAAGTTACGGGCGGCGCCTGCACTGACGCAGCTGTCGCTCGTGGGTTATCGCGCTAGCCTTTTGATCGCAACGGCAACGGCAACGGCAACGGCAACGGCAACGGCAACGGCAACGGCCTCAAATCAACGGCTCTGCAGAAACGCGCGAATCCGCTCCGCCGCCTCGATGCACTCGGCCAGCGGCGCGACCAGTGCCATACGCACGCGGCCGGCGCCTGGGTTGACGCCATCCACTTGCCGCGACAGGTACGAGCCCGGCACCACTGTCACATGCTCGGCCTCGAACAGGTCGCGGGTGAAGTCGGCATCGCAGCCCGGCACCTTGGCCCACAGGTAGAAGCTGCCATCCGGACGCTGCACGTCCATCACCGGTTGCAGGATCTCGAGCACGGCATCGTACTTGGCCCGGTACAGGTCACGGTTCTCACGTACATGGGTTTCGTCCTGCCAGGCGGCGACGCTGGCCAGCTGGGTCTGCACCGGCATGGCACAGCCGTGGTAGGTGCGGTACAGCAGGAACGGCTTGATGATGCTGGCATCGCCAGCGACGAAGCCCGAGCGCAGGCCTGGCAGGTTGGAACGCTTGGACAGGCTGTGGAACACCACGCAGCGCTTGAAGTCACTGCGGCCAAGCTCGGCGCAGGCGCTCAGCAGGCCCGGCGGCGGTGCATCTTCGTCGAAGTACAGCTCGCTGTAGCACTCGTCGGCGGCGATCACGAAATCGTGCTCGTCGGCCAGGGCGATCAGCTTTTTCAAGGTGTCCATCGGCACCAGCGCACCGGTGGGGTTGCCCGGCGAGCACAGGAACAGGATCTGGCAGCGCTTCCACACGTGCGCCGGCACCGCGTCGAAGTCGGGGTTGAAGCCGTTGCTTTCCAGGCACGGCAGGTAGTGCGGGGTGGCGCCGGCCAACAGCGCCGCGCCCTCGTAGATCTGGTAGAACGGGTTGGGGCTGACCACCAGGCCGTCATCGGCGCGGTTGACCACGGCCTGGGTGAAGGCGAACAGCGCCTCGCGGGTGCCGTTGACCGGCAGGATGTGGCGGTCGGCATCGAGCCAGCCGGCCGGCACCCCGAACCGCCGCTCGCACCACTGGCCGATGGCCTGGCGCAGGGCGGGCAGGCCGATTGTGCTCGGATACACCGCCAGCTTGTCGAGGTTGTCGGCCATGGCCTGGGCGACGAATGCCGGCGATGCATGCTTCGGCTCGCCGATCGACAGGGCGATGGCGCGCTTGTCGGCTGCCGGCTTCACGGTGCCCAGCAGGGCGCGCAGTTTCTCGAACGGGTAGGGCTGGAGCTGGGTCAAGGCGTGGTTCATCGGCGCAAGGTCTCGTTAATCGTCAAAAGGTCATGCGGGTAGGGCTGGGGTCGCTGGCCTGGCCGGCCTGCAACTGCTGGACGATGGCCTCCTGCAGGCGGCTGCACAGCTGCGGGTCGGACAGCGGCTGGTTGTCGGCGTCGGTGATGAAGAACACGTCTTCCACGCGCTCGCCGAGGGTGGCGATCTTGGCGTTCTGCAGCGAAATGTCGAACTCCAGGAAGATCCGCCCGATCCGCGCCAGCAGGCCGGGGCGATCGGGGGCAGTGATCTCCAGCACGGTCACCGGGCGCTGGGCATCGTTGAGGATGGTCACCTGCGGCGGGAAGTTGAAGTGCTTGAGCTGGCGCGGCACCCGGCGCTGGATGATGGTCGGATAATCCTCGGGGTTGCGCAGTGCCTCGGCCAGGCCGTCGCGGATCTGCCGGACCCGTTGCGGGTTGTCGCCGATCGAGCCGCCGTCGTTGTCGAGCACGATATAGGTGTCGAGGGTGAACTGGCTGCTCGAGGTGATGATCCGCGCATCGTGGATGTTCAGGTTGAGCTGGGCCATGGCGGCCACGGTCACGGCGAAGAAGTCGTGCTGGTCGGGGGCATAGATGAAGATCTGCGTGCCGCCCTCGAACTCGCGCTGGGTGGTCTCCTTGATCAGCACCAACGGGCCGCCGTCGGCCGGCTGCTGGAGGATCGCGTCGCTGTGCCAGGCCACGTCGGCGGCGTTGTGCTTGAGGAAGTAGTCATCGCCCAGCTGCGACCACAACTGCTCGACGTCGTCCGGGTCGGTGCCTTGGCGCACGAGAATGTCCAGGGCCGCGGACTGGGTCTGGCGGATCTGCTCCTCGCGGTCCAGCGGGTTCTCCAGGCCCCGGCGCAGGGCGCGCTTGGTCTCGGTGTAGAGCTGGCGCAGCAGGCTGGCGCGCCAGGAGTTCCACAGGCTGGGGTTGGTGGCGTTGATATCGGCCACGGTCAGCACGTAGAGGTAGTCCAGGCGCGTCTCGTCGCCCACGTGCAGGGCGAAGTCGTTGATCACCTGCGGGTCGGAGAGGTCCTTGCGCTGGGCGGTGGTGGACATCACCAGGTGGTTCTGCACCAGCCAGACGATCAGCCGGCTGTCCCAGGCGGGTAGCTGGTGCCGGGCGCAGAAGGCTTGCGCGTCCACCGCGCCGAGCTCGGAATGGTCGCCCTGGCGGCCCTTGCCGATGTCATGGTACAGCCCGGCCAGGTAGATCAGCTCGGGCTTGGGCAGGCGGCCCATGAGCTTGCTGGCCAGCGGGAATTTCTCCGACACCGGGGTGTACTGCAGCTTGCGCAGGTGCTTGATCAGGTTGAGGGTGTGGGCGTCGACCGTATAGATGTGGAACAGGTCGTGCTGCATCTGCCCGACGATCAGGCCGAACTCCGGCAGGTAGCGGCCGAGGATGCCGTAGCGGTTCATCCGCCGCAGGTTGCGGTGGATACCGATCTCGCACTTGAACAGCTCGATGAACAGGCTGGTATTGCGGATATCGTTGCGAAAGCGCTCGTCGATCAGGTGCCGGTGCTCGCGCAGCAGGCGCACGGTGTCGGCGCGCACGCCCTTGATCTCCGGGTGCTGGGCCATCAGTACGAAGATTTCCAGCATGGCGAACGGCGTGCGGCGGAACACGTTGGGGCTGGCCGCCTCGATGTAGCCGTCGTGCAGGCGGAACCGCGCGTTGAGCGGCTGGGTGCTGCCGCTGTCATCGGCGAGGATCACTTCCTCGAAGTGCTGGATGATCAGGTCGCACAACTGGCTGATGCTCATCACCACCCGGTAGTACTGCTGCATGAACTGCTCGATGGCGCGCTTGGGGTTGTCGTCGCTGTAGCCCAGCAGCGCGGCGATGCTGCGCTGGTGGTCGAACAGCAGGCGGTCCTCGGCGCGCCCGGCGAGCATGTGCAGGGCATAGCGCACGCGCCACAGGAAGGCCTGGGACGAGGCCAGCAGTTCGTTCTCGCTTTCCAGCAGGAAGTCCTCGCCGGCCAGGGCGTGCAGGTTGAGGGTGCCGTACTGGCGCCGGGCTACCCACAATACGGTCTGGATGTCGCGCAGGCCGCCGGGGCCGCCCTTGACGTTGGGCTCCAGGTTGTACTCGGTGTCGTTGTACTTGTGGTGACGGGCCTTGAGTTCGGCGCGCTTGGCCAGGAAGAACTCCTTGCTCGGCCACATGTGTGCCGTGCTGGTGGCATCGAGCATGCGCTGGCGCAGAGGCTCGGGGCCGGCGATGGTGCGGCTTTCCATCAGGTTGGTGATGACCGTGAGGTCGGCGCGCGCCTGCTCGGCGCATTCGTCGACCGTGCGCACGCTCTGGCCGACTTCCAGGCCGATGTCCCATAGCAAGGTCAGAAAGCGTTCGATGGCGTCGCGGTACTGCTCATGCTCGGCGGCCTCGAGCAGGATCAGCAGGTCAATGTCGGAGTACGGGTGCAACTCGCCGCGGCCATAGCCGCCGACGGCGACCAGGGCGATGCCGTCGGGGTTGCCCCAGTCGAACTGGCGCCAGGCCTGTTGCAGGATGTTATCGACGAACCAGGCGCGATCCTCGATCAGGCGGCGGATCTCCCGGCCCTCGCGAAAACGCTTGTCGAGCACCTCGCCGGCCATGCGGATGGCCTTCTTGAACGCGGCGATGGGGCTAGCCTTGAGGGCCAGTTCCGCCTGGAACTGGCCGCGGTCGAACAGCTCGGGATCCACCTGGGGCATCGAGTCGCGTTCCTTTGGATAAGAGTCAGGCCGAGGTGCGCGGGATGGTGTCGTCCTTGCGCAGGGTGAAGATCTCGTAGCCGTCGGCGGTCACCACCAGGGTGTGTTCCCACTGGGCCGAGAGCTTGCGGTCCTTGGTGATGGCGGTCCAGCCATCGCCCAGCACCTTGGTGTCGGCCTTGCCCTGGTTGATCATCGGCTCGATGGTGAAGGTCATGCCTTCCTTGAGCTCCATGCCGGTGCCGGCGCGGCCGTAGTGGAGAATCTGCGGCTCTTCGTGGAACACCTTGCCGATGCCGTGGCCGCAGAACTCGCGGACCACCGAGAAACCGTTCTTCTCGGCGTGCTTCTGGATCACTTCGCCGATGTCGCCCAGGCGGCAGCCCGGCTTGACCAGCTCGATGGCCTTGTACAGGCATTCCTGGGTGACTTTGGACAGGCGCTCGGCCCACGGGGCGACGGTGCCGACGTGGTACATGCGGCTGGTGTCGCCGTGGTAGCCGTCCTTGATCACGGTGACGTCGATGTTGATGGTGTCGCCGTCCTTCAGGGGCTTGTCATTGGGGATGCCATGGCAGACCACGTGGTTGATCGAGGTGCAGATAGACTTGGGGAAGCCCTTGTAGTTGAGCGGTGCCGGGATCGCCTGCTGGACGTTGACGATGTAGTCGTGGCACAGGCGGTCGAGCTCTTCGGTGGTGACACCGGGCTTGACGTGCTGCTCGATCATTTCCAGCACTTCGGCGGCCAGGCGGCCGGCGATGCGCATCTTTTCGATGTCTTCTGCGGTCTTGATGGTGACGGTCATTACAGGCTCTCTACGGCGCCACGGGCGGCGCGAACAAACGGGAAAGACCGGATTCTACCAGAGCGCGGCGGCGATCTGGCGGGCTCTGGCGGGAGAAACCCGGCGATCCGGTGGTCTATTGAAGGCATTCTGGCCCCAAAGCCGGGTCGCTGCAAAAGTCGCTGACGGACGCTGCATCATCCGGGTTCCGTTCGCGCGCAGTCTGTGATATAAAATGCGCCGCTTTCGGGGGAGACCTCCGTTAGCTCAAACCCACACACGTGTCGACACGATGGCCTGGGTGCCCCGCTTGTTCGCAAGCGCGGGTTGGTCATTGGGATACGTGGAGGCCCAACCCGACTTATCAAGGAACTATCATGTCCCAAGTCAACATGCGCGATATGCTGAAGGCCGGTGTGCACTTCGGCCACCAGACCCGTTACTGGAACCCGAAAATGGGCAAGTACATTTTCGGCGCGCGTAACAAGATCCACATCATCAACCTGGAAAAAACCCTGCCGATGTTCAACGAGGCTCTGTCCTTCGTCGAGCGCCTGGCCCAGGGCAAGAACAAGATCATGTTCGTCGGCACCAAGCGTTCCGCCGGCAAGATCGTCGCCGAGCAAGCTGCTCGTTGCGGTTCGCCATACGTTGATCACCGTTGGTTGGGCGGCATGCTGACCAACTACAAGACCATCCGCGCCTCGATCAAGCGTCTGCGCGACCTGGAAACCCAGGCCGAAGACGGCACCTTTGCCAAGCTGACCAAGAAAGAAGCCCTGATGCGTTCGCGCGATCTGGAAAAGCTGGACCGCAGCCTGGGTGGTATCAAGGACATGGGCGGCCTGCCTGATGCCCTGTTCGTGATCGACGTCGACCACGAGCGCATTGCCATCACCGAAGCCAACAAGCTGGGCATCCCGGTTATCGGCGTTGTCGATACCAACAGCAGCCCAGAAGGTGTTGACTACATCATCCCAGGTAACGATGACGCCATCCGCGCTATCGAGCTGTACATGACTTCGATGGCTGACGCCGTCATCCGCGGCCGCAACAACGTTGCCGGCGGCACTGAAGTCTACGCTGAAGAAGCGGCTGCACCTGCTGCTGAGTAATTGACGCCTGGCGTCTACTTGGCACGCAAAAAGGGGGCTTGGCCCCCTTTTTGCCACCTTGAAATCCTGCTGTCAGCAACGGCCCCGCATCATGGGCGAGCTGATATAAAGGCAGCGATTTGCAGAATTTAACGCCCGTGACGAGCGGGTGGAATGGTTGAAAAACTTTCCAAGAGGATTTTGAAATGGCAGCAATTACTGCGGCGCTGGTCAAAGAACTGCGCGAGCGTACCGGCGAAGGCATGATGGATTGCAAGAAGGCCCTGGAAAAGGCCGGCGGCGACATCGAGAAAGCCATTGACGACATGCGTGCCTCGGGCGCCATCAAGGCCGCTAAAAAGGCTGGCAACGTCGCTGCTGAAGGCGCTATCGCCGTCAAGACCGACGGTAAATCCGCCGTCCTGCTGGAAGTGAACTCGCAGACCGACTTCCTGGCCCTGCAAGACGACTTCAAGAACTTCGTTGCCGAAAGCCTCGAAGAAGCCTTTGCCCAGAAGCTGACCGACGCCGCGCCGCTGATCGCCTCGCGCGAAGCCGCTCGTGAAGCCCTGGTTGCCAAGTGTGGCGAGAACGTCAACATTCGTCGCCTGGTGCGCGTTGAGGGTGACGTTGTCGGTGCCTACCTGCACGGCAACAAGATCGGTGCCGTTGTTGTCCTGAAAGGCGGCGACGTCGAACTGGCCAAGAACATCGCCATGCACGTTGCAGCTTCGAACCCAGAGTTCCTGGATGCGTCGGAAATCTCCGCCGAGGCCATCGAGCGCGAGAAGAACGTCTTCCTGCAGCTGAACGCCGACAAGATCGCCGGCAAGCCGGAAAACATCGTTGAGAACATGATCAACGGTCGTATCGCCAAGTTCAAAGCCGAAGCCTCGCTGAAAGAGCAAGCCTTCGTGATGGACCCGGAAGTCAAGGTCGGCGCCCTGGCCAAGAAAGCCGGTGCTGAAATCGTTTCCTTCACCTACTTCAAGGTTGGCGAAGGCATCGAGAAGCCGGTTGACGACTTCGCTGCCGAAGTTGCCGCCCAGGTCGCTGCCGCCAAGCAGTAAGACGGACTCGTCTGTCGCCCCAAAGAGGCTGCCCGCTCACGCGCGCAGCCTCTTTGTCAAAGCGGGAGCGGTTTGTCAGGCCGTTGCTCGCTGACGCAGTCGCTGCGTCATGTCAGTGTTACATGCAGGCTCAAGCAGCCCGCCAGAATTTTACAAACGCCGCAGGAGAGATTCGCAATGGCTCAGCAGGGCAGTGGTTATCAGGCTCGCTATAAACGCATTCTACTCAAACTTAGCGGCGAGGCCCTGATGGGCTCGGAAGAGTTCGGGATCGACCCCAAGGTCCTGGATCGCATGGCGCTGGAAGTCGGCCAGCTGGTCGGTATTGGCGTTCAGGTCGGCCTGGTGATTGGTGGTGGCAACCTGTTCCGTGGCGCGGCGCTCAGTGCAGCCGGCATGGATCGCGTCACCGGTGACCACATGGGCATGCTGGCGACCGTGATGAATGCCCTGGCCATGCGCGACGCGCTGGAGCGGGCGAACATCACCGCCATCGTCATGTCGGCCATCTCCATGGTTGGCGTGACCGATCACTACGATCGTCGCAAGGCCATGCGCCACCTGAACGCCAAGGAAGTCGTGATCTTCGCCGCCGGTACCGGCAACCCGTTCTTCACCACCGACTCCGCCGCTTGCCTGCGCGCCATCGAGATCGATGCCGACGTGGTTTTGAAGGCAACCAAGGTCGATGGTGTATACACTGCAGATCCATTCAAGGACCCGCATGCCGAGAAGTTCGATCATCTGACCTACGATGAAGTGCTGGATCGCAAGCTGGGCGTGATGGACCTGACGGCAATCTGCCTGTGCCGCGACCACCAGATGCCGCTGCGCGTCTTCAATATGAACAAGCCCGGCGCCCTGCTGAACATCGTGCATGGCGGCGCGGAAGGAACTCTGATCGAGGAAGTTCAAAAATGATCAACGAAATCAAGAAAGACGCCCAGGAGCGCATGGGCAAGTCCATCGAGGCGCTGGCCCGCAACCTGGCGGCGATCCGTACCGGTCGCGCCCACCCGAGCATCCTGGACAGCGTCAAGGTCCCTGCCTGGGGTAGCGACATGCCGCTGAACCAGGTGGCCGCGATCACCGTCGAGGACGCCCGTACCCTGAAGATCGTCGCTCACGACAAGAACCTCAGCGCGGCCATCGAAAAGGCCATCCTGACCTCCGACCTGGGCCTGAACCCGTCCAGCGCCGGCACCACCATTCGCGTGCCGATGCCGGCCCTGACCGAGGAAACCCGCAAGGGTTACACCAAGCAGGCCAGCGCTGTGTGCGAAGACGCCAAGGTTGCCGTGCGCAACGTGCGCCGCGATGCCCTGGCCGACCTCAAGAAGCTGACCAAGGACAAGGAAATCAGCGAAGACGAAGAGCGTCGCGCCGCCGACGAGATCCAGAAGCTGACCGACAAGTACGTCGCTGAAGTCGACGCCGCGTTCAAGGCCAAGGAAAAGGACCTGATGGCCGTTTGAGGCCAGGGTTGCTCTTTAATGGAAAAGACCAAGCCAGCGGCGCCGTCCTCGGTGCCGCGTCATGTCGCGATCATCATGGATGGCAACAACCGCTGGGCGAAGAAGCGCCTGCTGCCCGGCGTCGCCGGGCACAAGGCGGGTGTCGATGCCGTTCGCGCGGTGATCGAAGTGTGCGCCGAGGCGAAGGTCGAGGTGCTCACGCTCTTCGCCTTCTCCAGCGAGAATTGGCAGCGCCCGGCCGAAGAGGTCGGTGCACTGATGGAGCTGTTCTTCTCGGCGCTGCGTCGCGAGGCCAAGCGCCTGAACGACAACAACATCAGCCTGCGCATCATTGGCGACCGTTCACGGTTCCATCCGGAGCTGCAAGCGGCCATGCGGGAGGCCGAAGCGGCGACCGCCGGCAGCAACCGCTTCATCCTGCAGATCGCTGCCAACTATGGTGGCCAGTGGGATATCGCCCAGGCCGCGCAGCGCCTGGCGCGGGAAGTCCAGGCCGGGCACCTGCGCCCGGAGGACATCACCCCCGAGCTGTTGCAGACGTGCCTGGCCACCGGCGACCTGCCGCTGCCCGACCTGTGCATCCGTACCGGTGGCGAACATCGCATCAGCAACTTCCTGCTGTGGCAGCTGGCCTACGCCGAGCTGTACTTCTCCGACCTGTACTGGCCGGACTTCAAACACGAGGCCATGCGCAACGCGCTGGCCGATTTCGCTTCGCGCCAGCGCCGCTTCGGTAAGACCAGCGAGCAGGTCGAGGCTGGAGCCCGTGCTTAATGCTTAAACAACGCATCATTACCGCGCTGATCCTGTTGCCGGTCGCGCTGGGCGGTTTCTTCCTGCTCAATGGCGGGGATTTCGCCCTGTTCATCGGCTTCGTGGTCACGCTCGGCGCTTGGGAGTGGGCGCGCCTGGCCGGCCTGGTGGCGCAGCCGCTGCGCATCGCCTACGCCGCCGTGGTGGCCGGTGGGTTGATGCTGCTCTACCTGATGCCGGACCTCGCCCCCTGGGTGCTGGGCGCCTCGGTGATCTGGTGGGCGCTGGCCACCTGGTTGGTGCTGACCTATCCGCGCAGCAACGAGCTGTGGAGCAGCGCCGCCTGCCGCCTGCTGATCGGCTTGTTGGTGCTGCTGCCGGCCTGGCAGGGCCTGGTGCTGCTCAAGCACTGGCCGCTGGGCAACTGGCTGATCCTGGCGGTCATGGTGCTGGTCTGGGCCGCCGATATCGGTGCCTATTTCTCCGGGCGTGCCTTCGGCAAGCGCAAGCTGGCGCCGCAGGTCAGCCCGGGCAAGAGCTGGGAAGGCGTCTATGGCGGCCTGGTGGTCAGCCTGCTGATCACCCTGGGCGTGGGCCTGGCCCGCGACTGGGGCTTTGGCCAGATCCTGCTGGGCCTGCTGGGCGCGGTGGTGGTGGTCATGTCCTCGGTGGTCGGTGACCTGACCGAGAGCATGTTCAAGCGCCGCGAAGGCATCAAGGACAGCAGCAACCTGCTGCCGGGGCACGGCGGCGTGCTCGATCGCATCGACAGCCTGACCGCGGCGATTCCGATGTTTGCCGTACTTCTGTGGGCTGCCGAATGGGGTGTGATGTGAATCGTGCGCAACGTATTACCGTGCTCGGGGCCACCGGCTCGATCGGCCTGAGCACCCTGGATGTCATCGCGCGCCACCCTGAGCGTTACCAGGTGTTCGCCCTGAGCGGCTATTCGCGCATCGACGAGTTGCTGGCCCTGTGCGTGCGTCACCGTCCGGTATTTGCCGTGGTGCCGAGCGCCGAGGCCGCCGCGCGCTTGCGTGACGGGCTGGCCACGGCGGGTTGCGCCACCGAGGTGCTGGAAGGCGAGGCCGGGCTCTGTCAGGTGGCGTCGGCGTCGGAAGTGGACGCGGTGATGGCGGCCATCGTCGGCGCCGCGGGCCTGCGTTCGACCCTGGCGGCGGTCGAGGCGGGCAAGAAGGTGCTGCTGGCCAACAAAGAGGCCCTGGTGATGTCCGGCGCCTTGTTCATGGACGCGGTGCGTCGCAGCGGTTCGGTGCTGCTGCCGATCGACAGCGAGCACAACGCGATCTTCCAGTGCATGCCCGGCGACTTCGCCCGTGGCCTGGGCAACGTGGGGGTGCGGCGGATCCTGCTGACCGCCTCTGGTGGCCCGTTCCGCGATACCCCGGCCGAAGCGCTGCTCAACGTCACGCCCGAGCAGGCCTGCGCCCATCCCAACTGGTCCATGGGCCGGAAGATCTCGGTCGACTCGGCGAGCATGCTCAACAAGGGCCTGGAGCTGATCGAGGCCTGCTGGCTGTTCGATGCCAAGCCGTCCCAGGTGGAAGTGGTGGTGCACCCGCAAAGTGTCATCCACTCGCTGGTCGACTACATCGACGGCTCCGTGCTGGCCCAGCTGGGCAACCCGGACATGCGCACGCCGATCTCCAACGCCCTGGCCTGGCCGGAGCGTATCGACTCGGGTGTCGCGCCGCTGGACCTGTTTGCCATCGCCCGTCTGGATTTCCAGGCCCCCGACGAACAGCGCTTCCCTTGCCTGCGCCTGGCGCGTCAGGCTGCCGAGGCCGGCAACAGTGCGCCGGCGGTGCTCAACGCCGCCAACGAGGTGGCGGTGGATGCGTTCCTGCAGGGGCGTATTCGCTTCCCGGAGATCGCGAGTATGATCGAGCAGGTACTCGACCAGGAGCCGGTGGTCTCGCTGCCTACGCTCGAGGCGGTGTTCGCCGCCGATCAACGTGCCCGGGAACTGTCCCGGGAGTGGTTGCGGCGCCACGGCCGCTGACGCCAGCGGCACGCCCCGCCGACTGTCACCCGGAGATTGGACATGACTGCGCTCTACATGATCATCGGTACCCTGATTGCGCTGGGTGTGCTGGTCACCTTCCACGAGTTCGGCCACTTCTGGGTGGCGCGCCGCTGTGGGGTCAAGGTGCTGCGCTTCTCGGTGGGCTTCGGCACGCCGCTGCTGCGCTGGCATGACCGCCAGGGCACTGAATTCGTGGTCGCGGCGATTCCGTTGGGGGGCTATGTCAAGATGCTCGATGAGCGCGAGGGCGAAGTGCCGCCAGCGCTGGTCGAGCAGTCGTTCAATCGCAAGTCGGTGCGCCAGCGCATCGCCATCGTCGCCGCCGGTCCGATCGCCAATTTCCTGCTCGCCATCCTGTTCTTTTGGGTGGTTGCCATGCTCGGCTCGCAGCAGGTGCGGCCGGTCATTGGCGCGGTGGAGGCGGGCAGCCTGGCGGCAACCGCCGGTCTGAATGTCGGTCAGGAAATTGTTTCCATTGATGGCGAGCCGACCACCGGCTGGTCGGCAGTCAACCTGCAGCTGGTGCGGCGCCTTGGCGAGAGCGGCACCCTGCGGGTGGGCGTGGTCGACGCAGGCGCGACTGCCGAGCGTCAGCACGACATCACCTTGAGCCACTGGCTCAAGGGCGTCGATGAGCCGGACCCGATCCAGTCCCTCGGCCTGCGTCCGTGGCGCCCGGCGGTAACGCCGGTGCTGGCCGAGATCGACCCCAAGGGGCCGGCGGCCGCCGCCGGGCTCAAGACCGGCGACAAGCTGCTGGCCCTGGACGGCGTGGCCCTCGCCGACTGGCAGCAAGTGGTCGACGCCGTGCGCGCCCGCCCGCAGCAGCAGGTGAGCCTGCGGATCGAGCGTGACGGCGCTTCGCTCGACGTGCCGGTGACCCTGGCCCGCAAGGGCGAGGGCAAGGCCGTCGGCGGCTACCTGGGGGCGGGCGTCAAGGCCACGCAATGGCCGGCGCAGATGCTCCGCGAGGTCAGCTATGGCCCGCTGGAAGCGGTGGGCGAGGGCCTTTCGCGCACCTGGAACATGAGTGTTCTGACCCTCGAATCGCTGAAGAAAATGCTGTTCGGGGAGCTCTCGGTAAAAAACTTGAGCGGACCGATAACCATTGCTAAAGTGGCGGGCGCTTCAGCCCAGTCGGGCGTCGGGGATTTCCTGAATTTCCTGGCCTATCTGAGCATAAGCCTGGGGGTTCTGAACCTGCTGCCCATCCCGGTACTGGATGGGGGGCATTTGCTGTTCTACCTGATCGAGTGGGCGCGCGGTCGTCCGCTCTCGGATCGGGTGCAAGGTTGGGGGGTCCAGATCGGTATCAGTTTGGTCGTCGGGGTGATGTTGCTCGCCCTGATCAATGATCTGGGTCGACTATAAAAAGCTTCGCTCAATCGCGAAAACCTGCCGCCCTGTCGCGGCGGGTTGTTTATTGCCAGTTGGAATAAAAGGACTTCATGAAACGTCTGCTGCTAACTGCGGTGCTCTCCGCACTGATGATCGCTGAAGTTCACGCCGAGTCCTTCACCATCTCCGATATCCGTGTCAACGGCTTGCAGCGGGTCTCCGCCGGCAGCGTGTTCGGCGCCTTGCCACTGAACGTCGGTGACCAGGTCGACGACCGCCGCCTGGTCGATTCGACCCGCTCGCTGTTCAAGACCGGTTTCTTCCAGGACATTCAGCTGAACCGCGACGGCAATGTCCTGATCATCAACGTGGTCGAGCGCCCATCGGTGTCGAGCATCGAGATCGAAGGCAACAAGGCGATCAGCACCGAAGACCTGATGAAGGGCCTGAAGCAGTCGGGCCTGGCCGAAGGCGAAATCTTCCAGCGCGCGACCCTCGAAGGCGTGCGTAACGAACTGCAGCGCCAGTACGTGGCCCAGGGCCGCTACTCGGCCGAGGTCGACGCCGAGGTGGTGCCGCAGCCGCGCAACCGTGTCGGCCTGAAGATCAAGATCAACGAAGGCACCGTGGCCGCGATCCAGCACATCAACGTGGTGGGCAACACGGTCTTCGACGACGAGACCCTTGGCCAGCTGTTCGAACTCAAGACCACCAACTGGCTGTCGTTCTTCAAGAACGACGACAAGTACGCCCGCGAAAAACTCTCCGGTGACCTGGAACGTCTGCGTTCCTACTACCTGGACCGCGGCTACATCAACATGGACATCGCCTCCACCCAGGTGTCGATCACCCCGGACAAGAAGCACGTCTACATCACCGTCAACATCAACGAAGGCGAGAAGTACACCGTCCGCGACGTGAAGCTCTCCGGTGACCTCAAGGTACCGGAAGACCAGGTCAAATCGTTGCTGCTGGTGCAGCCGGGCCAGGTGTTCTCGCGCAAGGTGATGACCACCACGTCCGACCTGATCACCCGTCGCCTGGGTAACGAAGGCTACACCTTCGCCAACGTCAATGGCGTGCCACAGCCGAACGACGAAGACCACACCGTCGACATCATGTTCGTCGTCGATCCGGGCAAGCGTGCCTACGTCAATCGCATCAACTACCGCGGCAACACCAAGACCGAAGACCAGGTGCTGCGTCGCGAGATGCGCCAGATGGAAGGCGGCTGGGCCTCGACCTACCTGATCGACCAGTCCAAGACCCGTCTCGAGCGTCTGGGCTTCTTCAAGGAAGTCAACGTCGAGACCCCGCCGGTGCCGGGTACCGACGACCAGGTCGACGTCAACTACAGCGTCGAGGAACAGGCCTCCGGGTCGATCACCGCCAGCGTCGGTTTCGCCCAGAGCGCCGGCTTGATCCTCGGCGGCTCGATCAGCCAGAGCAACTTCCTGGGTTCCGGTAACAAGGTCTCCATCGGCCTGACCCGTTCCGAATACCAGACCCGCTACAACTTCGGCTTCGTCGATCCCTACTTCACCGCCGACGGTGTGAGCCTGGGCTACAACGCCTTCTACCGCAGCACCGACTACGACGACCTCGATGTCGACGTGGCCAGCTACGCGGTGGACAGCCTCGGTGCCGGTGTCAGCCTTGGCTACCCGATCAGCGAAACCTCGCGCCTGACCTACGGCCTGACCGTGCAGCAGGACAAGCTGAAGACCGGTCGCTACACCGTGGACGAGATCTTCAAGTTCATCCAGGACGAAGGCGACAGCTTCCTCAACTTCAAGGCGTCGATCGGCTGGTCCGAGTCCACCCTGAACAAGGGTGTGCTGGCCACCCGCGGTCACTCGCAGAGCCTGACCCTGGAAACCACCGTGCCGGGCAGCGACCTGTCGTTCTACAAGCTCGACTACCGCGGCCAGCTGTTCAAGCCAATCAACAACGACTACACCCTGCGCCTGCACACCGAGCTGGGCTATGGTGATGGTTTCGGTTCGACTTCGGGCCTGCCGTTCTACGAGAACTACTACGCCGGTGGTTTCAACTCCGTGCGCGGCTTCAAGGACAGCACCCTGGGCCCACGCAGTACGCCGAGCCGCGGCGCCGCCGTTACCGGCAACCAGGGCACCATCGCCGACCCGGACCAGGATCCGCTGCCGTTCGGTGGTAACGTCCTCGTCCAGGGTGGTGTCGAGCTGCTGTTCCCGCTGCCGTTCGTCAAGGACCAACGTTCGCTGCGCACCTCCGTGTTCTGGGATGTGGGTAACGTGTTCGACACCAACTGCGGCTCCAAGCCCGATTGCACCAAGGTCGGTTTCTCGGACATGGCCAGCTCCGTCGGTCTGGGCGTGACCTGGATCACCGCGCTGGGCCCGCTGAGCTTCAGCCTGGCGATGCCGATCAAGAAGCCGGACGACGCCGACACGCAAGTGTTCCAATTCTCTCTGGGCCAGACCTTCTAAGGTCGGCCCTTGCATAACGACAACGGATTATCCAGGAGTGCATCGTGCGTAAGTTGACCCAACTGGCCCTCGTGGCCGCGGCGCTGGTCGCCACCCCGGCTTTCGCCGAAATGAAAGTGGCCGTGCTGAACTATCAGATGGCGCTGCTGGAATCCGACGCGGCCAAGAAGTACGCCGTGGATGCCGAGAAGAAGTTCGGCCCGCAACTGACCAAGCTCAAGGGCCTGGAAAGCAGCGCCAAGGGCATCCAGGATCGCCTGATCAAGGGCGGCGACAAGATGCCTCAGCCAGAGCGCGAGCGTCTTGAGCTCGAATTCAAGCAAAAGGCCCGTGACTTCCAGTTCCAGTCCAAGGAACTCAACGAAGCCAAGGCCGTGGCCGACCGTGACATGCTCAAGCAGCTCAAGCCCAAGCTCGATGGCGCCGTGGAAGAAGTCATCAAGAAAGGTGGTTTTGACCTGGTGCTCGAGCGTGGCGCGGTCATCGACGTCAAACCGCAGTACGACATCACCCGCCAGGTGATCGAGCGCATGAACCAAGCGCGTTGATATGACCGTGACGATGACGCTCGGCCAATTGGCCGAGGCCCTCGGGGCCAGCCTCAAGGGCCCCGAGGCGCTGGAAATCACCGGGCTGGCCACCTTGCAGGAGGCCGGCCAGGGTCAGTTGAGCTTCCTGGCCAACAAGCAGTACCGCAAGTTCCTGGACGAGAGCCAGGCCAGCGCGGTGTTGCTCAAGGCCGAGGACGCCGAAGGTTTTGCCGGCAGCGCCCTGATCGTGCCCGATCCGTACCTGGCCTACGCGCGCCTTTCGCACCTGTTCGATCCAAAGCCCAAGGCTGTGGCGGGAATTCATCCCAGCGCCGTGGTGGCGGATGACGCACAGGTCGACGCCAGCGCCAGCATTGGCCCGTTCGCGGTGGTCGAGAGCGGCGCGCGTATCGGCGCCAACGTGACCGTCGGTGCCCACTGCTTCATCGGTGCGCGTTGCGTGATCGGCGAGGGCGGCTGGCTCGCCCCGCGGGTGACGCTGTACCACGACGTGACCATCGGCAAGCGCGTGGTGATCCAGTCGGGCGCGGTGATCGGCGGCGAGGGCTTCGGCTTCGCCAACGAGAAAGGCATCTGGCGCAAGATCGCCCAGATCGGCGGCGTCACCTTGGGTGACGATGTCGAAATCGGCGTGAACACTGCGGTAGACCGCGGTGCGCTGTCGGATACGCGTATCGGTGACGGGGTCAAGCTCGACAACCAGATCCAGATCGCCCACAACGTCCAGGTCGGCGACCACACGGCGATGGCTGCCTGTGTCGGTATTTCCGGCAGCACCAAGATCGGCAAGCACTGCATGATCGCCGGTGGCGTCGGGATGGTCGGCCACATCGACGTGTGCGATAACGTATTCGTCTCCGGAATGACCATGGTGACCCGCTCGATTACCGAGCCGGGTGGCTACTCGTCCGGCACGGCCATGCAACCGCTGGCCGAATGGCGCAAGAGCGCCGCGCGTATCCGCCAGTTGGACGAGATGGCCAAGCGTCTCGGGCAGCTGGAAAAACGTGTCGACACCGTGACCTCGGATGGCCAGCCGACATCAGAAGGCTGATACCTTTTTCCGAGCGAGCGTGAGCAGTCGCTGGCCGGCGTCTCTGTGCCTGTGCACGAGGCGCCAGTTGCCAGCACCTGCGCTCCCTATTCTTATTACAGGCTTCCCCCCGAAATGATGGACATCAACGAGATTCGCGAATACCTGCCTCACCGTTACCCGTTCCTGCTGGTGGATCGGGTCACGGATCTGGACTTCGAGGCCCAAAGCATTCGTGCCTACAAGAATGTCAGCATCAACGAGCCGTTCTTCAATGGCCACTTCCCGGCGCATCCGATCATGCCGGGCGTGCTGATCATCGAGGCGATGGCCCAGGCGGCCGGGATTCTCGGATTCAAGATGCTCGACGCGAAACCTGCCGACGGCACCCTCTACTACTTCGTCGGCTCCGACAAGCTGCGCTTCCGCCAGCCGGTGCTGCCGGGCGACCAGCTGGTGCTGGAAGCCAAATTCCTCAGCCGCAAGAGCATGATCTGGAAGTTCGAGTGCCGCGCCCTGGTCGACGGCAAGCCGGTATGCTCGGCAGAGATCACCTGCGCGGAACGTTCCCTATGAGTTCGATTGACCCTAGGGCGATCATCGATCCCTCGGCCAAGCTGGCCGACGGCGTCGAGGTCGGCCCCTGGTCGATCGTAGGCCCCGATGTGGAAATCGGGGAGGGCACCGTCATCGGGCCGCACGTGGTGCTCAAGGGGCCGACCCGCATCGGCAAGCACAACCGCATCTACCAGTTCTCGTCGATCGGCGAAGACACCCCTGACCTGAAGTACAAGGGCGAGCCGACGCGCCTGGTGATCGGTGACCACAACGTGATCCGCGAGGGCGTCACCATCCACCGCGGCACCATCCAGGACCGCGCGGAGACCACCCTGGGCGATCACAACCTGATCATGGCCTATGCCCACATCGGCCACGACAGCGTGATCGGCAACCATTGCATCCTGGTCAACAACACCGCGCTGGCGGGCCATGTGCATGTCGGCGATTGGGCGATCCTGTCCGGCTACACCCTGGTGCACCAGTATTGCCACATCGGCGCCCACGCCTTCTCCGGCATGGGCACCGCGATCGGCAAGGACGTACCGGCCTACGTCACCGTGTTCGGCAGCCCTGCCGAAGCCCGCAGCATGAACTTCGAAGGCCTGCGCCGCCGTGGTTTCAGCGACGAGGTGCTGCATGCGCTGCGCCGCGCCTACAAGATCGTCTACCGTCAGGGCTTGACCGTCGAAGAGGCATTGAAGGAGCTGGACGAGCTGGTCAAGCAGTTCCCGCAAGTCGACGTGTTCCGCCAGTCGATCGCCAACTCCGCCCGCGGCATCACCCGCTGACATGGCCCAGCTCTGTGTTGCGCTGGTCGCGGGCGAGGCCAGCGGCGACATTCTCGGCTCCGGCCTGATGCGCGCCATCAAGGCCCGTCACCCCGATGTGCGCTTCATCGGTGTGGGTGGCCCGCTGATGGAAGCCGAGGGCATGAGCTCCTACTTCCCCATGGAGCGCCTGGCGGTCATGGGCCTGGTGGAAGTGCTCGGGCGTCTGCGCGAGCTGCTCAAGCGCCGCAAGTTGCTGATCCAGACGCTGATCGACGAACGGCCCGATGTGTTCATCGGCATCGACGCCCCCGATTTCACCCTCAATATCGAACTCAAGCTGCGCCAGGCCGGGATCAAGACCGTGCACTACGTCAGCCCTTCGGTCTGGGCCTGGCGGCAGAAGCGCGTGCTGAAGATTCGCGAGGGTTGCGACCTGATGCTGACCCTGCTGCCGTTCGAGGCACGCTTCTATGAAGAGCAGGGCGTGCCGGTGCGCTTCGTCGGCCATCCGCTGGCCGACACCATTCCCCTCGAGGCTGACCGAGGCGCGGCGCGTGCCGAGTTGGGCCTGGGCGATGGCCCGGTCATCGCGCTGATGCCGGGTAGCCGGGGCGGCGAAGTGGGGCGCCTGGGCGCGCTGTTCCTGGATGCCGCCCAGCACCTGCGTGAGCGCGTGCCCGGCGTGCGCTTCGTGCTGCCGTGCGCCAACGCCGCGCGGCGCGCCCAGCTCGAGCAGATGCTCGAAGGGCGCGACTTGCCGCTGACCTTGCTCGACGGCCAGTCGCACCAGGCCCTGGCGGCTTGCGATGCGGTATTGATCGCCTCGGGTACCGCTACCTTGGAAGCGATGCTGTACAAGCGGCCGATGGTGGTGGCCTACCGCCTGGCACCGCTGACGTACTGGATCCTCAAACGCATGGTCAAGAGCCCCTACGTGTCGTTGCCCAACCTGCTGGCCCAGCGCCTGTTGGTGCCGGAGCTGCTGCAGGACGCCGCCACCAGCGAAGCCCTGGCGCAGACCTTGGCACCCTTGCTCGAGGACGGCTCGCAGCAGACCGACAGCTTCGACCAGATTCACCGCACCCTGCGCCGCGATGCCTCCAACCAGGCGGCTGACGCGGTGCTCGCCCTGCTGAAGGACCACTGACATGCAGATGGGACTGGATTTCAACCTGGTCGAGGACCTGGTCGCCGGTGTCGACGAGGTCGGCCGTGGCCCGTTGTGCGGCGCGGTGGTCACCGCCGCGGTGATCCTCGACCCGAACCGGCCGATCCTTGGCCTGAACGACTCGAAGAAACTCACCGAGGCCAGGCGCGAGGCGCTGTTCGACGAGATCCGCGAAAAGGCCTTGAGCTTCTGCATTGCCCGCGCCGAGGTCGAGGAGATCGACCAGCTGAATATCCTCCAGGCCACCATGCTGGCCATGCAGCGCGCGGTGGAAGGCTTGCATGTCACCCCCAAGCTGGCGTTGATCGACGGCAACCGCTGCCCGAAGCTGGCGGTGCCGGCGGCACCGGTGGTCAAGGGCGACTCCCAGGTACCGGCCATCGCCGCGGCCTCGATCCTGGCCAAGGTCACCCGTGACCGGGAAATGAGCGCCTTCGAGCTGATCTACCCGGGATACGGGATCGGCGGGCACAAGGGCTACCCGACGCCGGTGCACCTGGAAGCCCTGGCCCGGCTCGGGCCGACGCCGATTCATCGGCGTTCGTTCGCGCCGGTGCGGGCGGCGTGGGAGGCCCGTGACGGCGTCTGCAACGCGTTGATCTGATTGGTTTGAGGCCCATCGCGGGGCAAGCCCGCTCCCATGCTTGATCATCCGGCGTGGGAGCGGGCTTGCCCCGCGATGCTTTCGATCACCCTGCGCCATTTACGCTACAATCGCGCCCTTGTCGTTCAGCTCTGCTACAGGATCCTCCATGTCGGTCTCCTTCGTTCACCTTCGCGTGCACTCCGAATTCTCCCTGGTCGACGGCCTGGTGCGGATCAAGCCGCTGGCCAAGGCCCTGGCCGGGATGAACATGCCGGCGGTGGCGATCACCGACCAGAGCAACATGTGCTCGCTGGTGAAGTTCTACAAGACCGCCATGGGCGCCGGCATCAAGCCGATCTGCGGCGCCGACCTGTGGCTGGCCGGGGCCGACCCCGAGGCGCCGCTGTCGCGCATCTGCTTCCTGGCCATGAACCCCAAGGGCTACCGCAACCTCACCGAGCTCATCTCGCGCGGCTGGACCGACGGCCAGCGCAATGGCCTGGTGATCATCCAGCGTGACTGGATCGCCCCGGCCAGCGAAGGGTTGATCGCCCTGTCCGCGGGCAAGGAAGGCGATATCGGCATGGCCCTGATGAGCAATCGTCAGGACGAAGCCCAGGCCCTGCTCGCGGACTGGATGGCGATGTTCCCCGAGCGCTTCTACGTCGAGCTGCAGCGCACCAACCGCGCCGGTGACGAGGAGTACGTGCACGCTGCCGTGGCCCTGGCCGACAAGCTCGGCGCGCCGCTGGTGGCGAGCAACGACGTACGTTTCATCAAACAGTCGGACTTCGACGCCCACGAGACCCGCGTGTGCATCGGCGAGGGCTGGACCCT
The DNA here is from genome assembly GCF_019139535.1 of Pseudomonas muyukensis. Classification (NCBI taxonomy): domain Bacteria; kingdom Pseudomonadati; phylum Pseudomonadota; class Gammaproteobacteria; order Pseudomonadales; family Pseudomonadaceae; genus Pseudomonas; species Pseudomonas muyukensis. The sequence continues at coordinate 4,911,063 of NZ_CP077073.1, read as the reverse complement.
CGACGACCCGCGTCGCCCGCGTGGCTACAGCGACCAGCAGTACCTCAAGTCCGCCGAGGAAATGGCCGAGCTGTTCAGCGACTTGCCGGACGCCATCGCCAACACCGTGGAAATCGCCAAGCGCTGCAACATCACCGTGCAGCTGGGCAAGTACTTCCTGCCCGACTTCCCCACGCCCAACGGCATGGGCATCGACGACTACCTGCGCCATGTTTCCCACGAAGGCCTGGAGGAGCGCCTGGCGGTGCTCTGGCCGAAGGAAACCACGCCCAATTACGAAGAGAAGCGCCAGGTCTACCTGGACCGCCTGAAGTTCGAGCTGGACATCATCATCCAGATGGGCTTCCCCGGTTACTTCCTGATCGTCATGGACTTCATCAAGTGGGCCAAGAACAACGATGTGCCGGTTGGCCCGGGGCGGGGTTCGGGTGCTGGTTCGCTGGTGGCCTACGTGTTGAAGATCACCGACCTCGACCCGCTGGCCTACGACCTGCTGTTCGAACGTTTCCTCAACCCTGAACGTATTTCCATGCCCGACTTCGACGTCGACTTCTGCATGGATGGCCGCGACCGGGTGATCGACTACGTGGCCGAGGCCTACGGGCGCAACGCGGTCAGCCAGATCATCACCTTCGGTACCATGGCCGCCAAGGCGGTGGTGCGCGACGTGGCGCGGGTGCAGGGCAAGTCCTACGGCCTGGCCGACCGCCTGTCGAAGATGATCCCGTTCGAAGTGGGCATGACCCTGGAGAAGGCCTACGAGCAGGAAGAGATCCTGCGCGACTTCCTCAAGAGTGATGAGGACGGCCGCGAGATCTGGGACATGGCCCTGAAGCTCGAAGGTGTCACCCGCGGTACCGGCAAGCACGCCGGTGGCGTGGTGATCGCGCCGACCAAGCTCACCGACTTCTCGCCGATCGCTTGTGACGAAGAGGGTGGCGGCCTGGTGACCCAGTTCGACAAGGACGACGTCGAGGCCGCGGGCCTGGTGAAGTTCGACTTCCTCGGCCTGCGTACCCTGACCATCATCAAGTGGGCGATGGAGATCATCAACCGCGAGCAGGCCAAGAAGAACCTGCCCGACGTCAACATCGACTTCATCCCGCTGGACGATCGCAAGACCTACGAGCTGCTGCAGAAAGCCGAGACCACGGCGGTGTTCCAGCTCGAATCGCGCGGCATGAAGGAGCTGATCAAGAAGCTCAAGCCCGACTGCCTGGAAGACCTCATCGCACTGGTGGCGCTGTTCCGCCCCGGCCCGCTGCAGTCGGGCATGGTGGACGACTTCATCAACCGCAAGCACGGCCGCGCGGAGCTGGCCTACCCGCACTCGGACTACCAGTACGAAGGGCTCAAGCCGGTACTGGCGCCCACCTACGGCATCATCCTGTACCAGGAACAGGTGATGCAGATCGCCCAGGTGATGGCCGGCTACACCCTCGGTGGCGCAGACATGCTGCGCCGGGCCATGGGTAAGAAAAAGCCCGAGGAAATGGCCAAGCAGCGCGGCGGTTTCATCGAAGGCTGCGTGGCCAACAATATCGATGCCGATCTTGCTGGTAACATCTTCGACCTGGTAGAAAAATTCGCCGGCTACGGCTTCAACAAGTCCCACTCCGCCGCCTACGGCCTGGTGTCGTACCAGACCGCCTGGCTGAAGACTCACCATCCGGCGCCGTTCATGGCCGCGGTGCTGTCGGCGGATATGCACAACACCGACAAGGTCGTGGTGCTGGTCGAGGAAGTGCGCAGCATGAAGCTGCGCCTGGATGCGCCGGACGTGAACTTCTCCGACTTCAAGTTCACCGTCAACAACGACGGCCGTATCGTCTATGGCCTGGGTGCGATCAAGGGCGTGGGCGAGGGCCCGGTGGAGGCGATCGTCGAGGCGCGCGCCGCAGGCGGCCCGTTCAAGGACCTGTTCGACTTCTGCGAGCGTATCGACCTCAAGCGGGTCAACAAGCGTACCCTGGACGCGCTGATCCGCAGCGGCGCGCTGGACCGCCTGGGCCCGCACTTCCATGACGAGATCAAGGCCTACCAGGCCAACATCGACATCAACCGCGCAACCTTGCTGTCGGCGTTGGGCGAGGCGGTGAAGGCCGCCGAGCAGGCCGCGCATACTGCCGACAGCGGCCACGTCGACCTGTTCGGCGGCATGTTCGACGCCGCCGACGTGGACGTCTATGCCAACCACCGCAAGGTGCGCGAGCTGACCCTCAAAGAACGCCTGAAAGGCGAAAAGGACACCCTTGGCCTGTACCTCACCGGCCACCCGATCGACGAGTACGAGACCGAGATCCGCCGCTTCGCCCGCCAGCGCATCGTCGACCTCAAGCCGGCCCGCGACACCCAGACCATCGCCGGCATGATCATTGCCCTGCGGGTGATGAAGAACAAGAAAGGCGACAAGATGGGCTTCGTCACCCTCGACGACCGTTCCGGGCGCATCGAGGCCTCGCTGTTCGCCGACGCCTTCATGGCCGCCCAGGCCCTGCTGCAGACCGACGCCATGGTGGTGGTGGAAGGGGAGGTGAGCAACGATGACTTCTCCGGCGGCCTGCGCCTGCGGGTCAAGACCGTGATGACCATGGAGGACGCGCGGACCAAGCTGGCCGAGAGCCTGCGCCTGAAAATCAGCCATGAGGCGCTCAAGGGCGATCGCCTGAGCTGGCTGGGCGAGCTGATCACCCGCCATCGCGGTGGCTGCCCGATTACCCTGGAGTACACCGGCAGCGACGCCAAGGCCATGCTGCAATTCGGCGACCAGTGGTGCATCGACCCCGCCGATGGGCTGATTCAGGCACTGCGTGACCAGTTCGGACGTGAGAACGTCTTCCTGCAATACCGTTGAAACGACGAATTTTAATCTCGACCTTTATGCGCCTGATCCCTTAAGGTAGGGCGCCAAACGGATCCACCGGCCGGCCGCCTGGCCGTAGACCCAAGACGGAAGCCTATGAACCCGAATTTCCTCGATTTCGAACAGCCGATTGCCGACCTGCAAGCCAAGATCGAAGAGCTGCGCCTGGTGGGCAACGACAACTCGCTGAACATCAGCGATGAAATTGCCCGTCTGCAAGACAAGAGCAGCACCCTGACCGAGAGCATCTTCGGCAACCTGACCAGCTGGCAGATCGCCCGCCTGGCCCGTCACCCGCGCCGTCCGTACACGCTCGACTACATTGACCACATCTTCACCGAGTTCGAAGAGCTGCACGGCGACCGTCATTTCTCCGACGACGCCGCGATCGTCGGCGGTACCGCGCGCCTGAACGACAAGCCTGTCATGGTCATCGGCCACCAGAAGGGCCGCGAAGTGCGCGAGAAGGTACGCCGCAACTTCGGCATGCCGCGCCCGGAAGGCTACCGCAAGGCCTGCCGCCTGATGGAAATGGCCGAGCGCTTCAAGATGCCGATCCTGACCTTCATCGACACCCCGGGCGCCTACCCGGGCATCGACGCCGAAGAGCGCAACCAGAGCGAAGCCATCGCCTGGAACCTGCGCGTGATGGCGCGCCTGAAGACCCCGATCATCGCCACCGTGATCGGTGAGGGTGGTTCCGGCGGCGCGCTGGCCATCGGCGTGTGCGACCAGCTGAACATGCTGCAGTACTCCACCTACTCGGTGATCTCGCCGGAAGGCTGCGCCTCGATCCTGTGGAAGACCGCCGACAAGGCTGCCGACGCCGCCGAGGCCATGGGCATCACCGCCGAGCGCCTGAAGAGCCTGAACATCGTCGACAAGGTCATTGGCGAGCCCCTGGGCGGCGCCCACCGCGACCCGGCCGCGATGGCCGCGAGCATCCGTGGCGACCTGGTCGAACAGCTGGACATGCTCGGCAAGCTCGACAACGACGCGCTGCTCAAGCGCCGTTACGATCGCCTGATGAGCTACGGCCTCTGATGGATTCCGGGGGCCGCTTCGCGGCCCTTTCGCGACACAAGGCCGCTCCTACAGGATGGCGCAGTATTCGAAACTGGCGCCCTCCTGTAGGAGCGGCCTTGTGTCGCGAAAGGGGCGCCAAGCGCCCCCGGCGATCTCAAGCCCTGTGAGGCCCTGATGCTCAACCTCACCCCTTGGCTCAACGCCCCCGCCTGGTACGTCGCCTTCTCTGGCGGCCTGGACTCCACCGTCCTCCTGCACCAGCTTGCCAATTACTCCCGCAACCATTCAACGCCCCCCCTGCGCGCCATCCACGTCCATCACGGCCTGCAAGCCGCCGCCGACGCCTGGCCCGATCACTGCCGAGCGGTGTGTGCCGCCCTGGGTGTCGAGCTCGAGGTAATCCCTGTCCAGGTCGCCCCCGGCGCCAGCCTCGAACAGGCGGCCCGCAATGCCCGCTATGACGCCTTTGCAAAGCGCCTGGGCGCAGGCGCGGTGTTGTTCACCGGCCAGCACCGTGACGACCAGGCCGAGACCCTGCTTTTTCGCCTGCTGCGCGGTGCCGGCCTGCGTGGATTGTCCGCCATGCCGGAACATCGGGTGCTGGGCCAGGGTAGCCTGGTGCGGCCGATGCTGGGGCTGTCGCGCCAGCAGTTGCAGGCCTACGCCGACGCTCACGGGCTGGTATGGGTCGATGACCCTTCCAATGACGACACGGCCTTTGCCCGCAACTTTCTCCGTGGCGAGGTCCTGCCGCTGTTGCGCGGTCGCTGGCCGCAGGTGGACGCCAAGCTGGCGCGCAGTGCCGAGCACCTGGGCGAGGCGCTGGGCTTGCTCGAGGAACTGGCCGCCAGCGACCTGGCCCCGGCCTGCGACAATGCGCCGCTGCCCTGGCTCGGCCTGGCCTCCCTCGACCTGGCCGTGCTCAAGGCCCTGTCGCCGGCACGCCAGCGCAATGCCCTGCAAGCCTGGCTCAGCCGCCGTACCCGGCTGCCGGACAGTCGCCACTGGGCGGGCTGGGACGACCTGCGTGACGCCGCCGGCGATGCCTGCCCGCTGTGGCGCCTGACCGACGGTCAAGTGCAGCGTGGCCATGGGCGCATCTGGTGGCTGGACGGCCAATGGCTCGAGGCCCCGACTGGCCAGCTGGCCTGGTCGAACCCCGCGCTGCCCCTGGCGCTGCCGGGCAACGGCCAGGTCTGGCTGGCTGGCTGCGCTGTTGGCGGCAGCCTGCACATCGCCTATCGCCAAGGGGGCGAAGTGCTGGATGTGCCGGGGCGTGGCCGGCGCGATCTCAAGCGCCTGCTCAACGAGGCGCAGATCCCGCACTTCGTGCGCCAGCGCCTGCCATTGCTGTATCGCGACGGGCAATTGCTGGCGGTGGCCAACCTGCCCGCGTGCTCAGCGGCAGATCGCCAGTTGCACTGGCAGCCACCGACGAACGTGCAAGGTTTGAGCTGAAGGGTACATTCGGGTAGACTACCCTCCCTTCTTGATACAGCTTCTGTGGGTTCCGCGAAAACACAGAGGTTGCCGATTACCAAGCAGTTTTTTGCTGGGCTGATTTCTTAAAATGACGAGCGAGCTCCATGCCGGGGATACCCCTGGTCTGTACAGACGCGGCAGTTTTTCGAGATGCACTGTGATTGACGCAGGTGATCGGGGGCTTCGGCCTTCCTTCGCTTTCTCCGGCGGCGCTGACCGCCTTAACGCAGACTTCTAGGGTTTTTCATGACGCGCTACATATTCGTCACGGGCGGTGTTGTTTCTTCATTGGGGAAAGGCATTGCCTCGGCTTCCCTGGCGGCCATCCTGGAAGCGCGGGGCCTGAAGGTCACCATGCTCAAGCTGGACCCGTACATCAACGTCGACCCGGGCACCATGAGCCCGTTCCAGCACGGTGAAGTGTTCGTCACCCACGACGGCGCCGAGACCGACCTCGACCTGGGCCACTACGAGCGGTTCATCCGCACCACGATGACCCAGAACAACAACTTCACCACCGGCCGCATCTACGAGCACGTGCTGCGTAAAGAGCGCCGTGGCGACTACCTGGGCGCGACCATCCAGGTCATCCCGCACATCACCGACGAAATCAAGCGCCGCATCATCAAGGGCGCCGGCGATGCCGACGTCGCGCTGGTCGAGATCGGCGGCACCGTGGGTGACATCGAGTCGCAACCGTTCCTCGAGGCGATCCGCCAGCTGCGCGTCGAAGTGGGCTCCAAGCGCGCCATGCTGATGCACCTGACCCTGGTGCCATACATCGCCACCGCGGGCGAGACCAAGACCAAGCCGACCCAGCACTCGGTCAAGGAGCTGCGCTCCATCGGCCTGCAGCCAGACGTGCTGATCTGCCGCTCCGACCACCCGGTCGATGCCTCGTCGCGTCGCAAGATCGCGCTGTTCACCAACGTCGAAGAGCGTGCGGTGATTTCGCTGGAAGACGTCGACACCATCTACAAGATCCCAGGCGTGCTGCACGCCCAGGGCCTGGACGACTTCGTCGTCGAGCGCTTCGGCCTGCAGTGCAACAGCGCCGACCTGTCCGAGTGGGACAAGGTGGTGGACGCCAAGCTCAACCCTGAGCAGGAAGTCACCATCGCCATGGTCGGCAAGTACATGGAGCTGCTGGACGCGTACAAGTCGCTGATCGAAGCGATGAGCCACGCCGGCATCACCAACCGCACCAAGGTCAACCTGCGCTACATCGACTCCGAAGACATCGAGAACCAGGGCACCAGCCTGCTGGAAGGCGCCGATGCCATCCTGGTGCCGGGCGGTTTCGGCCTGCGCGGCGTCGAAGGCAAGATCACCGCGGTGCAGTACGCCCGCGAGAACAAGGTTCCGTACCTGGGCATCTGCCTGGGCATGCAGGTGGCCGTGATCGAGTTCGCCCGTAACGTGATGGGCTGGAAAGACGCCAACTCCACCGAGTTCGACCGCAACAGCGGCCATCCGGTAGTGGGCCTGATCACCGAGTGGGCCGATGCCACCGGCGCGGTCGAGACCCGTACCGAAGCGTCCGATCTGGGCGGCACCATGCGCCTGGGCGCGCAGGACTGCCAGCTGGCGGCCGGCTCCAAGGTCCACGACTGCTACGGCAAGGACATCATCACCGAGCGTCACCGTCACCGTTACGAAGTCAACAACAACCTGCTGCCGCAGCTGGTCGAAGCGGGCCTGCAGGTGTCCGGTCGCTCCGAAGACGGCGCGCTGGTCGAAGTGGTCGAGTCCAAGGACCACCCATGGTTCGTCGCTTGCCAGTTCCACCCGGAGTTCACCTCCACCCCGCGTGACGGTCACCCGCTGTTCAGCGGTTTCGTCAAGGCGGCCCTGGCACAGAAGAACAAGGCCTGATCCATGACTCAGAAGATCATTCGCGTCGGTAACATCGAGATCGCCAACGACAAGCCGTTCGTCCTGTTCGGCGGCATGAACGTCCTGGAGTCCCGTGACCTGGCCCTGAAGGTCTGCGAGGAATACGTGCGGGTCACCGAGAAGCTCGGCATCCCGTACGTGTTCAAGGCCAGCTTCGACAAGGCCAACCGCTCGTCGGTCAACTCGTACCGCGGCCCGGGCATGGAAGAGGGCCTGAAGATCTTCGAGGAGATCAAGCGCACCTTCAACGTGCCGGTGATCACCGACGTGCACGAACCCTACCAGTGCGAGCCGGTGGCCAAGGTGTGCGACATCATCCAGCTGCCGGCCTTCCTGTCGCGCCAGACCGACCTGGTGGTGGCGATGGCCCAGACTGGCGCGGTGATCAACATCAAGAAGGCGCAGTTCCTGGCGCCCCACGAGATGAAGCACATCCTCGCCAAGTGCGTCGAGGCCGGCAACGACCAGCTCATCCTCTGCGAGCGTGGTTCGAGCTTCGGCTACAACAACCTGGTGGTGGACATGCTCGGCTTCGGCATCATGAAGCAGTTCGAGTACCCGGTGTTCTTCGACGTGACCCACTCGCTGCAGACCCCGGGTGGTCGCGCCGACTCCGCCGGTGGCCGCCGCGCCCAGGTCACCGACCTGGCCAAGGCTGGCATGAGCCAGGGCCTGGCCGGGTTGTTCCTCGAGGCCCACCCGGACCCGGACAACGCCAAGTGCGATGGCCCATGCGCCTTGCGCCTGGACAAGCTGGAACCGTTCCTCAGCCAGCTCAAGCAGCTGGATGACCTGGTGAAAAGTTTTCCGACGGTAGAAACCGCGTAAAGCTCATTTCTCGGGTAAAGTACCGCCCGTTCCACCCCTGACCTTTCGGTCAGGGGCTCCCTTCCCCAGGCCTGCCCGTGCCATGTCGCCTGGTGAACGGCAAGAATTCCCAAAAGCTGCGTTGTTTTCGTCAATTCTGGAGTGCTTACAACAATGGCAAAGATCGTCGACATCAAAGGTCGTGAAGTTCTCGATTCGCGTGGCAACCCCACCGTGGAAGCCGATGTCCTGCTCGACAACGGCATCATCGGCAGCGCTTGCGCGCCTTCGGGTGCTTCCACTGGCTCGCGCGAAGCGCTGGAGCTGCGTGATGGCGACAAGAGCCGTTACCTGGGCAAGGGCGTGCTGAAGGCCGTCGCCAACATCAACGGCCCGATCCGCGACCTGCTGCTGGGCAAGGACCCATCGGACCAGAAAGCCCTGGACCGCGCCATGATCGAACTGGACGGTACCGAGAACAAGGCCAAGCTGGGCGCCAACGCCATCCTCGCCGTGTCGCTGGCCGCCGCCAAGGCCGCCGCCCAGGACCTGGACCTGCCACTGTACGCGCACATCGCCAACCTCAACGGCACCCCGGGCCAGTACTCCATGCCGGTGCCGATGATGAACATCATCAACGGCGGCGAGCACGCCGACAACAACGTCGACATCCAGGAGTTCATGGTGCAGCCGGTTGGCGCCAAGACCTTCTCCGACGGCCTGCGCATGGGCACCGAGATCTTCCACCACCTCAAAGCCGTGCTCAAGGCCCGTGGCCTGAACACCGCCGTGGGTGACGAAGGTGGCTTCGCGCCGAACCTGGCTTCCAACGAAGACGCCCTGGGCGCCATCGCCGAAGCCGTGGAAAAAGCCGGCTACAAGCTGGGCACCGACGTGACCCTGGCGCTGGACTGCGCAGCCTCCGAGTTCTATGAAGATGGCAAGTACAACCTGTCCGGCGAAGGCAAGTCGTTCGACGCCGAAGGCTTCGCCGACTACCTGAAGGGCCTGACCGAGCGCTTCCCGATCATCTCGATCGAAGACGGCCTGGACGAGTCCGACTGGGCTGGCTGGAAGATCCTCACCGACAAGATCGGCGAGAAGGTGCAGCTGGTCGGCGACGACCTGTTCGTCACCAACACCAAGATCCTCAAGGAAGGCATCGAGAAGGGCATCGGTAACTCGATCCTGATCAAGTTCAACCAGATCGGCTCGCTGACCGAAACCCTGGAAGCCATCCAGATGGCCAAGGCCGCTGGCTACACCGCGGTGATCTCGCACCGTTCCGGTGAAACCGAGGACTCGACCATCGCCGACCTGGCCGTGGGCACCGCCGCTGGCCAGATCAAGACCGGTTCGCTGTGCCGCTCCGACCGCGTCAGCAAGTACAACCAGCTGCTGCGCATCGAAGAGCAACTGGGTGCCAAGGCCGTCTATCGCGGTCGCGCCGAGTTTCGCGGCTGAGCAAGAGATGGTAAAAAGGCAGCAGCCGGGGCAGCCTGAAAGTTCATACTGAATTTTCAGGCGTTTCCCACGGGTTTCTGTCGACGAAGCCTGGCCTCGGCCAGGCTTCGTGCTATCGGAAGCTCGCTGCAGCGGCCTTTTTTACCCTGGATATCTTCATGCGCAGTCCCTATTGGTTGTTCCTCGTCCTGCTCCTCTTGCTTGGAGGCCTGCAATATCGCCTCTGGGTCGGTAACGGCAGCCTGGCGCAAGTGACCGAGCTCAAGCAGCAGATTGCCGACCAGCATGCGGAAAACGAACGTTTGCTGGAGCGCAATCGCGTGCTCGATGCCGAGGTCCTGGAGTTGAAGAAAGGTATGGAGACCGTGGAAGAACGGGCTCGCCATGAACTGGGGATGGTCAAGGAGGGCGAAACCCTCTACCAGTTGCCGCAGAAATGACCCCTGTACTGCCGGCCTTCTGGGCCGTGATTCCCGCCGCGGGCGTAGGTGCCCGCATGGCTGCCGACCGCCCCAAGCAGTACCTGCAATTGGGCGGGCAGAGCATTCTCGAGCATAGCCTCGACTGTTTTCTTGGCCATCCCGCGCTCAAGGGCGTGGTGGTCAGCATTGCCGAAGACGACCCTTACTGGCCCGGCCTGCGCTGTGCCAGCGATCCGCGTATCCAGCGTGCCTCGGGCGGTGACGAGCGCGCTGACTCGGTGCTCAATGCGCTATTGCTGCTGCACGCCCAGGGCGCGTCGGATGACGATTGGGTGCTGGTGCACGACGCCGCGCGGCCGAATCTGGCGCGTGGCGATCTGGACAAGTTGCTGTCAGCCCTGGCTGAAGATCCCGTCGGTGGATTGCTCGCCGTACCTGCTCGGGACACGCTCAAGCGTGCCGACGGCGAGGGCAGGGTGGCGGCGACGGTCGACCGCAGCACCGTCTGGCAAGCCTACACCCCGCAGATGTTCCGCCTCGGCATGTTGCACCGGGCGCTGGCCGAGTGCCTGGTGGCGGATGTGGCGGTCACTGACGAGTCGTCGGCCATCGAGTGGGCCGGGTACGCGCCGCGCCTGGTCGAAGGGCGCAGTGACAATATCAAGGTGACCCGGCCAGAGGACTTGGAGTGGTTGCGTCAGCGCTGGGCTGGGCGCCGCTGAAATCGCTGGGGCCGCTGTGCGGCCCTTTCGCGACACAAGGCCGCTCCTACAGGTAATAGCGTCCCCTTGTAGGAGCGGCCTTGTGTCGCGAAAGGGCTGTGCAACCGCCCCAGCATTGGTTCAGGCTCCCCGATACTCCGGCAACTGCGCCAACCCTTCCTTCATGTAATCCACCAGCCGCCGCACCTTCGGCGACAGGTGCCGTTGCTGCGGATACAGCGCCCAAACCGCCGTATTCGGCGGCTGATGCCCCTCGAGCAGCGACACCAGCGCGCCACTGTGCAAGTGCTCCAGCACGTAGTAGTCCGGCAACTGGCACAGCCCCATGCCCTGCAGCGCCGCATCCAGCACCGCCTGGCCACTGTTGCAGCGCCAGTTGCCTTGCACCCGCTGGCTGATCTCGCGGCCATCCTGCTGCAAGGCCCACAGGTCCGAGCTGCCGACCAGGCAGTTGTGCCGCGCCAGCTCCGACAGGCTGTGCGGCCGGCCATAGCGCTCCAGGTACGCCGGTGAGGCGCACAGGTACATGCGCCGTGGTGCCAGGCGCGTGGCCACCAGCCGGGAGTCCTGCAGGCGCCCCAGGCGGATCGCCAGGTCCATGCCTTCGTGCAGCAGGTCGAGGGTGCGATTGCTCAGCTCCACCTCGACCCGCAGTTGCGGATACAGCGCCATGAAGCGGGTTACCAGCGGCACGATGAAGCGCTCGCCGTAAGCCACCGCGCAGGTCATGCGCAGCAGGCCCTTCGGCTCGCTGGCCAGGTCGCCCATGGCCCGCAGGGCCTCCTCGCGGCCATCCTGCAGGCGTTGGCAGTGTTGCAGGAAGGTCTGCCCGGCCTCGCTCAGGGTCACCCGCCGGGTACTGCGGTACAGCAGGCGGGTTTGCAGGCGTTCCTCAAGGCGGGCGATCTGCCGGCTGATGTGCGATGACGACACGCCCATGCGCTCGGCTGCCGCGGTGAACTGGCCAGACTCGGCCACGGCGACGAACTCGTCGATGCCTTCCCAGCGGCTGCTCATGGATTGTCCCTGTATGGCAATAATGTTTTGTGGTTGCCAGGATTATTCACCAAACAAGGGTGAATTACACTGCAAGACTGCAATCGACACTCAGTCTGGAGACCCTTGATGATCAAGTCCCGCGCCGCTGTTGCCTTCGAGGCGAAGAAACCCCTGGAAATCGTCGAAGTCGACGTGGCCATGCCCAAGGCGGGCGAGGTGCTGCTGCGCGTCGTCGCCTCCGGTGTCTGCCATACCGACGCCTACACCCTGTCTGGCGCCGACCCGGAAGGCATCTTCCCGTCGATCCTCGGCCATGAAGGCGGGGCGATCGTCGAGGCGGTGGGCGAGGGCGTCACCTCGGTTGCCGTGGGCGATCATGTGATCCCGCTGTACACCCCCGAGTGCGGCAAGTGCAAATTCTGCCTGTCTGGCAAGACCAACCTGTGCCAGGCCATTCGCGCCACCCAGGGCAAGGGCCTGATGCCCGACGGCACCACCCGCTTCAGCTACAAGGGCCAGCAGCTGTTCCACTACATGGGCACCTCGACCTTCTCCGAGTACACCGTGCTGCCGGAAATTTCCGTGGCCAAGATCCAGAAGGACGCGCCGCTGGAGAAGGTCTGCCTGCTCGGCTGTGGCGTGACCACCGGAATCGGCGCGGTGCTCAACACTGCCAAGGTCAAGCCCGGCGATACCGTGGCCATCTTCGGCCTGGGCGGCATCGGCCTGTCGGCAGTGATTGGCGCGGTCAAGGCCAAGGCGTCGCGGATCATCGCCATCGACATCAACCCGGCCAAGTTCGAGATCGCCCGCCAGCTGGGCGCCACCGATTGCATCAACCCCAAGGACTACGACCGTCCGATCCAGGAAGTCATCGTCGACCTCACCGACGGCGGCGTGGACTTCTCCTTCGAGTGCATCGGCAACGTACAGCTGATGCGCGCCGCGCTGGAGTGCTGCCACAAGGGCTGGGGCGAATCGGTGATCATCGGTGTGGCCGGCGCCGGCCAGGAAATCGCCACCCGTCCGTTCCAGCTGGTCACAGGGCGCGTCTGGCGCGGTTCGGCGTTCGGCGGCGTGCGTGGCCGCAGCGAGCTGCCGAGCTATGTCGAGATGTCCGAGAAAGGCGAGATCCCGCTGGATACCTTCATCACCCATACCATGGGCCTGGAAGACATCAACAAGGCCTTCGACCTGATGCACGAAGGCAAGAGCATTCGTAGCGTTATCCACTTCTGAGGCCCTGCCATGACGCTGGAAAACATCTCCTGCCAGAAGAGCTTCGGCGGCTGGCACAAGCGCTACCGGCACAGCTCCAAGGTGCTTGACTGCGACATGGTGTTCGCCGTGTACCTGCCGCCCCAGGCCGAGCAGGGCGAGCAGTTGCCGGTGCTGTACTGGCTCAGCGGCCTGACCTGCACCGACGAGAACTTCATGCAAAAGGCCGGCGCCCAGCGCCTGGCCGCCGAGCTTGGGCTGATCATCGTCGCCCCGGACACCAGCCCGCGTGGCGAGCAGGTGCCGGGCGACCCTGACGGTGCCTACGACTTCGGCCTCGGCGCCGGGTTCTACCTCAATGCCACCCAGCAGCCCTGGGCGCAGCATTACCGCATGCACGACTATGTGGTGCATGAGTTGCCGGCACTGATCGAGGCGCACTTCCCGGCCTCCGGGCAGCGCAGCATCAGCGGCCATTCCATGGGCGGCCACGGCGCGCTGGTGTGCGCCTTGCGCAATCCTGGGCGCTACCGTTCGGTGTCGGCGTTCTCGCCGATCAGCAATCCGATGGACTGCCCATGGGGCGAAAAGGCCTTCAGCCGCTACCTGGGTGACGACCGTGCGCGCTGGCGCGAGTGGGACGCCAGCGTGCTGTTGGCCGAAACCCCGTCCGGCGAGTGTCCGCCGTTGCTGGTGGACCAGGGCGACCGTGACGACTTCCTCGAGCAGCAGCTCAAGCCCGAAGCGCTGGAGCAGACGGCACGCAAGGGCGGGCATGCGCTGACCCTGCGCCTGCAGCCGGGGTATGACCACAGCTACTACTTCATCGCCAGCTTCATCGATGAACACCTGCGCCATCACGCGGTGGCGTTGGGCAGGGTGTAGCCCAGCAGGCCTTGTTCGCCGGCAAGCCGGCTCCTACCGGATTCCGTAGGAGCCGGCTTGCCGGCGAACAGGGCCCGTACAGCCCCAAACACATCCGCCCAAGCCCCTGCAAAGCAGGTAGAATCACGCCCTGACTCAATCAGGGCGTTTTTCTATGCGTATTGGCCATGGCTACGATGTCCACCGTTTTTGCGACGGTGATTTCATTACCCTGGGCGGGGTGCGTATCCCCCATAAATACGGCCTGCTGGCCCATTCCGACGGCGACGTGCTGCTGCATGCGGTGAGCGATGCCCTGCTGGGCGCCGCGGCGCTGGGCGATATCGGCAAGCACTTCCCCGACACCGACGCGCGCTTCAAGGGCATCGACAGCCGCGAGCTGCTGCGCCATGTGGTGCGCATCGTCGGCGAAAAAGGCTGGAAGGTCGGCAACATCGACGCCACCATCATCGCCCAGGCCCCACGCATGGCGCCGCATATCGAGACCATGCGCCAGTACCTCGCCGCCGACCTGCAGGTCGAACTCGACCAGGTCAACGTCAAGGCCACCACTGAGGAAAAGCTGGGCTTCACCGGCCGTGAGGAGGGCATCGCCGTGCACGCGGTCGCCCTGCTGCTGCCCGCATGAACGACCTGCAACTGCTGGGGCCACGGGCCTCGGGCGAAGCGCTGGGCACAGCGGTACTCAAGGCCGTGGCCGATGACTTCCAGGTCGACGAAGTGCTCGACATCCCGCTGTCCGGCCAGGGCGAGCACCTGTGGCTGTGGGTCGAGAAGCGCGACCTCAACACCGAGGAAGCGGCCCGTCGCCTGGCCCGCGCCGCCGGCGTGCCGGTGCGCGCCATCAGCTATGCCGGGCTCAAGGACCGCCAGGCCCTGACCCGCCAGTGGTTCAGCCTGCACCTGCCGGGCAAGGCCGACCCGGATCTGTCCCGGGCCGAGGACGATTCCCTGCGCGTGCTCAAGCAGGTGCGCCACCAGCGCAAGCTGCAACGCGGCGCCCATTCTGCCAACGGCTTCACCCTGCGCCTGACCGCGCTGCACGCCGAGCACGCGGCCATCGACGCCCGTCTCGAGCAGCTCAAGCAGCACGGCGTGCCGAACTACTTCGGCGCCCAGCGCTTCGGCCATGCCGGCGGCAACGTGCACGATGCCCAGGACTGGGCCGCGCGCCAGGCATTGCCCGAGCAGCGCAACCTGCGTTCGCGGCTGCTGTCCGCCGGGCGCAGCTACCTGTTCAACCAGGTGCTGGCCGCGCGCGTCGCCGACGGCAGTTGGCAGCGCGCCCAGGTTGGCGACTTGCTGGCCTTCACCGACAAGCGCAGCTTCTTCATGGCCGACGAGGCCGCATGCAGCGATCCGCGCCTGGCCATTCTCGACCTGCACCCGACCGGGGCGCTGTGGGGCGCGGGCGCGCCACCAAGCCAGGGCGCGGCCCTGGCGCTGGAGTCCGCGGTCGCCGCGCGCCACCCAGCGCTGTGCGATTGGCTGGCGCGAGCGGGCATGGATCACGAACGGCGTATCCTGCGGCTCCCTATTGGGCGGCTGACGTGGCATTATCCCGAGCCTGATATCCTGCAACTGGAATTCGTCCTTCCGGCCGGATGCTTCGCCACCGTGGTGGTGCGCGAACTCGTCGATCTGGTGCCGGCAGGGCAGACGGACAGCCCATGCGTATTCTGATTTCGAATGACGACGGTGTTACCGCACCCGGCCTCGCCGCGCTGCATGCTGCGCTGGCGGACTACGCCGAGTGCGTGGTGATTGCCCCGGATCAAGACAAGAGCGGCGCCAGCAGTTCGCTGACGCTGGACCGGCCGCTGCACCCGCAGACCCTGGCCAACGGCTTCATCAGCCTCAATGGCACGCCGACCGATTGCGTGCACCTGGGGCTCAACGGGCTGCTCGCGCAGACCCCAGACATGGTGGTCTCCGGCATCAACCTGGGCGCCAACCTGGGTGACGATGTGCTGTATTCCGGCACGGTCGCTGCCGCGCTCGAAGGGCGCTTCCTGGGTGGCACCTCGCTGGCGTTCTCGCTGCTCTCGCGCCAACCCGACAACCTGCCGGCCGCCGCGTATATCGCCCGGCGCCTGGTCGAGGCTCAGGCGCGCCTGGAATTGCCCGCGCGCACGGTGCTCAACATCAATATCCCCAATCTGCCGCTGGAGCACATCCGTGGCATCCAGCTGACCCGCCTGGGGCACCGGGCGCGTGCGGCGGCGCCGACCAAGGTGGTCAACCCGCGCGGCAAGGAAGGCTACTGGATCGCGGTGGCCGGCGATGCCGAGGACGGCGGCCCGGGCACCGACTTCCATGCGGTGATGCAAGGCTACGTGTCGATTACCCCGTTGCAGCTGGACCGCACCTTCAACGACGCCTTCGAGCGCTTCGAGGGCTGGCTGGAGGGCGTGCTCTGATGCGCGAGCAGGACGATCTGATGCGGCGCGGGATCGGCATGACCTCCCAGCGCACCCGTGAGCGGCTGATCCAGCGCTTGTACGAGGAGGGCGTGTCCAACGCCAAGGTACTCGAGGCCATTCGCCGTACCCCGCGCCACCTGTTCGTCGACGAGGCCCTGGCTCATCGCGCCTACGAAGACACCGCGCTGCCGATCGGCCACAACCAGACCATCTCCCAGCCGTTCATGGTCGCGCACATGAGCGAACTGCTGCTGGAGGCCGGGCCCCTGGACAAGGTGCTGGAGATCGGCACCGGCTCGGGCTACCAGACGGCGATCCTCGCCCAGCTGGTGGAGCGGGTGTTCTCGGTGGAGCGGATCAAGGTGCTGCAGGACCGGGCCAAGGAACGCCTGGTCGAGCTCAACCTGCGCAACGTGGTGTTCCGCTGGGGCGATGGTTGCGAAGGTTGGCCGGCGCTGGCGCCTTATAACGGCATCATCGTCACCGCCGTGGCGCCGGAAGTCCCCCAGGCGCTGCTCGACCAGCTGGCCCCCGGTGGGCGCATGGTGATCCCGGTGGGCCCGGCGGGGGAGGCCCAGCAGTTGATGCTGATCGTGCGCGAGGAGCATGGTTTCTCGCGCCGTGTGCTCGGGGCGGTGCGCTTCGTGCCGCTGCTCAACGGCCCATTGGCCTGAGCGACACCCGGAATATTTGCGCGCACGACGAATTACTGCGCGCCGGCCCTGTCTATCTGGCGTGGCCACTGCTGAGCGTCGGGGCCAACTGCGAGCCACCCCCTGGGGTGCAGGCTCGGTTATAATTGAAACAATATTGCATTTCGTATCGTCGTATTCAGGCACCATGAGGGGAGCGCGGGTGGGTCACACAGTCATGCGGCAGCGCAAGGATCGGTCGGGGTTGAAGCTTCTGGTGCTGGCGCTGGCCATGGGGACCTTGCTGGCCGGCTGTTCCAGCACCAGCTCGAACGGCGCGCGCGTGGTCGACCGCAACAACGCGGCGCCCAAGCGCCCGACCGTCACCTCGGGGCAGTACATCGTCAAGCCGGGCGACACCTTGTTCTCCATCGCCTTCCGCTATGGCTGGGACTACAAGGAGCTGGCGGCGCGCAACAACATCGCCGCGCCCTACACCATCCGCCCCGGCCAGCCGATTCGTTTCAGCAGCGGCGCAGGGGGCAGCACCACGGTCGTCAGCAGCCCTTCGTCGTCGAGCAAGACCACGGTCATCCGCCGCCCGGTCGGTACCCCACCGCCGCCCGCAGGCAATGGCAAAAGTGCCACGCCTGCCTCTTCCGGCGCCTCGCAAACGGTTGCCCAGGTGCCCGCCGCAGAGCGTGCCGTCGGCGGTTGGACGTGGCCGGCGAACGGCGTGCTGATTGGAAAATTCGCTTCAAACGGTAGTTTGAATAAAGGCATTGATATCGCCGGTGATTTGGGACAGCCTGTTTTTGCTGCGTCTGATGGAGCGGTGGTCTACGCCGGCAGTGGCTTGAGGGGCTATGGCGAGCTCATCATCATCAAACACAGCGATACCTACGTCAGTGCCTACGGCCACAACCGCAGGCTTTTGGTTCGGGAGGGGCAGCAGGTCAAGGCAGGGCAGACGATCGCAGAAATGGGGTCCACGGGCACTGATCGGGTGAAGCTGCATTTCGAGATTCGCCGCCAGGGCAAACCCGTCGACCCACTCCAGTTCCTGCCACGCCGTTGATCAATGTCCCGGCCTGTTCCTTGGATGTAGAGGGGACAGGCTCCAGCGCTGCCATGGAAGGGTGACGCTCGAGTCTGAGTTCGAACTCAGCAAAGGACTATAACAATGGCTCTCAGTAAAGAAGTGCCGGAGTTTGACATCGACGATGACCTCCTACTGATGGAGACGGGCATCGTTTTGGAAACGGATGTGGTGTCAGACGAACCTGCTGTACCTTCGGTTCGGACCAAGTCGAAACAGGGCGCATCGCTCAAGCAGCACAAGTACATCGATTACAGCCGGGCGCTCGATGCCACGCAGCTGTATCTCAACGAAATCGGCTTTTCGCCTCTGCTCTCGCCAGAGGAAGAAGTGCATTTCGCGCGCCTCTCGCAAAAAGGCGACCCTGCCGGTCGCAAGCGCATGATCGAAAGCAACCTGCGCCTGGTGGTCAAGATCGCCCGCCGCTACGTCAATCGTGGCCTGTCGTTGCTCGACCTGATCGAGGAAGGCAACCTGGGCCTGATTCGCGCGGTGGAGAAGTTCGACCCTGAGCGTGGCTTCCGCTTCTCGACCTATGCGACCTGGTGGATCCGCCAGACCATCGAGCGGGCGATCATGAACCAGACGCGCACCATCCGCCTGCCCATTCACGTGGTCAAGGAGCTCAACGTCTACCTGCGTGCCGCGCGGGAGCTGACGCAAAAGCTCGACCACGAGCCGTCGCCGGAAGAAATCGCCAGCCTGCTGGAAAAACCGGTGGCCGAGGTCAAGCGCATGCTCGGCCTCAACGAGCGGGTGTCGTCGGTGGATGTCTCGCTCGGCCCGGACTCGGACAAGACCCTGCTCGACACCCTGACCGATGACCGCCCCACCGACCCGTGCGAACTGCTGCAGGACGACGACCTGTCGCAGAGCATCGATCAGTGGCTGGGCGAACTGACCGACAAGCAGCGCGAGGTGGTGGTGCGCCGCTTTGGCCTGCGTGGGCATGAGAGCAGCACCCTGGAGGATGTAGGGCTGGAGATCGGCCTGACCCGTGAGCGGGTACGGCAGATCCAGGTCGAAGGCCTCAAGCGCTTGCGCGAGATCCTCGAGAAGAATGGCCTGTCCAGCGAGTCGTTGTTTCAGTAGTCGCCGAGCCAGGTATGGCAAACGCCCCGACTTGTTCGGGGCGTTTGCGTTCTGCCAGCAGCACGTTGCGTGGATCGCCGATGGTGTTGCAGGCGCCAGCCTTGCTGGCGAACACCGGTGCAGCCGGTAGCCCATCCGTTACGACCAACCCGACTCAATATTCCTTTAGCCACCCTCGCAACAACGCGTGTAAGCATTTGCTTACCAGCTGCGTAAGCCATTGCTGTAGGGTTCAGTAAATCAATGTCGTTTTCAATGGTGTTATTTTCATAACTAATTGAAAATTAACAGTTTTATTGATATTGAAAAATGTATCACCGGAATCATCCTGACAAATTCGACGCTTGTTCCCTGCCGAGGAATCGCTAGTATCTGAACTGTGTCTACGGACTGACACAGGCTTTCAAGGATGACGGCCAAGGACATCGCGGGACGCGATTCATCAGGACGATGTTTGGGACAAACAGGGACTACGGAAAAAATGTGGGCGGGTCAAACCGCCCCTTTTTTTTGTCCGCAGAAAATGAAAAAGGCCCTTGCGGGCCTTTTTTTGCGTCCGGGCGCGATCAGCGCTGCAGATCGGCGATCTTGCCAGTTTTGCCATCCCACTCTTCGGCGTCCGGCAGTGCATCCTTCTTCTCGGTGATGTTCGGCCAGATTTCCGCGAGCTCTGCGTTGAGCTCGATGAAGTTCTCCATGCCCGCTGGCACTTCGTCTTCCGAGAAAATGGCCTGGGCCGGGCATTCCGGCTCGCACAGCGCACAGTCGATGCACTCGTCCGGGTGGATCACCAGGAAGTTCGGGCCTTCGTAGAAGCAGTCCACCGGACAGACTTCCACGCAGTCGGTGTACTTGCATTTGATGCAGTTGTCGGTGACGACGAAGGTCATTTCTAATTCTCTCCTCAGGCGACGGCAGCTTGCCCTTCCTTCCAGGGCAGCGCGGTTCACGGTGGTGGCTGCAGGCCAGGCTAATAGCCTGCAGCACTCGCAAACCGCGCCGGATTCTACCAGCTTGCGCGGTGGGCCGTTATAACAGGTTTTTCAGTTGATATAGCGTTTCGATAGCTTGGCGCGGCGTCATGTCGTCCAGGTCCAGCTTGCCCAGCTTCTCGATGGCCGGGTGTGGCAGGCTGGCGAACAGGTCGCTTTGGTGCGGCACGTGAGGCGTGTTGCTGCGGGCGCTGGTGTCGTTGCGTACGACCGGCGCCTCGTGGGGCAGGCTGGCGGTTTCCAGCCGGCCCAGGTGTTCGCGGGCACGTTGGATCACCACCGCGGGCACGCCTGCCAGTTGCGCCACCGCCAGGCCGTAGCTCTGGCTGGCAGGCCCAGGCAGCACATGGTGGAGGAACACGATGCGTTCGTTGTGCTCGGTGGCGTTCAGGTGCACGTTGGCCACCAGCGGCTCGCTGTCGGGCAGCACGGTCAGCTCGAAGTAGTGGGTGGCGAACAGCGTGTAGGCGCGCAGCTGGGCCAGGCGCTCGGCGGCGGCCCAGGCCAGCGACAGGCCGTCGAAGGTGCTGGTGCCGCGGCCCACTTCGTCCATCAGCACCAGGCTGCGGTCGGTGGCGTTGTGCAGGATATTGGCGGTCTCGCTCATCTCGACCATGAAGGTCGAGCGCCCGCCGGCCAGGTCGTCGCTGGAACCGATGCGGGTGAAAATGCGGTCGACCGGCGACAGCTCGCAGCGCGCGGCCGGCACGTAGCTGCCGATATGCGCCATCAGCACGATCAGGGCGGTCTGGCGCATGTAGGTGGATTTACCGCCCATGTTCGGGCCGGTGATGATCAGCATCCGGGTGCTGTCGTCCAGGCCCAGGTCGTTGGCCACGAACGGCGTGGTCAGTACCTGCTCGACCACCGGGTGGCGGCCCTGCTCGATGCGCATGCAGGGTTCGTCGACGAAGCTTGGGCAGTTCAGGTCCAGGTTCAGCGCGCGTTCGGCCAGGTTGCTCAGCACGTCCAGCTCGGCCAGGGCGGCGGCGCTGTCCTGCAGCGGCGCCAAGTGGCCGATGAGGGTCTCGAGCAGCGCGTCGTAGAGCATCTTCTCGCGGCTCAGCGCGCGGCTCTTGGCCGACAGCGCTTTGTCCTCGAAGGCCTTGAGCTCGGGGGTGATGAAGCGCTCGGCGCCCTTGAGCGTCTGCCGGCGGATGTAGTCGCCCGGCGCCTGCTCGGCTTGCTTGGTGGGCAGCTCGATGAAGTAGCCGTGCACGCGGTTGTAGCCGACCTTGAGGTTGGCCAGGCCGGTGCGGGCTTTTTCGCGGGCTTCCAGGTCAATCAGGAACTGGCCGGCGTTTTCGCTCATGGCCAGCAGCTCGTCCAGCTCGCTGTCGTAGCCGGTCTTGAGCACGCCGCCGTCGCGGATCACCGCTGGCGGGGTGTCGATGATCGCCCGCTCCAGCAGGCCGGCCAGCTCCGGGTAGGTGCCGGTGATGGCGGCCAGGCGTGCCAGGTGCGGCGCTTCCAGCTCGGCCATGGCGTTCTGCAGCTCGGGCAGCGCGCCCAGGGCGTCGCGCAGGCGTGCCAGGTCACGTGGGCGAGCGTTGCGCAGGCCGATGCGCGCCAGGATCCGCTCGATATCGCCGATTTCCTTGAGCTGCGGCTGCAGCTTTTCGAAGCGGTAGCCGTCCAGCAGGCAGCGGATCGAGTCCTGGCGTGCCTTGAGCACCTTCAGGTCGCGCAGCGGGCGGTTCAACCAGCGGGTCAACAGGCGGCTGGCCATGGCGGTCTGGCAGCGGTCGATCACCGATTGCAGGGTGTTGTCGCGGCCACCGGCCAGGTTGATGTCCAGTTCCAGGTTGCGGCGGCTGGCGGCATCGAGGATGACCGTGTCGTCCATGCGCTCGTGGCGCAGGCTGCGCAGGTGGGGCAGGGCGGTACGCTGGGTTTCCTTGGCGTAGGTCAGCAGGCAGCCGGCTGCGCCGATGGCCAGGGTCAGCTTGTCGCAACCGAAGCCCTTGAGGTCCTGGGTGGCGAACTGCTGGCAGAGGCTCTTGCGCGCCGAGTCGCGGTCGAAGTCCCAGGGCGCGCGGCGACGGGCGCCGGGGCGCTTCTCCGCAGGCAGCCCCTGCGGCCAGTCGTCGGGGATCAGCAGCTCCACCGGGTTGATGCGCTCGAGCTCGGCCAGCAGGTTCTCCCAGCCCTTGATCTCCTGCACGGTGAAGTTGCCGCTGGTGATGTCCAGCACGGCCAGGCCGAACAGGCGCTCGTCACCGAGCAGGGCGGCGATCAGGTTGTCGCGGCGCTCATCAAGCAACGCCTCGTCGCTGACCGTGCCCGGGGTGATGATACGCACCACCTGGCGCTCCACCGGGCCCTTGCTGGTGGCTGGGTCGCCGATCTGTTCGCAGATCACCACCGATTCGCCGAGCTTGACCAGCTTGGCCAGGTAGCCCTCCAGCGAATGGAATGGAATCCCGCACATGGGGATCGACTGGCCCGCCGACTGCCCACGGGCGGTCAGGGTGATATCCAGCAGTTTCGCGGCCTTCTTCGCATCTTCGTAGAAGATCTCGTAGAAGTCGCCCATGCGGTAGAACATCAGCTGGTCCGGGTGCTGGTTCTTCAGCTTCCAGTACTGCTGCATCATCGGGGTGTGTGCGGAGAGATCAGACATTCAGGGCCTTACAGCGGTTGATCTGGTGGCGAATTTCGAAACCGCTCATGGTACAGGCTTTTTCCCCCCGACGCAGGTCGAATGGGCAGGGCAAATCCACGCAGGTAATTGCAGCAGAGCGGCGGCGTGCAGGCCTGTAACCCGCCAGGTCGTTTGTTCGCCAGCGCTGCAGGGCATTGCATTTAGTCCGTCGGGGTTGCATTATGCACGCTATGCAAAAACGCAACGTAGCCTCCGTACTCAGAGCACTGCTCGACCGCCACGGCCTGTCCCCGACAGAGCTGCACCGGCGCACGGGCGTTCCCCAATCCACCCTGTCGCGTATCCTCAGCGAGAAGATCGTCGACCCGTCCGACAAGCATGTGTCGAAGATCGCCGAGTACTTCGGCGTCAGCACCGACCAGCTGCGCGGGCGTGCCGAGCTGGGCGAGTCGCGTGAAGCGGCTGCTGCGGGCCAGGGCCACGCCGCGCTGAGCGATATCAGTCTGTGGGACGATGAAACACCCGTCGAGGACGACGAGGTGTCCGTTCCTTTTCTCCGTGAGGTCGAATTGGCAGCAGGATCAGGAAGATTCGTCATCGAAGAAAGCGAAAACGCGCGCTTGCGTTTCGGCAAGCGCAGCCTGCGCCACAATGGCGTGCAGTTCGACCATGCCAAGTGCGTGACGGTGCGTGGCAACAGCATGCTGCCGGTATTGCGCGATGGCGCCACGGTTGGCGTCAACACCGGCAAATGCACGATCGGCGACATCATCGATGGCGACCTCTATGCCATCAATCACAATGGCCAGTTGCGGGTAAAGCAGGTGTATCGCCTGCCCACCGGTATTCGCCTGCGCAGCTTCAATCGCGACGAGCACCCCGACGAGGACTACAGCTTCCAGCAGATGCAGGATGAGCAGATCAGCCTGTTGGGCCACGTCTTCTGGTGGGGCATGTACGCCCGCTGATACTCCCTGTTGAGAACAAGAACCCGCCCAGGCGGGTTTTTTTTCGCCCTCGGAAAAGCCCTACAACCCGCATCCGAAAAGGCCTTCATGCATTTCGGCAAAAACATGTGCATAAATTTTTCCATAAACGCATTGACTGCATATGCGTGCATGCATATTCTGTATCTCAAGCCGGTCAGCAACCGGTTGTTACACAGGCAGCGATGAACAGGCCTCGACTGTTCAGAGGGTTGGCAACTGGCCCGGGTGTGCAGCGTAAAGCACCACGATCAGTTATCCGGCGGGCAGGCGGCCGCGGTCGGAGTCACCAATTTGAAGCGCAACTGCACGGCGTCACCAGTCGTGGCCGGCGGTTGATCAACGCATTACTGAAAAGCCTGCATGGCGGGCTTTTTGGAATGCCGAGGCAGCGCGATAGGTTCGACCATCGCAGCTTCATATCCACGAAATTCATCGCAACGGAGGTGAAATGGGTTTCGAAATCATCAATATGGGCACGGCGCCCACAGGCGTCGGCGGCGACACGGTGCGCACCGGTTTCGACAAGGTCAATCGCAACCTGGCGCTGCTCAAGGATCGCGCCCTCCAGCCAGACTACTCGACACTGTCCGGCCAGTTGTACCGCGAGGTCGGGGTGCTGGCGGTGTCCAACTACGTGAACGCCTTCACGCTCAAGACCAAGGTGCCCAGCGCCGGAGGCATCGCCCCAATAGTGCGCCTGCACGGCTGCCTGGCGACCTACACCTCGCCGGTCACCATCGACCTGAGCTGGTATTTCTACGACGGCAAGATCGTCGCGGCGACCGCGCTGGTCAACACGTCTTCGCGGGAGATGGGCAC
Source organism: Pseudomonas muyukensis (assembly GCF_019139535.1). Lineage (NCBI taxonomy): Bacteria > Pseudomonadati > Pseudomonadota > Gammaproteobacteria > Pseudomonadales > Pseudomonadaceae > Pseudomonas > Pseudomonas muyukensis. Next base: position 4,886,628 of record NZ_CP077073.1, on the reverse strand, counting down.
CCTGGCGGCCAGTAACGCCCTGCAGATCATCCTCTATGAGGAAAACGGCCTGGCCAACCTGTACCTGAAGTTCCCGTCCAGGGCCTATTACCCGCGCTTTGCGGTCAGTTGCCTTAACACCGGTGCGCTGGCGATGCCGGGGGGGCAGGAGGCCAATTGGGGCATCGTGGTCGACGGTCCGCCACCGGCAGCCAGTTTGCAGCAGGTGCCGTTCACCATCGTTACCACGCTCAACACAGCCAATTGCCAGGTCGGCAACGACGGCACGATCAAGGTGGCCTGAATGCGCGCAATCATCACGCTGCTCAACGATGGCAGCACTTACGACATCACCCCGGCGCAGACGCGACTGGCCTCGCAGGCACTCGGCGAGGGTCGCTTCAAGGTCACTGGCAGCCTGGGCCTGGTGCCGTTTCCACCCACGAGTGTCGGCTGGGGCTACTCGCTCAGCCACATGGACAACAAGGCCGACGTCGCCATCGAGCACGACGCGGCTTCGGGCGACCTGCTGGTGACCGTCACCCGCGACGGTCAGCCTTACCGGCTGATCAGCACGCTGATGCTGCATGTCCTGGTCGATGAGTTACCCGGCGTGCCGATCATCCAGTCGATGGAGGGATGAGGTGGCCATTTTCCAAGGAGACAGGACTTTGACAAACGAACAACAGGCACTGCTCGACATGCCGCTCTGGCTGGTGATCGTCCTGGCCTTGCTCGGCGGCCTGTCTGGCGAAATGTGGCGGGCCGACAAGGCGGGGGCGCGGGGCTGGGGGCTGCTGCGTCGCCTGGCTTTGCGCTCCGGAGCTTGCATGGTCTGTGGCGTATCCACGGTGATGCTGCTGTACGCCAGCGGCATGACGATCTGGAGCGCCAGCGCCTTCGGCTGCCTCACCGCCATGGCCGGTGCCGATGTTGCCATCGGCCTTTATGAACGCTGGGCGGCTCGTCGCCTGGGCATCGAGCAACCCGCGGCCGGCGTGGACGCCGAAGACCGCAGGCATTGAGCAAGGAGCACCTATGAACGAAGCGCAACTCGACGAACTGCTGGCCGCGCTGCGCAACCAGGCCTCGGTGCAGACCGCGCTGGGGCAGTCGATCGAACGACTGGCGCTGAGCAACGAGCAACTGGTGGCTTATCTGAAGAGCCGTGAACCGGACCCGGATGCCCCGCCCTACCTCGACGGCTCCAAGCCAGCCTGAGCTTTTCCCACCCTTAACCTGCAGCACCCGTCCGTCCGGGATTCCCCGCGGCGGCTTTCATCATGTTCAAGGAGAACACCCCTATGTCGATTCTTACCCAAGGCACCCAGATCTATGCACTGGTTCCACCGGTCTCCGGCACCGGCCCGCTCAGCGTGCTGGAAGTCGATCACGTGACCTCGTTCGAACCAGGCGGCGCCCCCGCCGAGCAGATCGAGGACACCACCCTCGATGCCGCGGAGCGTACCTATAAGAAAGGCCTGCGCACCCCTGGCACCGCTACCCTCGGCCTCAATGCCGACCCGACCAACGCCAGCCACATCCGCCTGCACCAGCTGTCCGAAGCCAAGGGCAACACCACCGTCAAGTGGGTGGTGGGCTGGTCCGACGGCAAGGGCGTGGCGCCAACCGTCAACAGCAAGGGCGATGGTTTCGAGCTGCCGGCCACCCGTACCTGGTTCGCCTTCGAAGGTTATGTGGCCGACTTCCCGTTCAATTTCGCCCTCAACGCGGTGGTTACCACGTCGGTGAGCATCCAGCGCACCGGCGGCTCCACCTGGGCGAAAAAGGCCTGAGCCCGGAGAACTGAATGAACATCAATCAACTCAAGGCCCTGGGTGGCATCGTCGACGAGCAGCGCGTGCGCAAGGAAATCGTCTGGAACCGGCCTGACCCACAGACTGGCGCCATGCTCGCCCAGACCCTGGTGGTGCATGTGCGCCGCCATTCGTTCGGGGTGATCGAGCGCCTGTTCGCCGAACAGGCAGCGTCCCACAGCCGCAACGCCCATTACCTGGCCGCCTCGGTCAGCCTGGGCGAGGACGGCGAGGAGCCGCTGAGCGTCGAGGATGCCTTCAACCTCGAGCCGTCGCTGGGCTTCGTGCTGCTCAATGCCATCAACGAAGTCAACGGCACCGGTAACACCCCGGCAAAGAACTGACGGCCGCCGATGAGTTCTGGCACGAGCTGGTGCTCAACGGCATCGGCGGCCGCACGATCAGCGAAGCCAAGGAGCGGCTGAGCTACGCAGAGGCCAGGGACTGGGCGCAATACATCCAGCGCCATGGCTCATTGCACGGCGGTCGTCGGCTGGAGGCCAGCATCGCCATGTTGGCGCTGCAGGCCAACCATCAGGCCGGCGGTAGCGCCGAGTTGATCGATTTCATGCCTCACCAGCGGCGCCAGGGGGTGTCGCTCGAGAGTGCCATGCAGCAGTGGTGCTGATGACCGGCACCACCTTCTTCACGAAACCCGCCATGGCGGGTTTCACAATGATCAGGGAGTAGGCCCATGGCAACCAACCTTGCCAGTTTCAGCCCGACGATCGACCTCTCCAGCCTCGAACGGGCACTGTCCAGGGCTTCGGCCCTCAGTGACCGCACCCTGCGCGAGATGCAGAAGAACGTCGAGGCTTTCAACCAGAAGTACCTCAAGAGTGTGGGCGCCGTCGCCGACTCGAGCCTGGATATCTCGAGGAAGGCGTTGGATCGCTTCCAGTCCGCCTACACGCCGCCGAGCTGGCAGCAGGCCGTGCAGGACGCCCCCGAGCGGCCTTATGGCGAGGCGTTGCGCAAGCAACACGCCAGTGCCGAGCTGGAAGTGGCGAAGATGAGCATGAGCAAGCGCCAGGGCGGGCTGGCTGACCAGCTGTTCAAGGTGGACGAAGGCTACTACGCCGAACGGGCCCAGTTCGAACAGGCCAACCCGTTGGGCGCCGCAGGCCCCGATGGCGCCAGTTACCAGCAGCAGCTGGAGGACATGCGCAGCCGGCATGCCGACATGACCAACCAGGTGCTCAACGACTACGACATGATGAGCCAGGCGCGCGGCGACTGGATGGTCGGCGCGTCCGCAGCCTGGGAGGAGTACCTGGAGACTTCCAGCAACGTCGCGGCGCAGTCGCAAGCCGTCTTTGCCAGTGTCTTCGAGCGCATGGGCACGGCGGTGCAGACCTTTGCCACCACCGGCAAGCTGTCGTTCTCCGACTTCGCCAAGTCGGTGATCGCCGACATGGCCGCGCTGGCTGCCAAGACCGCCGCCTCCAAGGCGCTGAGCAGCTTGCTCGGGTTCGGCATGAACCTGGTTGGCTCGTGGTTCAGCGGGGGGGCCACGCCAGCTGCCAGCAGCATGACCGTGGGTGGTAGCACCACCACCTTCACCCCGCAGATCAACGCTTCGGGTATTTCCTATGGCGGCTCCGCCTTCGCCAAGGGGGGCGCCTTCACCAACGGCGTCGCGAGCACGCCGACCCTGGCGCCGATGGCGCTGTTCGGCGAAGCCGGCCCCGAGGCGATCATGCCGCTGACCCGCGGCGCCGACGGTGCCTTGGGCGTTCGCGCACTCGGTGGCGGTGGTGCTGCCAGCCACAGCAGCGAAGTGGTCATCCAGCAGACTATCAACGTGGCCGCCGGCGACGGCAATGCCGCTGCGGGCGATGGCAATGCCCAGCGCCTGGCCAATGCCTATGCCGGTGCCGCCCGCCAGGGCGCCAGCGAACAGATCTCTCGTGAGCTGATGCCCGGCGGGCAGATCTGGTCGGCCATTCACGGTCGCTGACCAAGGAGAACATCACATGGAAACCTTTACCTGGAGCCCCAAGACCGAACCGACCGGCACCGTGGAATATCGCGTGCGCACGGTGCAGTTCGGCGACGGCTACCAACAGGCGGTGGCCGATGGCATCAACAACCGCAGTCAGTCCTGGCCGTTGGTGTTCATCGGCGACGACACCAAGATCCGCGCGATCGCCGAGTTTCTCGACCGCCATGCCGGCAGCCGAGCCTTCCGCTGGACCGCGCCCCTGGGCAAGCCGGGCCTGTATCGCTGCAAAGGCTATCAGCCCACCGCCAAGGGTGGCGGCCTGTACAGCATCAGCGCGACGTTCGAGCAGGCCTTTCATCCATGACCGAGGAGAGCAGCCATGGCGCTGATCAATGACATCCAGAAACTCGAACCGGGCGCGGAAATCGTGCTGTTCGAGATCGACGGCAGCGAGTTCGGCGCCGATACCCTGCGCTTTCATGGTCATGCCATCGCCCACGATCCCGAGACGGTCGCCGCGGCTGGCGCGGCCGAACTGCCGGCCCGTTCGATCTGGTGGCAGGGCAGCGAGTATGCCGCCTGGCCGGTGCAGGTCGATGGTATCGGTGCCAACAGCAACGGCCGGGCCACCCGGCCGAAGTTCACCGCCGGCAACGTCGATGGCCGGGTCACTGCCTTGTGCCTGGCCTTCGAGGACCTGCTCAAGTTCAAGCTGACCGTGCGCCAGACCCTGGGCCAGTACCTGGATGCGCGCAACTTCGCCGCCGGCAACAACCAGGCCGACCCGACCCAGGAAGCCCTGGAAATCTGGTTCCTCGACCAGAAGACCCAGGAGGACGACGAGCACGTGCAGTGGGAGCTGTCGTCCCCCGGCGAGATCGACAGCCATGGCTTGCCCGGCCGGCAGATGACCGCCTATTGCCATTGGGCGATGACCAATGGCTACCGTGGTCCGAACTGCGGCTACACCGGCAACTTGCGCTTTGACGATGAGGATCGTCCCACCGATGACCCGGCCAAGGATCGCTGCAAGGGGGGCTTGCGCTCGTGCAAGCTGCGCTTCGGTGAGGCGGCCGAGTTGCCGCATGGCGGTTTCCCCGCCGTCTCGCTGATCGCCCGGAACTGAACCATGGCACCGGACCTGCTCGACGCTATCCGTTGCCATGCCGCCCAGGACTACCCCCGCGAGGCCTGTGGGTTGGTCATCGAGCGGGCAGGGCGGCTTGACTACCAGCGCTGTCGCAACACGGCCAGTGAACCCGACGAAGAGTTCCGCATCGATCCGCACGACTACGCGGCGGCGGAAGACCTCGGGGAAATTGTCGCGGTGGTGCACTCGCACCCGGACGCCAGCAGCCGGCCTTCCCCCCGAGACCTGGCCATGTGCGAGGCCACGGGGTTGCCCTGGCATATCCTGTCCTGGCCGGAAGGTGACCTGCGCACGATCCTGCCCCAGGGGCACACGCCATTGCTGGGGCGCCCGTTCGTGCATGGCCTGTGGGATTGCTGGCAGGTGTGCGCCGACTGGTACCTGCGCGAATGGGGGCTGAGCTTCCCGCGCTATGCCCGGGAAGACGGCTGGTGGGAGGATGCCCAGGGCCCCAGTCTGTACGAGCAGGCCTACGCCGATGCTGGTTTTACCGTGGTGGACAGCCCGCAACGTGGCGACATGCTGGTCATGGCCATTGGGCGTACCGCGCACCCCAACCATGCCGGGATTTTTCTGGGCAGTGATCCGCGCCTGCCAGGTGAGCCATGGACGCCCACCGGTGCCGGCCCGTTCCTGCTGCACCATCTGTACGGGCGCCCCAGCGAAGTGATCGTGTTCGGTGGGCCGTGGCTGGATCGTACGCGGCTGGTGTTGCGCCACCGCGATGCCGATGGCCGCCAATGAGCGGCCTTCGTTTCATGCAGATTCGCACAGGAGGCCCTCGATGGCTGTATCCGTGATCAATGCGCCGGCCCTGACCACCATCAAGTTGTCCGGTGTGCTGGCGCGCAAGTTTGGCCGCGAACACCGGCGGCGCCTGGACAGTGGCCAGGCATGGGAAGTGTTTCGGGCCTTGCGCAACACCCTGGAGGGTTTCGAGCAGGAGATCCGTCGGCTCGACCGTCTGGGCATGCGCTTCGCGATTTTCCGCAATCGTCGCAACGTCGACAGCGATGCCTTTGCCCTGGGGGGCACCAAGGAGCTGCGTATCGTCCCGGTGCTGGCCGGCAGCAAGCGTGGCGGCATCCTGCAGACCATCGTCGGCGCGGTGATGATCGTCGGTGGGCTGTACTTCGGACAAACCTGGGCGGTGCAGATGGGCGCCGGCCTCATGGCGGGGGGCGTGATGCAGATGCTCAGCCCGCAGCCCAAGGGCCTCAAGCTCAGCGCCAGCCCTTCGAACACCCCGGGCTATGCCTTCGGCAGCGCCCGCAACACCGTCACCACCGGTCTGCCGGTGCCGCTGTGCATCGGCAAGCGGCGCTGGGGCGGGGCGATCGTCAGCGCGGCCATCTACGCCGAGGACCGCCTGTGAGGGTGGGGTGCCACCTGGTCAATGCGGCTGCCCTGGGCAGCCGTCTTACGCACAAGGAGTTGCAATGTCAGCAGCCACCCTTCAATCGCCGCTGACCCGTGTCAGGCTTGGCGGCCAATTACGCCAGTTCGGCAAGACCTTCGAGCTGGCGGTGAACACACCGCGTGAGGCGATCAAGGCCTTGTGCGTGCTGGTGCCTGGTTTCGAACGGTTTCTGGCCAATGCCCGCTCACGCGGCCTGGAGTTTGCCGTGTTCAACGACCGGCGCAATGTCGGCGAGGCGGAGCTCGGCTTCCAGGCCCGGGAGGAGATCCGCATCGTCCCCGTGGTCGCCGGCAGCAAGCGCGCCGGTACCCTGCAAACCATCGTCGGCATCGTGATGATCGCTGCTGCCGCCTTCTATAGCGGTGGCGTCGGTGCAGCCTTCGCCTCGGAAGGGACGGCCGGTTTCGTCGCCCACATGGGCGCGGCCATGGCCCTGGGTGGCGTCATGCAGCTGCTCAGCCCGCAGCCCAAGGGATTGAGCATGAGCCAGGCGCCGGAAAACACCCCCGGCTATGCCTTTGGCGCCGCGCGCAACACCACGGCATCCGGCAACCCGGTGCCCTTGTGCGTGGGCAAGCGGCGCTGGGGTGGCGCCATCATCAGCGCCGCCATCTATGCCGAGGACCGGCTCTGACCGCCCTGGACCCAACGCCAGGTACAGGGCCATAGCCGGCCTGCATCCCCGGCCCCATTCAGCCAACCGCCTCGGAGGCGGTTTTTTTACGCCTGGAGGAACACATGGGCGAAACCAACAGACCTGTGATCATCGGTCGCAAAGGTGGTCAGAAGAAGCCCAAGACGCCGGTCGAGGCGCCGGACAGCCTGCGTTCCATCGCGGTAGCCAAGATGCTGCTGGCGATTGGCGAGGGAGAATTCGCCGGCACGCCGAGCGCCCGTGACATCTACCTCGACGGCACGCCGTTGATGGACGACCAGGGCAACTACAACTTCCCAGGCGTCAAGTGGGAGTGGCGCACCGGTTCGGTCGAGCAGCCGCATATCCCGGGCATCCCGTCGGTGGACAACGAGATCAGCCAGGGTATCGAGCTACGCAGCGACAAGCCCTGGGTGCATGCCATCAGTGACACCCGCCTGTCGGCGGTGCGCCTGCGCTTCGCCTGGCCGGCGCTGCAGGCCATGGACAGCGCCGGCAACATCAACGGTCATCGCATCGAGTATGTCGTCGAAGTCGCCACCGACGGCGGCGCCTACCAGCAAGTGCTCAAGGACGCGGTACACGGCAAGACCACCAGCACCTACGAGCGTACCCGACGCATCGACCTGCCCAAGGCCGCGAGCGGCTGGACCCTGCGCGTGCGCAGGCTGACGCCGAACCAGAACAACAACAAGGTCGCCGACACCATGCAGCTCGCCGGCCTGACCGAGGTGATCGACGCCAAGCTGCGTTACCCCAACACCGCGTTGCTGTACATCGAGTTCTCCGCCGAGCAGTTCCGCAACATTCCTGCCGTGACCGTGGAGTGCCGAGGCCGCAAGTGGCCGGTGCCGAGCAACTACGACCCGGACACCCGCGCCTATATCGGCGTGTGGGACGGTACCTTCAAGGAAGCCTGGACCGACAACCCGGCCTGGGTCACCTACGGTATCTGCACCAACGACCGCTTCGGCCTGGGCCGCCGGATCAAGCCATGGATGGTCGACAAGTGGGAGCTGTACCGGATCGCCCAGTACTGCGACCAGTTGGTCCCCGACGGCAAGGGCGGCCAGGAAGCGCGTTTCATCTGCAACCTCAACCTGCAGAGCAAGGCCGAGGCCTGGTCGCTGTTGCGCGACATCGCCGGGATCTACCGCGGCATGACCTACTGGGCACAGGGGCAGTTGTACAGCCTGGCGGACATGCCACGGGCCACCGATTTCGACTTCGCCTATACCCGTGCCAATGTCATCGGCGGCAAGTTCAGCTATTCCAGTGGCTCGGAGCGCAGCCGCTACAGCCGCGCCCTGATCAGCTACGACAACCCGCTGAACAGCTATGACACCGACGTCACGGTGGTCACCGACGAGAAGTTGCAGCGCCGTTATGGCGATAACCCACTGGAAATCAGCGCCATCGGCTGTACCCGCGAATCCGAGGCGCAGCGCCGTGGCAAGTGGGCGTTGGCGACCAACGCCCGTGACCGGGGCATCAGTTTCCGGGTTGGCATGGACGGGCGCATCCCGTTGCCCGGCTTCGTCATTCCGGTGGCCGACGAGCTGTTGGCCGGGCGTGCCATCGGTGGTCGGATTGCCGCGGCCAGCGGCCGTCAGGTCACCCTCGACCGCGATACCCAGGCGAAGGTGGGGGATCGGCTGATCCTCAACCTGCCCGACGGCACCTGCGAGGCGCGTACGGTAGAGACGGTCGCGGGCCGTCGCCTGACCCTGACCACTGCCTACAGCGTCGCCCCCGAGGCGGAGCTGGTCTGGGCGCTGGACGCGCCGGACCTGAGCGTGCCGCTGTACCGGGTGACCAGCGTGTCGCGCCCCGAGCCTGGGGTGTACGAGATCAGCGCGGTGCAGTACGAGCCGAGCAAGTTCGCCCATATCGACAGCGGTGCCCGCCTGGAAGAACGGCCTGTCAGCGTCACGCCGATCAACCTGGTGCCACCACCGGCCAGTGTCAGCCTCAGCAGCAACCATGCCGTCAGCCAAGGCCTGGCGGTCAGCACCTTGACCATCACCTGGCCAGCCGTGGCGGGCGCGGTGGCCTATGAAGTGGAGTGGCGCAAGGACGATGGCAACTGGATCAGCCTGCCGCGCAGCGGTGCCACCAGCGTCGACGTCACCGGGATCTATGCCGGCGACTACCTGGCACGGGTGCGCTCGATCAGCGTCGGCGAGATCACCTCGATCTGGAAACTGTCCGAACTGACCCCACTCAAGGGCAAGCTCGGCACGCCTGCGGCGGTGGCCCAGCTACTGGCCTCCAGCAAGGTGTTCGCCATCGGCCTGAGCTGGCAATTCCCCGAGGGCACAGGCGATACCCAGCGCACGGAAATCTGGTATGGCACCAGCGCCAACCGCGTCGATGCCAAGAAGCTCGGCGACTTTGCCTACCCGCAGGCCGAGCATGAGCTTCAGGGCCTGGCCGCCGGTGCGCAACTGTTCTTCTGGGCACGCCTGGTGGACCGCAGTGGCAACGTCGGCAAATGGTACCCGGACGGCATCGGCGTACGCGGCCAATCGAGTGCCGAACAGAGCGATTATGACCGCTACTTTTCCGGCAAGATCAGCGAGTCGGCCCTGGGCAAGCACCTGTTCGACCGTATCGAGCTGATCGACGGCGCCGGCAATGGCTCGGTGAACCAGCGCCTGCAAAGCCTGAACAGCGATGTGCAGTCGCGCCTGGACGATGTCGCCCGCGCCGCCAACGCATTGAGCTACGACCCGGCCAAGGCCTATGCCCTCGGCGATCTGGTACGTCAGGCCCAGGGCCTGTACCAGGCACTCAAGGCGGTGCCGGTCAAGACGCCGCCGCCCAATGCCGGTTACTGGCTGGATGTGGGCCAGGTGGTCAAGGACAGCAACGGCCTGGCGGCACGGATGAGCAAGGCGGAAAGCCAGATCACCGCCGCCGAGGGCGTCAACACGGTGCAGAACACCCAGCTCACCGGGTTGCAGAGCGCGTTGTCGGGCAAGGCCGATGCTGCTGCCGTGACCAGCCTGAGCAACAAGGTCAGCGAGGCCCAGGGCAAGCTCGACAGCCAGGCTTCGGCGATTACCGGCCTCAAGGCCGCGCTGGGCCAGCAACCGGACAACCTGGTGATCAAGGGCGATTTCGAGGACGGCGACAGCCAGCCCTGGACCTTCGACGCCAAGCTGTATCCGGCGCCTGCGGTGGTGGTGCCGGCGAACCTGGGCGGTACCCGCTATGGCAAGGCCATCGCCTTCTATGGCAACAGCTTCTGTGGCACGGGCAACAATATCCTCTGCAGCTCGGACGAGCAGTTCGACCTCGCAGCCGAGGTCAGTGCCGATGAAATGGCCAGCGGCCAGACCGCGCAATTGCAGATGCAGTTCTATGACAAGGACAACAAGAACCTGGGCTATCTGGCTGCCTTCAGCTTCCCGGCCGCCACTGCCCAGGGTTTTCGCAAGCTTGGCGGGCGGGTCAAGGCTCCGGCTGGCGCGGTCAAGGGGCGTATCCTCGTGCGCACCGAGCCGGCCAACGGTAGCGGCCGCTCGCTGTGGTGCAACATCGTCGCCCGGCGGGTCACCCAGGCCGACAATGCCAACGCCAGCGCCATCAGCGAGCTGGGCGCGACGGTCAGCCAACAGGGGCAAACGCTGGTCGCCCAGGGGTCGTCGATCACCGACCTCACCAGCCGCGTCGGCGATGTGGCGGGCCAGGCGGCCGGCCAGGCCAAGGCCATCAGCACCCTGCAGACCCAGGCGACCCAGCTCGACGGCAAGGTCACCGCCCAGGGCACGCGCCTGGATGGCATCTATGCCCAGGTCAACCCAGGCTTGGCCGGCAGCAACGCAGACCTGGCCGGTTCCAGCCAGACCTTCGTCGGCGTGTGGTCCGAGCAGTCGGCGCGCATCGAGGATGGCCTGGCCATGGCGCGCAAGCTGGACACCGTACAGGTGCAGCAAGGCCAGACCAACGCCTCGGTGCAGCAGATCAGCCAGGTACAAGCCGGGCTCGACAAGAAGTTGTCGACGATGTGGTCGGTGAAGATGGAGGTGACCAACGACGGTCAGTACGTGGCGGCGGGGGTGTCCTTGGGCATCGAGGACAAGCAGAGCCAGTTCCTGGTGCGCGCCGACAGGTTCTCGGTGGTCGGCACCCAGGCGGGCGGCAAGCTGTTCACGCCATTTTCGGTGAGCAACGGCCAGGTGTTCATGAACTCCGCGTTGATCCAGGACGGCGCCATCAGCAGTGCCAAGATCGGCAATGTGATCCAGTCGAACAACTATGTGCCCGGCCGCACCGGATGGCGTTTGGACAAGAGCGGCGCGTTCGAGATCAACGGCTCGGTGGATGGCCAGGGGCGCCTGGTGATCACCAACCAACTGATCCAGATCTTCGACGCCAACAACACCTTGCGTGTGCGCATGGGCATCTGGGGGTGATGGATGAAGCTCGGTTTGCAAACCTGGAATGAAGACGCGAGCCCGAACCTGGATACCAGCAACCGCCTGGGCACCCTGCTCGGCTCGGTGGTGACCGGGACCCGCGCAGGCAGCCTGATCGTGCCTGAGCTGATGCGTGGCGAGCCGTTCTACTTCTTTCACCCTGACGCGTTGCCGTCGCGACCTCCGAACTATCAGCTGCCCTACGAGCTGATCTATCCGGTGGTCAAGCTGCAAGGGCAAACGCTCAGCTGGAGCTTCCCGGCGTTTCGCTACACCGGCGCCTATGCCCAGTACGGCTACAGCGTCTCGGTAGAAATCATCTATGGGGTGTTCTGATGGGCCTGGAAGTCTTTGCCGAGGGCAATCACATTCAACTGACGGGCAATAACCCGGTGCTCAGCCTGGTACACAAGCGCACCATCGCGCTGGTCGAGGGGTTCGATCCGTTCAACCGCTCGCTGATGGCCGGCGCCGATGTGACCTTGCCCGCCCACGGCGTGCTGTTGCTGGGGGATACCCAGGGCCAGTACATCTCGGTGGAGTACGGGCTGGGGCACAAGGATGTGGTTCGGTTCGCCTGCTTCAACCCCACGGTCATCACCATCTACGTGTTTGCCAAGGCGCCGATCATGCCCAGCCAGTGGGGGCTGCAGAGTTACTCGGCGAGTGGTGAGCTGCTGTATGACTCCAGCCACAAGACCTTGCGCATCGCCTATGCCGGGCCGGTGAGCAAGGCCGGGATGGATTTCCCGGTGGTACCTGGCAACACCTATGCCGCCGGGCTGGCTTACTACCGCCGCTATTACCTGGTGCCCCCCTTTCACACCACGACCTTTGTCCAGCGCGACATGATCCGTGTCGACCACGGCAGGGTCAGCCTGGGGCGGCGCCTGGCGGTTATCGAGGACAGGAACTGGTCCGACGAAATGTTCCTCGAGCCCAATGCCAGCATGCCTGACCCTGAGCCCGGCCCCGTGGCGCCGCTGATCATCGCGAGCGTTTCCGGTTACTGACGATGGCGCTCGTGCCTGCGCGGCAACCTTCCACCCTCCCGTAGCGCCAGCCAGCGGCTGGCGCACGGCCCAGCATGGAGATACACATGGCCAAACAGACCATCAACCTCGGCACCGCACCCGGCGGTGCCGGCGGCGACACCCAGCGCTCCGCCTGGGTCAAGGCCGTCGCCAATTTCGACGAACTCTATCAAGCCGACGCCAACCTGCAGACCAGCAAGGCTGCGGCAGGCAACAACGCCGACATCAAGGCGCTGACCGGGCTTGTCACACCCCTGACCCTCGCCCAGGGCGGCACTGGCGGCAAGAGCGCCGTCGAGGCTCGCGCAGCATTGGGCCTGGGGACTGCCGCGACGCGCAACGTTGGGCTGGCGGCAGGCAACGTGCTGGAGGTCGGGGCGTTCGGGGTCGGCGGCAAGTCGTCGCCCTACAGCGATTCGATCAACCGCATGGAAGGCGGATTTTCCCTGATCACGCCGAACACCCAGTACGTCGGGGCCACGGGCATCGGCTATGGCTCGGTGCTCACGGTGCCCTACAGCGAGACCGAGTTCCGCGGCGCGCAGCTGTTCTTCGGACAGTCTCCCGAAGCTCGCCTGGTGCTGCGTTCGGGCAGCTTCGCCACGGCCACCTTCAACGTTATCTACCACACCGGCAACACCACCCGTGCCGCCGACGGCACCCTCAAGGCGATCTGATATGACCCGAGCCGCAATCAACCTCAATGGGCCGACCGGCGAAGTCATCGACGTGACCTCGCTGGGGCGCAACGCGATCAGCAGCCACAAGGCGGGCATCGGTGAGTACCGGGTGCAAGGCACCCTGGGTATGGCGCCGCCACCGGAAGGCTGGGGGTATGTCATCAACCCGCTGGATGCAGGGGTCGAGGTGCGCATCCGGCATGTCGCGCCAACGCTGGAAATCAGCATCAGCCGCGACGGTGTCGCGGTCGACCTGCAGCACAGCCTGACCTTGCACGTGGCCGTCGAGCCGCTGCCGCCCGAACCGCTGCCCGAGCCCCGTCCCGACCCGCTGGCCGCCGCCCTGGGCGAGATCGCCAGGCGGCGCGCCCAGGCCGACCAGGTCATTGCCCCGCTGCAGGATGCGGTTGACCTGGAGGAGGCCAGCGCTCAGGAACTGGACAACCTCAGGGCCTGGAAGCGCTACCGCGTGGCGCTCAACCGCCTGCCCGACCAGGACGGTTTTCCTGAAACCCTCGAGTGGCCATCCGCACCGCAATGATCGCCGCTTGCCTGCATGAGGAATCGCCCATGAGCGAACTCTCCACACTCACCGCGACGCTGACGGCCAGGGTGCGCGAAGCGATACCGGCGCTGGCCTCGGTCGACAGTCAGGACCACGCCGACATTTCGCCCGCGCTGCCCGCATTGCGCCACGGCATCTTGCGCATGACCGCCGACGGTGCGCCGCGCGACGGTCGTTCGGTACTGCTCGCCACCTTCGAGGCCGACATCACCCCGGACCCAGCCCAGCCCGAGGCGCGGTTGCAGGGCAGCGAGCTGGCCGCGCAGCTGATGGACCTGCTGCGTCAGCAACTGTGGGGGCTGGATTTCGTCGAAGCCTGCCGCAATGTCCAGGCGCAGTACGACGGCCCCGGCTGGAAGGTGCGCTGGGAACAGCCAATCCTGTTTGGCGAGCCGCGCTGGGACTGGCCCGATCAGCCGCCCGGCAGCCTGATGCTGGGGCTCGATCCAGATACCGGCCCGGGCAAGCAGCAGGCCTATTGGGCGCCGGAGGACCTGGCATGAGCTACGCCACGGCGATGCATGACCGCATGCTGGCGTGCCTGGTGATTCCCTGCTCGGTGGTGACGGTGGACCTGGCTGCGGCGCGGGTGCGGACCTTGAGGACAACTAGTCCGCGACCAGGAATATTAAAGTCGGTGTAGATGCGAACGGCGTGCACTACCGCGCCGGGATAGGATCGGGGTAGAGAACACGCCAGAAGGTATGCAGTGGATGGTTGTATTCCTGGTCAACCTGTTCTCCGTCACGCATCAACCCGATAGGGCGCCGAAGTCCGTGTTCGCCGTTAACAACGGCCAGGTGTTCATGAGCCGCGTGATCATAAACCAGGCAGGCATCATCAAATTGATCATCACCGGTGAAGGGAAGCATTCAAATTATATCCAGAGGCAGCATGGTATTCGCATGAGGCTCATGACAAGTGAGTTTGAGGTGGATGGCATACGCCCAGGTCAAGGGCGTACCTGCATCACCCATCAGCTTATGCACAGCGATGATGTAAATGGCGTGTTGCGCATTAGAATGGAGGGTGGTAGTGACGGCAGGTATCGCTGTATATAATGATTCAAATGTTGTTCAGGTTGACGAAAATTACCGAAACATGGTGTTGATAAAGTCCGGGCAGTTTACGGCGAATTTATCAACTACCCAGCAGGATCTGTGGTGGTCGTCTCTTCAGAGTGTGTGGGCACGCACCACGCCAAATGCAATTATGGCTGTACGTGCTCCTTACCCCGGCGTGTGCCTTGGCCCTGGTTCATACCGAGGTGGACGTAAAGTATGTAACTTCTTTTACCCCGCCAACCAGACGGTTACCTTTCAGTATTATATTTACGATTTGGTAAGCCCGTCATTGTCTGATCGATTTGGCATGCAGGTGTTCAATGGCCAGTCTGTGCTGGTTTACAGCGCTTATGATATCCCATTGCGTGTCATCGACTACGTCGATACGCGTGATCCACCATCGATTGTCGATGTTATCTACCGTGCCCCGCATTTGAATGTGGCTGCTTGTTGCGTTGCTGGTGGGTACATGGTGGATGTGGACGGTGTCGATGTTGAACTTTCATATGGCCGAACCTACTGGAGTGGCTTGGACTTCAAGGGGTA
The DNA here is from genome assembly GCF_019139535.1 of Pseudomonas muyukensis. Classification (NCBI taxonomy): domain Bacteria; kingdom Pseudomonadati; phylum Pseudomonadota; class Gammaproteobacteria; order Pseudomonadales; family Pseudomonadaceae; genus Pseudomonas; species Pseudomonas muyukensis. The sequence continues at coordinate 4,871,349 of NZ_CP077073.1, read as the reverse complement.
CACAGTGAATTATGTCAACGATGCCCCTGGAGCAGAACCAACGGGTTACTGGGGGACGGTTTATCAAAATTTTTTGTTGGTTGATGTGTCGAATGTTCCCCTGAATTATGAGCGTTCATGATGATTGGGTTAGAGGTTTTTAATGCTGATGGTACTGTTCGAAACAGTGTGACGGATAATCTGACGCGTGTTCTGGGTGCTGTGAACGTCAGTGGTTGGGCTGGCAGGGTTGCTTGGCCTTATCCTGATATCGCAAACGATCGACGCCTTGTCACGACTGTGTCCAATCGACCTGTAGTTGAGTCGGAAGTTTCAAATGCTTGGGCATATTACAATCGGTCGACTGGAATGGTTGAGTACAGCCAAGGTGAGGATCTTGTTGCGATTACCCTGTTATTTATGACGTTCTGATAGAGGTTTGAGTGCGGCAATGTTTTGTTGGCCAGTGGGGGATCTCTCCATCTGACTGTTTTGCTTTACAGTCCCGTCCATCAGAATTATTGACGTTGCCGGGTACTAGGATAGGAGGCCCCATGGCGCGTAAAAATATAAATAGGCGCACGACAGCTGATGGCTCGGATGGTGATGACGTTCGCACTGCCTTCACCCAGGCAAACGAGCATTTCACTAAGTTGTATGTCGGGGTCGGCACCGCGCCCGACCAGCCGCCTGGCAGCTTGATGATGGGGCTCGCTCCCGGCACGCATCGAGCCTATTGGCCGCCGGAGGACCTGACATGAGCTACGCCACGGCGATGCACGACCGCATGCTGGCGTGCCTGGTGATTCCCTGCTCGGTGGTGGCGGTGGACCTGGCCGCGGCACGGGTGCGGGTAAGCGACGGCGACTGGACCAGCGCCTGGGTGCGCTGGCATGGCCAGGCCGCCGGCAAGGCCCGCCACTGGCGGGCACCGAGCCTGGGCGAGCAGGGTGTGCTGATCAGCCCCAGCGGCGAGCCGGCACAAGGTACTTTCGTGCCTGGCCTGTATGGCGATGCCGGCAGCGCACCGGATGACCGCGATCATGTGGAAGTCTGGCGTTTCGCCGACGGCGGTTCGCTGAGCTATGACTGGCAGGCCGGGCGCTATGACATCCAGCTGCCCACGGGCAACGCGCGTGTCCAGGTCGGCGCCAGCACCCTGTTGGTCAGCGACGATGCGATCAGCCTTGAGGCCAGTGCCATCACCCTGACCGGCAAGGTCACGGTCAACGGCCCGCTGTTGGTCAGCGGCGACATCAATGGCGGCGGGCGGATCATCGACACCGCCGGCAACACCGCCAATCACAAGCATTGACCGCTGGCCAGACTGGCGGGGTGGTACAGCCAGGCATCCTCTATGCCGTGTACTGATGCCCGCAGGGCTACAGGTCCTGAACGACAAGGCCACGCTCCAGGTTGACGGCAGTTGCCAGAATCTGTGCCTGGTGGCCAAAGGCACGCTCGGCAGTAGCACCGGGCCGCCAACCGATCATCGCCTTCGACCCCCTGGGCTGGGCGTGCCAACACACTCATCATCGTCTTCGCAGGGCCAGGATTGGGCTGTAACCAGGGCTCGGTTGTGGCCTGCACCAAGGGATTGGTTCTGGACGTAAAAGGATACTAAGAGGTCATATGCCACTCGATTCGATCAAGCTGGGAACCCCTCCCAGCGGCGCGGACGGTGACGTTCTGCGCACCGCGTTCATGCGGATCAACAACAACTTCAAGATGATGGACGACATGGGGCTGACCGCGCCCATTTCGCCTACCCGGGATATTTCCGACCTCAACCAGGCGACCAACCCAGGTTGGTACAGTGCCTTGAGTGGAACGACGGCCCACCTTCCGCCCGGGATAACCTACCCAGTGGTGTGTGTCGCACAGACAGCCGTAGGGTTCATTGTCCAGATCGCGCTGGATCCGATGACGGGCAAGTCGGCGAGCCGAGGCTTCAATGCCAATACCCAGGCCTGGAGCGCTTGGCGCTCGACCCCGGCGGCATCCGACCTTGGCACCGCGGCCTTCGCGGCCCTGACCACATCCCCCCGCGACTCCACCGCTGGCCGGGTATTGAAGGTCGGGGACTTCGCCGTCGGCGGCTTCGCCCCAGGTGTGGTCGAGGGTGACATCAACGCGCTGCGCGCCACCGGTGACTATTACGTCGAGGGCAAGAGCCTTGGCGTGCTGCCGTTCAATACCAACGGTTATCTGCGTGTGTGCTCGGTGGCGGGCAGTTATGCCATGCAGTCGTTCACCGCCTACAACGACAGCAGCCTCTACCAGCGAATGCTGATCAATGGCACCTGGACGGGGTGGTATGAGAAGTGTGCACCGACCACTGGGCTGAGTGTTTCCAGCAACCTGAACTTCGAATACAACCGGGACTGTCAGTTTATCGATACCACGGTCAACCGACCCGCGTTCATTGCCTATGGCGTGGTGCGCACCATGTGGCGAGCGGCCAACAGTGAATGCGTGCAGGTCGCCTGGTCGGTCACCAATGAACTGACGGCCATGCGCCGGGTACTGGGTGGCGCCTGGACGGCATGGGTCAATACCACGCCGATGGGGACCGTGGGCCAGGGCTGGCAAGCGACCGCCCGGGCACTCAATACCTCGTACGTGAACGACAGCGGGCGGCCCATCCAGGTCAAGGCACTGGTCGGTCCTGCCACCCAGGTCAACTCATACCTGCAGTGGGTCGTCAATGGCGTCACCCTCACTGGGTCCTACAGCGGCGCCGCAGGCCAGTACATCGACACCGGCGCGATCATTGTCCCGGCGGGCGCGGCGTATGGTTTGTTCGTCGGCAACAACCCGGGGCCGCTCAACAGCTGGGTGGAAATGCGATGACAGGAGGTCGAAATGTTTGATCCGCACATGAAGTATTACCGTGACGAGCCATGGGATGGCCTGGCGATGATCCATGCCTTCAAGGCCGATGGCGCGCAGGATGGGTATATCGACAGCGCCCTGGTTGCGCTGAGCGAAGCCGAGGTCCGGGCGTATTACCAAAGGCTGTTGACGCCCGACCCTGGCAGCGCTGCCCAGGCTGAAGTCGCGCGTCTGCGCAGCCTTGCCGACAGCGCCATCGCCCCGCTGCAAGATGCCGTCGAGCTGGATGACGCCAGCGAGGTCGAGACCGCTCGCTTGCAAGCCTGGAAGCGCTACCGCATCGCGTTGAACCGTGTGGTCGAGCAGCCAGGCTACCCCGCCGAGATCGACTGGCCAGCGCTGCCGTCCTGACCCTGTCGAGTTGAACCACAAGCCCACGCCCGTGGGCTTTTTCATATCAGGAGAACGTCATGCATATCCGCACATTGGATGAGCATGGGACAAGAGGTGCCCAATGATCGGCCTGGACCGCCGCACCGGTCAGTCCTTGTCGGGCGTCGCCCACTTGCGTCAATCCATCGAAGACATCCTCACCACCCCGCTGGGCAGCCGGCGCATGCGCCCGGAGTACGGCAGCCAACTGCGTCGCTACGTCGACCTGCCGGTCAACGAAGGCTGGAAGAGCGCGGTGCAGGCCGAAGTGGCCCGCGCCCTCGGACGCTGGGAGCCGCGCCTGCAACTGGAGCGGGTCAAGGTACTGGCCGTGCTCGACGGCCAGGTCAGCCTGGCCCTGAGTGGCCGCTACCTGGGCGACGACGCCCTGGTGGAGGTGACCGTATGAGCCAGGTCGACCTGTCGAAACTGCCCGCCCCGCAACTGCTCGAAGACCTCGATTTCGAGGTGCTGTACCAGGATGACCTGGCGAGCTTTCGCGCCCAGCTGGGCGACGCCTGGAGCGCCAACCTGGAAAGCGACCCGGTCACCAAGCTGCTCGAGGTCGGCGCCTACCGCAAGCTGCTCAACCGGGCGCGCATCAACGACGCGGCCAAGGCGCTGCTGCTGGCCTACGCCCAAGGCAGCGACCTCGACCAACTCGCGGCCAACGTCAGCCTGCAGCGCCTGGTGATCCAGGCCGCCGACCCGAGTACGATCCCAGCGACCGAGGCCGTGCTCGAATCCGACGACGCCCTGCGCGAGCGCGTGCAACTGGTCTATGAAGGCCTGACCACCGCCGGCCCACGCAACAGCTACATCCTCCATGCCCGCAACGCTTCGGGGCGGGTCGCCGACGCGACCGCCGAAAGCCCGTCGCCGGCGGTGGTGGACGTCACTGTGCTGAGCCTGGACAACGACGGCGTGGCCAGCCCCGAGCTGCTGGCGCAGGTAAGCGCCTACCTCAACGACGACGACATCCGCCCGGTCGCCGACCGGGTCAATGTGCGCAGCGCCGAGGTGTTGCCGTACCGCGTCGAGGCGGTGCTGCACATGGCCGACAACGGTCCGGAGTTCGAGGCGATCCTCAGCGAGTGCCGGCGCCGTCTCCAGGCTTGGGTCAATCCGCGTCGACGCCTTGGCGTCGAGGTCGCCCGCTCGGGCATCGACGCGCAATTGCACATCGACGGCGTCAGCCGGGTCGAACTGCTCGGCTGGCACGACATCCGTCCGAGCAAGGCCCAGGCCGCCTGGTGCACCGGCATCGACCTGCAGCGGGGTGAGTGACATGCAGAGTCTTCTGCCGCTCAACCGCACGCCACTGGAACGGGCCATCGAGGTGGCCGCCGACGAAGACCTCAAGGTCACGTTGCGCACCCTCTACAACCCCGACACCTGCCCGGCGCACCTGCTTTACCAACTGGCCTGGGCCTGGTCGGTGGACCGCTGGGACGACAGCTGGAGCGAGGCGATCAAGCGCTCGGTGATCCGCTCGGCGTTCTTCGTCCACGCCCACAAGGGCACCCTCGGTGCCTTGCGCCGGGTGGTCGAGCCATTCGGCTACCTGATCGAGGTGCAGGAATGGTGGCAGGCCCAGCCTGCCGGCGTGCCGGGGACCTTTGCCCTGAAGGTCGGGGTGGCGGACAGCGGTATCGATGAACAGACCTATCAAGAGCTGACCCGACTGATCGAGGACGCCAAGCCGGTCAGCCGGCACTTGGTCGGGCTCGACATCAGCCTCGAAAGCCACATCCCCGCCTATCAGGCCGTTGCGCTCTACGACGGTGAACTGCTGGAGGTACTTCCCTGGCAGGCATCGGACATCGACGTACACCTGGGCGCTTACAACCTGGTGAGCGACCACACCTCGGACATACTGGACATCTACCTCAATGGCTAACTCAACGACCCAATTCGGTGGGTTCCTGACCAACGTGGGCATCGCCCAGCAGGCCAACACCGCCGTGCTGGGGCTGCCCTGGAACATCACCCACATGTTGATCGGTGATGCTGGCGGCGAGCCTTCGCAGACCCCCGACCCAACGCCCAAACCAACCCAGACCGCGCTGGTGCGCCAGGTCTATCGGGCTCAACTCAATGCCCTGTATCAATCGCCTGCCGACCCTGGCGTGCTGGTGGCCGAACTGGTTCTGCCACCGGAAACCGGTGGCTGGTGGATCCGCGAGCTGGCGCTGGAGGATGCCAACGGCAACTTCATTGCCGTGGCCAAACCGGCGCCCAGCTACAAGCCGCTGCTGGCACAAGGTTCCGGGCGCACCCAGACCATCCGCATGCATGTGGTGTTCGGCAACCTCGCCAATGTCACGCTCAAGATCGACCCGAGTATCGTCCTGGCCACTCGCGATTACGTCGACAAAGCCCGCGAAGCGGCAGAGTTGTATGCGCGTAACCAACTCAAGGCGCATCTGGAGGCAGCCGACCCCCACCCGCAGTACCTGCGTCGTGCCGACGCGGCCAAAGACGTCGGGCCGCTAGCCTGGCTTGGTATTGCCACCGGCACCGCCAATGCCTTGACACTGAAACTCAAGAGCGGCGAATCGGCCCTGGCAGCCTATGCCCCTGGCCAGCGCTTCCAGTTCCAAGCCAGCGCCACCAATACCGGTGCCGTGACGGTGCGTATCAATGGCTTGGCCGCCGTGGCAGTGAAGAAGTCCGGCAATGCCGGCCTGGTCGACTTGGTAGGCGGTGACATCCGTAGCGGTGTCCTGTACGACCTGAATTACGACGGAACCAGTTTCCAACTAGGCGGTGGTGTCGGCGCAAGCAGGGCGTTCGAGCGCTTTTCATTCGAGGCGTCGGTCGGCCAGACCGTCTTCAACCTGGCGCATACCGTCGGCAGCACCATCGTGCTGCGCAATGGCCGCGAGATCACCGACTACCTGTCCGATGGCCTGAAAATCACCTTCAAGGCTCCGTGCAGCCTTGGCGAAGCTGTGGAGATCCTGGCATTCAGTTCGTTCCAGGCTGCGAACAGCTACACCAAGGCCGAGACCCAGGCGCTGCTGAATACTGCATCGGCGTTGCCGGTGGGAACCATGCTGCCGTTCCCGAGGGGGACGGTGCCGGCGGGCTTCCTTGAGGTCGACGGCAGTACCCAGAGTGCGGCGGTGTATCCGGACCTGGCTGCTTACCTGGGTGGGGCGTTCAACACGGGCAATGAGGCTGCAGGATTCTTCCGCCTGCCGGATACCCGCGGTGAGTTTTTGCGAGGTTGGGATCATGGACGCGGTGTAGATCCAGGGCGAGGAGTGGGAACATGGATAGACGAATCCCTGAAGTCTCACTACCACAAGGATGTGAGCTTCGTGGACAACGTCGGCGGTGGGCAAGGTGCGAGCGGAGTTACCGGCGCGGCGGCTACCCCTTCCACCGTGTTTGGCAAGGCTTACGGCAGCTCTTCCTCGACGGCCAAGGGCTACATTGAAACTTCGCCAGGCTCTATGTCTGGCGCAATTGGTGGCTTGGTATCTGGCTCTACTGGTGGTGTGGAGACGAGGCCCCGAAGCATTGCCGTAATGTGGTGCATCAAGGCCTGGAGCGCGCCGGTAAATCAGGGCCAGATCGACGTCGCGGCCCTTGTTGCCGAACTGACGGTATTGCGCTCCTCGACACCTGTCGGTGCGATCCTGCCGTTCCCCAAGGCCGAGGTACCAGCCGGTTACCTCGAGCTTGATGGCAGTCTTCAAAGCGCGGCGACCTACCCGGATCTGGCGGCTTACCTGGGCACCACGTACAACAAAGGTGTAGAGCCGGCAGGGTTCTTCCGCTTGCCGGACTCGCGAGGAGAATTCCTGCGTGGTTGGGATCATGGGCGAGGGGTTGATGTCGGGCGTGAGCTTGGCAGCAACCAACTTGACGCCTTCAAGAGCCATGGTCACGGAGCCCCGATGTGGGCATCCAATGTTCTGGATAACACCGGCGGCCCGTTCTTTGTCGGCGCTGATGCTGGTGGAGTCGCTACAGGTACAAACTTCACAAACCTTACCTCCACGGGCGGTGGGGAGACTCGCCCACGCAACCTGGCGGTCATGTGGTGTATCAAGGCTTGGAATGCGCCTGTGAATCAGGGGCAGATCGATGTTGCTGCGTTGGCGGCAGCAGTCGATGAGCAAGCTGTGAATGGCCCTGTCGTTGGTAGCATGCGTAATGCGTCGATGAGCGTTACGTCGATTTCATCGAGCGCCACATTTACAGCAACTGAGATTATCGTAGGTTCAGGGGATGGGCGGACTTACTGTATCAGGAATTTTAAACAGGTAGTCAACCTCACCGTTGTTGGTAAGGGCGGTGTTGACACGGGTACGATCCCAGCGAATGGTTTTGCCGCACTGTATGCGTTGCTCAATACCGCGACCAAGGAAGTGGCGGTTATGGCGGTAAATGCCAGTGCGGCGGCCGCTGTCTCCGAAATTTACGCCGGAGCACATATGCCCGGAGGCTTCAATGCTTCTGCGTTAATCAGTATTGTGCCAATGCATACGACTGCCAATACCTTCGCAATTGTTTCTCAGCTTGATCGAGAAGTTCAAATCATACAGAAGAATGTGCTGAATATTAGTTCGAGCTACAGCCTTGACTTGGTGCCGCTAAATATTGCTCCGGCCGTCCCCTTCAACGCAAAAAAGGTTGGGGTGTATGCAAGTGCCAACCAACTTTCTGCGGGTCAGGGAGTTGCAATGAATCTGGCCGGTAACACTCAGGGTACAGGTGGTTTTGCTGTGATGGCGTCGGTAACAAACTCCGCCATGACTGGAGGCGGTTATGGTGACCTGATAATGAGCACTCCGCAGAACATCGCTTACAGCATGATGAATGGTTCTAATGGCGGTTACCAAGTCAACGTTCGTAGCTATATGTTTTAAGGGGTGTTTATGCACGTACAATTTAAGAGTGCCACGCATGCCGAGGTTTGCGCCTCATTCGCAGGGCCACAAGACCCTATGTATTACCTAAACCTCGGTGAGGTAGAGGAAAACGATGAACGCTATGTTTCGTTCATTAGGCGGATGAACATTGTAAATGCTGTTGGAGCGGTATCTGCGGAAAGAGGGTGGCGCGACAAGATGTTGGCCGGAGCGGTCTGGCTGCGTGATCGGCACCGCGACCAGCTGGAAATTGGCGCCACCACCACGCTGACCGCCGATCAGTTCGCCGAGCTGCTGGTGTTCATGCAGGCTTTGCGCGACTGGCCCCAGTCCGAGGCGTTTCCTGACGTATCAGCGCGGCCGGTGCCCCCGGCTTTCCTTGAGCAATCAGGGGGTGATCAATGAGTCGCGCCGATGATCTGGCCGCGATTGAGCGCGGCTTGCTGGCGGTACGAGGGCTGAACAATGCCCCGATCATCGCCAACAAAGTGTTGACCGAGAATGATACCGGCGTGGTACTGGTCGATGCCTCCGCCGGCTCGCTGTTGATTGTGCTGCCGGCGGCGACCAAGCCGATGGACATCCGCGTGCAACGGATCGACAACAGCGGCAACAACCTGACCGTGCGGGCCGCAGGCGGCGAGTCGGTCAAGTTTCATACCCATCTGCGCCCGGCAGGCTATGGCCACTTTGTGCTGCTGGGCGCCGGTGACTTTTGGCATTTACGCAGTGATGGCGTTGGTAACTGGCTGCTGCTCGACCGGTTCGATAACACCCCGCTGGGACGCATCGCCTTTGAAACCACGACAGCCACCAACCCAGGCGGCTGGGGACGGCCTGATGCTCGGTTGTTGGGGCGTGGCGATTGGCCCTGGCTATGGGACCACGCCGAGCAGTCCGGAATGCTGGTAAACGATGCTCAAAGGGCCGGGATGGAAGGTGGATGGACCCGTGGTGACGGGACCAGCACTTTCCGTATCCCCGAGCTGCGCGGTGAGTTCATGCGCTCGCTTGACGAGGGACGCGCAGTGGATCCGACACGAACGCCTGGTTCATACCAGTCCGCTTCGCTGGTACATGGGGAGATCGTTGATGCAGTTTCGTCATTCCGGCGAATGCAAAATATGAAACCTAAGTTTTTCGATGTCGCTGATACAAACGAAACCGTAGCGGTGTCGACGACGACGGCGTCCGTCACTACACAAACAATTGCGGCGAACAGTGTCTACTTTGGTGCTGTAAGACCTCGCAACATAGCCTATCCAAGCCGTATCAAACTGATCTGAATCGGCTTCGCATCAATCAATAGACACCTACCTATACAGGGCTGCTCTCTACCTGAGTCAAGCCTGTCCAGGCCCCGCACCAGCGGGGCCTTTTCATATCTGAACCTGGAGCAAACCTACATGAGTGGATTCTTCCACGGCGTCACCGTGACCAACGTCGACACCGGCGCCCGCAGCATCGCGCTGCCGTCGTCCTCGATCATCGGCCTGGTCGACACCTTCAGCGAAGGCCCGGGCGCCAGCGCCAAGGCCAATGACCTGGTGCTGATCACCAGCGAGCGCGAAGCGGTCGCGGCGTTCGGCCAGGACGCGGCGATCACCAAGGCCTGCCGCGCCATCTACAGCCGCGCCAAGGCGGTCATCGTCGCCTGCGGCGTGGCCAAGCTCGAAGACGCCGCCGAGCAGACCTCGGCGATCATCGGCAACGTGCTGGCCGACGGCAAGCGCACCGGCCTGCAGGCGCTGCTCGACGGCAAGAGCCGTTTCAACGCCCAGCCACGCCTGCTGGTCACCCCCAAGCACAGCGCCACCCCAGCCGTCGGCACCGCCCTGGTGGCCCTGGCCGACAAGCTGCGCGCCATCGCCATCATCGACGGCCCCAACAGCACCGACGAAGCGGCCATCGCCTACGCCAAGAACTTCGGCGCCAAGCGCGCCTTCCTGGTCGACCCAGGCGTGCGCTACTGGGACAACGCCGAACAGGCCACCGTCGATGCGCCAGGCTCGGCCTGGGTCGCTGGCCTGTTCGCCTTCACCGACCGCGAGTACGGCTTCTGGGCTTCGCCGTCGAACAAGGAGTTCGTCGGCATCACCGGCACCAGCCGCGCCGTGGAGTTCCTCGATGGCGACGACAGCTGCCGCGCCAACCTGCTGAACAACGCCAACATCGCCACCATCATCCGCGACGACGGCTTCCGCCTGTGGGGCAACCGTACCCTGTCGAGCGACCCGAAATGGGCCTTCGTCACCCGCGTGCGGACCATGGACATCGTCATGGACGCGATCCTCTACGGCCACAAGTGGGCCGTCGACCGCTCCATCACCGCCACTTACGTCAAGGACGTCACCGAAGGCTTGCAGGCCTTCATGCGCGACCTGAAGAACCAGGGCGCGATCATCAACTTCGAGGTGTTCGCCGACCCGGAGCTGAACACCGCCAGCCAGCTGGAGCAGGGCAAGGTGTACTGGAACATCCGCTTCACCGATGTGCCGCCTGCCGAAAACCCCAATTTCCGCGTCGAAGTCACCAACCAGTGGCTGACCGAAGTCCTCGATTCCGCCGCTTAAGGAGCGCACCTACATGGCAATGATTCCCGAAACACTGGCCAACCTGAACCTGTTCGTCGATGGCGTCAGCTTTCAGGGCGACGTACCCAGCCTGACCCTGCCCAAGCTCACCCTGAAGACCGAGGAGTACCGCCCCGGCGGCATGGACATGCCGGTCGAGCTGGACCAGGGCATGGAGAAGCAGGAAGCCGCCTTCACCACCACCGGCGTGCGCCGCGAGTCGCTGAAGTTCTTCGGCCTGGCCGACGGCACCGGCTTCAACGGTACCTTCCGCGGCGCCTTCAAGGGCCTCAAGGGCAAGATCAACCCGGTGATCGTCACCCTGCGTGGTGCGCTCAAGGAAGTCGACATGGGCGACTGGAAGTCCGGTGACAAGGCCGAGATCAAGCACAGCGTCGCCGTCACCTACTACAAGCTCGAGGTCGATGGCCGCCTGGTCTACGAAATCGATGCCCTGGGCATGAAACGGGTGATCGATGGTGTCGACCAACTGGCCGCCCAGCGCGCGGCACTGGGTCTTTAAGGAGAACGCTCGATGACTCAAGCGAAGAAACTTCCACAATGGCTGACCGTCGACGCCGAGCGCGTGACCGTGCGCCTGTCGCGCCCCAGCGAGGCCAACGGCGTGCAGGTCGACAGCCTGTCTTTGCGCGCACCGACCGTGCGTGACATCCGCAACGCCCAGGCCGGTGGCGCGGGCGATGACGAACAGCGCGAGCTGAACCTGTTCGCCTCGCTGGCCGAAGTCGGCGTCAAGGACCTGGAGGGCCTGGCCCTGAAGGACTACAGCCGCCTGCAGAACGGCTATTTTCGCCTGGTGCAGGACGACGAGGTTTGACCCTGCCCGGCAGAAGGCCGCCGCCCGGCGGCTGGCCAAGGAGCTGAACTTTTCCGCCAGCGAAATCATGACCATGTCGTACAGCGACATGGTCTGGTGGCTGACGGAGTGACAAGGAGCAAGCCATGGCGAACACACAGGTGTTCACCCTAGGCGTCACCCGCGACCAGGCATTGGGCAGGTCCGTCGACAGCTTGCGTGGCCAGGTCGAGCGCCTGCGCAGGCAAGCGGACGGGACCCGGCTCGGGCGGTTGATCGGCGAGGTCATCCGCCTGGGGCTCGAGCTGGACAAGGTGGGCCAGGCCGAAAGGCAGCTGGATAACGACCAGGCAGGTGCCCATGAGGCGCAGCTCGATCGATTGCGCCTTGAGGTGAACGAGGTCGAGCGCTTGCGCAGGCTGTACCTGTCCCTTGGGCGCAAGCCGCTGGAACTGCGTGCGATGGTGGTGGCCTCGAGTGCGGCCGCTGCCAAGCAATCTCCAGTCCCCACGTTGGAGCAGCGCAAGGCGGCTTTGCTGGAGGGGACGAGCCCCGCACCACGGCCGGCCCGGGGTGATCCGCCCGAGGCGCGCAGCGGGGAGCAGGGGCGAGTGCCTCTGGCGTCGGCGAATGCTGGTTTGGCGGTGTTCAAGGCTGGAGCGGTCGGTGTCGGTACTGTTGCTGTAGCCGCTGGCACTGCTTGGGGAGCCCGTGCGTATTATCAAAGCCGAACGCCCGAAAGACAAAGTGAGATCACCAGGGGACTGCAGGAGAACGGTGGCAAGGCTGGCGCCAAGGGCGTCACCAGGCTTGGCTTGGCCATGCTCAAGGACAAGGGCGAGGATAAGGCCGAGGCTGCAGGCGCAGCCCTTGGAGGCGTACTCGGCAACCTCGCAGCGGAGCTCCTGGGTGGCCTGACCAAGAACCAGCAGATCCAGAAGTACGGTGGCGAAATCGGCGAAATGATCGGTGAAGGCGTCGGTGGGCTGATTGGCAAGACAGTCTTCGGCTGGTTCTCCGATACACCCGCCGCCAACGATGCTTCAGGCAAGGACAAGGCTGCGGCTGACGCTTCAGCGCAACGTTCTGCCGAGGTGCCCGAGGGGGCCGCCACGGGGCCTGGAGAGGCCCGAAGCGCCGCACCCGAGAGCGCTGCTGTGGTTCAACAGCGTCCCCCCGAGGGGCCCGCCAATGGCGCTCGGGAGATCATGCAGGGCGGATTGATCGCGGCAGGCGCGCTGGGGGGGACCGCGTTTGCCGCCTGGGGCGCGCGGAGCTATCAAGGGCAGTCTCCCGAGCGGCGCAACGAGATCACCAACGGCATTAGGGACAATGGTGGCAAGGCCGCCGCCAAGGGCGCGACCAAGCTTGGCCTGGCCATGCTCAAGGACAAGAGCGAGGACCAGGCCGAGGCGGTGGGCGCCGCTTTCGGGAGCGTACTGGGGAGTCTTGGGGCCGAACTGCTCGGCGGCGTGACCAAGAACAAGCAGATCCAGAAGTACGGCGGCGAGCTTGGCGAAATGATCGGTGAAGGTCTCGGCGGCCTGGCTGGCAAGACGCTTCATGGCTTGTTCTCCGACAAGCCTGCCGCCAACGATGCTCCTGCCGACAAAGCCAAGGCACCTGCCGCTGCCGCTCGCATGCCGAAAGCGAGTGACGATGCCGAGGAGGCGGAGGAAGAGGAGGAGGAAGAAGAGGTCGACGAAGCCGAGGATGAGGCGGCCTTCTTCGAGGCCCAGGAAGCTGTCCCGGACAGCCCGCCAGCCACTGCATCGCCGACCCGCGCGGTCGGGCTTGCCGGTACTGCGTTCACGGGGCTGGTGGGCAGGGCAGGGGCCGGCAACGCCGGTGCCTCGGTGGCAAGGCGAGTGTTCAGGCGCATCCCGGGTGCCGCCTTGCTCGACACCGGCCTGCAACTTGCCGAGACCTACAACAGCGATGCCACCCCCGAGCAGAAACTCGAGGGTTATGGTACCGCCGTCGGTGGCCTGGGAGGCGGCCTGGCCGGTGCTGCGGCAGGTGCGGCCATCGGTTCGGTGGTGCCGGTGATCGGCACCGCGATTGGCGGCCTGATCGGTGGCGTGCTGGGCAGCATGGGAGGTGAAAGTATCGGTGGCTGGCTGGGCAAGGCGCTGGGTTCGGGCAAGGAAGAGCCCGCCGCCAAGCCAGGCCTGGGGGAAACGGTGCGGGCAATGGATAGCCCCGCAGCACAGCCGCCGCTACCCGCGCCATCGGTAGCGACGGCAACGCCAGCGGTCCCGCCCGCGCCAATCAACCAGCAATTCACCTTCACCGCCAACATGCCGGTCACGTTCAGCAACAGCCTCGATGACCCTTCGGTGCTGCAACAGCTGGAGGCCATCGCCCGGCGCCAGCTGGAGGAGCTGATGCGCCAGGCCCGTTCGGTGCAGTTGGCCGACACCCCACACATTGCACTTTAAGGAGCAAGCATGACCTATCTGGAGCAGCTGCAAGCCACGCTGCACGCCCTGGTCAAGGCGGGCGAGGCAGGGCGTCGGCGTGCCGACGCCATGCTCGAGCCGATGAACGAGGCGATCGGCCACGTGCAGGGCGCGGTGGCCGAGCTGGAGGGCCTGCCTGTGGTCGGCCCGCTCATCGGTGCCAAACTGCAGCGCACCATGCGGGCGATTGCCTCGGCCCAGGCGCGGGTTACCAAGGTGCTCGCCAAGTACGACCAGGCGCTTGGCGTGGTGCGCCAGGTGCGTGAGCGCATCGACGCCTTTGCCGGGCACGTGGCCAAGGCCGGCGCGGCGATCCGCCGTGTAGCGGGGGAGGTGCGCTCGGCCGTCAATGGCGTGCTGTCGACCCTGGGCTTTGCGCCCGAGGCGACCCCCGCACCCGAAGCGGTCAAGCCGTTTCCCCACCTGCTGGTGCTGCAGCCGCTCAAGGCCGGCAGCGCGCCGTACTACTTCAACCTCGACACCGCCGCTTTCGACCAGCTGCGCCGGCAGACGCGTTTTCGCTGGGCCGGGCAGGAGCGCCTGAGCCGTGACAACGCTCAACAGGCGGTCAGCCTGGGCGAGGAGAGCATCACCTTGCGTGGTGCGATCTTCCCCGGTTTCAAGGGCGGAATCGGTCAGTTGCAGAGCCTGCGCAGCATTGGCCGGCAGTTGCTGCCGTTGTCCTTGACCACCGGTTACGGCGAGGTGCTCGGCACTTGGTGCCTGACCAGCATCGAGGAAGAGCAAAGCATGCTGCTGGCCGGCGGCATCCCTCGCAAACAAGGTTTCTCACTGGAGTTCGTCAGCTATGGCCAGGATTTGCACAACGTCTGAGGGCGATCTGCTCGACACCCTCTGCCAGCACTACTACGGGCATCTGGGCGGCACGCTCGAAGCGCTGCTGGCTGCCAACCAGGGCCTGGCGGACGAGGCCCAGCCGTTTCGCGCCGGGGTGAAAATCCTGCTGCCGGAGCTGTCCGTGGCGGCGAGCAGCAGCCTGCAGCTGTGGGATTGATGACGCCCCTTCACATCCACACCCTGAGGCACTGACCATGCAGCCCCAATTTCGCATCACCGCGGACGGCCACGACATCACCACGTTGATCAACGATCGTCTGTTGCTGCTGCGTACCACCGATAAACCCGGCCTGGAGTCGGACGAATTCGAACTACGCCTCGATGCCCGCGACGGTGCCTTGGCGCTGCCGGCGCGCGGTGCAGCGCTCGAGGTGCACCTGGGATACGCCGGTCAACCCTTGAGCCGCCTGGGCCGCTATACCGTCGACGAGGTGGAGCTGTCCGGCCCGCCCGACACCCTGGTGATTCGCGGCAAGGCCAGCGACCTGCGCGGCAGTGGCAAGAGCATCCGCAGCGGTAGCTGGGAGCAGGTGACGCTGCAACGCATCGTCGCCGAGATCGCCGCCCGCAACGGCTGGCAGGCGGTGTGCCCGGTGACCGCGCAGATCCTGCGGGTCGACCAGTACAGCGAGTCGGACTTCAACTTCGTCACCCGCCTGGCGCGCCTGCACGATTGCACCGCCAAGCTGGCCAACGGCCAACTGCTGGTGCTGCCGCGCCAGGGCGGGCAGAGCGCCAGTGGCAAGCCCCTGGGCGTGGTGAGCATCGCCCGCAGCGATGTCAGCCAGTGGCAGTTCCGCCTGGCCGACAAGAGCACCCACAAGGCGGTCAGGGCTCGCCACCAGGACAGCGCCAGTGGGCGCCTGCAAACGGTGGAGCTGGAAAACGGCGACGCTCCGAACGGCCTGCAGCCGGTGTACACCGACCGCCACCTGTACCCCAATCGCGCTGCCGCCGAACAGGCCGCCAAAGCGCGCCTGGCCAGTTTCAACCGCGATACCGCCAGCGTGCGCCTGGACCTGCCCGGGCGTACCGACCTGTTCGCCGAGCGCAGCATCGAGGCCAGTGGCTTTCTCCCAGGGCTCGATGGCACCTACCTGGTCGAGTCGGTGGAGCAGGTGTTCACCAGCAGTGGCTGGCGCACCACCTTGCAATGCAACGGCGGCCGCCAGGGCAAGGCCAGCGCCAAGGGTAGCGCTGTGCGCCGCACGGGGTTGTGCAAGGCCTGAGACGGTCCGGGAGAGCGTTTCCCGGTGCCTGTCGATGAATGCCATTTCTATAGTCGTCGCTCAATCGACGCGCCTGACTATGGAGGGCAGCAAGGATGTTTGCAGTACTCGCTTACCGTGATATTTGCCTGATCGGCAATGCGGCCCAGGGCACACGGATTTCATGGTCGGGTTCGGCGTATTTCTTGGCCTGCTGGGCGCGTGCCTGATGCTGTGGTCCGCCTGGAGCGATCGTCATGTGCAGTTGCTGCGCTGAATCGCGTTCATTTATCCGCATGCCGGGAGTTCCTGGCCGCTCTATTACCAGGACAGACCTGTATGTTCATCGACTTACGCTGCGGCCAGTGCCACAAGCTACTGGCCCGTATCACCCCGGTTTCCGAGCTCCAGATCAAGTGCGGCCGTTGCCGTACCTTGAACCATGTGAAAGCCACGCGCTTCGAGCCATCGCCTGTGAGCGAACCTCCGGCGGCCTGCGCCGCCCTTCGATCAGACAGCCATGGAGAATGTATCGATGCCGCTCACTGAACAGCAACTTCGCCAGATCTACCCACTCGCCGGCCAGCGCGCCGCGACTTTTCTGCCAGCCCTCAACACGGCAATGGCCAACTGGGAAATCGACCATCCCAAGCGCATCGCCGCCTTCCTCGCCCAGGTTGGCCATGAGTCCGGGCAACTGCGCTACGTCAAGGAACTGGGCAGCGACCAGTACCTGGCCCGCTACGACACCGGCAGCCTGGCCCTGCGCCTGGGCAACACGCCGCAGGCCGACGGCGATGGCCAGCTGTATTGCGGCCGTGGCCTGATCCAGGTGACCGGGCGCAACAACTACCAGGCGTGCAGCCGCGCGCTGTTCGGTGACGAGCGCCTGCTGGCGCAGCCGCAGATGCTTGAACAGCCGCGCTGGGCCTGCGAATCGGCGGCCTGGTTCTGGCACTCGCGCGGGCTCAATGCCTTGGCCGACCAGGGGGAGTTCAACCGCATCACCCGCCATATCAACGGCGGCCTCAATGGCCTGAGCGAACGCACGGCGCTGTGGACTCGGGCCCGCGAGGTGCTGTGTTGAGCCGCTGGCAGGCGGCGCTGTGCTTGCTGCTGATGGCAATGAGCGCCGCCGCGGCCTGGCAGGCCCAGGGCTGGCGCCATGGGCGCCAGCTGGCGGTGCAGGAGCAGGCGCTGGTGCAGCAGCGCCTGGACCAGGCCAAGGCCTTGTACGCGCTGCTGCTGGCCGAACGCGAGCAACGCCAGGGCCTCGAACAACGCCTGCGCGACAGTGAATCGAAACATTACCAGGAACTCACCGATGCCCAACACGCTCAAGCACGCCTGCGTGATCGCCTTGCTACTGCCGATCTGCGCCTGTCGGTCCTGGTCGAACGCGACGCCAGTGGCGCCGCAGTGCCTGCCGCCGCCGGCACCGGCGGCGTGGATCATGGCGCCGTACGCGCCCGACTTGACCCGGCGCATGCTCGACGAATTATCAGCATCACCGACGACGGCGACCGCGGACTGATCGCGTTGCGGGCCTGCCAGGAGTACGTGCGTGGCCTGGCCCATTGAGCACTTGCCAGCCCACTGGGGAGTGGTAGGGTAGGGCGCTGTCTTGCCAGGAGCTCGCCATGGACCCGATCACCGTACTTTCCACGCGCCTGGGCGAACACCTGCGGCGCTTCAACGCCCAGGTGAGCACCGCCGAATCCTGCACCGGCGGCGGCATCGCCGAGGCTATCACTCGCATTCCCGGCAGCTCGGCCTGGTTCGAGGCCGGCTATGTCACCTATTCCAATGCCCAGAAGACCCGCCAGCTTGGCGTCCCTGAGCCCTTGTTCGCCCAGGTTGGCGCGGTCAGCCAGGAGGTGGTCGAGGCCATGGTCCGTGGCGCCCAGGCTGCCAGCGGGGCGCGTTTTGCCGTGGCGGTGAGCGGCGTGGCCGGGCCGGATGGCGGCTCGCCGGCCAAACCGGTGGGCACGGTGTGGCTGGCCTGGGCCGACGGCAAGCACGTGAGCAGCGAGCGGCGCCACTTCGACGGCGACCGCGAGGCGGTGCGCCGACAGACGGTGATCGCCGCGCTAGACGGCTTGTTACAGCTTGGCGCGGAGTAATTCACTCGACGGGGGTTTGCGGAAACGAATCCCTGTGGAATAATACTGGCTACTTATACAGTTGTTCCGGCCCCAGGGCCAAGTCGATCACGTGAGGATTTCAATGGACGACAACAAGAAGCGCGCCTTGGCTGCGGCCCTGGGTCAAATCGAACGCCAATTCGGCAAGGGCGCGGTCATGCGCATGGGCGACCACGAGCGCCAGGCCATTCCTGCCATCTCCACCGGTTCCCTGGGCCTGGACATCGCCCTGGGCATTGGCGGCCTGCCGAAGGGCCGTATCGTCGAGATCTATGGCCCGGAATCCTCGGGCAAGACCACGCTGACCCTCTCGGTCATCGCCGAAGCCCAGAAGAACGGCGCCACCTGTGCCTTCGTCGACGCCGAACACGCCCTCGACCCCGAGTACGCCGGCAAGCTGGGCGTCAATGTCGACGACCTGCTGGTCTCGCAGCCGGACACCGGCGAACAGGCCCTGGAAATCACCGACATGCTGGTGCGTTCCAACGCGGTCGACGTGATCATCGTCGACTCCGTGGCAGCCCTGGTACCCAAGGCCGAGATCGAAGGCGAGATGGGCGACATGCACGTCGGCCTGCAGGCCCGCCTGATGTCCCAGGCACTGCGCAAGATCACCGGTAACATCAAGAACGCCAACTGCCTGGTCATCTTCATCAACCAGATCCGTATGAAGATCGGCGTGATGTTCGGCAGCCCGGAAACCACCACCGGTGGTAACGCCCTGAAGTTCTACGCCTCGGTGCGCCTGGACATCCGCCGTACCGGCGCGGTCAAGGAAGGCGACGAGGTGGTCGGCAGCGAAACCCGCGTCAAGATCGTCAAGAACAAGGTCTCGCCGCCGTTCCGTCAGGCTGAGTTCCAGATCCTGTACGGCAAGGGTATCTACCGCAACGGCGAAATCATCGACCTGGGCGTTTCCCAGGGCCTGGTGGAAAAATCCGGTGCCTGGTACAGCTACCAGGGCAACAAGATCGGCCAGGGCAAGGCCAACGCTGCCAAGTACCTGCAAGAGAACCCGGCCATCGGCACCGAGATCGAGAAGCAGATCCGCGAGAAGCTGCTGACCTCGGGTGCCGTGGCTGCTGCTGCCAAGGCTGCTGCTGCCGAGGCCGATGCCGACGACCTGGCCGACGCCGACGCCGGTTACTGATTGACCCCATGTCCGTCGTACTCGACACCCCCGTCGCCGTTCGGCGGACAGCCATGGACCTGCTCGCGCGCCGCGAGCATGGTCGCGTCGAGCTGACACGCAAGCTGCGTCAGCGTGGCGCACCGGATGAGCTGATCGAGCCCGCGCTCGATCGGCTTGCCGAAGAAGGGCTGCTCAGTGAGGCCCGTTATCTCGAAAGCTTCATCCGCTACCGCTCCAACGCCGGTTACGGCCCCGCGCGTATTCGCGAGGAGCTTGGCCAGCGTGGCTTGAACCGTGGCGATATCGACCAGGCCCTGCGCGACAGCGAGGTGGACTGGGCGGTGCAGCTACGGGATGTCTGGCAACGCAAGTTTGCCGGGCAGCGGCCTCAAGACCCGCGTAGCCGGGCACAGCAAACGCGATTTCTCGCCTACCGTGGGTTTGCCATGGACATGATCGGCCGGCTGCTCAGCGGGCGCGATCTCGACGATTACTGAAGGCCTGTGGGCTGGCTCGAGCACGAGCCAGCCCACAGGCCTTTTTGCGTTCAGCTTACGCGCAAGGCATCCCGGGCGCGTTGGGTGGTACGCATGGGCTGGGGCTTGGCCCAGTTTTCCGACAGGTTGATGAAGTCCACCAGTTCTCGCAGGCGCCCTTGGTCGCGGCCATTGAAGGCGAACGTCAGGCGTGTCAGGTGGCTGAAGTCGCCTTGCTCGTGCTCGGCGCCGCTGTCGGGCTGCTGGTGGTACCTGCCGCTCAGGCGCAGGTCGGCAAAACCTTCCTCCACGTCATGCAAGGCGGCTTCACTGAGTGGGTGATGCATGCGGATCACGAACTGGTTCTTCAGCCAGCGGCTGGAGTGGTAGTTGCTGTAGAACTGGTTGATTTCCTCCACCGCCTCGTCGGCACTGTGCACCAGGCGCACCAGCTTCAGGTCACTGGGCAGGATGTAGCGGTTTTCCTCAAGCTGGCGGCTGATGAAGTCCAGCGCGTCGCGCCAGAAGCTGCCGCCAGGCGAGTCGAGCAGCACCACTGGCACCAGCGGGCTCTTGCCGGTCTGGATCAGGGTCAGCACCTCCAGGGCCTCGTCGAGGGTGCCGAAACCACCCGGGCACAGCACCAGCGCGTCGGCCTCCTTGACGAAAAACAGCTTGCGAATAAAGAAGAAATGAAACGGCAGCAGCTTGTCGGTGCCATCCACCGTGGCGTTGGCGTGTTGCTCGAAGGGCAGGGTGATGTTGAAGCCCAGGCTATGGTCGCTGCCCGCGCCCTCATGGGCAGCGGCCATGATGCCGCCGCCGGCGCCGGTGATGACCATCAGCTCGGAGCGGGCCAGGGTAGCCCCCAGCTCCCGGGCCAGGGCATACATCGGGTGTTCCAGCGGGGTGCGCGCCGAGCCGAACACGGTGACCTTGCGTCGCCCCTTGTAGCGCTCCAGGATGCGGAACGCATGGTCCAGTTCACGCAGTGCCTGCAAGGTGATCTTGGCGTTCCAGCGGTTTCGGTCGTCGTGCGCCATGCGCAGGATGGTCAGCATCATGTCGCGGTACAAAGGCAAGTTGGGGCTGTTCGGTGCGACCAGTTGCAGTTGCTGGTCGATATGCGCCAGGTCGATGCCATGATCACGGAAGTGGTTGAACAACAGCTCGTTCGGTTGGTAAGGCATTCAACGTCTCCTTCTGCAGCAAAACCTCTGACCGGGTCGATGGCAGGTCCCGGCCGCGACACTGCGTGTGTCGCTGGCTGCTGTGGCTCGAGTGTGCGCCCCGAGCGTTGCAGTAGGCCTTCAAGGCCATGTTGCAGTGGCAGTTCCATCGCGTTGTCGTTGTTATGGACACTCGTTATCAATCTAGACGCTGGTGCGGCTTCGTGCCGCCTGTCAGATCGGATCCAGCCTTTGCGCGGCTTTGGTTTACTGGAGGCGACCAGGCGCGCGGTGCAGGGAGGTGGCGGTATGCATCGATTGGTGCTGGAGGTGGACGGGCAGCTGTTGCAACTGCTCGAACGAGAGGCGCAGGCCCATTGCCTGAGCCTGGAGGATGAATGCCTGCGCCGCCTGCAAGGCCACGAGCGGCATTCGCGTTACTTGCAGGCCTTGCTGGCCGAGCTACGCGCCGAAGATGAGCAACGGCGCGCCAGTGACAGCGACCAGGTGGCCTGAAATCACTTCTTCTTGTTGCCGGCCGTGCAGCTGGCGGCGTCGAAGGCCTGGTCCATGACCGGTTGGTTGGTCTTGTAGACGCTGAAGCGGTAGACCATCACGGCGCCCTTGGACATCAGCTGGCGATAACCGTTGTTGCGGCACACGCTGTCGCCCAGCTGGCTGCGCACCTGCGCGGGGTTGGCCTGCATGCGCGCGGCATGCTCCTGGCGCACGCTCAGGTGGTTGACCAGTGCCTTGCCTTCGACGGTATAACCCTGGTCAAGGATGTCTTCGTTGATGGCCCGTGGGGTGCCGACGCTGCTTTGCTTGGCGACCTTCTGCAGCATCTGGGTCAGCTCGTATTCCTGCTTGGACGCGGCCTGGGCCGCCAGGGGCAGGGCGAGCAGCAGGCTCAGGGTCGGGGCGATAAAACGCAGCATGAATCTCTCCTGGTTCGATGACTGGCGCTTTGACCGGCGCCGGCGGGCGGCGTTCCATGAAACCGCAGGGTTTCCAGGCCGCCAGGGCCTGGGATTATAAAGGAGCCATTGGCCAGGCTGCACGGCAAATGACGCACGCTCTGGTAGACTGCGCCTTTGTTTTCACCGAGTTATCGCCGTGCCCCGCCCATTCCCCCTGCAAGGCCTGCTGCCATGAGCCACGCGGTCGCGCGCTTGCGCGCCGAGCGCCTGGCCCGCAGCAACAAGCCGTTCATTGCCCGTGGCTCGCGCGCCGAGCGTTGCCCGGATTGCCGAGTGATCGCCAGCCATTGCCTGTGCGCCTGGAAACCCAAGGTCCAGGCCGAGGCCGGCGTGTGCCTGTTGATGCATGACACCGAGCCGTTGAAACCGACGAACACCGGCTGGCTGATTGCCGACCTGATCGAGGATACCTCGGCCTTCGGCTGGCTGCGCACCGCGGTGGACGAGCGTCTGCTGGCGCTGCTCGACGACCCGCAGTGGCAACCCTTCATCGTTTTCCCCGGCGAGTTCGTCGCCCAGGAGCGGGTGGTCAGCGAGGTGCTGCGCGAGCCGGGCAAGCGCCCGCTGTTCATCCTGCTCGACGCCACCTGGACCGAGGCGCGCAAGATGTTCCGCAAGAGCCCGTACCTGGACCGTTTCCCGGTGCTGAGCCTGCAGGCCGAGCAGATGTCGCGCTATCGCCTGCGCCGCTCCAAGCGCGATGACCACTTCTGCACCGCCGAGGTGGCCGCCATGTGCCTGGACCTGGCCGGCGACAGCCAGGCCTCCCAGGCCCTGGACGCCTACCTGGATGTGTTCAGCCTGCACTACCTCAGCGGCAAGCGTCGCCTGGCCCTGGATGCGCAGGATGAAGTGCATCAGCGTTTGCATACCTTCCTATAGTCCAAGGGGCAGGCCCGGCGGTTTGGTTCATACTGTCGGGGCTGGCAGCCAGGGTGGGCGGAGTCGACCGGCTTGACCACCCGGTTCGTGCTCGGCATCCTTGGCCCCGCTTCAGGCACGACGAAGCTGCTGTTACCCCGGACTTCGCCGTGCCATCCCGGCCGGCGGCCCTGCCGTTCGCGCCATGAGTTGCCTGCCAGGCGCGCCCGTACCCCAAGCGCCCGGCACAGAACAGGATCCATAGATCGATGGCCACATACGAAATCCTGATTGCCGATGACCACCCGCTGTTTCGCAGCGCCCTGCGCCAGGCCGTTACCCTCGGCCTGGGCCCGGACGTGCGCCTGGTGGAAGTGGCGAGCATCGCCGAACTGGAAGCCAGTCTCGCTGAAAAGGCCGACTGGGACCTGGTCCTGCTGGACCTGAACATGCCAGGTGCCTACGGCTTCTCCGGCCTGGTCCTGTTGCGCGGCCAGTATCCGCAGATCCCGGTGGTGATGGTGTCGGCGCAGGAGGAAGCGTCGGTGGTGGTGAAGTCCCGCGAATTCGGCGCCAGCGGTTTCATTCCCAAGTCCAGCGAGCTGAGCAAGATTCAGGAAGCGGTGCGCAACGTGCTCGACGGCGACGTCTGGTGGCCGCCCCAGGCGTTCGAGAAAGTCGACGTGTCGGCCGAGGCCAAGGCCGCCAGCGAAGGGCTGGCCAGCCTGACCCCGCAACAGTTCCGGGTGCTGACCATGGTCTGCGAAGGCTTGTTGAACAAGCAGATCGCCTACGAGCTGAGCGTCTCGGAAGCGACCATCAAGGCCCATGTGACGGCGATCTTCCGCAAGCTGGGTGTGCGCACCCGCACCCAGGCGGCGCTGCTGTTGCAACAACTCGAATCGGTTTCGGCCTCCTGAGGGGCCGCAGCTTCACGCTTTTTTGACCCCGACTGGTCTAGTCTGCTGGCCTTTTTCTCGGTGAAGTGACACACACGCATGTCGCCATTCAAAGGCCAGACCGGCCTCAAACGTATCGTCAATGCCGCGGGCTACTCGTTCGACGGCCTGCGCACCGCCTTCAAGGGCGAGGCGGCTTTCCGCCAGTTGGTGCTGCTCAATGTGCTGCTGATCCCGATCGCCTTCTGGTTGCCGGTCAGTCGCGGCGAGCGGGCTATCCTGATCGCCGTGTGCCTGCTGGGGCTGATCGTCGAACTGCTCAACTCGGCAGTGGAGGCGGCCATCGACCGTATCTCCCTGGACCGCCACCCGCTGTCGAAGAACGCCAAGGACATGGGCAGCGCCGCGCAGTTGGTGGCAATGACCATGGTCGCGCTGGTCTGGGGCGTGATCCTGCTCGGCTGAGCTTCAGGCAATCGGCGGCAGGACGATTTCGTCGCTGCGGCGCACGCCGGCGGTGAAGCTGCGGCACAGCTCGAGAAACTCGCGCATGGCCGAGGTCTGGTACTTCTGTTTGTGCCAGATGAAGTAGAACTGCCGCGACAGGTCCAGCGCCGGGGTTTCCACCGGCACCAGGCTGCCGCGACGAAATGCGTCGCGCAGTGCCAGGCGCGAGATGCAGCCGATGCCCAGGCCTGATTCCACGGCGCGCTTGATCGCCTCGGTGTGCTCCAGTTCCAGGCGGATGTTCAAGTTGGCGCGGTGATGACGCATGGCCTGGTCGAAGGTCAGGCGCGTGCCCGAACCTTGTTCGCGCAGGATCCACGCCTCATGGGCCAATTGCTCGATACCGGCATGGCCAACCTTGGCCAGCGGATGTTGTGGCGCGCAGAACACCACCAGTTCGTCCTCCACCCAGGGCTGCACTTCCAGGTCGGGGTGGTTGCAGTCGCCCTCGATTAGACCCAGGTCAATTTCGTAGTGGGCGACTTGTTGCACGATATGCGCGGTATTTTGTACGTGCAGTTTCACCTGGCTCTCCGGGTGCACCTGCATGAAGCTGCCGATCAGCAGGGTGGCCAGGTAGTTGCCGATGGTGAGGGTGGCGCCGACGGCCAGCGAGCCGAAACCGGACTTGCCGTTGAGCAGATCCTCGATTTCCTTGGCCTGGTCGAGCAGGGCGACGGCTTGCGGCAGTAGCTGATGCCCCAGGGCGTTGAGGCTCAAGCGCTTGCCGGCACGGTCGAACAGCTGGCAGCTGGACTGGCGCTCCAGTTCGGTGATCGAGGTGCTGGCGGCCGATTGCGACAAGGCCAGCACGCCAGCGGCCCGCGACACACTCTGGTGCTGGGCGACAGCGACGAAGACCTGGAGCTGACGAAGTGTAAATCGCATATCTATATAACCGATAACACATATCTTGATAATTCAGTTAACAGATATTGTCGCTGCCCCTAAACTATCGCGCAACTGCGCGTCTTGCGCGCGCCGCGTTTTCCTTCAGGAGCCCCATCGATGAGCAACATGAACCACGAACGTGTCCTCAGTGTGCACCACTGGAACGACACCCTGTTCAGCTTCAAGTGCACCCGTGACCCGGGCCTGCGCTTCGAGAACGGTCAGTTCGTGATGATCGGCCTGCAGCAGGATAGCGGCCGCCCGCTCATGCGCGCCTACTCCATCGCCTCGCCAAACTGGGAAGAGCACCTGGAGTTCTTCAGCATCAAGGTGCCGGACGGCCCGCTGACCTCGCAGCTGCAGCACCTGAAGGAAGGCGATGAGATCATCATCAGCAAGAAGCCTACCGGCACCCTGGTACTCGACGACCTCAACCCAGGCAAGCACCTCTACCTGCTGAGCACCGGCACCGGCCTGGCGCCGTTCATGAGCGTGATCCAGGACCCGGAAACCTACGAGCGTTTCGAGAAGGTGATCCTGGTCCACGGCGTGCGCTACGTCAACGAAGTGGCCTACCGCGAGTTCATCACCGAGCACCTGCCGCAGAACGAGTTCTTCGGCGAGTCCGTGCGTGACAAGCTGATCTACTACCCCACCGTGACCCGCGAGCCGTTCGAGAACCAGGGCCGGCTGACCGACCTGATGCGCAGCGGCAAGCTGTTCAGCGACATCGGCCTGCCACCGATCAACCCGCAGGACGACCGCGCGATGATCTGCGGCAGCCCGAGCATGCTCGACGAGACCAGCGAAGTGCTGGACAGCTTCGGCCTGAAGATTTCCCCGCGCATGCGCGAGCCGGGTGACTACCTGATCGAGCGTGCGTTCGTCGAGAAGTAAGGCGAGCGGCAGAAATGAAAAACGCAGGCCTGGCCTGCGTTTTTTTATGCCCGCGCAACAGCTTCGCCGCGAGAGCGCCCGTATCGACACCGGGTCACTCCGGTGTCACCTCCAGCACGCGGATCACATCCGGCTGCGGATAATGCCAGCGCACCTGCACATCCCAGAACCTCACCCCATACACCCGCTCGGGCGGTGGTACCTGGTAGGCCGGGCGGGGATCCTGGGCCAGGCACTGCTCGATCAGCTCGACCAGCGGCTCGCCCAGGCGCAGCGCATGTTCGCGTGCCTGGGGCAGGGCGCTGTCGCTCCAGTCGACGGCAATCGCCGCAGGTGCGTCACTGGCCATCCGGTTGACTGCCCCGCTGACGCTATCGGCATAGGGCACATAGGGCTTGATATCCAGCACCGGCGTACCATCGAGCAGATCGATACCCGACAGCAGCAGGCGCCCAGGCTCCACGCCTTCGAGGCGCACCACCGACTGGCCGATGCCATTGGGGCGGTGGGTCGCGCGGGTGGCGAACACCCCCATGCTCTTGTTGCCACCCAGGCGCGGCGGGCGCACCTTGAGCCGTGGCTTGTCTTCCAGCGCTTGGTGGAACAGGAACACCAGCCAGACGTGGCTGACCTGTTCCAGCCCTTCGACGGCATCGCCCTGGTCGAAGGGCGGCAGCAGTTCCAGCACGCCCCGGGCGGCGGGCGCCAGCTGCGGTTGGCGCGGAATGGCGAACTTCTCCTTGAAGCAGGAGCGCAGGATGCCGACTGGCGAGACCGTGTGTTGCATCACAGGCTCAGCCGCGCACGCGCAGGGTGAGGCCCTTGAGGAAGTTGCGCAGCAACTGGTCGCCGCACGGGCGGTAGTTGTCGTGGCCGACCTTGCGGAACAGCGCGCTGAGCTCTGGCTTGGAAACCGGGAAGTTGACGGCCTTGAGCACTGCGTGCAGGTCGTCTTCCTTGAGCTCGAAGGCCACCCGCAGCTTCTTGAGGATGGTGTTGTTGGTCACCGGTAGCTCGATCGGTTGCGCTGGGCGGCTGTCGTCGCGGCCACGGCGGTGGATCACCAGGCCGTCGAGGAAGTGTGCCATGACCTTGTCCGGGCATTGCACGAAACCGGGTTCCTCTTCTTTCTTCACGTAGCCGGCGATGGCCTCGGCGCTGACTTGCAGGCCGCTGAGGCCGGTGATCTCGGCCATTTTCTGGTCGTTGGCCTTGAGCATGTAGCGCAGGCTGCGCAGTACATCGTTGTGGTTCATTGCAGCGAATCCTGTTCAGGTGCCATGGCAGTCATTGCCTGGCGGTAGTGCTGGGTGACGGACCTCAGAAACGTTCGGTGGCGGCCAGGTAGCGCCATTGGCCCAATGGCAGCTTGCCCATCGACACCCCGCCCAGGCGGATGCGGCGCATGCCCAGGACCTTGAGGCCGGCGGTCTCGCACAGTTGCTCGATAACCCCTGGCTGCGGGTTTTTCAGGACCATGCGCAGGTGTTGTTCGTTCTGCCAGCTGGCCTTGGCCTTGGGCAACTCGACGCCCTTGCGCTCGACGCCACGGGCCAGCCGCTCAAGGGCGCCTGGCTTGGCTTCGCCGCCGACCTGGACGATGTATTCCTGTTCCATACGGCGCAGGTCGGCGTCGAGCTTGCGGGTTACCCGCCAGTCCTGGGTGAACAGCTGCAGGCCGCTGGCGCCGGGGAGCAGCGGGGCGACGCAGGCCTGCCGGGCAAAGTGCCCGTGCAAGGCGCGCACGCCTTCGCGGTGGGCTTCGCTGAGGCTGGCCAGGGTCATGCCGGCCTGGGCGCTGTCGAGTGCCTGGCCGGCCTGCTGGTTGAGCAGCAGGGTGACCGGCTCGAGGCTCTCGGCACGGGCGCCGGGCAGCAGCTCGACGCGCTGCTGGGCAACCTTGAACTGCGGCTGTTCGACCACCACGCCATCGACGGTGACCCAGCCACCCTCGATATACAGTTCGGCCTCTCGGCGGGAGCAGCCAAGCTGTTCGATGAGGCGTTTGGACAGGCGAATGGGGTCGGACATGGACAATGGTTTCACGAGGCAGGGAAAGGCTCCATTGTACCTTCACCGACGGGGTCGCGGCTGCAAATCGATGTCATTTCCGCCGTTTCGGATCGGGGAGCTGGCATCTTCGGCTCTGGCATCAGGCTCCTGTACGAATCAGCCTCATGTGCAGTAGGGGGTATGGCTGCCCCAGGCCGTCCGTTTCCGAGCGCCCGTACACTTCGAAGCCTTGGTGCAGGTAGAACCCCAGGGCTTGCGGGTTCTGTTCGTTGACATCCAGCCGCGCGGCGTTGAGCTCGGCCACCGCATGGCGCAGCAGGCGCTTGCCGAGCCCCTGGCCACGGGCTTGCGGGGCGATGAAGAGCAGGTCGAGCCGGCCGTTGGCGACTCCGGCGAAACCGAGGATGCGTCCTTTGTGGTCCTTGCAGCAGACCAGCATCACCGCGTCCAGATAACGCGCCAGCACATGGTCGCGCAGCAACAGGATATAGGCGTCGGGGAGGAAGTCGTGGGTGGCGCGCACCGAGGCTTCCCAGACCCGAACCAGCTCGGGGTAGTCGCTCAGGCGCGGCGTTTGCAGTGTGACAGTGGCTGGCATCCATGGGTCCTCAAGGCCAATGAGGAAAACATAGATGCAAAAAAATACCCCGCCAGTGGGCGGGGTATCTTCAGGCGAGTATCGCTTAGATGGGCTCGGCCCACATATCGTATTCGTCGGCATCGACCACCCGGCAGCGCACCTTGTCGCCCGGCTTGAAGCCATGGTTGCCGTCGATGAACACGCTGCCGTCGATCTCCGGTGCGTCGAAGAAGCTGCGGCCGACCGAACCTTGCTCCTCGACCTCGTCGATCAGCACCTCGATCTCCTTGCCGATGCGCAGTTGCAGGCGCGCGGTGCTGATCGCCTGCTGGTGGGCCATGAAGCGGTCCCAGCGGTCCTGCTTGATGTCGTCCGGGACTTCGTCCAGGCCCAGGTCGTTGGCCGGGGCGCCTTCGACCGGCGAGTACTGGAAGCAGCCGACGCGGTCGAGCTGGGCTTCGGTCAGCCAGTCGAGCAGGTACTGGAAGTCTTCCTCGGTCTCGCCGGGGAAGCCGACGATGAAGGTCGAGCGGATCACCAGCTCTGGGCACTGCTCGCGCCAGTGCTTGATGCGCGCCAAGGTGCGGTCCTCGAAGGCCGGGCGCTTCATCGACTTGAGCACCTTGGGGCTGGCGTGCTGGAACGGGATGTCCAGGTACGGCAGGATCTTGCCGGCGGCCATCAGCGGAATCACGTCGTCGACGTTCGGGTACGGGTACACATAGTGCAGGCGCACCCAGGCGCCCAGGCTGCTCAGGGCCTCGCACAGCTCGAGCATGCGGGTCTTGACCGGGCGGCCGTTCCAGAAGTCGGTCTTGTACTTGACGTCGACGCCGTAGGCGCTGGTGTCCTGGGAGATCACCAGGATCTCCTCGACGCCGGCCTTGACCAGGCGCTCGGCCTCGCTCAGCACCTCGCCGACCGGGCGGCTGACCAGCTTGCCGCGCATCGACGGGATGATGCAGAAGCTGCAGCTGTGGTTGCAGCCTTCGGAAATCTTCAGGTAGGCGTAGTGGCGCGGGGTCAGCTTGACGCCCTGGGGCGGTACCAGGTCGATCAGCGGGTTGTGGTCCTGGCGCGGCGGCACCACTTCGTGCACGGCGTTGACCACCTGCTCGTACTGCTGCGGGCCGCTGACCGACAGCACGCTGGGGTGCACGTCGCGGATATTGCCTTCCTCGACACCCATGCAGCCGGTGACGATGACCTTGCCGTTTTCCTTGATCGCCTCGCCGATCACTTCCAGCGACTCGGCCTTGGCGCTGTCGATGAAGCCGCAGGTGTTGACCACCACCACGTCGGCGTCCTCGTAGGTGGGCACGACTTCATAGCCTTCCATGCGCAGCTGGGTGAGGATGCGCTCGGAATCGACCAGGGCCTTGGGACAACCCAGGGAAACGAAGCCGACCTTCGGAGTGGCGGGAGTGGTGGACATGACTAACCTCGGTATTGAATACAGGTCGCCCGGCCGCTGACGGGGGCGCTCCTGGTGGGCGCTTTTCGCGCCTCTGATCAAAAAGTGCGCAATTCTAGCGAGCGCAAGGTCGCTTTACCAGCAGAAATACGACGAACGCTGCGCTATGCTTCGCGCCGTTGCGCGGGGGCATCCGGGATGCCCTGGCGCGGGTGGCAATTCAACCGGTCTAGAAGGCCTTCTGCGGGAGTGGTCGATGGTTCAGGCAAGCAGTCACGCCGAAGGCGGGCAGGGCGCAACGCGGTCGTTGAGCCTGTTGGTGGCAGCTGTCGGGGTGGTCTATGGCGATATCGGCACCAGCCCGTTGTATACCCTCAAGGAAGTCTTCACCGGCGGTTACGGGGTGCCGGTCAACCACGATGGCGTGCTGGGCATCCTGTCGCTGATCCTCTGGTCGCTGTTGTGGGTGGTGTCGTTCAAGTACGTGATGTTCATCCTGCGCGCCGACAACCAGGGTGAAGGCGGCACCATGGCGCTGACCGCGCTGGCGCGGCGGGCCACGGCCAGTCATCCGAAGCTGCGTGCGTTGATGGTCGGCTGCGGCCTGGTCGGGGCCTCGTTGTTCTATGGCGACAGCATGATCACCCCGGCGGTGTCGGTGCTGTCGGCAGTGGAGGGCATGGGCCTGGCGTTCGACGGCATCGATCACTGGGTGGTGCCGATCTCGCTGGTGGTGCTGGTGGCGCTGTTCCTGGTGCAAAAGCACGGCACCGAGAAGATCGGCAAGCTGTTCGGCCCGATCATGGTCACCTGGTTCGTGGTGCTGGGGGCGCTGGGCGTGCATGGCATCGCCCAGAGCCCCGAGGTGCTCAAGGCCTTCAACCCGGGCTGGGCGCTGAATTTCTTCATCGTGCACCCGGGCATGGGCGTGGCGATCCTTGGCGCGGTGGTGCTGGCGCTGACCGGCGCCGAGGCGCTGTACGCCGACATGGGCCACTTCGGCCGCAAGCCGATCGCCCGCGCCTGGTTCGCCCTGGTGCTGCCGGCGCTGGTGCTCAACTACTTTGGCCAGGGCGCGATGCTGCTGCAGAACCCGGAGGCCGCGCGCAACCCGTTCTACCTGCTGGCGCCGGGCTGGGCACTGCTGCCGCTGGTGGGGCTGGCGACCATGGCCACGGTGATCGCTTCCCAGGCGGTGATCTCGGGGGCCTTCTCCCTGACCCGCCAGGCCATCCAGCTGGGCTACATCCCACGCATGCAGATCCAGCACACCTCCAGCGACGAGCAGGGGCAGATCTACATCGGCGCGGTGAACTGGACGCTGATGGTCGGCGTGGTGCTGCTGGTGATCGGGTTCGAGTCGTCCGGGGCACTGGCGGCGGCCTACGGCGTGGCGGTGACCGGCACCATGCTGATGACCACTATCCTGGTGGCGTCGGTGATGCTGCTGTTGTGGAAATGGCCGCCGTTGCTGGCGGTGCCGATCCTGGTGGGTTTCCTGCTGGTGGATGGATTGTTCTTCGCCGCCAACGTGCCGAAGATCGTCCAGGGCGGCGCGTTCCCGGTACTGGCGGGCGGGGTGCTGTTCCTGCTGATGAGCACCTGGAAGCGTGGCAAGCAGATCCTCGTCGAGCGCATCGACGAAGGCGCGCTGCCGCTGCCGGTGTTCATCGGCAGCATTCGCGTGCAGCCGCCGCACCGGGTCGAGGGCACTGCGGTGTTCCTCACCGCGCGGGCCGACGCGGTACCCCATGCGCTGTTGCACAACATGTTGCACAACCAGGTGTTGCACAACCAGGTGGTGCTGCTGACGGTGGTCAGCGAGGACCGGCCGCGGGTGCCGGAGCATGAGCGCTTCGAGGTGGAGGCCTATGGCGATGGGTTCTTCCGGGTGTTGCTGCACTTTGGCTTCATGGACGAGCCGGACGTGCCGGCGGCGTTGAAGCTGTGCCACCTGGACGAGCTGGATTTCAGCCCGATGCGCACCACCTATTTCCTCAGTCGGGAGACGGTGATCGCCTCGCGCCTGGAGGGGATGTCGCGCTGGCGCGGCAACCTGTTCGCGTTCCTGCTGAAGAACGCCAACGGCAACCTGCGCTTCTTCAACCTGCCGCTGAACCGGGTGATCGAGCTGGGGACCCAGGTCGAGATCTGACCCTGCGCCTGCAGGGCGGCCCACCTCGGGCCCGTAGCCAGCTTGCTGGCGAACCAGGCCCCGCGGAGGCTGGCACCGGCGATGCCGGTGTTCGCCGGCAAGCCGGCTCCTACGGGGTTGCCGGTCGTCTCGGGCCCGTAGGCGCCAGCCTTGCTGGCGATGGACCGCGCAGCGGCCCGCTTTCACATCATTTTTCGGCGACGCTGGACTTGCCCTGGCGCGTCTCGATCTCGTCGATCAGGCGCTTGGCCAGCGCTGGGTAGTTCTCGTCGAAGTGGTGGCCACCGGGCAGCTTCATGCGCTCGCCCACCGCCGTCTTGTCGGTGCAGCCGCTTTCGTCGGTCTCTTCCACGCCATAGATGCACACCACCTTGGCCGCTGGCAACTTGGCCATTTCCGGCCCGGTCGGGGCCTCCTGGCCTTCCTTGCCCAGCCAGCCTTCCACCTCGATCTCGAAGCTGCCGCTGCGGGCGAAGGCCAGCAGGATCACCGCGTCGATACGCTTCTGGTCCTCGGCGGGCAGGCGGTTGTAGATGGCCGGCAGTACATCGGCGCCGAACGAATAACCGGTCAGCACGAACCGCTTGGTGCCCCATTTCTGCCGGTAGTGCTGCATCAGTTCGGACAGATCGGCGGCGCTCTGCTCCGGGGTCTTGTGCTGCCAGTAGTAACGCAGGGTGTCGATACCCACCACCGGGAAGCCGAGCTTGGCCATTTCACCGGCCACGTCGCGGTCCAGGTCGCGCCAGCCACCGTCGCCGGACAGGAACAGGGTGACGGTGTCGGTGGTCTGCCCGGCGGGCACCTCTACTACCGGGATGGCCAGGGCATTGCCGTCGTGGCCGACCAAGGCCTGGGTCAGCTGGGCCTTGAGCACCTGCGGCAGGTGGATGTCGTAGTCGGCGATGCTGGTCTCGGCGTTGGCCTGGTCGCGCACGAAGGCGGCGCTGGCGTCGTCGGGGTTGTCGTTCCAGGCCACGTTCCAGTGGCCATGGGGCGCGGCCTTGGGCAGCGTGGCCTGGCAACCGGGTTGCTCGAGGGTGAAGTCCACCGAGATGGCCCGCGCCTTGTCGTCGTTTTGGGTAGCCAGCCAGCGCCAGGCCTGGGCCGCGCCTGGGCCGATACCGGCGACCAGGGTCGGCTTGTTGGCCAGTTGGGTCAGGGCCTGGTCCATTGCGACCTGCTGCTTGGCGCAGTCGGCAGGCGGCAGGATCACCTGCACCAGCTGGGCTTCGCCGGCCTGGCTGAGGTCGAGCAGTTGTTTATCGCTCAGGGCCTGCTCCTGAGGCACGCCGATGGCCACCCGGGCCTTGGCGTGCACGCCAGGGGTGGCGCGGGTCAGCTGGCTGCCATCGGCCAGCGTCAGGTGGTCCAGGCGCGCCTCGGGGGCCGGCCGGGTCCACAGCCAGAAGGCCGTGGCCCCGGCCAGGACGGCCAGCAGCAGGGGAATCAGTACATACAGCCAATAGCGTCGGATCATCAACGTTTCACCAATCCAGTCAGGCCGCCAGCGATCAGGGCGGCGGTATCGGCCAGTGCCACCAGCGGGTCGAGCCCGGCCGGCACGGCCATGTAGCGAGGTTCCCAGTCCGGCTGGAACTTGTCCTTGAAGCGCCGCAGGCCCTGGAAGTTGTAGAGCTGCTCGCCGCGCTGGAACACCATTGAGCCCAGGCGCTGGGTCAAGGGTGCGCCACGGCGCGGCTGCAAGCCGGAAAGGGGCACCATGCCCAGGCTGAAGCGGCCATAGTCGTGGCGCTTGTAGTGCAGGATCAGGCCGACCATCATGAATTCCATGGTCAGCTTCGGTGCCTCGGGGTGGGCGCGCATCAGGTCGAGGCTGGCCAGTTCGTTGCTGTGGGTTTCCAGCAGGTTGGCGAAGGCCACCGGGCGGCCCTGGAAGCGAATCAGCGCAATGCGAAAGTGCTGCAGGTACTCGGGGCTGAAGCGGCCCAGGGAGAAGCCTTTCTCGCGGACGTTCTTGCCGCTGAGCCAGGCGTCGGAAATTTCCTTGAGCTCGGCCAGCGGCGCATGACCGGGCTCGTGGATCTCCAGGGCCAGGCCGTCGCGGCCACCACGGTTCCAGGTGTAGCGCAGGTCTTTCATCTCCTTGCCCTTGGCGTCGATGTCGAAGCGGCGCAGGTCGACCCGCGCTTCCTCGCCGAGCTTGATCGCGGTCAGGCCGATGTCCATGTAGAACGGCAGGTTCTCGGCGCGCACCTGGTAGAACACCGGGCGGGCATGGTGCAGGTCGCACAGGTCGCGGAACTGCCAGATCATCTCGGCGCGCTCCTGGGCCGGGCCAATCGGGTCGTACAGCGCCACCAGGCTGCGGCCACGGCGGGCGTACATGAGGAAGGCGTTGTCGCGGGGGTGGAACAGCAGGGCCTTGTCGCCGGTCAGGGCCAGGCCGCCGTCAGGCTGGTCGGAGGCCAGCAGGATGCGGTTGGCCCGCTGCAGTTCCTCGTCACTTGGCAGCTGGATCACCGGGCGCGCGGTGCGCAGCAGCCAGGTCAGGGCGACGACCACCAGCAGCACCGCGCTGCCAAGCGCTGCGCGCAAGGCCCGTGGCGCATCGGCATCGAGGGTGAACTGCCACCACAGCTTGTGGGTGTAGGGTATGTCCTGGTAAGCGAACAGCAACAGCCACACCGAGGCGCCAACCACGCAGGCACTGGCCACCAGGTACACCGGCGAGAACGGCAGTTCCAGCAGGCGGCTGGGGCGATAGAACGAGCGGCGGAACAGGGCCAGCAGGGCGGCGGTGAAACACAGCAGGCTGGCCTCTTCCCAGTCGAAGCCCTTGAGCAGCGACAGCAGCGCGCCGACCAGCAACAGCACGGTGGTCAGCAGCCAGGCGGCCGACAGGCGCCGGCGCAAGCCTTGGGCCAGCAGCAGGCAGAGCACGCCGATCAGGCTGGCGCCGAAGTGCGAGGCATCGATCAACCGGTGCGGAATCAGGAAGCCCATGTGCTCCAGACGGCTGTCGATCTCAGGGGTGGCCCCGGAGAACAGCAGCACCACGCCAGAGAGGAACACGAGGATCGCCAGTACCGGCGCGGCCAGCCCCGAGGCCGCACGGATCGCCTGCTGGGTGACCATCAAGCGACGGGCTTCGTTGGCCAGCAGCAGCACACAAGCCACCAACAGCGGCAGGACCACGTAGATCAGCCGGTACAGCAGCAGCGCCGCCGCCAATGGTGCGGCGCCCAGCTGGTTGGCGAAGGCCGCCAGCAGGACCGCCTCGAATACGCCGACGCCGCCGGGCACGTGGCTGAGCACTCCGGCGGCCAGGGCCAGCAGGTACACCAGCACGAACGCGCCGAACGGCGGCGCCTGCGGCAGCAGCAGGTAGAGCACGGTGGCGGCGACGGCGACATCCAGCGCGGTAATCAGCAATTGCAGGGCGCTCAGGCGGGCGCCTGGCAAGCGCAGGGTGCGGCGGCCGAACTGCACCAGCAGGCTGTCGGCCAGTGGCTGCTCGGGCAGGCGGCGGCGATACAGGCCAATCACCAGCGCCACGGTCGCCAGTAGCACGGCGGCGGCGATGCCGCCGAGCAGCGGGGCGGGCAGGCGCAATGCGCTGGCGGCGCCCGGCAGGTCGCTGAGGGTGGCCAGCGCCGCCAGTGGTGGCAGCGCGCAGCCCAGCGACAAGCTGGCGAACACCGTCATGCGCGCTACTTCCGCGGCGCCCAGGCCCTGGCGGGCATACAGGCGATAGCGCACCGAGCCGCCAGAGAGCATCGACAGGCCGATCGCATTGCCGATGGCGAACGCGCTGAACCCGCCGAGCACCAGGGTGCGCGGCGGCAACCGCACCGCGGCGTAGCGGCTGGCCGACCACTCATAGCCGAGCAGGATCACGAAGCCGAGCACCGTGGCGAGCAAAGCGCCCAGCAGCGACTGGCTCGGCACGCTGAGCATGGCATCGTGCAGGGCATAGATGTCCAGCTCGCTCAGCAGGTGGCGGCAGGCGACCAGGCCCAGGGCGAACAGCAGCAGGGTCAGGGCCAGCCCCAGCGGTTGACGGTACTTGCTCAGGCGTTCCAGCCAGGGCAGGCGTTGCGCCGCCGCAGGCAAGGCCGCGGTCAGCGGTGCCTGGGTGTCGGGTGTGGGGGCGGTCATGAAATGCCTCGAGCGGTGGGCGCGAGGCGCGGGCGAGGTACGGCCAAGTGAAAGTCCCTTTGGAAAAACGTATCCGAATATTACTCCGGGCCGGCGGCTTAAGCTGTTTCAGGATAGTTAAAGATAGTTCATTCAGCCGCGCGGGCAGGGCGCGGCAGTCAAGGGCTGGTGGCGGGGAGGCGAGGGGGAATTTTGCGGGGGACTGAATGCAACAAGCCCCGCGTTATCTCTCGATAAGCGGGGCTTGTCCTGACGAATATGGTTGCGGGAGCCGGATTTGAACCGACGACCTTCGGGTTATGAGCCCGACGAGCTACCAGGCTGCTCCATCCCGCGTCAGTGGTGTGCATTCTACGGATTCAAGGCTGGGTGTCAAGCGTTAATCTTTGATTTTCCGTAATTTTTTGCAGTGTTGCGGTGTAGGAGCCGGCCTTGCCGGTGAACACGGGCATAGTGGGTGCCATGCCCGGCGCTATTTGCTTCGCCAGCAAGCTTGGCGCCCACGGTAAATATCAGGCAATAAAAAAGGCCACTGTCGAAACAGTGGCCTTTTCTTGAATCTGGTTGCGGGAGCCGGATTTGAACCGACGACCTTCGGGTTATGAGCCCGACGAGCTACCAGGCTGCTCCATCCCGCGCCTGTGAGATCGAATTTTACGGATTTCCTTGGGGGTGTCAAGCACTAATTCAAAAAAATCCTTTTTCGTTCAATCCCTTAGCGCCCCTGATCAGGGCGCAGGTCAGTTGCGGCGGGGCTTTCAGCCCGATTATCGGCGTCAGGCTGTCTCGTCAGACGGCCTTACGGTAGTATCTGTATGAATTTACAGTAGTGGCTGTCGTCCATGTCCCTGCGCAAGATCATCCACATTGATTGTGACTGCTTCTACGCCGCCATCGAGATGCGCGATGACCCGCGCCTGGTCGGTCGGCCGATGGCGGTGGGCGGGCAGCCTGGCCAGCGTGGGGTGATCGCCACCTGCAATTATGAGGCGCGTGCCTACGGCGTGCGTTCGGCCATGGCCTCGGGGCATGCGTTGAAATTGTGCCCGGACCTGGAGATCGTCAAGCCGCGTTTCGAGGCCTACCGCGAGGCGTCGCGGGAGATCCACGCGATCTTTCGCGACTACACCGAGCTGATCGAGCCGCTGTCGCTGGACGAGGCCTACCTGGATGTCAGTGACAGCCAATGGTTTGCCGGCAGCGCCACGCGCATTGCCGAAGACATCCGCCGCCGGGTCGCCCAGCAGCTGCATATCACTGTCTCCGCCGGGGTGGCGCCAAACAAGTTCCTGGCCAAGATCGCCAGCGATTGGCGCAAGCCCAATGGCCTGTTCGTGATTACCCCGGGTCAGGTCGAGGAGTTCGTCGCCGCCTTGCCGGTAGCGCGCTTGCACGGGGTGGGCAAGGTCACGGCAGACAAGCTCGCGCGGTTGGGTATCGACACCTGCCTGTCGCTGCGCGATTGGCCGCGCTTGGCGCTGGTGCGCGAGTTCGGCAGTTTTGGCGAGCGGCTGTGGGGGCTGGCGCGGGGTATCGACGAGCGCGCGGTGCACAATGACAGCCGGCGCCAATCAGTGAGCGTGGAAAACACTTATGACCAAGACCTGCCGGACCTGGCCAGTTGCCTGGAAAAACTACCGGCGTTGTTGGCCAGCCTGAATGAGCGTATTGCACGGATGGACAGCAGCTACCGTCCGGACAAGCCATTCGTCAAGGTCAAGTTCCATGATTTCAGCCAGACGACCCTGGAGCAGGCGGGGGCGGGGCGCGACCTGGAGAGCTATCGGCAGTTGTTGAGCCAGGCGTTCGCCCGAGGTGGCAAGCCGGTACGCTTGCTGGGGGTGGGGGTGCGCTTGCGGGATCTGCGCGGGGCGCTTGAGCAGCTGGAGTTGTTCGGCGACCTATAAAGGAAGGCGCGAGCGGCCCATTGAGGGGCAAGCCCGCTCCCGCAAGGGCCTGTAGCGCAGGCGATGGGCTGCAAGGCAGCCCTTTCCTTATTACTGCGCGCCGGGGTCGGCCACCAGTCGCCCGGTGGCCTTGGTCAGGCTCTGCACGAATTCCTGTTGCAGCTCCGGGTCGTTGCGGGTCAGCTCGATCAGGCTCTGCTCCAGTTCGCTGGCTTCTTCTTCCAGGCCCAGCTCCGACAGGCGCTTGACCCGATGCACCCACTGGCCGACATCGTCGTCCTCCAGGTCATCGAAGATCAGCTCATGGGCCTCGAGCAGCTTGCTGCGCAGGTTGCCGCTGACCAGCAGGCTGGCGTCGCCGCGCACGCCCTTGTCCTCATCGGCCACTTGCAGGTGCAGGGTGCCGATGTGGTTGAGGTTCTGCTCGGAGAACGGGCTGTCCAGCAGGTTCAGGCGCAGCACGCCGTTCTTGTCGGTGGTCAGCTCGTGGGTTTTCTTGCCGGCCTTGACCTCGACCAGGCGTTCGTTCCACGGCAGGCTGGTGAACTCCTCGCGCTTGCCTTTCTCGACTTCGCTGATTCCGGCCAGGTTCTGCTGGGCGCGGCCGTTGGACGGCACGTTCATGAACGGGTTGAGCCCGTCCACGCCATAGCTGAGCCAGTCGTGGGTGACGCTGTCCGGCAGGTTGCCCAGGGCGAACACATTGACCACGTTGGCGCCGATGCCGGCCACCACCGCCACCGCGCCCAGCGGGATCTCGTAGATCTCCCGCCAGGGCTGGTAGGGGGTGTAGCGGTCGTAGTGGCGGGTCACCTCGAATTCGGTGACCTCGAACCGCTGCTGTTCGTGGATGCGCACGCGCCGTTGCGGAAGCTCCATGACCTTGGGCTCGCCGACATCGATCTGCAGACTATG
This sequence comes from Pseudomonas muyukensis, assembly GCF_019139535.1. NCBI lineage: Bacteria > Pseudomonadati > Pseudomonadota > Gammaproteobacteria > Pseudomonadales > Pseudomonadaceae > Pseudomonas > Pseudomonas muyukensis. The sequence goes on along the minus strand of NZ_CP077073.1, from coordinate 4,832,237 downwards.
CTCGAGCAGTTTGCGCTCGACGCGCTCCTCGTGGTCGCTGCGCTGGGACATCTGGTTGGCGCAGCCGCCGAGGAGCAGGGCGCCGCACAGTGCGGCGCCCCCCAGGGTATAGGTACTTCGCTTGGACATGATCACTCGCGCAACAGTTATCAGCGGCGGATACGAGCCTGCAGGAAGGCCAGCACTTCATTGAGCGGCAGCGCCTGGGCGTCGGACTCGGTGCGGTGCTTGTACTCCAGGTTGCCTTCGGCCAGGCCGCGGTCGCTGACGACGATGCGGTGCGGGATGCCGATCAGCTCCATGTCGGCAAACTTGATGCCGGGGCTGGTCTTCTTGTCGCGGTCGTCCAGCAGCACTTCGTAGCCGGCGGCGGTCAGTTCGGCGTACAGCTTGTCGGTCGCCTCGCGTACCACCTCGGTTTCGTAGCGCAGTGGTACCAGGGCGATCTGGAACGGTGCCAGGGCGTCGTTCCAGATGATGCCCTTGTCGTCGTGGTTCTGTTCGATGGCGGCGGCGACCACGCGGGACACACCGATGCCGTAGCAGCCCATGGAAAGCACCACCGGCTTGCCGTTCTCGCCCAGGACCTGGCACTTGAGCGCCTCGCTGTACTTGGTGCCGAGCTGGAAGATGTGGCCCACTTCGATGCCGCGCTTGATCACCAGGGTGCCCTGGCCGTCCGGGCTCGGGTCGCCCGCGACGACGTTGCGCAGGTCGGCGACTTGCGGTACCGGCAGGTCACGCTCCCAGTTCACGCCGAAGTAGTGCTTGTCGTCGATGTTGGCACCGATGCCGAAGTCGCTCATCAACGCGACCGAGCGGTCGATCACGCATTCCAGCGGCAGGTTCAGCGGGCCGAGGGAGCCGGCGCCAGCGCCGATGGCGGCTTGCAGCTCGGCGTCCGACGCCATGACCAGCGGGTCGGCGACCTGTTCCAGCTTGGCAGCCTTGATTTCGTTGAGCTCGTGGTCGCCACGGACCACCAGGGCCACCAGCTTGCCTTCCTCGGTGCCGTGCACGATCAAGGTCTTGACGGTTTTCTCGATCGGCAGGCCGAACTGCTCGACCAGTTGCGCGATGGTCTTGGCATTCGGGGTGTCGACCAGGCGCAGCTCTTCGGTCGGCGCCGGGCGCACGGTTTCGCGCGGAATGGCTTCGGCCTTCTCGATGTTGGCGGCGTAGTCGGAGGTGTCGCTGAAGATCACGTCGTCTTCGCCGGAGGAGGCGAGGACGTGGAACTCGTGGGAATAGTTGCCGCCGATCGAGCCGGTGTCGGCCTGCACGGGGCGGAAGTCCAGGCCCAGGCGGGTGAAGATGTTGGAGTACGCCAGGTGCATGCGGTCGTAGGTTTCCTGCAGGGAAGCCTGGTCGGCATGGAAGGAATAGGCGTCCTTCATGATGAACTCGCGGCCACGCATCAGGCCGAAGCGCGGACGGATCTCGTCACGGAACTTGGTCTGGATCTGGTACATGCTCAGTGGCAACTGCTTGTAGCTGGACAGCTCGTTGCGCGCCAGGTCGGTGATGACCTCTTCGTGGGTCGGGCCGACGCAGAAATCGCGCTGGTGGCGGTCTTTCAGGCGCAGCAACTCAGGGCCGTATTGCTCCCAGCGCCCGGATTCCTGCCACAGCTCGGCGGGCTGGATGCTCGGCATCAGCACTTCGAGGGCACCGGCGGCGTTCATTTCCTCGCGGACCACCGCTTCGACCTTGCGCATCACCCGCAGGCCCATCGGCAGCCAGGTGTACAGGCCGGAAGCCAGTTTGCGGATCATGCCGGCGCGCAGCATGAGCTGGTGGCTGATGACCACTGCATCTGCCGGGGTTTCTTTCTGGGTGGCGAGCAAATATTGACTGGTGCGCATGGTGAGCCGTGTCGATTGCCTGAATGTTGAATGACCCCGCATTGTACGGGGGCGAAACGAAAGCGTACAGGATGCCCCAGGGCGGTGCGCTTGTCAGCCATGAAAAAGCCCGGCGCTTGGCCGGGCTTCTGTTCGCGAAGCGCTGCAAGCGGCGGCTTACAGGATGCTCAGCGGGTACTCGACGATCAGGCGCAGTTCGTCCAGCGACGGCGAACCGTAGACGTTGTCCGAAGAACGGTAGGTTGCCTGGCGTACACGCAGGCTCAGGTCCTTGGCCGGGCCTTCCTGAAGCACGTACTTGATGTCGATGTCGCGTTCCCATTCCTTGCCGTTGTTGGTCACGTCGGTGTTGGCACCGGTGCCGTGGGCATAGCGGGTCATGAAGGTCAGGCCCGGGATACCGTATTCGGCGAAGTTCAGGTCGTAGCGTGCCTGCCAGGACTTTTCGTCCTCGGCGTTGAAGTCGGAACGGGCGATGGAGTTGGCGAGGAATACCGTACCACCACCATCGACGCCGTAGCCGTATTGGCCGTCGCCGGTGACGCGCTGGAAGGCCAGGGTGAAGGTGTGGGCGCCGATGTTATAGGCGCCGGACAGGCTGAATGCACGGTTGTCGAGCTTGGTTTCGCTGTCCTTGTCTGCGCGTACCAGGCCGCGACCGTCACTCTTGGTGTCATAGATGTTGAAGTCGAATACCAACCCCTGCTTGTCGGAAATCGGCACTGCCCAGTTGACGTTGGCGTAGTACTTGCGCCAGTAGTCTTCGACCTTGGAATAGTAGAGGCTGGTGGACAGACTGTCGGTGAAGGCATAGGTGCCGCCGAACACGTCCGCTTCCTTCAGGCGGAAGCTGTCGCGGTTGGTCTGCTCTTGGGCGGTGAGGCTGGTGAAGCGGCCGGCATGAACGGTCAGGCCCTTGATTTCATTGCTGGTCAGCAAGGCGCCCTGGGCGATCTCTGGCAGCAGGCGGCTGTCGTCGGTCGCGAACACCGGTAGTGCGGTGAACTGGTCGCCGACTTTCAGCACGGTATCGGAGATGCGGAACTTGGCCGCTGCGCCGCCTTTGGAGTAGTCATCCTGGGAGCGACCGTCGGAGCCGGTGGGGAACAGGCCGGTGCCGGCGCGCCCTTTGCCGCTGTCGAGTTTCAGGCCCAACATGCCGATGGCATCGACGCCGACGCCGACGGTGCCTTGGGTGAAGCCGGATTCGTAGGTGCCGAGGAAGCCCAGGCCAGTTTCTTCGCGGCGGCTCTGGCGATTGCCGTTTTCATCGCGGTCGTTGTTGCGGAAGTCACGGCTGAAATACAGCATCCGGGTCTTGACGTTGAGCTTGCTGTCTTCGAGGAAGCCCTTGGACTCATCCTGCGAAGAGGCGACAGCCATCTGCGAAGTCCCTGCCGCTACGGCCAGGGCGATCATGCTCCACTTCATCACGCGCATCGTGATTTGCTCCTTTGGTTTTTAGGAAGAGTACCGCTGCGCCCAGTGTTTTAATTATATGGGGCAGCTCTTTCTTGTTATGTCGGCGAAAATGTATATCACGCGGACTATTCTTGGCGATATGGGGTAAAACAACCTTTCGGTAACTTTACGGTCATGTCGCTGTTGGCTGTTTCCATGTCGCAAATCACGCCTTGTTAATAGGCGTACAACGCCAGCGCTGTCTCAAAACCGTCATGAATGTATAAACACAAAGTTCGGCTTGTGAAACTCCCTGGTTTATCCGATGCCGCTGTTGTTATTTGTCGCGTCCACCCTGCCTGCAGGGGGCGTGCCGACGTGCTGTGAAGCGAATGCAACAAGCGTGCTCAAAATCACGAACGTTTGATGAAATTTTCACAAAGCCGGTGGCGCAGGCTTGGAAACCTCCGCAAACCGGGGCTGTAGCCAGTCCGGGTGGTATGCCGCGACAAGTGCTGGCACTGCATCGACAAGCTGCCTTCCAAGTCAAGGTGTTACCGACAACTGTTGATCCTGGCTGTTTTATGTGACGGATGTGTGGTGGCTGTTTGGCTGCCGGCTCTTTTTTGGTGCGAAAAGTAGCGCTGTGTTACCGAAGTGGGTCGCCACTGGCGTGCTACGGGTGTCGATAGCGGCGAAGCAGAGTATCCTTGCGCCCTTGTGCCCGCCGGCAGGGCTGGGCTGTACCCTTTGTAAGGAGGTTTGCCGTGTTCACCCTCGATTCGCGCCTGCAACAGGACTCCCTGGTTCTGGGCAATCTGCCGCTGTGCCAGTTGTTGCTGAGCAAGGATGCCAACTATCCATGGTTCATCCTGGTGCCGCGCCGCGCCAATGTCAGCGAGCTGTTCGAGCTCGACGAGGCTGACCTGCGCCAGCTGTGGGAAGAAACCAGCGCCCTGGCCGAGGCGTTGAAGGATGCCTTCGCCGCCGACAAGATGAACGTCGCGACCCTGGGCAACGTGGTCAGCCAGCTGCACATGCATGTGATCGTGCGGCGCCATGGCGATGCCGCCTGGCCGGCGCCGGTCTGGGGCAAGGTGCCGGCGGTGGCTTACACCCCGGCGCAGCTTGACGCCATTCGTCAGCAAGTGCGTGCCCTGCTGGGCGAAAGCTTCAAGGAGGCGTGAGCATGTCGCAGGAATTGGAAATGCGCATGATCGAGCTGGAAACCCGCCAGGCCTTCCAGGATGACAGCCTGCAAGCGCTCAATGACGTGGTGGTCGAGCAGAGCCGAGTGATCGACCGCCTGCAGTTGCAGATGGCCGAGCTGATCAAGCGTTACGAGGAAATGGCCGGCCAGCAGGGTGGCGCGGGAGAAGAAGCGCCGCCGCCTCATTACTGAGGGCGGCGGCAGGGTGGTCAGCGGCGCGAAACCGCGACCACGTCCTCGGCCTGCAGGCCTTTGTCGCGGTGCATCACCGAGAACTCCACGCGCTGGCCTTCGACCAGGACACGGTGGCCCTCGCCACGGATGGCGCGAAAGTGCACGAAGATATCGTCACCGGAATCGCGGGAGATGAAGCCGAAGCCCTTGGAGGTATTGAACCACTTCACCGTGCCAGTATCGCGCAGGCCGGCGTCCTGGGCGCTGCCCAGGCTAGAGCGGGCCTTTCGCGTGCCACGGACGAAGCCTGCGAGCAGGTGCAGGGCGCTCGCCAGCGCGGCACAGGCCAGCGCCGGCAGGTTGCCCAGCTCCGGGCGGGCCAGCAGGGTGAGGGTCTGCAGCACCACTGCCAGCACCAGCAGGATGCTGCTGGCGCGTTGCAGTTGCTGGCGCATGGCCTTGTAGTATTGCGGCAATGCCGGGGCCAGCACCAGGTTGAGCAGCCCGAGCAGTGCCAGGTAGACGGCTTCGGGTTGTTGCAGGAAGGGTGTAGCGTCAGTTTTCAGACTGGGTATGAGCGATAGCAGCAAAGCCGCCACGCCCGTCACCAGATGGACGATCTTGAACATTAGGTTTGGCTCACATTGATAAGGCCGATCACAGGATGAGCTGGTCGCACGGTGCGCGTGTGGTGTAGGCGCTAAAACGTGACGGTCCAGCCTATGCACCCGGCATTGACAATCCGCACGGGTGGCACACTGCCTATTTAACAGCAAAGGCGGGGGCTTCTCAAACTGAGCTGTCGCTGCAGCCCAGTGTCGCATGCGCGGCGGCGCAACTCTTGTTACAGTGGCCGCTGCCCGCTTGCTCGCCAAGCCTTATGGAAAGGGGAACTTCATGGCAATCGATATCGGTATCAGTGAAGAAGATCGCAAGTCCATCGTCGACGGGCTGTCGCGCCTGTTGTCGGATACCTACGTGCTGTATCTGAAAACCCATAACTTCCACTGGAACGTCACCGGCCCTTCGTTCCGTACCCTGCACCTGATGTTCGAGGAGCAGTACAACGAACTGGCCCTGGCCGTCGACTCCATCGCCGAGCGCATTCGCGCCCTGGGCTTCCCGGCGCCAGGCTCGTATGCCTTCTACGCCCGTCATTCTTCCATCAAGGAGGAAGAAGGCGTGCCGCCGGCCGACGAGATGATCCGGCAGTTGGTGCAGGGGCAGGAGGCGGTGGTGCGCACCGCGCGCAGTATTTTCCCGGTGGTCGACAAGGTCAGTGACGAGCCGACCGCCGACCTGCTGACCCAGCGCATGCAGGTGCACGAGAAAACCGCCTGGATGCTGCGCGTTTTGCTCGACGGGAAATGATTGCCGCTTGAAAACCCTGCGCTGCCTTTGAGCCGGGCCCGGCACCCTCTTGGGTGTCGGGCCTGTTCGTTTATGGGGAATATTTTGCTTCTGATATCCATTCGCATGTCGGCGCTTCATTGAGGCTATGGATTCCGCTCGTTCGGCGAGCGGGTGATCAGGTCACGATGGAGCGATGTGATGGAGCATGCGGCAGGTGGGATCAATGGCAATGCAAGGCACGGGGCGGGGGCGGCGAGGCCACGCATCGACCCGTTCAAGCGCGATTTCGACATGGGGCAGGCCGGCCCGGTGTCCCGTTCGGTGCGGCTCAATGGCTTTGCTACGTGCTTGCGGCTCGAGGCGGTGTACTGGCGGATTCTCGAGCGGATTGCCGGGGCCAATCGCTGTTCGGTGAGTGCGTTGCTGTCGTACATCGACCGCGAGGTGCACCTGCGCCATGGCGGGGTGAGAAATTTCAGCGGCTTGGTGCGGGTGATCTGCGTGGCCTGGCTGCAGGAGGCGCCAGACGGGCATTGACCGCCAGGCGGGCTGCACAGCACTCCTTAACCATATATAATCCCGCTCTTTGCTGCCGTGGGCAGCTTGCGATGTGGTTGACGAGAGACACCATGCCCCTTTACGACTATCAATGTGCCGCCTGCGAACACCAGATGGAGGTGCTGCAGAAGATCAGCGCCGCGCCTTTGACCGATTGCCCGGCGTGCCAGGCGCCGGCGCTGAAGAAACTGCTGTCGGTCCCCGGCTTTCGCCTCAGCGGCAATGGCTGGTACGAGACCGACTTCAAGACTGGGGCAAAAAAGAATCTGGCAGGCGGCGACAAGGCCGACTGAGTTGAATTGCACCGCCCGGGTCTTGCAGTATTAGCCCCCTGGGCGGCCAAGACCTCCACCGAATACACGAATCACGAGAAGCGAAACCACCATCATGATGCGCAGCCATTATTGCGGCCAACTGAACGAGTCCCTGGACGGCCAGGAAGTCACCCTTTGCGGCTGGGTCCATCGTCGCCGCGACCACGGCGGGGTGATCTTCCTCGACATCCGTGACCGCGAGGGCATGGCCCAGGTCGTGTTCGACCCGGATCGCGCCGAGACTTTCGCCAACGCCGACCGCGTGCGCAGCGAATACGTCGTGCAGATCACCGGCAAGGTGCGCAAGCGCCCTGAAGGCGCGGTCAACCCGAACATGGCTTCCGGCGGCATCGAGGTGCTGGGCTACGAGCTGAAGGTGCTCAACGAAGCCGAGACTCCGCCCTTCCCGCTGAACGAATTCTCCGACGTTGGCGAAGAAACCCGCCTGCGCTACCGCTTCATCGACCTGCGTCGCCCGGAAATGGCCGACAAGCTGCGCCTGCGTTCGCGCATCACCAGCAGCATCCGCCGCTTCCTCGACGAAAACGGCTTCCTCGACGTCGAAACCCCGATCCTGACTCGCGCCACGCCTGAAGGCGCGCGCGACTACCTGGTGCCGAGCCGCACCCACGCCGGCAGCTTCTTCGCCCTGCCGCAGTCGCCGCAGCTGTTCAAGCAACTGCTGATGGTCGCCGGTTTCGACCGTTACTACCAGATCGCCAAGTGCTTCCGCGACGAAGACCTGCGTGCCGACCGCCAGCCGGAATTCACCCAGATCGACATCGAGACCAGCTTCCTCGACGAAAGCGAGATCATGGGCCTCACCGAGAGCATGATCCGCAAGCTGTTCAAGGAAGTGCTGGACCTGGAGTTCGGCGAATTCCCGCACATGACCTTCGAAGAAGCCATGCGCCGCTACGGTTCCGACAAGCCTGACCTGCGCATTCCGCTGGAGCTGGTCGACGTTGCCGACCAGCTCAAGGATGTCGACTTCAAGGTCTTCGCCGGCCCTGCCAACGACCCTAAATGCCGCGTTACCGCCCTGCGCCTGCCAGGCGGCGCCAGCATGCCGCGCAGCAAGATCGACGAGTACACCAAGTTCGTCGGCATCTACGGTGCCAAGGGCCTGGCCTACATCAAGGTCAACGAGCGCGCCAAGGGTGTCGAGGGCCTGCAGTCGCCGATCGTCAAGAACATCCCCGAGGCCAACCTCAACAACATCCTCGACCGCGTAGGCGCCGTGGATGGCGACATCGTGTTCTTCGGCGCCGACAAGTTCAAGGTCGTCAGCGAAGCCCTGGGCGCGCTGCGTATTCGCCTGGGCCATGACTTCGAGCTGCTGACCTGCCAGTGGGCGCCGATGTGGGTCGTCGACTTCCCGATGTTCGAAGAGAACGAAGACGGCAGCTTCACCGCGCTGCACCACCCGTTCACCGCGCCCAAGTGCACCCCTGAAGAGCTGGAGGCCAATCCGGCCACCGCCCTGTCGCGTGCCTACGACATGGTGCTGAACGGCACCGAGCTGGGTGGCGGTTCGATCCGTATCCACCGCAAGGAGATGCAGCAAGCGGTGTTCCGCCTGCTGGGCATCGACGCGGCCGAACAGGAAGAGAAATTCGGCTTCCTGCTCGACGCCCTGAAGTTCGGCGCACCGCCGCACGGTGGCCTGGCCTTCGGCCTGGACCGCCTGGTCATGCTGATGACCGGCGCGCAGTCGATCCGTGAAGTGATCGCCTTCCCGAAAACCCAGAGCGCCGCGTGCGTCATGACCCAGGCCCCGGGCCTGGTCGACGCCAAGGCCCTGCGCGAGCTGCACATCCGTCTGCGCGAGCAGACCAAGGTCGAGTAATCGGCTCCGGGCGCGTCCCGGCGGATGCGCCCAGGCGCTTCGGCGCACTGTTCCCACGTTCCGCCCTTCGGGGCGGAACCTGTTTCTGTTTCAAGGATTTGGAGTCGTTATGGCCGGTCATTCCAAGTGGGCGAACATCAAGCACCGCAAAGAACGCCAGGATGCCAAGAGAGGCAAGGTCTTCACCAAGTGGATTCGCGAGCTGACCGTCGCCGCCAAGCAGGGTGGGCCTGACCCGGCCTCCAACCCGCGCCTGCGCCTGGCGCTGGACAAGGCCCTGGGCGCCAACATGAGCCGCGACATCATCGACCGCGCCGTGGCCCGGGGGGCTGGCACCAACGAAAGCGACAACGTCGAGGAGCTCAGCTACGAAGGCTACGGCCCAGGCGGCGTGGCGATCATGGTCGAAGCCATGACCGACAACCGCAACCGTACCGCCGCTGCCGTGCGCCATGCCTTCGCCAAGTGTGGCGGCAACCTGGGCACCGACGGTTCGGTGGCCTACCTGTTCGAGCGCAAGGGCCAGATCAGCTTCGCCGCGGAACTGAAGGTCGACGAGGACGCGCTGATCGAAGCCGCCATGGAGGCCGATGCCGACGACGTGGTGGCCAACGAGGACGGCTCGTTCGAGGTGTTCACCTCGTTCAACGCGTTCTATGCCGTGCGCAACGCCCTGGAAGAAGCGGGCTTCAAGGCCTCGGATGCCGAGATCGTCATGCAGCCGACCACCAGCGCCGAGCTGGACAAGGACGGTGCGGAGAAGGTGCTCAAGCTGATCGACATGCTCGAGGACCTGGACGACGTGCAGAACGTCTACTCCAATGCACAGATTTCCGATGAAATCTTGGAAACGCTGGGCTGATCGTTTCGGCAATCGGCTCGATCGTGGGGCAAGCCCGCTCCCGCAAGGCCCGCTCGCCGTTTGGCGCAGGTCGTGTGGGAGCGGGCTTGTCCCGCGATAAGGCCGGCAAAAAATCGTACACATTCGTAGGCGCTATGACCCTGATTCTTGGTATCGACCCCGGCTCGCGCATCACCGGCTTCGGCGTGGTGCGCCAGACCGCGCGCGGCTGCGAGTACGTCACCTCCGGCTGCATCCGTACCGGCGATGGCGAGCTGCATGACCGCCTGCTGGTGGTGTTCCGCGGCGTCAGCGAGATCATCCGCCAGCACGGCCCGGTAACCATGGGCATCGAGCGGGTGTTCATGGCGCGCAACGCCGACTCCGCGCTCAAGCTGGGCCAGGCCCGTGGCGCGGCCATCGTCGCTGCCGCCGAGGCGGGCCTGGAGATCGCCGAGTACAGCGCCAGCCAGGTCAAGCAGGCCGTGGCCGGCACCGGTGGCGCCAACAAGGAGCAGGTGATGCTGATGGTGATGCACCTGCTCAAGCTGACCCAAAAGCCCCAGGTCGATGCCTCGGACGCCCTGGCCATCGCCCTGTGCCATGCCCATACCCGCTCCAGCCTGATTCCCCATGGCTTGACGACGGCGCGGCGGCGCGGCGGGCGCTTGCGTCTGTAGCCGCTTCATGCGCTGATACACATTTTGTCCGGGTGACGCGCGCACCTGGCGCATTTGCTGATAGGGTGGACCGGTTTTCGACCGGCGCCCGAGAGGAAGGATCGGAACGTGATTGGACGTTTGCGTGGCACTTTGGCGGAGAAACAACCGCCGCACCTGATTATCGACGTCAACGGCGTGGGCTATGAGCTGGAAGTGCCGATGACCACCTTGTACCGCCTGCCCAAGGTCGGCGAGCCAGTGACCGTGCACACCCACCTGGTGGTACGCGAAGACGCCCACCTACTTTATGGCTTCGCCGAAAAACGCGAGCGCGAGCTGTTCCGCGAGCTGATCCGCCTCAACGGCGTGGGGCCGAAGCTGGCGCTGGCGCTGATGTCCGGCCTGGAAGTGGACGAGCTGGTGCGCTGTGTGCAGGCCCAGGACGCCACGGTCCTGGTGCGCGTGCCGGGTGTCGGTAAAAAGACCGCCGAACGCCTGCTGGTCGAACTCAAGGACCGCTTCAAGGCGTGGGAAACCTCCCCGGCGATGTTCACCCTGGTTTCCGACGGCCCACTGCCGGCGGCCAGTGAGTCCTCGGCCGAGGCCGACGCCGTCAGTGCCCTGGTCTCCCTGGGCTACAAGCCCCAGGAAGCCAGCAAGGCGATTGCCGCGATCAAGGACAAGGCCGGCCTGAGCAGTGAGGAACTGATCCGTCGCAGCCTTAAAGGGATGATTGCCAAGTGATCGAAACCGACCGCCTGATCGCCGCCAGTGGCCGCGACCGCGAAGAGGTCCAGGACCGCGCGATCCGCCCGCTGCGCCTGGACGAGTACATCGGCCAGCCGGTGGTGCGCGAGCAGATGGCGCTGTTCATCCAGGCCGCGCGCGGACGCAACGAATCCCTCGACCACACCCTGATCTTCGGCCCGCCTGGCCTGGGCAAGACCACCCTGGCCAACATCATCGCCCAGGAGATGGGCGTATCGGTCAAGAGCACCTCGGGCCCGATCCTCGAGCGCCCGGGCGACCTGGCGGCGATGCTGACCAACCTCGAACCCCACGACGTGCTGTTCATCGACGAGATCCACCGCTTGTCGCCGGTGGTCGAAGAGGTGCTCTACCCAGCGATGGAGGACTTCCAGCTGGACATCATGATCGGCGAGGGCCCGGCCGCGCGCTCGATCAAGCTCGACCTGCCGCCGTTCACCCTGGTCGGGGCCACCACCCGCGCCGGCATGCTGACCAACCCGTTGCGCGACCGCTTCGGCATCGTCCAGCGCCTGGAGTTCTACAGCAACAAGGACCTGGCCACCATTGTCAGTCGTTCGGCCGGTATTCTCGGGCTGTCGATGGACGACAAGGGCGCATTCGAGATCGCCCGCCGGGCGCGGGGCACGCCACGGATCGCCAATCGCCTGCTGCGGCGGGTGCGCGACTTTGCCCAGGTGCGTGGCAAGGGCGAGATCACCAAGGCGGTCGCGGACATGGCGCTGAACCTGCTGGATGTCGACGAGCGTGGCTTCGATCACTCCGACCGGCGCCTGCTGCTGACCATGATCGAGAAGTTCGACGGCGGTCCGGTGGGGCTCGACAACATTGCCGCGGCGATCGGCGAGGAGCGCCATACCATCGAGGACGTGCTCGAGCCCTATCTCATCCAGCAGGGCTACATCATGCGCACCCCGCGTGGACGGGTAGTCACCCGCCATGCCTACCTGCATTTCGGCCTGAATATCCCCGGGCGCTTCTGCGAAGGCGGGGAATATGCCGTGCAGGACGATGAATGACAGATCGAATCGCCGATTTCGTGGTCCTACCGCTGGCATGTCGGCAGCTCGCTGGCAATACGACATTATCGATGCAAAAACAGTTGCCGGGGCGGATTGGCAAGTACAGGAGTAAGCACTAGAGTATGCGCGCGCAAAATGGGCTGGAACCGTTCGCACACCGCTGTCGCGTCTATTACGAGGACACCGACGCCGGTGGGGTGGTGTACTACGTCAACTACCTCAAGTTCATGGAGCGCGCGCGTACCGAGCGCCTGCGCCACCTGGGTTTCTCCCAGTTGGAGCTGGCCGGGGACAATCTACTGTTCGTGGTCCATTCCAGCGAAGCGCGCTATCACGCGCCGGCGCGGCTGGACGACGAACTGCGGGTCACCGCGCAAGTCACCGAGTTGAACCGCGCCAGCCTGCGCTTCGTGCAGCAGGTATGGCGCACAAAGGATGAAACGCTGCTCTGCGAAGGGCAGTTTCTGGTGGCCGCCGTGCGTGCCGACACTTTCAAACCCCGGGCCATTCCCCCAGCGCTGCGTGACGCCTTCCTGGCGGACGGCACGGGTACTCAATCCAACGCAGGAGAATAAGCGTGGAAGCAAACGTCGTCGACCATACCTCCATGTGGAGCCTGGTCGCCAATGCCAGTGTCGTGGTTCAGCTGGTCATGTTGACCCTGGTGGCCGCCTCGGTCACCTCGTGGATCATGATCTTCCAGCGCAGCACCATGCTGCGTGCCGGCCGTCGCGCGCTGGACGCGTTCGAAGAGCGCTTCTGGTCGGGCATCGACCTGTCCAAGCTGTACCGCCAGGCGGGCAGCAACCCTGATCCGGACTCGGGTGTCGAGCAGGTATTCCGTGCCGGCTTCAAGGAGTTCTCGCGCCTGCGCCAGCAGCCGGGTGTCGACCCGGACGCGGTCATGGAAGGTGTTGGTCGGGCCATGCGCGTGGCCATTTCCCGCGAGGAAGAAAAGCTCGAGCAAAGCCTGCCGTTCCTGGCCACCGTCGGTTCGACCAGCCCGTACATCGGCCTGTTCGGCACCGTGTGGGGCATCATGAACTCGTTCCGCGGCCTGGCCAGCGCCCAGCAGGCGACCCTGGCCACCGTGGCACCGGGCATCGCCGAGGCACTGATCGCCACTGCCATCGGCCTGTTCGCCGCGATCCCGGCGGTCATCGCCTACAACCGTTTCGCTGCGCGCAGTGAAACGCTGATCGGCCGTTACTACACGTTCGCCGACGAGTTCCAGGCGATCCTGCACCGCAAAGTACACACCAGCGAAGAGTGATCAGGTAGAAACCCATGGCCCGAGTTCGCCACAAACGCAAGCCGGTCGCCGAGATGAACGTGGTGCCCTACATCGACGTGATGCTGGTGCTGCTGGTCATTTTCATGGTGACCGCCCCCATGCTCAACCAGGGCGTGAAAGTCGACCTGCCCAAGGTTTCCAGCGAAGCCCTGCCGCAGGACAACAACGTCCAGGTCCTGACCATCTCGATCAAGGCCGACAAGACCTACTACTGGAACCTTGGCAGCGAAGTCGACACCGACAAGCAGATGGACAAGGCCATGACCTTGCCGGAAATGACCAGTGCAGTGACCAAGATCATCGCCGCCGGCCGTGACCAGGGCAAGCAGACCCAGGTGTTCATCCGCGGTGACAAGGCCGTCGACTACGGCGCGGTCATGGGCGCCATGGGCGGGTTGCAGAAGGCCGGTGTCGGAAACGTTGGCCTGATTACCGAGGCGCCCTGATGCAACAGCGAGAGCCATCCGCCTCGGAAAGCTATTTCTGGCCCAGTGTCTGGGCCATTGCGCTGCACGTGCTGGTGTTCGGCATGCTGTTCGTCAGCTTCGCCATGACCCCGGAGCTGCCGCCGTCCAAGCCGATCGTCCAGGCCACGCTCTACCAGCTCAAGTCCAAGAGCCAGGCGACCACCCAGACCAATCAGAAGATTGCCGGGGAAGCCAAGAAGACGGCTTCGCGCCAGACCGAGGTCGAGCAGCTCGAGCAGAAGAAGGTCGAGCAGGAGGCCGTGAAGGCTGCGGAACAAAAGAAAGCCGACGCCGCTCAAAAGGCCGAGGAGGCCCGCGAGGCCGCCGAGTCGAAAAAAGCGGAAGAGGCCGCCAAGGCCGCCGAGCAGAAGAAGGCCGCCGAGGCCAAGAAAGCTGAAGAAGCGAAGAAGGCCGCGGAAAAGCAACAGGCCGACATCGCCAAGAAGAAGGCTGAGGAAGAGGCCAAGAAGAAGGCCGACGAGGAAGCCAAGAAGCAAGCCGCGGAAGAGGCGAAGAAGAAAGCCGCCGAAGACGCGAAGAAAAAAGCAGCCGAGGACGCCAAGAAGAAAGCGGCGGCCGAGGACGCGAAGAAGAAGGCAGCTGAAGAGGCCAAGAAAAAGGCCGCGGCAGACGCCCAGAAGAAAAAGGCACAGGAAGCGGCCCGCAAGGCGGCGGAAGACAAGAAGGCGCAGGCACTGGCCGAGCTGTTGTCCGACACCACCGAGCGGCAGCAGGCGCTGGCCGACGAGCAGGGTGACCAGGTGGCCGGCGACTTCGACGACCTGATCCGCATGCGCGCGGCCGAGGGCTGGGCACGTCCGCCATCTGCGCGCAAGGGCATGACGGTAGTTCTGCAGATCAACATGTTGCCAGACGGCACCATCACCAACGTGAGCGTGGCCAAATCCAGTGGCGACGGTCCGTTCGACAGCTCGGCCGTGGCCGCGGTGAAGAACATTGGTCGGTTGACCGAGATGCAGGGCTTGAAGCCGAACGAATTCAATCCGTATCGTTCATTCAAGATGACATTTACACCTGAGGATCTAGCGTTGTGATTAAACGTCTGAGAGGACTCCTGGTCTTGCTCTGCTGCGTGGCAGGCCTGGCTGTGGCAGAGGAAAAGAACATCCTGGTCACCAGCGGTAGCGACCGGGCCACCCCCATCGCGGTAGTGCCGTTCGGCCTGCAGGGTGGCAGCGTGCTGCCCGAGGACATGGCCGACATCATCGGCAATGACCTGCGCAACTCCGGCTACTACTCGCCGATCCCGCGGCAGAACATGATCAGCTTGCCGACCCAGGCCAGCGAAGTGATCTTCCGCGACTGGAAAGCGCTGGGCGCGCAATACATCATGGTCGGCAACATCGTGCCGTCCGGTGGCCGCCTGCAGGTGCAGTACGCGCTGTTCAACGTCGCCACCGAGCAGCAGGTACTGACCGGCAGCGTGGCTGGCGGCGTCGACCAGCTGCGCGACATGGCGCACTACATCGCCGACCAGTCGTTCGAGAAGCTCACCGGCATCAAGGGTGCGTTCTCCACCCGCATGCTGTACGTGACCGCCGAGCGCTTCTCCACCAACAACACCCGCTACACCCTGCAGCGTTCGGACTACGACGGTGCCCGCGCGGTGACCCTGCTGCAGTCCCGTGAGCCGATCCTGTCGCCGCGCTTCGCCCCGGACGGCAAGCGCATCGCCTATGTGTCGTTCGAGCAGAAGCGCCCGCGCATCTTCGTCCAGCACATCGACACCGGCCGCCGTGAGCAGATCACCAACTTCGAAGGCCTGAACGGCGCGCCGGCCTGGTCGCCGGACGGTTCCCGCCTGGCGTTCGTGCTGTCCAAGGACGGTAACCCGGACATCTACGTGATGAACGTGGCCTCGCGCCAGATCACCCGTGTCACCGCCGGCCCGGGCATCAACACCGAGCCGTTCTGGGGCAAGGATGGCAACACCCTGTACTTCACCTCCGACCGTGGCGGCAAGCCGCAGATCTATAAACAGTCGATTGGTGGCGGTGGTGCCGAGCGCGTGACCTTCGTCGGTAACTACAACGCCAACCCGAAACTGTCGGCGGACGAGAAGACCCTGGTGATGATCCATCGCCAGCAGGGTTTCACCAACTTCAAGGTGGCTGCCCAGGACCTGCAACGCGGAAGTGTAAAGATTCTCTCCGAGACCAGTCTTGATGAGTCTCCCACTGTTGCGCCAAACGGCACCATGCTAATCTACGCCACCCGCCAGCAGGGCCGGGGAGTCTTGATGCTCGTGTCGCTTAACGGCCGTGTGAGGCTCCCACTTCCTACCGCTCAAGGCGAAGTCAGAGAACCGTCCTGGTCCCCTTACCTGAACTGATTGCGGCGTAATATTTTTGCTTAACACACTGGGGTTTCATTAGGAGTTTCACGATGGAAATGCTGAAGTTTGGTAAATTCGCTGCGCTGGCTCTGGCCATGGCTGTAGCTGTAGGTTGCTCCTCGAAAGGCGGTGACAACGCTGGTGAAGGCGCTGTTGACCCGAACGCTGGCTACGGTGCCAACACTGGCGCTGTCGACGGTTCCCTGAGCGAAGAAGCCGCCCTGCGCGCAATCACCACCTTCTACTTCGAATACGACAGCTCGGATCTGAAGCCAGAAGCCATGCGCGCCCTGGACGTTCACGCCAAGGACCTGAAGTCCAACGGCAACCGCGTTGTCCTGGAAGGCAACACCGACGAGCGCGGCACCCGCGAGTACAACATGGCTCTGGGTGAGCGTCGTGCCAAGGCCGTTCAACGCTACCTGGTTCTGCAGGGCGTTTCCCCAGCTCAGCTGGAACTGGTCTCCTACGGCGAAGAGCGTCCAGTTGCCACCGGCAACGACGAGCAGTCCTGGGCTCAGAACCGTCGCGTAGAACTGCGTAAGTAAGTTCTTATGCGTATGTGCCGCCGTGCTGTAACCGTCCTCGCACTCAGCCTGCCCCTTTCGGCGTGGGCTGCGGTTCCCGTAGTAGATGACAACGCGGGTGGCTATCCACCTGCGGGTTATGGCACGAGCGGCGCCTATGCCGGAGCAGGGGCTTCGGCCCCTGCTTCTGCAAATGGCCAGCTGTTCATGCAGCTGCAGCAGATGCAGGACCAGATTTCCCGCCAGCAAGGCATCATCGAAGAGCTGCAGAACGATGTGTCGCGCATGAAGCAGGAAAACCTCGAGCGCTATCAGGATCTCGACCGCCGCATTGGCAGCGGTGCCGCGCCTGCCGCGACTCCAGACAATTCTTCCACCGGTGGCGCGAACAACGCAGCCACGGGTGCCGCCGCCGGCGCCAGCGCCGCGCAGCCACCGGCCGCCAGCAGCGAGCCGGGTGATCCGGCGAAAGAGAAGCTGTATTACGACGCCGCTTTCGACCTGATCAAGCAGAAGGACTTCGACAAGGCCAGCCAGGCGTTCAACGCCTTCCTGCGCAAGTACCCCAACAGCCAGTACGCCGGCAACGCCCAGTATTGGCTTGGCGAGGTCAACCTGGCCAAGGGTGACCTGGCAGGCGCAGGCCAGGCGTTCGCCAAGGTCAGCCAGTTGTATCCGCAGCACAGCAAGGTGCCGGATTCGCTGTACAAGCTGGCCGACGTCGAGCGCCGCCAAGGCCACACCGACAAGGTCAAGGGCATCCTGCAACAGGTCATCACCCAGTACCCCGGCACGTCCGCCGCGCAACTGGCGCAACGCGACCTGCAGAAGCTCTGAAGCTTGCCATTCGAAAGAAACCCGCGCTTGTCGCGGGTTTTTTCGTTAGAATCACCGACCTTTTTTCCTAAACACGCTGCCGCGGATAACGCCATGTCGAGTCCGCGACAGTGCCTGACGGAGGCGGACAGCCTGTTCAGCTGTCACGCCCGTGGCGATCATGCAAGACACATTACGCATCACCGAAGTGTTTTACTCCTTGCAGGGTGAAACGCGAACGGCCGGGCTGCCCACGGTTTTCGTGCGCCTGACCGGTTGCCCCCTGCGCTGCCAGTACTGCGACAGCGCCTACGCCTTCAGCGGCGGCACCCTGCGTACCCTCGATTCGCTGCTCGAGCAGGTGGCCAGCTTCAAGCCGCGCTACGTCTGCGTCACTGGTGGCGAACCGCTGGCCCAGCCCAATGCCCTGCCATTGCTGCGCAGCTTGTGCGACGCCGGGTACGAAGTGTCGCTGGAAACCAGCGGCGCCCTCGATATCAGCGGCACCGACACGCGGGTCAGCCGGGTGCTTGACCTCAAGACCCCAGGCTCCGAAGAGTTGCACCGCAACCGCTACGAGAACATCGAGCTGCTGACCCGCAACGACCAGGTCAAGTTCGTCATCTGTTCCCGTGAGGACTACGATTGGGCGGTTTCCAAACTGATCCAGTACAACCTGGCCGAGCGCGCCGGCGAGGTGTTGTTCTCGCCCAGCCATCACCAGATCAAGGCCAGTGACCTGGCCGACTGGATCGTTGCCGACAACTTGCCCGTGCGCTTCCAGTTGCAGCTGCACAAGCTGCTGTGGAACGACGAACCTGGGCGCTGAGGAGAAAGACATGACTGACAAACGTGCGGTAATCCTGCTGTCCGGTGGCCTCGATTCGGCCACCGTGGTGGCCATGGCCAAGGCCGAGGGCTACCAGTGCTACACCATGAGCTTCGACTACGGCCAGCGCCACCGCGCCGAGCTCAATGCCGCGGCGCGGGTTGCCCGCGACCTGGGCGTGGTCGAACACAAGGTGATCGGCCTGAACCTGGATGGCATCGGCGGCTCGGCCCTGACCGACAGCAGCATCGATGTACCCGAGGCGCCGAGCGAAGGGATTCCGGTGACTTATGTACCGGCCCGTAACACCGTGTTCCTGTCCCTGGCCCTCGGCTGGGCAGAAGTGCTCGAAGCCCGCGACATCTTCATTGGCGTCAATGCCGTGGATTATTCCGGCTACCCGGACTGCCGCCCCGAGTTCGTCGAGGCCTTCGAGCGCATGGCCAACCTGGCCACCAAGGCCGGTGTCGAAGGGCAGGGCTTCCGTATCCAGGCGCCGCTGCAGAACCTGAGCAAGGCGCAGATCGTCCAGGCCGGCCTGGCCCAGGGCGTGGACTACAGCCTGACCGTGTCCTGCTACCAGGCCGATGATGACGGCCGCGCCTGTGGCAAGTGCGACAGCTGCCGCCTGCGCGCCGACGGCTTCAAGGCTGCCGGGGTAGAGGATCCGACCCGATATTTTTGAAAAAAATGCGATGGGGTGTTGATTTCCTCTGAGAAATCAGTAATATACGCGCCATCCAACGGGTCGTTAGCTCAGTTGGTAGAGCAGTTGGCTTTTAACCAATTGGTCGTAGGTTCGAATCCTACACGACCCACCATACGCAGTAAGAAAAAGCCCGCTTCCGGCAACGGAAGCGGGCTTTTTCGTTTGCGCCATTAACTGCTGGGGTTGGCGGCTTCAGCGCCGCCGCCGTGATCGCAAGCTTGCCGCTTACTTGTAGAAGATATCCAGGGTCGCGCCGGCATTGAACTCGCCAAAGGTCGGCGTCGTGGTCATCCACTTCAGACGTGCCAGGAAATTGTGCGAGTTGCTGGTCGAGGTGGTCTTCGGGGTCAGCACGAACTCTTTCTTGAACAACAACGCACGCTGGTCATCTTCGTTGATCAAGCTGATGCCCACCGATTTGTTGTCGTTCGGGATCAGGGTGTCCTGGGCTGTGTTCAAGGTCGCCGTCAGCGGCTCCAGATAGCCGCCCAGGCCATAGGCCGCCTGGCAGGTGCGTTGCTCGGTAATGGTGAATGGCACTTCATTGATGGTAGCCCCCACCGTGGCCCCCGAGGTGCGGATCGCGCCGAAGTTGATCACGTTCGGCTGGATGCTGATGGAGGATTCGCAGGGCAAGTAGCGAAACTTGTTCAAGCCCTTGGCGGTGATGTTGTAACTCATGCCAGGCCGCACACCGCCGACCCCATCGAACTGGAACGCCCGATAGTCTGCCAGTGGCGTCATGGGGCCTTCTTTGTTGTCGCCGGCCGGTGATTTCTTGACGAAGAACAGCGAGTAGGTCATGGACTTGCTTTCTTTTTTCCAGCCGCAGGTGTCGTTTGCTGGGCAGCCGTTCACGAACCAGCCGATGTTCAACTTGCCGCCAGGTAGCGAGGAGGCGAGATAATCCTTGCCTTCGTAGGTGACGCCGATTTCGATGTCATTGCCCAGGCTGACTCTGTTGGGGTTCATGTAGAAGTAAATGTTTTCACCGGGCATGCCATTGATGTCTACCCAGCATTCGACATTGATGCGTTGTGTCGGCTGACGCCAAAGTACGGTGCCCGCCGGTAACGAGTTGGGCACGGCAGCGGTGTCGGTAATGGTGGTGGTGTCGTTGATCAGTGACGAGCCCGCCTTCTGGCATTTCAGCGCGTAGCTGTTGGGGATGCTCAGGAAGAATAGAAAACCGATGAAAAGTAACTGTCTGCTGAACATGGCAAGGCCTTCCGGGGGGATCAGAACGTGAGGTCGCTTTGGCGTGGATGGGGCAGGCCGGCGTCGCTGATAAAGGCGTAGGCCACCTGCGCCGCAGGCTTGTCGCAGCCGTTGGCGGGTAACGCGTAGTGCGAGAACGGGGCGATCATCAGGTGGTCGATGACCTGCCCGCAGGCAGCCCCCGAGCGGTCGCGCAACGCGACCTCGGTCAGCGTCAGGTAATAGGGCGAAGCGTTATGGGCTTCGTAGCCACCGGCAGCGCTGGCCGACCAGCGCAACTGGTCGACGGCGTCCTCGGGCGAGCCGGGCAAGGTAGGGCGGTAGAACAGCTTGAGGTTGTGCTGCAGGGCGAGGGCCATGGCATTGCTGTCGGTGGCCTTCTTCGGCACTTGCAGCACTTTGAGCAGCAGGAACGACTCGCGGTCGTCCGGCAGGCCCAGCCCCTGGTAGAGCACGCCGGTCGAGGCCTTGCCGTTGGCGGGAATCAGCAGCAGCGGCTTGGTCACCGCCATGGGCAGCGCCTCGGTGGGCGCCTTGTTGCCCCAGTCGAGCTTGACTTGCACCAGCGCCGGCTCGTCGCTCTGGTTGACGATGATCACCGGCAACTGCTTCTGCGAGCCCTCGAAGATGAAGCGGGTGAAGCCATCGAAGGTGATATCGGCCTGTACCGGCGAGCAGGCGATCATCGCCAGGATGAGGGCGGCCCAGGCCATGAGCCGGCGAGCGACGGGATGGAACAGGGGAGAGGTTGTCATCCTGCGATTCTGGCGCGGCCTGGGCAGGTCCTGAATCAGACGATTCTTACATTGCGCCGGCGTGCTTCGCCGAGTCGGCGCAGTAGGCTTCTTTCCACAGGCGCAGCGTTTCACGTTCCTGCGCAGTCAAGGGAGCCTGCGCTACTGCATCGGCGACTTTTTCCTGCAGGCGGCGCAAACGGTCTTCGACCGAGCAGCCGTCGTCGTACGCCAGATGGTGGGTGACGTCGTCTATCAGGGTGTAGCGCAGGGACCTCAGGTTGCCTGAACGGTAGTGTTCCAGCGATGCGCCATAGAGACCCTCTGGAGCTGTGAGGCCATTTCTCAGGTAAAGATTGAAATCTAGGGTGCTGTATGAGGTGTAGAACTGCCGGGCGCGATTCAGGATGAGTGCAGCCTGGAGAATTTCAAGTCGTTGCTCTTGCGTCTTGGCGGGTAATGGGTAGGTCATGGCAACCAGCTGTTTCGACCGTGCCATACGTGCATCTTGCCGACGCTTCGCATCCTTTTCCGAGCGAACACGCTGTTCCTTCGCATGGGCCAGGTTATGGCCGATCGAGTCAATGAGTTGTGCAGCATTGTGCAGTAACTCACGCTGTTCAGGGTTTAGACGCTCACCGAGCGAACTGAGTAAGCCGCTACCCCTTTCCCAACCGTTGGCCAGCTTGTGCAGGGCGCCAGCGGTGGACGTCAACATCATCTGGATGCCGTGTAATTCATTGAAACCCTTGTGATCCATCATCAATCTGGTCCGTGTCCGTTTGATCGCGCACCTTGAGTGCCGGGGCGCGCGTTGTAATGGGGTAACGCTGGCTTGCACGAACCACAACTTAGGGGCGAGGGTGTCAATTTGTAAATTTCAAAACGTGCAATCTACGATTGCTCGTGGCAGGGCCGTGGGCGCTTATTCGCCGTGCAAACGGCAGCTTCAGAGGCTTGTATTGGCTTATGGCGCAGCGAACCGATTCAGCTGCCCGAGCATTCCTGCACCACTTGGCGTAGCCAACGATGCACCTGGTCGTTGTTCACCCGCGGGTGCCAGGCCTGGCAAAACTCGCCACTGGGGGTTTCCACCGGCAGAGGGAAAATGTGCAGCGCCAGCAGCGGTAGCGACCATTCGACGAAGCGCCGGGGGATCACCGCGATCATCTGCGAAGAGCTGGCCAACTGCATGGCGGCCTGGAAGCCCGGCACCACCAATGGCACCTTGCGTTGCAGGCCGAGCTTTTCCAGCTCCAGGTCCAGCGGCCCGCGGGTACGGCCGCGGCGCGATACCGACAGGTGCGGGTAGGCCACCAGGTCTTCGGCGCTGACCCTGTCCTGGCGGGCCAGCGGGTGCTGCTTGTTGACCACGCCGACGAAGGTGTCGATGTACAGGCGCTGTTTGTAGACCTCGGGCCCCAGTGGGCCGGCGATGCCGATGTCGAGGTCGATCAGCCCGTCGCGCAAGGCCGCGACATCCTCGTTGCCCTGGGCCATGAATCGCAAGGTCACCTGGGGCGCTTGCTGCGCGATGCGCTGGCTCAGGCGCAGGGCCCAGGCGCCGGTAAAGCCGTCCTCGGTGCGCAGGGTGAATACGCGCTTTACCGTGCCCAGGTCGAGTGGCTGCTTGCTGCCCAGCACCTGACGTGCATCTTCGAGCAGGTTGTGCACCTGGGGTGCCAGTTCCAGCGCCAGCGGTGTAGGCACCAGGCGCCGGCCGGCGAGCACGAACAGCGGGTCGCCCATGGCTTCGCGCAGGTTGGACAGGCGCCGGCTCATGGCCGGGATGCTCAGGTTCATGCGCTCGGCGGCGGCAGTGACACTGCCTTCGCGCAGCATCGAGTCGAAGGTCAGCAGCAGGTTGAGGTCCGGTAGGTTCATTGCGCAGTCCTTTGCAAAAATTGCAATCCTATTCTCTAGCTATTGCAATTTTCAATATTTCCAGCGCTACCTAACATGCCGTTGCAACCCAACCCGCCAAGGATGTTGTGATGGAATCCTCTCATTCGCTCCAGCAAGGGCTGGCGATCTGCCGGCTGCTGGCGCTGCCGGGCTGGCCCGTTGACAAGGCGAAAGCCAAGTAAACCTGGAGTCTTCATGCTCGAATTTCGCAAGAAACTGAAATACAACCTAGAGGTCACCGATATCCGCGATGTCACCCCGTTGGTGCGACGTGTCACCTTGAAAGGCGAGCTGTTCGCCGAGGTGCCACCCTGCCAGGCGGGGCAATGGCTGAAGTTGTTCCTGCCCAGTGGTGCCAGCCAGGTCACCCGGGCCTACACCATCCGCCGGCATTTTCCGCAATCGGCCCGGGTCGAGGTCGACTTCGTGCGTCACGACCATGGCCCTGCGGGGCGTTGGGTGGAGCGGGCCTGGGTCGGCGAGCAGATTGGCTGTTCGGCCCTGCGCGGTGGCTTCCAGCCCCAGGACGATGCCGAGTGGATGCTGTTGGCCGCCGACGAGACCGGCACCCCGGCGGTGATGAGCATCCTTGAGAGCCTGTCGCCGCGCGACCGGGCGCTGGTGGTGCTGGAGGCGGCGAGCCTGAGTGAGCTGCAGGCGGTGGATTCGCTGGCCACGGTCAATTGCCAGTGGTACTTGCGCGATGAGCACCCGGCCGGCAGCAACTTGTTGCTCGAAGGTATCAAGCGCTTGCAGCTTCCCTCCGGGATCGGCCAATTCTGGATTGCCAGCGAGGCGCAGGCGGTCAACGAGGTGCGTGACTACCTCACCGAAACCTGTTCGATCCAGCGTCGCCTGGTGCGCGGCAAGGGCTACTGGATGCGCGGCGTCGCCGACCATCGCGACCGCGATTGAACGCACGTTCGCCTTGCGCTGCCAGGCAGCGCAAGGCCCGTGGGTGCTAGCAGGGCAGCAGCCTGGGCTCAGCCAGGCGTTCGAAATGCAGGCGCTCGGCGGCCAGGCCGTAATCCTTCAGCGCCCCACCCACTGTCTCGACCATGGCCTGCGGGCCACACAGAAACGCCGCGTCGAGCAGGCTGACGTCGATCCACTCGCGAAACAGCGTGTCGCACATGGCCAGGTCCAGGCGCCCGGAGGGCAGCCCGTTGTCGTTGCTTTCGCGGCTGAACAGCAGGATGACCTGCAGCCGTTGCTCATACAGGGCCTGTAGCGCCGCCAGGCGCTCACCGAACAGCAGGCTGGCGCGGTCGCGGTTGCCGTAGACCAGGGTGAAGCGGCTGTTGGCGGCGTTTTCCAGGGTGGCCTTGATGATCGGCAGCACCGCCGTGATGCCGCTGCCCGAGGCCATGCCCAGGCAATGGTGGGCCGGGGCTTGTGGTTCTGGGCGGGAGGATGCGCCCGCCGGTGGCATCACCAGCAGGGTATCGCCCACCGCCAACTGGGTATTGGCATAGCTGGAGAAACGGCCCTGCGGCACATGCCGAATCGCCACCCGCAGTTCACCGTCGTCCGGGGCGCTGAAGATCGAGTACGAACGCCGTACTGCCTCACCCTGCAACTGCGCTTGCAGCTGCAGGTACTGACCCTGCTCGAAGCGGTAGGTGGCGGCCAGGTGCGTGGGCACGGCAAAGGCAATCGACACGGTGTCGGCGCTTTCGCGGCGGATATCGGCGACTTGCAGCGGGTGCATCAGGGTCATGGCGCGGCTCCTGTTCAGGCGCTCTGGCGCAGCGGCGCGGCGTCGCGGCCGGTGAGGCGTTCCAGGCGGCGCATGCTGTGGGTGGTGCCCGGCAGCAGGCGGCCGATCTCGCCGGTGCGGTAGCGGATCATCGGCACAGCCTCGCGGCTGAGGGTGGTCAGCACCACCTCGCCGAACTGGCCATCGGGCAGTGGCGTGCCGCTGTGCGGGTCGATGACCTCGGGGTAGAAGTGGTCTTCCCAGAGCGTCACGCCATCACGGGTTTGCGGGCATTGCATGCCGATGCCCGGGTCCATCAGCGCCGGCACGCCGTACAGGGCCAGGGTCTGGACCCCCAGGCGCTGCTCGAGCTCCTGGCGCAGGCTGTGGCTGCACGGCTGTGGGCCGAGCAGCACGCTGCGCAACGACAGGCCCGGCAGGCTGACGCCCTGGCGCTCCAGCTCAGGGGCCAGGGCCAGCAGTTGTGCCGGGCTGGCCACCAGCAGTTGCGGCTGGAAGTCGCACAGCAGGCGGACCTGCTCCTGGGCCCCGCGCGCGGCCAGGGGTAGCAGCGCGCAGTGCAGGCGTTCGGCGCCCAGTTGCAGGCCGGCGCTGGCGCCGTCATGGCTGCCGAGCGCGTACAGGCGCTCGCCGGCATGGGCGCCGGCCACGCGCAGCGAGCGGGCGACCAGCGCCGCCCAGACTTCCTGGTCGTTGCGGGTGTAGCCAATCACCGGCGAACGGGCGCTGCCGTCCTGGCAGGCGTGCAGGCGCACCACCTGCCGCGCGGGCACGGCGAACAACGAGAAGGGGTAGTGGTGGTGCAGCTCGGCGTTGCCGATGAAGGGGAAGCGGGCGAGGTCCGTGAGGTGCTCGAGTTGCTCTGGGTGCAGGCCCATGGCTTCGAACTGCTGGCGGTACCAGGGTACGTTGCGCCAGGCGTGTTTCAGCGACCAGCGCAGGCGGCGCAGTTGCACGTCGCGCAGTTGTTCGAGGCTGCAGGTTTCCAGGGTGTCGCGGTGAGGCTGCTTGAGTGGGCGTTGCTCAAAGGCAATGACGTCCAGGCGTGTGTTGGCATTCATCTTCCAAGTCCATTTGGTAGGCCGACCATCAGGCTTGCATGCTATGCCGCGGTAGGGGGGATGGCTACTCGCATTGCCCGGCCCGGCGTTGGCCGGTTGCGCTCCTGTTACCGGCCCGCCGGCTCGCGTCCGCGGCGCCTGGTTCGCCGGCAAGGCCGGCGCTTGCATCGCCCGGCCTGGTGCACCGCGTAGGAGCCGGCTTGCCGGCGAACCCGGGCAACACCACTCAGCGATTGAGCCTTCGTGCATCGAACGCATCGCGGGCCTGGTAGGCGCTGTAGGTGGCCTGCGCGGCGAGCATCCCGGCCAGCCCGTAGGTGCGTTCGAGGCCGAAGCGGGCAAACCCCTGGGGCACCGGCAGCTGCCGGGCAATGGCGTCGGCCAGCACTTCGCCGGCCACGGTGGTGGGGGCCATGCCGTGGCCGCCAAAACCGACGGCGTGCCAGATGCCCTGTTCGTCCTGGCCAATCTGGGCCATCTGGTGCCGCCCGTAGCTCATCAGCCCGCCCCAGGCGTATTGCAGTTGCACGTCCTCGAGCTGCGGGTAGACGTTCACCAGGTCGGCCTTGAGCAACTTGGCGATCGCCTGCGGCCCGCGGTCGAGGATGGAAATGCGCCCGCCCCAGAGGATCCTGGTGTCCTGCAGCGGACGGTAGTAATCGAAGGCGAAACGCGTGTCGTAGATCGCCGCCTGGCAAGCGATGGCATCCTGCAGGCGTTCGCCCAACGGCGGTGTGGCCACCACATAGGTGGCGATCGGCAGCACCGCGCGCTCGACCGGCGCATGCACGCCGCGGGCATAGCCGCCACCGCAGAACACCACTTCCTCGGCGTGGACCTCGCCCTGAGCGGTGCGCACGATGTAGCCACCACCGGCCTTTTTCTCGATCTGGGTCACCGGCGAGTGCTCGAACAGGGTCACCCCGGCATCGCGGGCGGCGCGGGCCACGCCACAGACATACTTGAGCGGGTGGAAGTGGAAGGCATTGCGTTCGAGCAGGCCGCCGTAATACCGCTCGCTCTTGAGCTGTTCCTGCAACTGGCCCGGGGAAAGATAGGCCCAGTCCACGCCATAGGCCTCTTTCATCAATTGGCGGGGCTTGTCCAGGCGCGATGGGTCGTTGAACCAGTTCGCCAGGATCACGCCCTGGTCGACCAGGTCGCAATCGATGGCGTATTGGCGGGTGCGCTGGCGGATCAGCTCGACGGCGTCGAGGGTCAGCTGGTAGAGCCGCCGGGCCTCGCTGGCGCCCAGGGTCGCCAGCAGTTCGGCGTTGCCCAGGCTGTAGCCGCCGAACACGAAGCCGCCATTGCGCCCCGAGGCGCCATGGCCAATGCGCTCGGCTTCGAGCAGGGTGACGTCGGTCACGCCGCGCTCGGTCAGGCCCAGGGCCGTCGACAGACCGGCCAGGCCGCCGCCAAGGATGCACACACGGGTCGTGGTGCGCCCGGCCTGGGCGGGGTAGGTGCTGCGGTGCACGGTCGCTTCATAGTAGGAGTCGAGGAAATCGCTGGTCATCATGATCCCGGGCAGTCAGGGGCGGGCCGTTGCCGGCCCGCGACGGTGGTTCTCAGGCCGGCAGCTGGTTGGCCGTGCTGGGCTGGGCATGGGCGGCAGCGGCTGGGTCGCTGGCCTTGCGCGTCTCGATGCTGGAGAAGTCCATCTCCTTGTAGCGCACGGTGCGCGAGCCGGTGAGCAGCTTGTGGCCCCACCACATCACCACGAACAGCACCAGGCCGATGTAGGTGGCGAGGGCGCCGATCCAGTCGATCTGCCCGCCGAGGAACGCCTGGTAGTTCTGCCCGAGCATCACCACCAGGCACAGGCCAAAGGCGAAGAGCGGGCCGATCGGGAAGAACTTCGACACGTAGGGCAGCCGGGCCAGGTCGTGGCCCTGGTACAGGTAGCCGCGGCGGAAGCGGTAGTGGCTGACGGCGATGCCCAGCCAGGCGATGAAGCCGAGCATGCCCGAGGTGTTGAGCAACCACAGGTAGAGCTTGCCGGGGCTGAACAGGAAGCTCAGCAGGCACAGGCCGGCGACCGCCGCGGTGGCCAGCAGCGCCCATACCGGCGTGCCGCTGCGGGTGACCCGGGCGAAGATCGCCGGTGCCTTGCGCTCCAGGGCCAGGCTGTAGAGCATGCGCGAGGAGGCATACATGCCCGAGTTGCCGGCCGACAGCACCGAGGTGAGGATCACCGCGTTCATCAGCGCCGCGGCGGCGAGCATGTCGGCCTTGGAGAAGATCAGGGTGAACGGGCTGATGGTGATGTCGGACAGGCCGTCCTTGAGCAGGCGTGGGTCGGTGTAGGGAATCAGCAGGCCGATGACGATGATGGTGCACACGTAGAACAGCAGGATGCGCCAGAAGATCTGGCGCACGGCCTTGGGAATATTGCGCCCGGGGTTCTCCGTCTCGCCGGCGGCGATACCGACGAACTCGGTGCCCTGGAACGAAAAACCGACGATCATCGCCACGCCGATCAGTGCTGGCAGGCCGCCGGCGATGGGCGCGTCGCCGAGCTGCCAGAGCTGGGCGCCGCCATCCTGGCCGCCTTCGAGAATACCCAGCAGCATCAGCACGCCGACGATGATGAAGACGATGATGGTCACCACCTTGATCAAGGCGAACCAGAACTCGGCCTCGCCGAAGAAGCGTACCGAAGCGACGTTGAGGGCGAACAGCAAGGCCAGGAACGCCGCGCTCCAGATCACCCCGGGGGTGTCGGGAAACCAGTAGGTCATGATGATCTGCACCGCCACCAGGTCCACGGCAATGGTCACCGCCCAGGCGTACCAGTAGTTCCAGCCAAGGGCGAAGCCGAAGCTTTCTTCCACGTAGCGTGAGGCGTAGGTGGAGAACGAGCCGCTGACCGGCATGCACGCTGCCAGTTCACCGAGGCTGGTCATCAGGAAGTACACCATCAGGCCGATCACCGCGAACGACAGCAGGGCGCCGCCAGGGCCGGACTGGGCGATGGTGGCGCCGGAGGAGACGAACAATCCGGTACCGATCGAGCCGCCAATGGCGATCATGTTCAGGTGACGGCTGGTCAGGGTGCGCTTGAGTTGTCCTGATGAGGGGGTTGCGGCAGTCAAACTTGCTGTGTTGTTCGAATGGGTCATGGGCAACCTATTTGATCTGCATTCAAGTGAGTTGTTGTTCTTGTTGTGTTCTGGCCACTTGCAGTTACTGCGGCGAAAAGCCTTTGCACGGACGCACGTTGGCCGATGGCGGCTCCACGGCCATGGCGGTCACGATTGAATTGATGGAAGTCAGTATCGACCTCGAAAGGCGCGGGGAACAAACGACCAATTATCGCCATATCATTCCTTTTTGGAATGTTTGGTTTCGTCGTTTTGTCAGGTCTTCTGGTCGATAGAAGTGCCTTTTGATAAGGCATTTATTTAAAAGCGTCGAATTTAAAGGGGATTGTATTTGTCACTTAGACGGAAGATGTCGTCTCTTTGTATTTTTGAACAAGCGACTCGTCTGGGTGGTTGGAAAAAAATTCATCATCCAGTGCCATACGAAAAAGCCGGTACCTGGATGGCCAGGTACCGGCTTGAGGGTGTGCGCGGGGAAGCGGGCTTGCGCCCTTGGTCACTTTTGCCGAGGGCTGGCGATATCGCTGCTGGCGGTACGCTGTTCCTTGTCATCGTTGACGCCGGGCAGCTTGTCGAACGCGTGCAGGCCGTTCTTCGCGTAGGGGTCGCCGATCCAGCGTGGGAGGGCGCTGAACTGCGGGCTGACCAGGCTCTTGGCGGGTTCGAAACGGTCATAGCTCAGGCCGGCCAGGTCGGACAGGGTGTGGATCAGGTGCGCACTGCTGTAGGGGCGGTTGGCCATGGCCTGCAGGTCGCGGGGGTGGGCCGCCTGCCAGCTGGGCGAGGTCCACAGCAGGAAGGGAATGGTGTACATCGGGCGGGTCGGGTCGGCCTCGTTGCGCCCGAGTCGATCGTGCTTGCCAGAGCTGTAGACATCCTCGCCGTGGTCGGAGAGGTACAGCAAAAAGCCGTTGGGCGTGGTGGCCGAGTAGCGCTTGATCAGGTCCGAGACGACGAAGTCGTTGTAGCGCACCGCGTTGTCATAGAAGTTGTAGGTTTGCACCTGGTCGGGCGACAGGGCTGCCGGCGCGCCGAGGTTGTCCTTGAAATGCTCGAACTGCGCCGGGTAGCGATAGCGGTAGTCCATGTGGGTGCCGAGCAGGTGGACGATGATCAGTTTCTTTTGCGCCGGGTCGCGCAGGGCCTTGTCGAAGGGTTCGAGCACCACGCTGTCGAACTGGCTGGCGTTCTGGGTGCGCTGGTTGTTCAGGTACACCGGCACGTCCGTCTGCTGCGAGAAGGTGGTGAGCATGGTGTTGCGCTTGGTCATGGTCTGCTGGTTGGTGATCCAGAACGTCTTGTAGCCGGCCTGTTTCATCAGGTTGATCAGCGACGGGTCGGTGAGGAAGCGGTCTGGGTGTTCCTCGTTGCCAAAGGTGAGGATCTGCTGCATCACCTCGATGGTGTACGGGCGTGGCGAGACCACGTTGCGGAACACCGTGAGGCTGTTGTCGCGGGCGGCCAGGGCATCGAGGTTCGGCGTGGTGTCGCGGCCATAGCCATACAGGTGCATGTGCTCGCGGGTGGTGGACTCGCCGAGTACCAGCACCAGGGTGCGCGGTGCGTCACCGCTGCTGTCCTTGAGGTTTTGCAGGGGGGGCAGGGCGGCGTTCTGGTTCAGCAGTGCCTGCATGTTGTCCAGTTGCTGGCGGTATTGCCGGTAGCCGACCAGCAGTTGCCAAGGCACGGCCGAGGCCATGCGTTGTTCGACCTTTTCCTGGGCTTCGGCGAAGCTGCGCTGTTGCGTGACCATCTGCTTGTAGAAGGGGTAGGCCAGGGTTGCGGCCACCAGCGCCAGCGCCAGCGGGACGCGGCTGTACAGCGGCAGGGCGACCGGGCGCAGGCGTTTCCACAACAGGACCGCGCCCGCGCTGTACAGTAGCAGCGCCAGGCACAGCCAGAGGCTGAAGTACTGGCTGAAGTACTCCCCGGCCTCGGCGGTATTGGATTCGAACATCACGAAGATGACGCTTTGCGAGAACTCCTGGCGATAGATGCCGAAGTAGCTCAGGCCGACCAGCGAGCAGGCCCACAGCACCAGGCCGATCAGCGCTGCCAATGGGCGGGTCAG
This sequence comes from Pseudomonas muyukensis, assembly GCF_019139535.1. Lineage (NCBI taxonomy): Bacteria > Pseudomonadati > Pseudomonadota > Gammaproteobacteria > Pseudomonadales > Pseudomonadaceae > Pseudomonas > Pseudomonas muyukensis. Next base: position 4,801,406 of record NZ_CP077073.1, on the reverse strand, counting down.
GCGCGGCAAAAGCAATACTGGGGCCAGCCATAGGCTGCTGAGGAAGAAGGCGTCGCGAAAGCCGGCGAAGCCGGTGGTGCCGCTGAACATCAGCAGGGCCTGAGTGACGCCGGAGAAATACCAGAAGAACAGCATCAGCCAGCCAAGGCCGGCCCAGTCGATGGATGTGCGAGCGGGGGAAGTTGTGCGTGACACGTGCGCCTCGGAAAGCCAGTTGCCGGCCGGATCGGTTGGGAGGCGACGCTAAAGGGGGAGGCGTGAAAAGATCGTCAACAAATCATGAAAGTCCCGGGTAGCGGGTTGAGGCGGCGCAAATGAGTTAAACCGCCCCTGCTTCTGCTTCTAGGCGCGCGATAGTTCAGGCAAGACAAATTGCGACTTCAGCAGGCCGAGTGGCGTTCTTGCGTAGTGGGGCGACGGCTGCTGATCGCGTGAGGGCCGCCAGGCGCTGCCGGGTCTACGGTGTGCACCTGGTGGCCCTCACGCGGTATTACACCCGGAATTGCGCCATCAATACCTGCTGCTGGTTGGCCAGCCGATTCAACGCCTGGCTGATCCGCGCCGACTCGTCCGCCTGCCCCGACAGCGACTCGGTCACGTCACGAATCCCTGCCACGTTGCGGTTCACCTCCTCGGCCACCGCGCTCTGCTCCTCGGCAGCCGAGGCAATCTGCAGGTTCATGTCGGTAATCACCGCCACTGCCTCGCCGATCCGCTGCAACGCAGGCAACGTCTGCTCCATCTGCGCGGCGCTGTCCTGGGCCTGGCGCTGGCCCGCATGCATCGCCCCCACCACATCCTGGGTACCCTGCTGCAAACCCTCGATCACCTGGCGGATCTCCTCCACCGACACCTGCGTGCGCTGGGCCAGGTTGCGCACCTCATCGGCCACCACGGCGAAACCACGCCCAGCCTCGCCGGCCCGAGCCGCCTCGATCGCCGCGTTGAGCGCCAGCAAATTGGTCTGCTCGGCAATCGCGCGGATCACCTCCAGCACCGAACCGATCTGCTCGCCACGGCTCTCCAGTGCCCGGGCCTCGTCCATCGCCGCGTTCATGCCACCGGCGAGCTGGTCGATCGCCGTGCGGGTCGCCGCCACCAAGGCCAGGCCATCGCGGGTCGCCTGGTCGGCGCCGCGGGCAGCTTGCGCGGCCTGGGCGGCATTGTGCGCGACATCGTGGGCCGTGGCGCTCATTTCGTTGGCGGCGGTGGCCACCTGCTCGATCTCGCGGTGTTGCTGCTGCATGCCATCACTGGTCTGGCTGGCGATCAACGCCGACTGGTCGGCAGTGCCGCGGGCCTCCTGCACCGAGCCCTTGAGCTGGGCGATCACCGGTTGCAGCTTGTCGAGGAAACGATTGAACCAGCCGCTCAGCTGGCCCAGTTCGTCGTCGCGGGCGTAGTCCAGGCGCCGGGTCAGGTCGCCTTCGCCACTGGCGATGTCCTCCAGGCGCGCAGCCACCGCCAGGATCGGCCGGGTCACCCCGCGGGCGGTCAGCCAGACCAGCAGCAAGCCCAGCACCGCAGCGCCCAGGCCAATCAGCAGGCTGACCAGGTTGGCTTGCTGGTTCTGGCTGTCCAGGCGCTGGTTGAGCGCCACCGCGGGGGCTTGCAGCACCTGCTCCGGTAGCGCCAGCAGCACCTGCCAGGGGGCGGCACCAGGGATCGGCGCGAAGGGCTGGGAGATCCGCAGGGTGCCGCCGTCCAGGCGCTCGAGCGCCTGGCCCGCGCGCAGCGGGCCGGTCAGCGCGCTGGCTTCGCTGGCAAAGGCCTGCTCCACGGTCTTGCTCAGTTGCCTGGCATCCAGGCTGTGCCCGGCGAGCAGGCCCGAAGGGCTGACGATACTCACCTGGCCCTGGCCGTCGAACAGCTCCTGGCGCCCAGCCAGGCTCAATTGCTGCAAGTTGTCCAGGCCGATGTCCAGGCCGACCACACCGATCACCTTGCCGTTTTCCAGCAAGGGCAGGGCGATGCTGGTCATCAGCACCTGGTGGCCGTTGACCTCGTCGAAGTACGGATCGAGCACGCAGGCCTTGGCGGTTTCCTGCGGGCAGGTCAGCCAACGGTTGTAGGGCGCGCCGTTGGCGCCCGGGCTGGTGTCGGCCAGCATCGCCTCGGGCATGGCCTCCTGTTCCAGGTTGCCAGTGCCGGGCTGCGACCAGTACAGCGAGAAGCGCCCGCTGTCGTTGCTGCCGCTATCGGCCTGGCCGACGAAGCGGACGTCCGCCTGGTCCAGGGCGTTGGGCTGGAACACCAGGTACAAGCCGATCAGGTTACTGTTGCCGGCCAGCGCGGCACGCGCCTGGCGCGTGAGCTCGTCACGCAGGTCGGCGCCGCCGCGGCCCTTGAGCGCCTGTACCAGGCGGGCGAAACCGTTGCCGTACTGGTAGGCGTCCATGAAGTAGCGCTGGATGCGCAGGGCCTGGGTCTCGCCATGGGCGTGCAGGCGCTGGCGCGCGCTGCGCTCGAGCAGCTCGCTGTTGGCCTGGAACACCTGCTCGGCGCTGTGCCGGGCCTGGGTCAGCGAGGTCGTCACCAGCACGGCGACGATGGCCAGCAGGCACAAACCGGCGAGCAGGGTGATCTTCCACTGGATGGAGAGGCGGCGCGACAACATGGGCGTTTCCTTCTCAGGTAAAAGGACGCCCGCGGTCAGGCGGGCGTCGGTGATTCAGTCGGCGATGCAGTTGGGCGGCGCGACCCTGAAGGCCTTGGTCAGCCAGCCCAGGTAGCACACGCCGAGCAAGGCCCAGACCCCGCCGAACAACAAGGAGTGCTGGTTCAGGTCCAGCCACAGCGAGACGATGATGCAAAAGCCTATCGTCGGCATCACCAGATACTTGAGGTTGTTCGTCAGGCCCCGGTTGCGCCGCTCGCGAATGTAGCAGTGGTTGATCACCGACAGGTTGACGAAGCTGAACGCCACCAGCGCGCCGAAGTTGATCACCGAGGTGGCGGTGACCAGGTCGAAGAAGATCGCCGACAGCGCGATCAGCCCGACCACGGCGATGTTCAGCACCGGGGTCTTGTAGCGTGGGTGCAGGCGGGCGAACACGCTGGCCGGGATCACCCGGTCGCGGCCCATCACGTACAGCAGGCGCGAGACGCTGGTCTGCGAGGCCAGGCCCGAGGCGATGGTGTTGATCACGGTGCAGGCGATGAACACCGACTGGAACAGCTTGCCGCCGACATACAGGGCGATTTCCGGCAGGGCCGCTTCCTGGTCGTGGAAGCGCGCCATGGTCGGGAAGTAGGCCTGGATGAAATAGGACACGCCGATGAACACCACGCCGCCGATCAACGCGGTCAGGAAAATCGCCCGCGGAATGGTCTTGCCCGGGTCGCGGGTTTCTTCCGACAGGCAGGTCACCGCGTCGAAACCCAGGAACGAGAAGCACAGGATGGTCGCGCCGGCGGCCAGGGCGGCGAACTGGGTCTGGTCGTCGGCGAACGGTACCAGGCTCCAGGCCGTGCCCAGGCCCTCGCCGTGGCCCAGGCCGCGCCAGCAGAGATAGATGAACACGGCGATGATCGCCACCTGCACGGCGACGAACACTAGGTTGAAATGCGCCACCAGGTTGACGCTGCGCATGTTGATCAAGCTGATCAGGGTGACGAAGCCCGTCACCCAGACCCACGCCGGCACCTCGGGGAACATCGCCGACAGGTACAGCTTGGCCAGCAGTGCATTGACCATCGGCAGCAGCAGGTAGTCCAGCAGCGACGACCAGCCGACCAGGAAGCCCACGTGTGGATTGATCGCCCGCTGGGTGTAGGTGTAGGCCGAGCCGGACTGCGGGAAGCGGCGCACCAGGGTGCCGTAGCTCACGGCGGTGAACAGGATGCCGGCCAGGGCCAGCAGATAGGCGCTGGGTACGTGCCCGGCGGTGATGCCGGAGACGATGCCGAAGGTGTCGAACACGGTCATCGGGGTGAGATAGGCCAGGCCGATGATCACCACGTGCCAGAGGCGCAGGGACTTGCGGAACTGGGCATTGCCCGGGGCGCTGTGGTCAGGCTGCATGCGGGCGCTGCTCCTGTGTCGAGACAACGGGCACGGCGGGGGACGGGCACGACGAGGTCGAGCGGGTGGGCTCCATGTTGTTCACCTTTTATGTTGGAGCTGCGGGGTGGCGGAATAAAAGACGATGGCCGTTTGGGTGTCAAGTTAAACATGACAGGTTGCCAACTGGATGGAGTTTGAATCGATTTACTTGGCTGTTATGCACTGTGATTGGCCGATTTAACGGGCGGTAAGTCGATTGTGATGTTCGTAAAAATTTACGGTCTTGCGCAAGCCAAGCCGTCGTGGGCAGATACAGAAAATCCACCGCGCATCACCGCGCCGCACGGGCGCCGGTGGTATTCTTGCCAACCCGCGCGGCCACCTTTGCGTGGTTCGCTCAATCGCCCTCCCTATGGACAGCAATCGGTTCTATTCATGAAGAAATCAGTAGGCATCCTTTCCGGTCTGGCCGTCGCCATCGCCGTCGCAACCACCGCTGGCGCCTGGTACACCGGCAAGCAGCTGCCCGCCGAGCTTGAGCGCTCCGTTGCCCGTGGCAACGAAGAGCTGAACAAAGCCCTGGCCGGTAACGGCGGCAGCATGAGCCTCGAGCTGGTGTCGCTCGACCAGCACTTCTTCACCAGCACCGCACACTACCGCCTCAAGGCCGAAAACCTGCAAGTGGGCGAGGCCGAGGCCGTCAGCTTCGAGGTTGGCGTGACCGACCAGATCGAGCACGGCCCGTTCCCCTGGTCGCGGGTCAAGGCGTTCAAGCTGATGCCGGTGCTGGCCACCAGCAACAGCGTGCTGGACAAGGACGACTTCACCTCGGGCTGGTACGCCGCCGCCGGCGACCAGGCGCCGCTCACCGCGCAGTTCAGCCTGGGTTACGGCGGCAGCGTCGACAGCGACATTCGCCTGGCCCCGGTCACCCTCAAGCAAGACGGCGACAATGTCCTGGCGTTCTCCGGCATGCAGGTGCTGTTGAGCGGTGACCGCGACGGCAAGGCGGTGGCTATCCACGCCGATGCCGGGCACCTGGAACTGAACTTCGTCGACGAGCAACAAGCACCGGTGAAGATCCTGCTCAATGGCTTCAAGGCCGGTGGCAAGCTCACCGAGACCGGCCACGACATGGTCTATGTCGGTAACTTCGACCTGGCCCTGGCCGATGTCCAGGCGACCTTCGGGCCCAAGCAGCAAGTGCTGGTGCTCAAGGGCTTGCAGCAGAACAACCTGTACAGCGCCGAGGGCGAGGCCAAGGACAAGCTGGCCGGGCGCCTGGAATACAAGGTCGGCGACATCAGCTACGCCGGGCGCAAGGTGGGCAGTGGCGAGATGGTGCTGACCATGAAGTCCATTGACATCCCGGCCATGCAGGCGCTGATGACCTGGTACCAGGGCCAGTTGCCGCAGATGCAGCAGGCTGCCGCCGACGGCGAGGCGCCTTCGCTGCAGATGACCCCCGAGGAGCAGGCCAAGCTCCAGGCCGACCTGCGCCAGTTGCTGGTCGCCAAGCCGCAGGTGGCGGTGGAGAAGCTGGCGTTCAAGACCGCCAATGGCGAAAGCCACTTCAACCTGGCGATGGACTTCGCCAGCCCCAGCTCGTTCGAATTGCCGCCTGAGCAACTGGGCAAGCAGCTGCTGACGCAACTGAAGGCCAAGCTCAGCGTGTCCAAGCCAATGGTCGCCGACCTGGCCACGCTGCAGGCGCTGCTCGACGGCGAGACCGATGCCCAGGCCATCGCCCAGCAATCCAGCCAGGCCGGGGAAATGGTCGGCATGATGGCGCTGCAGAGCGGCATGGCCACGGTGCAGGGCTCCGACGTGGTCTCGAGCCTGCAATACGCCGATGGCATGGTCGATTTCAACGGCAAGAAGATGACCGTCGAAGAGTTCGCCATGCTCATCAGCGGCCACCTGGCGGCGTTGTCCCCGCAAGGCTGATCGCTCAGGCAGGCCCGCTCCCAGCAGCTTCGTGGGAGCGGGTTTGCCCGGCGATGGGCCTGCCCCGCAAAAAGCCCTTTTGCATCCCCCCGATTGCCTGTAGCCTTCGCGTCCGATAAGAATCCGTGCCCGCAGAGGGGTCGAGACGCTGGCCGTCCGGCACCGCTAGCCGATCCCGGGTGATACACTCGACTGACGCGCTCGCGCGCCCCGCAGGTCCAGCGATCATGACCCAGATTTCCGAACGCCTGTTGGTACAGGCCCACCTCGACGCCAAGCAGCCCAATCCCCTGACCCCCGCGCAGGAGGCCGAATACCGTGCGGCCATCGCTGCCGAGCTGAAACAGCAGAATGCCGTGCTCGTCGCCCACTATTATTGCGATCCGGTGATCCAGGCCCTGGCCGAGGAAACCGGCGGCTGCGTGTCCGATTCGCTGGAAATGGCGCGGTTCGGCAAGAACCACGCGGCCGAGACCGTGGTGGTGGCGGGGGTGCGCTTCATGGGCGAGACCGCGAAGATCCTCACCCCGGAAAAACGCGTGCTGATGCCGACCCTGGAAGCGACCTGCTCGCTGGACCTGGGTTGCCCGGTGGAGGCGTTCTCGGCCTTCTGCGACCAGCACCCCGAGCGCACCGTGGTGGTCTACGCCAACACCTCCGCTGCGGTGAAGGCGCGGGCCGACTGGGTGGTGACGTCCAGTTGCGCGCTGGAGATCGTCGAAAGCCTGATGGACAACGGCGAGACCATCATCTGGGGCCCGGACCAGCACCTGGGGCGCTATATCCAGAAGCAGACCGGCGCCGACATGCTGTTGTGGGACGGCGCCTGCATCGTTCATGAGGAGTTCAAGTCGCGCCAGCTGGCCGACATGAAGGCGCTGTATCCGGATGCGGCGATCCTGGTTCACCCGGAGTCGCCGGAAGCGGTGATCGATCTGGCTGACGCGGTAGGTTCCACCAGCCAGTTGATCAAGGCGGCGCAGACCCTGCCGAACAAGACCTTCATCGTCGCCACCGACCGCGGCATCTTCTACAAGATGCAGCAGTTGTGCCCGGACAAGGAATTCGTCGAGGCCCCCACCGCCGGCAACGGCGCGGCCTGCCGCAGTTGCGCGCACTGCCCGTGGATGGCCATGAATACCCTGGAGCGGGTGCTCGATTGCCTGCGCAATGGCAGCAACGAGATCTTCGTCGAACCTGCACTGATCCCCAAGGCGATCAAACCGCTCAACCGCATGCTCGATTTCACCCAGGCAGCGCGGTTGAAGTTGTCGGGCAACGCCTGACACAAGGTGAGCATCACCCTGTAGGCGCGGCCTTGTGTCGCGAAAGGGCCGCGAAGCGGCCCCTGTTTTTCCGCGTGAAGCTGAACATCCTGGGGCCGCTGTGCGGCCCTTGCGCGACACAAGGCCGCTCCTACAGCGCGATCAGTGGCAGGCCTAGCGACCCATCATCTCCTTGACCATGCGCTGCTGCTCCATGATCTCGCGCTGGCGCTGGTCGATTTGCGAAGCCAGCGGGAAGTTGCTGCCCGCGCGGCGCTTGGCGTAGTCCAACTGCTGGATCGCCTGGTCGAAGTCGCCGACCAGGGTGAAATACTCGGCGCGGGCGCGGTGCAGGCCGATGGTGTTGCCCGACAGCCCGCGCACTTCGGCGACGTCGTACCAGACGTCCGGGTCGTCCGGGCGGTTCTTGACCAGGTCGTCCAGCACCTTTTCCGCCTCGGCCGGCTTGCCCTGCTTGATCAGCAGGTCGGCACGTACCTGCTTGAGCGGGTAGTTGCTCGGGTACTGGCCCTGCATCCGCGTGGCGCGCTGCTGGGCATCGGCCAGGCGGTTGTTGGTGATGTCCAGGTCGATCTGCGCCAGGTTGTAGGTGATGTCGTTGGGCGCCTTGGCCAGCAACGGCTTGAGGTTCTCCCGCGCCTCGTTGAGCCGGCCACCCTTGATCAGGGCCAGGGCCAGGCCATAGCGCGCGGCGTCCATGCTCGGGTTGTCGTCGAGCTGGGCGCGGAAGCGCTTGGCGGCCAGGCCCGGGGTACCTTCGTAGGTGAGGGCGACGCGGGCGCGGATCAATTGATAGCGCAGGCTGTCCTCGACCCCGCCCTTGGGCGCCTGTTCGGCACGGTTGCGGGTGTCGGCGATACGCGATTCGGTGACCGGGTGGGTCAGCAGGAATTCGGGTGGTTTGGCGTCATAGCGGTACTGGCGCGCCAGGCGCTCGAACATGCTGGGCATGTTGCGCGGGTCGTAGCCGGCCTTTTCCAGGTTGAGAATGCCGAAACGGTCGGCTTCCTGTTCGTTCTGCCGGGAGAAGCGCCGCTGCTCCTGGATGGCCGCCGCCTGGGTGCCGGCGATGACGCCGATGCCGGCATCGCCACCGCCGCCCGCGGCCAGCACGATACCGGCCAGCAAGGCGGCCATCATCGGCAGTTGCATGCGCTGCTGGGCCTCGACACCACGGGCGAAGTGGCGCTGCGACAAGTGCGCCAGTTCGTGGGCCAGTACCGAGGCGTACTCGCCTTCGGTCTGGGCGTTGAGGAACAGGCCGCCGTTGACCCCGACAATGCCGCCGGGCGCGGCGAAGGCGTTGAGCTCCTTGCTGTCGATCAGGATGAATTCCAGGCGCCGGTCCTGCAGCTGGCTGGTTTCGGCCAGCTTGTACACGCTGGTTTCGACGAAGTCCTTGAGCTGCGGGTCGTTGAGCTGGTTGACCTGGCCCCGCAGCAGGCTCAGCCAGGCGCGGCCAAGCTGGTGTTCCTGTTGCGGCGAAACGATCGCGGAGCTGGCGTCGCCCAGTGACGGCAGGTCGTCGGCGTGGCCGGGAAGGGCCATCAGGCAGGCCAGCGTCAGCAGGGTGGGGCGCAGTAGATTCATGCAGAAGCTCGCGTCGATCAAAAGCCTTACTGTAGCCGGGTCGCGCGATGCCGACCAGTGGCGGTATCCTAGCAAACCTTTCTGCTCATACCCCGGAGACGCGCCCGATGAGTGACACCCCGACCTGCGACGCCGAGCTCGACGCCAGCGGTCTGAACTGCCCATTGCCACTGCTCAAGGCCAAGATGGAGCTCAATCGCCTGGCTAGTGGCGCGGTGCTCAAGGTGATCGCCACCGACAGTGGCTCCCAGCGTGACTTCCGCACTTTTGCCCAGTTGGCCGGTCATACGCTGCTGCGCGAAACGGCCGAGGCCGGCGTGTACACCTATTGGCTGCGCAAGGCCTGAGTCTTTCCCAAGGATCGTCAATGTTCAAAGTGCTTCGCGACTGGATGCAGCGCTACTTCTCCGATGAGGAGGCGGTGGTGCTGGCGGTCCTGCTGGTCCTGGCCTTCGCCGTGGTGCTGACCCTGGGTGGCATGCTCGCGCCGGTGTTGGCGGGCATGGTCCTGGCGTTTCTGATGCAGGGGCTGGTCAACGCCCTGGAGCGTCTGAAAGTACCGACCCGGCTGGCGGTCTGGCTGGTGTTCGCCCTGTTCATGGGCGCGCTGGCGGTGTTCCTGCTGGTACTGGTGCCGTTGCTCTGGCATCAGCTGATCACCCTGTTCAACGAACTACCGGGGATGCTCGGCAAGTGGCAGTCGCTGTTGCTGCTGCTGCCCGAGCGCTATCCGCATCTGGTATCGGACGAGCAGGTGCTGCGCGCCATCGAGTCGGTGCGCGGCGAGATCGGCAAGTTCGGCCAATGGGCGCTGACCTTCTCGCTGTCGAGCCTGCCGTTGCTGGTCAACGCGATGATCTACCTGGTGCTGGTGCCGATCCTGGTGTTCTTCTTCCTCAAGGACCGCGAGCTGATCGGGCGCTGGGTCAGTGGCTACCTGCCCCGTGAGCGTACGCTGCTCAACCGGGTGGGCGACGAGATGAACCGGCAGATCGCCAACTACATTCGCGGCAAGGGCATCGAGATTCTGATCTGTGGCATTGCCACGTATATCGCCTTCATCACCCTGGGCCTCAACTATGCCGCCCTGCTGGCGCTGCTGGTGGGCCTGTCGGTGGTGGTGCCGTATGTCGGCGCGGTGGTGGTGACCGTGCCGGTGACGCTGATCGCGTTGTTCCAGTGGGGCTGGGGTGACCAGTTCATCTACCTGATGGCGGTGTACGCGATCATCCAGGCGCTGGATGGCAACGTGCTGGTGCCGCTACTGTTTTCCGAGGCGGTGAGCCTGCACCCGGTGGCGATCATCTGCGCGGTGCTGCTGTTCGGCGGGCTGTGGGGGTTCTGGGGGATCTTTTTCGCGATCCCGCTGGCGACGCTGTTCAAGGCGGTGCTGGATGCCTGGCCGCGGCAGGACGCATCGGTCGCGCCGATGTTGTAATCGCTGAGGGCTGCTTTGCAGCCCTATCGCGACACAAGGCCGCTCCTACCTGTAGGAGCGGCCTTGTGTCGCGATAGGGGCGCAAGGCGCCCCCAACGATATCAAGCCTTGTTCAGGGCCTGCGCCGCCGCCAGCACGGCATCCACATGCCCCGGCACCTTCACCCCACGCCACTCCTGGCGCAGCACACCGTCCTTGTCGATGAGGAAGGTGCTGCGGTCCACGCCCATGTATTCCTTGCCGTACAGCTTCTTCAGCTTGATCACGTCGAACAGCTGGCACAGGGCTTCGTCCTTGTCGCTGATCAGCTCGAAGGGGAACGCCTGCTTGGCCTTGAAGTTCTCGTGGGACTTGATGCCGTCACGCGACACGCCGAACACCAGGGTGTTGACCGCCTGGAACGCCGCATGCTGGTCGCGAAAGCCCTGGCCCTCGGTGGTGCAGCCCGGGGTGCTGTCCTTGGGATAGAAGTACAGCACCACCTGCTGGCCCTTGAGCTCGGCAAGGCTGACGGTCTGGCCGCTGGTGGCCTGAACCTGGAAGTCGCTGACGGGTTGGTCGATGGCTACGGCCATGGGAGTTTCCTTACACAGGGTTCTGTGGGCGCCACGGTTCGATCAGCGCGTCCAGGTTCAGGGCATCGGCGAAGTCCAGGAACTGGTCGCGCAGCCAGCTGATCTGGGTGCCAGCCGGCAGGATCACGGTGAACTGGGCGTTGAGCATGCTGCTGCCGGTCTGCGGCGCCAGGTAGGTGTCGCAGGTCATGGCTTCCAGCTCGACACGGTGGTCGAGGAAGAACTGGCACAGCTCGTTGATGATGTCCGGGCGGTAGGCGGCACTGACATAGGCCACGTAGGGCAGGGCCTGCGGGCGTACTTCCTGGTCGGCGCTGCGCACCACGTCCAGGGTCAGGCCGTGCTTCTTGCCCAGGCCAGGCAGGGTCGCCTCCAGGCGCGCCAGGGCGTCCCAGCTGCCGCCGACCTGCAGCACCAGGGCGCTGGTTTCGCCGTGGCGGGTCAGGCGCGAGGTGACCACCGCGCAACGATTGTCGAAGGCCGCGCGGCTCAGGACATTGGCCAGCTCCATGGGGTTGGGACCCAGGGCGCTGATGACGAGGAATTGTTCGCGAACGGTGGGGGAGGACATGCAGCATTCCTAAAGCGATGAGCGGTCGGTACTGGACCGGGGCAGGCCTCGTTTTCGGCGGGGCCGCGGCCGGTTCGGGCGGCGGTGGGCGCAGGCGAGGAGCACTGTCGACGGCCCGGCGGGCCGCGCTGTACCAATCAAAGGATCAAGGGTAGCGAAAAGCGGCGCGAAGGGGAATGCTCCGCCCGCCTGCTTCGCTTGTGCAAGGCCGATGCCCCCAGTACCATTACCGCTCTCTTTTTCCGGCAGGAGCAATTACATGATTGCGGGCAGTATGGTGGCGTTGGTCACACCCATGGATGCACAAGGGCGTCTGGACTGGGACAGCCTCGACAAACTTGTAGACTTCCACCTGGAAAACGGCACCCACGCGATCGTAGCTGTCGGCACCACCGGCGAGTCCGCCACCCTGGATGTCGAAGAACACATCCTGGTCATCAAGCATGTGGTCGAGCGGGTCAAGCACAGCAGCAAGCGGATCCCGGTGATCGCCGGCACCGGTGCCAACTCCACCGCCGAAGCCGTGCACCTGACCAAGAATGCCAAGAATGCCGGCGCCGACGCCTGCCTGCTGGTCGTCCCGTACTACAACAAGCCGACCCAGGAAGGCCTGTACCAGCACTTCAAGCACATCGCCGAAGCCGTCGACATCCCGCAGATCCTCTACAACGTGCCCGGCCGCACCTCCTGCGACATGCAGGCCGACACCGTGATCCGCCTGTCGAAGGTCAAGAACATCATCGGCATCAAGGAAGCCACCGGCGACCTGGCCCGTGGCAAGCAGATCCTGGACGGCGTCGACAAGGACTTCATCGTCCTGTCCGGCGACGATCCGACCGCTGTCGAGCTGATCCTGATGGGCGGTAAAGGCAACATCTCCGTCACGGCCAACGTCGCCCCGCGCGAAATGGCCGACCTGTGCGAGGCCGCCCTTGCGGGCAATGCCGAGAAGGCCCGCGCAATCAACGAAAAACTCATGCCGCTGCACAAGGACCTGTTCTGCGAGGCCAACCCGATTCCGGTGAAATGGGCGCTCGTGGAAATGGGCCTGATGCACAAAGGTATCCGCCTGCCGCTGACCTGGCTGAGCGAAGGCTGTCACGAAAAAGTCCGTACTGCCTTGCGCCAGTCCGGCGTACTGGTTTAAACGAGGAAGTACACCGCATGAAGCGACTGGCTGGTCTTTCCGCTCTCGCCCTGATCATCTCCAGCACCAGCGGGTGCGGCTGGCTTTGGGGCGAGGATGGCTATTTCCGCGACCGCGGCAGCGATTACCTGCAGGCGCACCCGACCGCGCCGATGCAGCTGCCGCCGGACGCCAGCAACGTCAAGCGCCTGGACCCGCTGCTGCCGATCCCGCGCAACGTCGCCGACGATCGCGCCACCGGCGAGTTCGAGGTGCCGCGCCCGCAACCGCTGTCGGCCACCGCCAACATCAGCGATTTCAGCCTGCAGCGCAGTGGCAGCAGCCGTTGGGTGCTGGCCCAGCGCTCGCCGGCCGAAGTCTGGCCGGTGACCCGCCAGTTCTTCGAAGACAACGGTTTCCGCATCGCCGAAGAGCGTCCGCAAACAGGCGAATTCAACACCACCTGGCAGCGTTTCGACGAGCTGTCGGCGTCCCTCGGCCAGCGCCTGGCCAGTGCCTCCAGCAGCCCGGACAGCGAAGTCCGGGTGCGGGTGCGCATGGAGCCTGGCGTGCAACGCAATACCTCCGAGGTGTACATCGTCAGCGTCGAGCGCCCGGCCGGCAGCACTGCCGAGCCTGAGTTCCCGTCGACTTCCAGCAACACCGGCGCCGACGCGCTGCTGGTCGATGAAATGCTCGCCAGCATGAACCGCAGCGCCGAGAAGGGCGGTTCGGTCTCGCTGCTCGCCGCCCGCGACTTCGATGCGCCGAGCCAGGTCAGCCTGAGCGAGGACGGCAGCGGCAACCCGGTGCTGTACCTCGGATCCGACCTGGACCGCGCCTGGTCTGGCGTGGGCCGCGCCCTGGAGCAGGGCGAATGGCGCGTCGAGGACATCAACCGCAGCCTGGGCCTGTACTACATCAACCTGTCCGAGAAGCCCGACGACAAGCAGAAGGAGCCTGGCTTCTTCAGCCGCCTGTTCGGCAGCGAGCCGAGCAAGGAAGAGCGTGAGGCCCGTGCCGAGCGCTACCAGGTTCGCCTGAGCAAGGTGGGTGAGAACGTCCAGGTGACCGTCGAGAAGAACATCAACACCGTGGCCCCGGCCGATGTCGCCCGCCGCGTGCTGAGCGCCATCCAGGACCGTCTGGGCTAAGTGCGCTTCGCGGTTCTTGGAAGCGGTAGCCAGGGAAACGGCACGCTGATTGCCAGTGGTGACACCTTCATCCTGGTCGACTGCGGCTTCTCGCTACGCGAAACCGAGCGGCGCCTGGCGCTGCTCGGGGTCTCGCCCCGGCAATTGAGCGCGGTGCTGGTGACCCACGAACATGCCGACCACGTGCATGGGGTAGGGTTGCTGTCGCGCCGCTACAATGTACCGGTCTACATGAGCCAAGGCACATTGCGCGGCCTGCGCAAGCCGGTGGACGTGGCTGGTTTCCTCGGTTGTGGCGATGTGCTGCCAGTCGGTGACCTGCAGGTCAGCGCCACGCGGGTCGAGCACGATGCCTACGAGCCGTTGCAGTACGTGATCAGCGATGGCCGCCGGCGTTTCGGCATGCTTACCGACCTGGGCAGCTACGACTACCACCTGTTGTCGCGTTACCAGGGGCTGGATGCACTGCTGATCGAGGCCAATCATTGCCGGGACCTGCTGGCCCGCGGTCATTACCCGCACTTTCTCAAGTTGCGGGTCGGCGGCAGCCAGGGACATTTGAACAACCACCAGGCCGCGAGCCTGGTGGCCGAGCTGGGCTGGCAGCACCTGCAGCACCTGGTGCTGGCCCACCTCAGCAGCAAGAACAACCTGCCACATCTGGCCCGCCAGTGCTTTGTCGACACCCTCGGGTGCGACCCGGACTGGCTCCAGGTGGCCAACCAGGACCATGGGCTCGACTGGCGCCAGATCGCCTAGCCCACCTACTCAAGCAAGCGGAGCCCATCATGGAAAAACGCGACGAACTCTACCGCGGCAAGGCCAAATCGGTTTACCAGACCGACGACGCCGACCGCTTGATCCTGCTGTTCCGTAACGACACCTCGGCGTTCGACGGCAAGCGCATCGAGCAGCTGGACCGCAAGGGCATGGTGAACAACAAGTTCAACGCCTTCATCATGCAGAAGCTCGAAGAAGCCGGCGTGCCGACCCAGTTCGACAAGCTGCTGGGCGACAACGAGTGCCTGGTGAAGAAGCTCGACATGATTCCGGTCGAGTGCGTGGTGCGCAACTACGCAGCCGGTAGCCTGGTCAAGCGCCTGGGCGTCGAGGAAGGCATCAAGCTGGAGCCGTCGACCTTCGAGCTGTTCCTGAAGAACGACGAGAAGGGCGACCCCTTCATCAACGAATCCCACGTTGTCGCGTTCGGCTGGGGCACCGCCGAGCAGCTGGTCGAGATGAAGAAGCTGTCGCTGAAGGTCAACGAGGTGCTGAGCAAGCTGTTCGATGACGCAGGCCTGCTGCTGGTCGACTTCAAGCTGGAATTCGGCGTGTTCCACGGCCAGATCGTCCTGGGCGACGAGTTCAGCCCGGACGGCTGCCGCCTGTGGGACAAGGAAACCCGCAAGAAGATGGACAAGGACCGCTTCCGCCAGGGCCTGGGCGACGTCATTGAAGCCTACGAAGAAGTTGCCAAGCGCCTGGGCGTGCCGCTGTAAGCGGCGCGTTCACGCAAGCGCCTGATACCACGCGATTTTTTTTCAAAAAAGGTTTGCCTTTCAAGAAATCGCTGGTATGATGCGCGGCATTGGAGAGATGCCGGAGTGGTCGAACGGGACGGATTCGAAATCCGTTGTACTGGCAACAGTACCTAGGGTTCAAATCCCTATCTCTCCGCCATATTAAAGGCCCCGAGCGCTGTATAGCCCTCGGGGCTTTTTTCGTTTGGGGGAATTTTGGGGGAATTGGGGGAGGGTGATATTCCCCCAAGCGTTCGATATCATTCCGCCAAGGCCTACTACGAAAAGCGCGGCGACGCCTGGCGCGCCCAGATCCGCCGCAAAGGATATCCAACTCTTTCCGCCACTTTCGACACCAAGGCAGAAGCCCAGCGATGGGCTGCCGAGGTCGAGGGCGACATGTCTCGAGCGCGCTTCGTCGATATGCGCGAGGCCGAGAGCACCACGCTCTCCGAGGCCCTGGACCGGTATATGTCCGAGGTGACCTCGACCAAGAAAGGCGCCAAGCAGGAAGAGGTCCGCATCAGGAAGTGGAAGGAGCACAAGCTGGCCAGCAAGGGCCTGGCCGCCATTCGCTCCAGCGATATGGCCGCGTATCGAGATGCCGAACTCAAGGAGGGGAAGTCCACTGCGACTGTTCGCCTCAACCTAGCTGTGATTAGCCACCTGTATACGGTGGCCACCAAGGAGTGGGGTATTGAAGGTCTGACCAACCCGTGCCGAGCGATCCGGATGTCGAGGGGCAGCAAGGAGAGGGATAGGCGGCCGACACCGGCGGAGCTCAAGGCTCTCTACAAAACTGCAGGCCAGATGAATGCGCAGCTTCCGGTGTTCATTGAGCTGGCGGTGGAGACGGCAAGGAGTGGGGCGTAATCCGCCACATTCTCGACATTGCCGGCCAGGCCGAGACCATGGTGGAGGCGGGCGCTCCCACCGCCGAGGTGATCGCCACCGCGCAACAGGCCCTGGCCGAACTGCGTGACCTGGACGGCGAGACCAAGGGCTTCAAGCGCTTGGACGCGTGGATGGGGGAGCAGCGCCTGGACGCGGTCAGCAAGCTACTGATCGACCAGCAGCTGATGTGGCCGCTGCAGGAGCGTTACGCCCTGTCCTTCGTGCGTTCGGTCTATGGCGTGCTCGCGGTGGCGTTCCGTCAGGCCCTACGCCTGGAGCTGCTGGCGGCCAACCCGCTGGCGGCGCTGAAGTTCACCGACTTCGTGCGGACGCGGATCCGGCCCAAGCCGGCGCGGCTGCGCGGGGATGATGTGCCGGGTCTGCTGGGACGGCTGACTGAACGTTTCGAGGTCGAGCCGGCGGGTAGCATGCTGGCGTTGATGATGCTGTGCCATGGCTCGCGCTTGGGGGAGACCCGGCTGGCCCGCTGGCGCCACCTCAACCTCGACGCGGGGCGCTGGTTCATTCCGGCGAGCGACACCAAGACCAAGGCTGAGCACACACTGCCACTGACCGCCCAGGCCTGTGCGCTGCTGCGCCGCTACCAGCGCCTGCAGACCGCCCAAGGCTACACGGGGCCGTTGCTGTTCCCCGGCAGCCACGGTGCGCCGTTGAGCCCGAGCAAGGCCAGCACCCTGTTCAGCGACCTGGCCCAGGGCGCATGGTCGAGCCACGACCTCAGGAAGGTAGCCCGCACGGCGTGGACCGACCTCGGTGTGGATTACATGGTCGGTGAGCTGCTGCTCAACCACGCCATGAAGGACCTGGACGCCACCTATATCCACACCACCGCCGAGGCCCTGAAACGCCGCGCCCTGGAGGCCTGGCATCAGCAGCTCGACCAGCAGGGTTTCGCCGCGCTGCACGCCGAGACATAGCCGAGACAGGAAACCCCGCCATCGCCCGCCAACGTCAGTGCCGACGCGGGCTGTGGCGGTGTTCAGGATCCATCCCAAGGGAGGATACAAATTCAAGAAATCAAGCGGTGAGGCAGCCAGGAGAAACCACATCGACAAGCTTGCTGGCAGGCCCGTCGAAAAAATGTTTCAAGGTGTTGAACGTTTTGATGTCACTTTGCTTCTGATTGCTAGCTAAACAAAATAACCATGGAAGACCGTGATCATGAAATCATTCATCGCTGCGGCGATGCTGTCCCTTTTTGCAGTATCAGCTAGCGCTGCTGAGCTCTCTGGTGCCATTGGTGCGACGAGCCAAGGCGGTCTTACTGCTCGCGTAGGCCTTGGCTTTAACTGGGATAAGAGCTGGTTCGAGTCGAGCACTGGGCGCCTCACCGGCTATTGGGATGCGGCTACACCTACTGGGGCGCGGGCGATGCTTCTGGCGGCGCGCACTCGCTGTCTTTTGCTCCGGTCTTTGTGTACGAATTTGGCAGCGGCAACGTGAAGCCATTCATTGAGGCGGGCATTGGTGTGGCCGTGTTCTCCGGCACATCCGCAGGTGACCAAGAGTTTGGTTCTGCCTTCAACTTCGAGGACCGGCTCGGGGTGGGTTTGAAAATCGGTGAAGCTCAGAAGGTGGGCATCCGCGCTCTTCACTATTCCAATGCTGGAATCAAGCAGCCGAACGACGGTATCGAATCCTACTCGCTGTTCTACAGCCACCAGATTTAACCGAGCAACCCCCTTCTTTGCCCGCCTTGCGCGGGCTTTTTTTGCGGAAAAAGCTGCGATTAAGCAGGCGATTCCGACATTTTCAGGCCGTTAAAATTGGCTGTCATCGCTGGAAAGACCGCTCAAGTCCAGTAGCGGCGCGAAGCCAGTTTCGATGCGATCGTGTGCCGAAAAGTTGTCAAAAAATGCCAAATAGGGGGGGGTAGGGTAAATCTCTACAGCTTTTGACCTTCCCCACCGATCGCCCAGCCGTTTTTACACACCCGCGAAATTAAAAAAAATCGCATTTCACAAAACGGGCGGCTGAGCGACGACTCAAGCGTGATGTGACGCGTCAGGAGTTGTAGCATGGGACCACCTGAGGTGGCGGCTTTGATTCATGACTGACCGCTTGCGACCCGTAGTTGCCAGTGAGGCCTGCGCTCCATTTAGCAATTGCTGTTGGGCTCATCGACAGCTTCGGGTTGAGTCCGCTCATTTGCGATGTCTTGCCGGTTGGCACGCCTACATCAAAAAACAGGCGTGTAACGCACGGTCAGCATCAGGTTGCGCGGATCGCCGAAGCTGTTGGCCCCCCAGCTGTTGCTGATGTTTTGGTAATAGTGTTTGTCGAAGGCATTGTTCAGGTTGGCCTGCAATTGCCACGCGGGCGATGGCCGATACGCGATCATGAAGTCGCTTACGCTATAGCCCCCCTGTTTCACCCCAAAGCCGGTGTACGCGCTGCTCTGCGTACGCCAGCCACCACCCACCGTCCAACGCTCGAGCTCACCGGGTAGTCGGTAGGTGGTGAATACCTTGAACAGGTTGTAGGGTGTCTCGCTGTCGAAACGCTCACCCTTCTCTGCCGAGCCTGTGGACTTGGTGTACTCCGCTGCTGCGTAAGTGTAGCCAGCAGACAGCTGCCAACCAGGCGCCAGCTCTCCGCCCACCTCCAAGTCCACACCGCGGGTTCGCACTTCGCCACTGGCCTCATAGCAGGCGCTGACGCCAGGGGCACATTGAGCGGACGGCAAGGATTTGGCGAGGTTTTCCTGCACAAGCTGGAATACCGCCGCGCTGGCGTTCAGCGCGCCACCGAAGTACTCACCCTTGAGGCCGGCTTCATAGTTAGTGCCGGTGATCGGATCCAGCAAGCTGCCGCTGGCGCTTTGTGCAGCCTGTGGCTTGAAGATCCGCGTCCAGCTCGCGTACACCGAGTAAGTGTCGTTCAAGTCGTAGATTACGCCGGCGTAGGGTGTGAGTTCCCGGGTAGCCTTGTAATCGTCACCGAAGCTGTATCCCCCTGAATGGGTAAGCTGCTCGTATTCGTACCAATCCAGACGCGAGCCGAGAATCAGCCGCAGGTCGTCACGCAGATTGAAACGCACCGTGGCATAGGTACTCGATTGTTCTTCATGCCCGGTACGCGACCAGTTGTTGTCTATATCAGGCTTGGGATAGGCACCCGGTTCAAAGTGCTGCGGGTCGACGATCACATCCGAGCCAATGCCCGGGCCGCCAGGGCCATCATTGGTTTCGTCGCGCCGCCAACTGGCACCGACGACCAGTTCATGGGTAGCGCCAAACAAGCTGAAAGGACCAGAAGCGTAGGTGTCCAGGCTCTTCTGGGTGTGCTGGTAGGTGTAGCGACCGATGTTCAGGTGGTAGGCATTGTTCTCGTCGGTGTAAAGGCTGCCGCCGAGCATGTCCATGTCGCCGCGCAGCCAGGTGGCGTTCAGGCGCAGCTTCCAGTCATTGTCGAAGCGGTGCTCGACCTCGGCGAATGCACTGCTGTTCTTCTTGTTCCAGTACGTCCAGTTTGGCGCCGTGCGCGTCGACCGTGAAAAGTCGAAAAAGCTGCCGTCGGGGTGGGTAGGCAGCCCGTTCCAATCAGCGCCGGGGTTGTCTTCGCGATTGTACCAGGCGCCAAGGGTGAGGGTAGTGGCCGGGTCCAGATCATATTCGGTGATGCCATAGAACAGCTGCCGCGTATTGCCATAGGCGTCGACGAAACTGTTGCGGTCCTGATAGGCGCCGACGAAACGGCCACGCAGGGTGCCGCTGTCGTTCAACTTATTGCTGATATCGACCTCCCCCCGATAGTCGTCCCACCGCCCCGCGCTGCCGGTAAGGGACAACTGCGGCGTCAGTGTCGGGCGCTTGCGTATCAGGTTGAGTGTGCCAGAGGGGTTGCCAGCCCCCACCATCAAGCCCGAGGCACCCCGTACCACTTCCACATGGTCGTACATGGCTAGCATCGAGGTACCGAGGGTATCACTGTCATAGGCCACGGGCAGGCCATCGATCATGATGTTGTCGATGGCGGACCCACGCGAATAGAACTCGGGGCGCTCGCCACCTGTCTTGCGCAGGGTCAGGCCTGGCGTGTAGGTGGCAATGTCCTCAAGCTTCTGCAAGTTCTGATCGTCCATGCGCTGGCGGGTCAGCACTGTCACCGATTGCGGGGTTTCGCGCAGCGAGGTCGGCAACTTGGTCGCCGTCTGCATAGCCCCGGTGGTGTACGACCCGGTGTGCTCGCTGGTCATGCCCAGGCCTTGCCCCTCAATGGTGGTCGCGCCTAACTGCACCGCCGTTTCGTTGTCGCTGCGTTGCTGCAGATAGGCGCGTTTGCCATTGGCCATGACGAAACCCAGGCCAGTGCCGGCCAGCAATTGTTGCAGCGCAACGCTGGCCGTGTACTGGCCGTTTACGGTGTTGCTGGTCTTGCCGCGGGTCAATGCGCCGTCGGCGAACAGCTGGATGCCGCTGCTGGCCGACCATTGCGCAATCGCGCTTTCCAGCGGCTGGGCGGCAATGCTGTAGGTGCGGGTTTGCGCCTGCACGGCGCCGGCCGCGTGTGCCTGCGGCATAGCGGCGAACGTGCAAACGCAGCTCAAGGCGCTGACCAGCAGCAATGGCTTGAAGGGGGTGTTAGGGGTGGGCATTCGAATTTCCAGTCCGTCCTGATGGCAGTATTCGCAACTCATTCGCGTTTGCGATCAAGACTAATGACGTGCCACCGGCCAAACACAACGACGCGGATTTTTAGTTTTTTCAATCAGCGCTGTACTGGGCGTACCAAAGTCAACCACGGGCCCACCGCGGTGACACGAATCGGCAGGATAACCTGCAAGCTCTGCAACGCCGCATCGGCTTCTTGAGCTTGCATCGCTGCCGTGACCCGCAACTGAGCGAGGCTATTGTCTGTCAGCAGCAAGTGCGCGCGGGAATACGATTGCAGACGCTGCAACACCTGCGTCAATGGCTCATCGCGGAATACCAGGCGTTGCTCACGCCAGGCCAACTGTTGGCCGGTATCGACATGCCTTAATGCGCCAATGCCCTGCGCGTCGAAATGCAGAGCCTGACCCTCTCCAGCCTCGGCCTGCTGCCCCGCACGGCTGACCCGCACGCTGTGCTCGGTCACGGTCACGTTCGCGCCGCCGTCCAGCACTTGTATGTCAAACGCAGTACCCAAAGCGCGCACATTGCCACCTGCGGCTTCGACGATGAAAGGCCGCGCCGGGTTGGCCGCCACTTTGAACCAGGCTTCACCCTGGTACAGATGCAGGCGACGCTCACCTGCGCTGAAATTCACGCTCAGTGCGGTTTGCGGAGCCAGTTGTACGGTAGAACCGTCTTCCAGCGTCCAACTGCGTACCTGGGCCACGTCGGTGCGGTAATCTGCCCAGCGCGCCGGCGAAAGGGCGAATACTGTGGCGGCCATCAGCACCGCAGCGGCGCTTGCCAATCCTATGGACGTGCGCCTGGAGATGCGCTTGCGCAAGGCGCGGTTGGTGGCAATTTGGGCGTGGCCCGCCATCCCTGCCGCACGCCACACCTGGCTGGCGCGCTGCCAGGCAACCGAGTGGCTGGGGTCGGCGGCAAGCCACTGCGCGAATGCCTCATGCTCGGCCGGTGTCGCCCCCGCATCCTGCAGGCGCACGCACCATTCAAGCGCCTGGTCCAAGGGGGTGTGGGAGTCGTGTTCGTTCATCATGCAAGCGCAGGCAGGCGACAGTGAAAACGCACGCAGTGTAACCACACTTTCATGACATTGCTTTCTCGATGCGCTGCATAGCCTTGACCATCTGAGAAACTACAGTGCTTTTGGAAATGCCCAGGCGCTCGGCAACCTGCTGGTGATCTAGCCCATCGATACGGCACAGGATGAAGACTTCGCGGCAGCGCGGCGGCAATTCGGCGATCACCTGCATCACCTGTTGCAACTCGCGGCTCGATTCGGTCTTGCGCGCCGGGTCGCATTTACAGTCCGGGATCATCTCGACCACCACCGGGTCGGCCTGCACCTCGATGCCCAGGGCTTCACGACGGCGGATATCCATGCCGAGATTGCGGGCAATACGGAAGATATAGGCCCGCGGGTTGCCGATACGCTCGCCTATCTTGCGGCTGGCCACACGCAGCCAGGTTTCCTGGGTCAGGTCATCAGCGATGGTCGTACTTCCGAAGTGACGCACCAGGTAGGCTTTGAGCGCTTCACGGTTGTCCAGGAATGTCGATATCAGATGATCGCGATCTTGCGGCATTCACCAAGCGTCCTGCGCGGCGGCGGGGAATTGGCAGCAAGGTATCATTTATTGCTAACAATTCTCAACTGCGTGTATTGACCGGGACGTGTGGGTGTAGGGTTATCCACTCCTACAGGATTCGTTTCAAGTGAGAGAAATTGGGCAAGCCAACAGCGCTTTGGATCAGTGTCCGCTATGGGTCGAAAGCAGCCACTCGTGAGTGACCGCTATCGACCCTTAGCGGCCATTCATAATCTGAAAGACAATGCCTACCTGCGTATACCTTAGCGAGGGAGAAACTCGTGGACCTTCATGAACAATTGGCCGAGGTCATGGACGCGACGACCTTCTTGGCTTTCGTCCACGCCCTAGCGGCTGATAAACGCGCAAGCAACGATTGGGAGAATACCAGCGTTGAAGCCTTCCTGGATGCTGCAATAGCTTGGGCCGAAGTCAGTGAATTTGGTATCCGCCAAGGGCTTTCACCTTCCAACCCGTGGGCGCAGTTCGCTACATTTCTTTACTGCGGAAAAATTTACGAGTAAGTGAAGAGCAATTCGGCTTCTGTTGTGTGTTTGCGAGTGATCTATCGCCAGAACGCCTTGAAAGCTCTCTGGTAGGCTTCAAAGCCTTGATTAAAGGAGCCAGTATGCGTATCACCCAAGATTTACGTGCAAACGAAATCCTCAGGCTTGAGCATCTCTTGGAGGGTTTTAACTATTCGGTCTGGGTCAACATCTATGGGCCCTTTGACCTGGATAGGACGCTTGAAGAGCAACTCGCTTTTTCCACCGGTAACGAAGTGATCATCGGCGGGCAATCCTGCGTGACCGCAAGCGAGGCTCGCAGTGAGGTTACCGAGCAACTGCTGCACGCCGGGGATGGGGGTTACGGCCCACTGGATTTGGATGCAAAACGCTCCGAAATCCTGAGTCTTCTTGAGGACCTGTTCACGCATGTGCGCCTAGACCAGGCCAGCCCCCTAACTTCATTTTGGCTAACCAAGGGCCATCCGGCATACCCAGTGTTCTGGGACTTCGCTTTCGATATTCAGCAGGGTGGGAAAAGATGGATTTTGATGGGCAGTAGCAGCGACTAGGCTGGGATAGCTAAGCTTTCTGAAGACTTGGCCAAGCTTGCTGCTATGACCGCCATGGGTCGAAAGTAGCCCGTTGCGAATGACTGCTTTCGACCCATAGCAGACACTGAGTTGGCACTTGCTACTATCTGTTTCCAACAAGCGAAAAGCACGCTCCCACAGATTTTATGTCTGGCTTCGTTCTTCTGGTTAGCTGCAACATCCTCGAAAACGGAAAGCTTCGCGTCAAAGCCGGGCTCACCTCCCCTGGCAGAACTCCCCCCGTTTTCTGGCGAGACAATGCCTTATTAGCGGGGTAGAACCCAACGCGACATTATCTGAGAGCGAGAAACCATGTGATGGCTGCCAGCACTGTTTCCGTATGTTCTCGATGGGGGACGTGCCCGCAATCATGCAAAATCTGCAGCTCACTTGGGCCGGATACCAAAGCGCAGATGCGCTCAGGATGCTGCCGTGAACCGTACTCGTCATGGTCGCCGTGCAGAGCAAGCAGCGGGCATTTGACCTTGGCAAGAAGCTCATTGAGGCTCCACTGGCTGAAGGCATTCGACAACCAGGTGTCGACCCAGGCGCTAAGCACCCATTCGGATTTCTCGCCGTGATAGCGCCGGAGCCGCTCCAACTGCCCAGGCATTGCGAATTGTCGCCCGGCAACACGAATCTCTTTTAGCGTCGTGGTATCCGCGAAGGCTTGCGCAGACTCGGTGATGAGCCTTCGACAGGACTCTGCATATGCTGCCGCACAGCCGACCGCCATGCCGCCACCGACACTGTGGCCGAACAAGGCGAACTGGTTGAGGCTGAGTTGCTGGCAAAGGGCGCGAAAACCACCGTGAGCTTCATCTTCGATAAAACTCGGCGGCAGCTTCCCCGGATAAGCCGACGAGCGCCCAAAGCCCAAGCGGTCGTACGCAATCACTCGTCGCCCACTGGCTTGAGCCAGGCGCGCGGGGAAGTCTCGCCACAATGCCACACAACCCAGCGAGTCATGCAGGAGGACGATGGGAATGCCACATTCCGCACTTGGATCCCAGCTTTGTGCAAAGAGTCGACCCTTTTCAGTTTCGACCCAATGATGGCGAGTAGAGAGTTCCTGCATTGGCTATCCTCCACTACTCGCTGAGGCGATAAGCTGAGGCACTGAACAGGGCGATTTGGGTGTCCCGTTTGTCCGTCACCAGAACCTGATAATGGGCAATCTTTTTGGATGCGCCCATCAGCGTTGCAGTAGCGATCAGCACATTCCCTTGCGCTTTGCTCATGTAGCGAACCTCGGCCTGCAGGCCGATGTACACCGCAGAGCCCGCATTACAAGCTGCGGCAAACGCCATATCAGCCAGGGAGAAAATGAGCCCGCCGTGGATGCCGCCCAATGCATTACGGTGCTGCTCGGCAATATGTATCCGACAGGCTGAACGTTCGAAGCTGCTGTGCATAGTCTCCACCCCGAGAAGCTCGGCGAAAAGATCCAGTTCACCGGTGCTATTTGCTTGCATCTTGTCTCCTACCGTCTGGCGGCGTCTGTCCGATTGCTAAGCAGAGTATTCTTCAGGTAAAACGAAATCGGTGTTCTAAAGGGATTATCGATAGTCCGATCAGGCCATACAGCCCATGAAAAAAGTTGCAATCCTGTCCTACGATGGATGCTGGGGCATGGGCGTTTTCGCTGCGGCAGATTTCTTCCGCATCGTTGCCTTACTCGAGCAGCATCTGGGCCTGGCACAAACCTACGCGGTCGAAGTGCTTTCCTCAGACGGAGCGCAGGTCCGTGCGGCTAGTGGCCACCTGATCCGGCCCGATGCCGCGATCACGCAGACAGGCGGACATGATCTGCTGATCATTCCACCGGTTGAAGGTGCCCGCCTTGTCGCAGGCTTTACTCCAGAGCCGGACATGCTCGCTT
This sequence comes from Pseudomonas muyukensis, assembly GCF_019139535.1. Lineage (NCBI taxonomy): Bacteria > Pseudomonadati > Pseudomonadota > Gammaproteobacteria > Pseudomonadales > Pseudomonadaceae > Pseudomonas > Pseudomonas muyukensis. The sequence continues at coordinate 4,776,092 of NZ_CP077073.1, read as the reverse complement.
GGCTGACCGCTCGCGAAAGAGGCGGTGCTCGCCTGTTGGCAATGACCACTGGAGTCTGCTTTCTCGCGGAAGCTGGTCTTGCCGATCATCGACTGCTGGCTACTCACTGGGCTTATGTTCGCCAGATGAAGAAGCGATATCCAACCTGCCAATTCGTCCCTCAGCAGTCCTTTCTTCAGGCGGGCAGTATCTGGAGCACGGGGACACTAAACGGCAGTTTCGATGCGCTCCTGGAGATTCTGGCCCTGGATCGTGGTGATCAGTTCGCACAGCTGTGCGCTACCCATCTACTGGTTTCGGCGCCCGCCCAGCTCAACCCTATCCTTCCAGGTCATCGTAACCACTGTGACGAAGTGATTCTTAGGCTGCAAAACTGGATTGACTCGCACCATGCCGAGGCTATTACTATCGAGCGTATGGGGCACGAAGTCGCCCTAGCCGAACGCACCCTGAAGCGCCGCTTTCAGCAGGCCACCCGGCTTTCGCCCAACCTTTACGTGCAGAAGGTACGAATTGACAGGGCCAAGAAACTACTGCTGGCCAACAGTCTCTCGGTCAAGGCAATTGCTTATGAGGTTGGCTACGAAAATGTGAGTTTCTTCGTACGGCTTTTCAAAACACACGTCGGGCAGACTCCGGCACAGTGGCGAAAGTGTGAGACGCTGCTCAATACCTTCGATTTGGGTTGACTGAGTTCCTCAGGGCGTGAAGATGCCAATGGCGGAGACTGATATCTACTTTTGCTATCCTGGCGCGCTGCGCCCCGCAGAGCCCGGCTGATCTGCAAATAACCCAAGAATAAAATCACGAACTTGGGCAATTCGCGGATCGCGCAGGGCGGTCTTATTCCAAGCCAGGTACAGATTGTTGGTGGGCGCATTCTGCAAGGAAATAAGTGACAGCAGCCGACCGGTAGCCAGCGCTTCGCTGCATTGATAATCGGGAAGCACACTTCAGCCCAGCCCCTTCACCACCAGATCCTGGATGATCCGCAGATCAGCAATGGTCATTGCCGCCTGGAGGGTAGGAGCGAACTGGAATAGCGCCATCCACACCGGCCGAACGAGCGGCAAATCTTCGTCGAAGGCAATCAGCGGGAGATTCGTCAGCTCCTGGGCAGTGGGTGGTTTACCGAGCGGCTTTACTAGCTTCGGGGCGGCCACCAGCAGAAGGCGTTCGGTCAACAGTCGGGCAAACCCGTGCGAACGCTCATCCGGCATCGACGCTGTAATTGCCAGATCGACAGCCGAACTGTTGAGCAAGCTGTATATGCGCTCCCGATTGCCAGTGTGCAGGCGAATTTTAAGGCCCTGAGCCACGAGCGGCGCTAACCCTGAGGCGATCCTGGAGTAGATGAAGTCGGAGGGGCCGGCAATGTGCACGGTGCCACCCAGTTCACCACTGAGCCGATAAGAAGCCAGACGCGATTCCAAGCCGTCAAGCATCGGCCCGACCGCTCGCGCCAAATCGACGGCATCAGAAGTGGTTCGCAAAGCTGGGGGAATTTTGGGGGAATTGATCCCCCGAATGGTGTGGAATGCTGTTGCGTTTTATTGTGTTCAAGTGGCTGATTTTATTGGGTTTACGGATTTTGCTCAAAAAAATAATTTAGGCTGTAAACGGATTCGAAATCCGTTGTACTGGCAACAGTACCTAGGGTTCAAATCCCTATCTCTCCGCCATATTAAAGGCCCCGAGCGCTGTATAGCCCTCGGGGCTTTTTTCGTTTGGCAGAAACCTGGGCGGTGGGGCACCCAGGTGGACGCGATGGTTGTGCATAGCCTGCTGCACCCTGTGAGGGGCGCTGATACAAGTTGAGTGTGGCGCCACACCTTGGCGGCGCCGAGCAAGGCCTGCTGCGAATGGATATCGGCTGCGGGGAAGGTGATTCAGCTAAAGCGCGATCTAAACTTTTTCAGCGGCAGGAGGCTCTCGCCGCTGTCCTCCGAGATACAGGCCGTGATCTTGATAAGGCCTTCACCGCACACAATTACCGGCTGCCCAGCTTCAACAAAAATGACTTTGCCGATGTGGCGATTTTCAATGTTGACATCCTCGACCTCAACGGCACCGAGAATACGCGCAGGGACATCGTTTACTCGACAGTAGGCGCCTCGGTAAGGTGCGGACAGTGCATCGATGGTGCGGCGAACAACGGCTGCCGGTAGCGACCAATCAATCTGGTAATCGTCTTCGTCGCGCCACAGGCTGTAGGTGGCTTTGCTGTCGTCCTGGGCCTGGCCGATCAGCGGCTCGCCGCTGGCTATTTTCTCGAGCACCGCGTTTGCGCACTCAAGGTAGCACTGATCGATTTGTGTAATGGCTTGCGCAATGGTGATCGGGTAGCTGACAGGTTTTGCTGACTGGTGGATGATCGCGCCACGGTCATACTCAGAGGCGCCAAACAACGCGGTCACCCCGATCTCGCTCTCGCCGTTGATAAGCGAGTTGACCAAGGGGGCGAAGCCACGGTAGCGCGGGAGGACTGAATCATGGAAGACGATGAGCTTTTCGGCAGGATGAGCAATGAGCCAGCGCCAGGAAACCGCGATGGCATATTCGGTTTCCATTTTCGAGAAATGTTTTCGATAGGTGAAGGCAACCCCGGACGCTGCGCACAGTTCGGCGATCTCGGCGGAAAAGTCATTGGAAATGGCCTCGTCCTGGCCGATGACAACCAGAGTAATCAGGTGGCCAAACTTGGATATCGCGTTTTTTGTGAAGGCAAAACCCTTCTCGGTCATCGCGAATAGGGTGATCTTTTTTGGGCTGTTCATAAAATGAGTTCCGCGTTCCTCTGTCTCTGGCTGGGCCTGGTGCCTCATGCGCTTCGGTTAAACGCTGCGAAGCCTGTTCGGGTTTTAAATGAAGCGGCGGTGGACGCGGGCTGTTAAATCGGATACCGGTATTTAGGGTTCAAGCATAAATAGCCTGTTGCCGCAGGGGTAAGTTCGCGATCACCCGCTCATTGTTTGAATGAGACGCTCATTGTTGCCCCAGACGCCGCGGACTATAGCATTCCGACCGTAACCCGTCAGTACGGCTGCCCCAGGGGGCAATCAGGGCTCGGCCGGGTCAAATACAGGGCCTGCGTGACGCAGCGCCGATCCGGGGCTTCTGTTAAATCGTGAAGCGTGCCTTTCGTTTCGCCGTTATCGATGCCCCGGCCTGGGCTGGGGCGCATAGGCTATTGCGGCCTGTTGCAAGGCGAGCGGCGCAGCGGCTGTGGCGGCGCTCGCACCGACTGACAGAGGTGGGATGAGCATGTTGTCTGGTAAATTTTTTCTGGGCTTGGGTCTGTTGCCGACGCTGGCCTGTTCGGCAAGCTTGAATGAGCACCTTGGGGATCTGGAAGCGACGCTGCGGCCCGGCTTGGAGGCCTCGCCGCGGGATACGCCGGTTGAACCCGCCGCCAGCCACTTCAACCTCGCGCCATTGAGCGGCGTGTTCGCACTGGGCCAGTGCACGGCAGTCGCTCTGGCGGATGAACAATCATCCTGTGTCCGAGTCGAGATTTGCCCTGAGTGTGCGCAATAGTTGCCTGCCAGGTCGCCCGGCACAGAGGATGCGAACTACCGAGCCTGTAACGATTAAGCAGTTGCGGAACTCGCTTAGTTGCAGCCTGGAAACTTGTTAGTGCGCCCAGGCCCACGGCCAGCGTTGCACTAACGGCTTTCATTACATGGTGTTTTTCCCGTATGATCCGCGCGCCATCAGTGTGATGGTGGATCATGGACTAAAGGATTTTTATGAAAAAGCTGATCAAAGCTACTGTTGCTGTTGCCGTCGTTTCGGGCGTTGCCCTGCTGTCCGGCTGCACCGGCCAGGTCTACAACCAGCCTAAGAACTGCTCGTACGACTACCTGTTCCACCCATCGGTTTCCATTTCCAAGATCATCGGCGGCTGCGGCCCGATCGACAAACTGCCTCAGCAGCAGTAATCCTGGAAATACCCGATCGGGCCACGCGTGGCCTGATCCAAGACCCCCGGCCATGGACATGGCCGGGGGTTTTTGTTTTCAGGGCGTGGTGGCTTGTCGCGTGGCAACCTGTCGTCTTGACGCCCCGACCCGCGTTTGTTTGTGCTGGCAATTCGGTTACAATCCGTCAATCGTTTCAGCCTTGTCGGTCAATCCGACCAAAGGCTGGTACGTCCTTGTCTCTCTGGCTGCTGAACAATGATCACAACAAGCCTGCGCTGAAGAACATGGAACCTCTGGGCCAGCCACAGGCCCACCCTCCGTTCTACTGACTGGAATCGATCAATGTTCAAGAAAGCTGGCAAGACCTTGCTGGGTCTGGCTGTCGCGGCGAGCGTCATGCAAGCGCATGCTGCCGACACCAAGAAAGTCGACGTGCTGCTGGTTGGCGGCGGCATCATGAGTTCCACCCTGGCAGTCTGGCTCAACGAGCTGGAGCCTACCTGGTCGATGGAAATGGTCGAGCGCCTGGATGGCGTCGCCGAAGAAAGCTCCAACGGCTGGAACAACGCCGGTACCGGCCACTCCGCGCTGGCCGAGCTGAACTACACCCCGGAAGACAAAGACGGCAACGTCAACATCACCAAGGCCATCGAGATCAACGAGTCGTTCCAGATCTCCCGCCAGTTCTGGGCCTGGCAGGTTCGCCAGGGCGTGCTGAAGAACCCGCACTCGTTCATCAACACCACCCCGCACATGAGCTTCGTCTGGGGCGATGACAACATCAAGTTCCTGAAGAAGCGCTACGACGCCCTGCAGGCCAGCCCGCTGTTCCGTCCGATGCAGTACTCCGAGGACCACGCGCAGATCGCCAAGTGGGTCCCGCTGATGATGGAAGGCCGTGACCCGAACCAGAAGCTGGCGGTCACCTGGACGCCAATCGGCACCGACGTCAACTTCGGCGAAATCACCCGCCAGTTCGTTGGCAGCCTGCAGACCAAAGAGAACTTCGACCTGAAGCTCTCCACCGAAGTGCAGGACATCACTCGCAACGAAGACGGTTCCTGGCACGTCGAGTACAAGAACCTGAAGGACGGTACCGAATCGGCCACCGACGCCAAGTTCCTGTTCATCGGTGCCGGCGGCGGCGCGCTGAAGCTGCTGCAGAAGTCGGGCATCCCGGAAGCCAAGGAATACGCCGGCTTCCCGGTTGGCGGCTCGTTCCTGGTAACCGAGAACCCGACCGTTGCCATGCAGCACATGGCCAAGGCCTACGGCATCGCCTCCACCGGCGCGCCACCCATGTCGGTTCCGCACCTGGACACCCGCGTGCTGGACGGCAAGCGCGTGATCCTGTTCGGGCCATTCGCCACCTTCTCGACCAAGTTCCTGAAGAACGGCTCGTACCTGGACCTGCTGAGCAGCACCACCACCCACAACGTCTGGCCGATGGCGCGCGTGGGTATCGACCAGTATCCGCTGGTCGAGTACCTCGCCGGTCAGCTGATGCAGTCCGACGACGACCGTTTCGCCGCGCTGCAGACCTACTTCCCGAACGCCAAGAAGGAAGACTGGAAACTGTGGCAGGCCGGTCAGCGCGTGCAGATCATCAAGCGTGACGAAGAGAAGGGCGGCGTGCTGAAGCTGGGCACCGAAGTGGTCGCGTCCCAGGACCGCACCATTGCCGGCCTGCTGGGCGCCTCGCCAGGTGCCTCGACCGCCGCGCCGATCATGCTCAACGTGCTGGAAACCGTGTTCAAGGAGAAGGTCGCCACCCCAGAGTGGCAGGCCAAGATCAAGGAGATCGTCCCGAGCTACGGTACCAAGCTGAACGCGTCGGCCGCTGCCACCCAGAAAGAGTGGGACTACACCGCCGAAGTGCTGCAGCTGGAGAAGCCGCCAGTGCTCGACCAGAGCGTCAAGACTGGCGTTGCCCCGGCCGCACCGGTCGAGAGCAAGCCTGCCAACGACATGGCGCTGTAAGGCCTGAATGCTTGCCGGGCTTGCCCGGCAACATCGACCACGAGGATCGCCCCTGGCGGCCTCGTGGTTTTTTTGTGCCTGGGTGTTGTGTGAGCGTTGTCGCAGCTGGCTTGCCGGTGCCATCCACCGCGTTGGCTGGCCTGCACGCGCTAGCGTTGTTCGAGGATTTTTGCCAGCAGCCCAGGGAAGCGTCCGTCCAGGGCTTCGCTGCGCAGCGAGTTCATGTGCGTGGTGCCGACGTTGCGGGTGTAGACCAGGCCGGCATCGCGCAACACGCGAAAATGATGGGACATGCTCGACTTGGGCCGGCCGCCGTCCAGCTCGCCGCAACTGGCTTCGGCGACGCCGGCCAGGTAGCGCACGATCTGCAGGCGCACCGGGTCGCTCAGGGCGTACAGCAGGCGCTCCAGGGTCAAGTCTTCAGGATTGGGGTGGGTATAGGCTCGCATGGCACACATGATAGCGGGGGTTTCACAAAATACCAAAGTTCGAATATGATCGAACAATCGTATCCCGTCCCCTGGAGTCTCACCATGGCCGCATTGTTCGAACCCTATACCCTCAAAGACGTCACCCTGCGCAACCGCATCGCCATCCCACCGATGTGCCAATACATGGCCGAGGACGGCCTGATCAATGACTGGCACCAGGTGCATTACGCCGGCCTTGCCCGTGGTGGCGCCGGCCTGGTGGTGGTCGAGGCCACCGCGGTGTCGCCGGAAGGGCGCATCACCCCTGGCTGCGCCGGCATCTGGAACGATACCCAGGCCCAGGCCTTCGTGCCGGTGGTCAAGGCGATCAAGGCCGCAGGCTCGGTGCCGGGGATCCAGATCGCCCACGCCGGACGCAAGGCCAGCGCCAATCGTCCGTGGGAGGGCGATGACCATATCGGCGCCGATGACGCCCGCGGCTGGGACACCCTCGCCCCGTCCGCCATCGCCTTCGGTGGCCACCTGCCGAAAGTGCCGAAGGCCATGACCCTGGACGATATCGCCCGGGTCAAGCAGGACTTCGTCGATGCCGCGCGCCGTGCACGGGACGCCGGCTTCGAATGGATCGAGCTGCACTTCGCCCACGGCTACCTGGGCCAGAGCTTCTTCTCCGAGCATTCCAACCAGCGCACCGATGCCTATGGCGGCAGCTTCGACAACCGCACGCGCTTGCTCCTGGAAACCCTGGCCGCCGTGCGTGAGGTGTGGCCGGAGAACCTGCCGCTGACCGCTCGTTTCGGCGTGCTGGAGTATGACGGCCGTGACGAGCAGACCCTGCAGGAATCCATCGAACTGGCCCGTCGCTTCAAGGCCGGTGGCCTCGATCTGCTGAGTGTCAGTGTCGGCTTTACCATTGCGCAAACCAACATCCCGTGGGGGCCGGCGTTCATGGGCCCGATCGCCGAACGTGTGCGTCGCGAGGCCAAGCTGCCGGTGACCTCGGCCTGGGGCTTCGGTACCCCGGAGCTGGCCGAAGGCGCGTTGCAGGCCAACCAGCTGGACCTGGTGTCGGTGGGGCGTGCGCATCTGGCTGACCCACACTGGCCGTATGCCGCTGCCAAGGCCCTGGGCGTGGACAAGGCGGCGTGGACGCTGCCGGCGCCTTATGCGCACTGGCTTGAGCGTTATCGCTGAGTGAGGCAGGGGCCGCGCCGCGGCCCCCGTTTCAAAACCGGCTCAATCGGTAGGCGCTGGTGTGTGGGCAGTCTTCGCCATTTACCAACCGCCCCATCCATTCCGCCGTCACCGCCGCCTGGGTCAACCCCAGGTGCTGGTGCCCGAACGCCAGCAACACCTTGCCCTCGGCCACCCGGTCGATCACCGGCAGCGAATCCGGCAAAGAAGGCCGCAACCCCATCCACGGCGTCGCCCCCTCGGCATCCAGCTCCCGCCGGAACAAACCCTTGCTCAACTTATGCAGCTGCCACGCCCGTTGCATGCTCGGCGGCGCCTTGAGCCCAGCGAACTCCACCGTGCCGGCCAGGCGCAGGCCGTCGGCCATGGGCGTCATGATGAACTTGCGCTCCAGCGAGGTGACGGCAAACGGCAGGCGCTGGCGCTCCGCCGGCAGCATCAGGTGGTAGCCGCGCTCGGTATCCAGGGGTACCTGCCGACCGGTCAGGGCGGCCGTGAGCCTGGCCGAATGGGCGCCAGCGCTGATCAACACCTGGCGGGCCTCAAGGGTGCCCTGGTCGCTGGCAAGGCTGATGCCCTGGCCATGTACCCGGCCGCCGTTGACGTTGGCGCGCAGGAAGCGCACGCCACTGGCCCTGGCGGCGCTGAACAGTTCGCAGACCACCTGGTAGGGATCGAGGAAGTGACCGGTGCGCGGAAAGAACAGGCCGCCCAGGATCGACGGACTTAACTGCGGCGCCGCTTCGCTTACCGCCTCAGCCGACCACGGGTCCACGGGCACCGCCTGTGCCAGCATACGGGCGCGCAATGTCGCGAGCGTCTGGCGCGACTCGTGGCGCTCGAACACCAGCAGCGAGCCATCCTCCTTGAGCAGGTGGCTGCGGTCGATGGATGCGAGCAGCCGTTGCCAGGCGCCAAGACTGTGTTCATTCAACGCCCGAATGCCCGCCACGCTGCGCTGGAACGGCGCCGGTCGCAGGTTGAGCAGCAGCCGGGTGAACCAGGGCAGGGCCCGTGGCAGGTATTTCCAATCCAGGCGCAGCGGGCCCATCGGGTCCAGCAGCATGGTCGGCAGGCGCTTGAGAATCGACAGGTCGGCGATGGGGAACACCTGTTCGGTGGCCAAGTGCCCGGCATTACCAAACGATGCGCCGTGGCCCGGCGCCTGGCGATCGATCAGCAGCACCCGGCGGCCCTGGCGGGCCAGTTGCAGGGCGCAGGCGACGCCGACGATGCCGGCGCCGACCACGGCGATGTCCGTGTCAGTGGCGGTCATGGTTCAGGCTTCCCGCTGGCCATCGAGCAGCCGCCGCAGGTGCAGCGGATTGGCCTGTTGCAATGCGGCGGGCAGCAGGGCATCGGGGAAGTCCTGGTAGCACACCGGGCGCAGGAAACGCAGGATCGCCGCAGTGCCCACCGAGGTACTGCGGGCGTCCGAGGTGGCCGGGAACGGGCCGCCATGGACCATGGCGTCGCAGACCTCGACCCCGGTCGGCCAGCCATTGACCAGGATTCGCCCGGCCTTGCGTTCGAGGGTCGGCAGCAGGCGGCGGGCGCTGTCCAGATCAGCCTCGTCCAGGTGCAGGGTGGCGGTCAGTTGGCCTTCCAGATGCTCGGCCATCTGGCGGATTTGCTCATCGTTGTCGCATGCCACCACCAGCGAGGCGGCGCCGAACACTTCGGCTTGCAGCGTAGGGTCGGCAAGAAACGCCTGCGCGGTGGTGACGAACAGCTGAGCCTGGCACTGGTTTGGGCCCTGCGCCGGCAGACCGCTCGCCGCGCACCGGGCGTTGTGGTTTGCGCTCAGTGCTGCCACGCCGCCAGCATAGGCACTGGCGATACCCGGGGTGAGCATGGTCTGCGCCGCCGCTTGGCGAACATGGGTACTGGCGGCAACCAGGAAGTGCTCCAGGGCCGGGCCCTGCCGGGCGACTACCAGCCCGGGATTGGTGCAGAATTGGCCGGCGCCTTGGGTCAGCGAAGTGACAAAGCCTTGCGCCAGGGCTTCACTGCGCGCGCGCAAGGCGACATCGAACAGGAACACTGGGTTGATCGCGCTCATCTCGGCATACACCGGGATCGGCTCCGGGCGCGCCTGGGCCGCCTGACAAAGGGCGAGGCCACCGCTGCGCGAACCGGTGAAACCGACGGCCTTGATACGTGGATCAGTGACCAGGCCGATGCCCACTTCACGGCCCGCGCCGTACAACAGGGAAAACACCCCTGCGGGCAGCTCGCACAGCTGCACCGCCCGCGCCACGGCCTGGCCAACCAGTTCGCTGGTGCCGGGGTGGGCGCCGTGGGCCTTGACCACCACCGGGCAGCCCGCGGCCAGTGCCGAGGCGGTGTCGCCGCCGGCCACCGAGAAGGCCAGCGGGAAATTGCTGGCGCCGAACACCGCCACCGGGCCCAGGGGCACCTGGCGTTGGCGCAGGTCCGGGCGGGCCAGCGGCTGGCGCTCGGGCAGGGCATTGTCCACCCGTACATCCAGCCACTCACCGGCGCGTACCACCCTGGCGAAGGTGCGCAGCTGGGCGCAGGTGCGGCCACGCTCACCCAGCAGGCGGGCCTTGGGCAGGCCGGTTTCGGCGTGGGCGCGGTCGATCAGGGTATCGCCCAGGGCGTCGATCTGTTCGGCGATGGTTTCGAGAAAGCGGGCGCGTTGTTCGAGGGGCGTTGCGCGGTAGGCATCGAATGCCGCCCAGGCCAGGGCACAGGCCTGGGTTACCTGCTCGGCGCTGGCGCCGGCGTAGGGTGGGTCGAGCGGGGTGTCGGTGGCCGGGTCGATGGCCTGGATCGCGGCCTGGGTGCCTGTGACGGCGCGCTGGCCGATCAGTAGATTGCCGGTGAGGGTCATGGGGCGTCCTGGAGAATCTGGGTGAGGTCTGGACCTGTTGGGGGCGCTATGCGCCCCTTTCGCGACACAAGGCCGCTCCCACAGGGATCAGGCGATGTTCTGCTCGGCCGACCAGCTGGCGTACCAGCTGCGGAACAGCGCGTACTGCTGCTCGGCATAGTTGCGCTGGGCGTCGCTGAGGGCATCGGTTTCGTTGAAGTGCAGGCGGTACTCGGTGTCACCGTTGAGCACCATCAGGTGCTTGTAGTACAGCACCAGGTCGCAGCCTTCATCGAACGACGACAGCACCGCCAGCGCCGCCTCCAGCTCCCGGGCCTGACGCCGGGCCTTGGCATCGCCCTTGGCGGCGCGCTTGCTCAGGCTGACCAGTTGCAGCACTTCGCGGGGCAGGGCATTGCCGATGCCGGTGATGGCGCCGGTGGCGTTGCAGTTGACGAAGCCGTGCACCACTTGCGTGTCGACGCCGACCATCAGGGTCACGGCATCGTCCTGGGAGGTGATGTGCTCGGCGGCGTAGCGCAGGTCGGCACCGCCACCGAACTCCTTGAAGCCGATCAGGTTGGGGTACTCGCGGCGCAGTGCGAAGAACAGCTCGGCGCGGGTGGCGAAACCGTAGTAGGGGCTGTTGTAGATCACCGCCGGCAGCTTCGGCGCGGCGGCGAGGATTGCCGAGAAGTGGTGCTTCTGGGCGGTCAGCGAGGCGCCGCGGGACAGCACCCGGGGGATGACCATCAGGCCGGCGGCGCCGACCTTGGCGGCGTGGGCTGCATGGGATACGGCTTCGCGGGTGTTGACCGCGCCGGTGCCGACGATGGTCGGGATGCCGGCGGCCACCAGGCGCGCCACGCCTTCCTGGCGCTCGGCCTCGGTCAGCAGCGGCCAGTCGCCCATCGAGCCGCAGTACACCACCGCGCTCATGCCGGCGTCGATCAGTTCGCGGCCCTTGCGCACCAGGGCGTCGAAGTCCGGCTTGCGCTCGGCGGTGCAGGGGGTCATCAGGGCGGGCATGGTGCCGGTGAAGAGGTTGTCGGTCATTGTTGTCACTCCTGGCGGTATTCAGTGGGAAATGAACGGGGTCAGATGCCCCAGGCGAAAGGATCTTGCTCGTCGATCAGCAGGGTGCTGTCGGCGGTCATGTAGGCGCGGCCGGTGATGAACGGGCGAATGCGTTCGCCGTCGCGTTCGTAGCGGCCCTGGAACTGGCTGCCGGTGATGCTGGCCTGGACCCAGACCTGGCCCTCGGCGAGCTTGCCGTCGGCGGCCAGGCAGGCCAGCTTGGCGCTGGTGCCGGTGCCGCAGGGCGAACGGTCGTAGGCCTTGCCGGGGCACATGACGAAGTTGCGGCTGTCGGCGTTGGGGGCGTCGGCGAACAGCTCGACATGGTCGATCGGGGCGCCGTTCTCGCCGGTGATGCCTTGTGCTTCGAGGGCCTTGAGCAGGGCCCAGGTGTAGTCGCCGAGGGCCTCGCGGTTGTCCAGTTCGATGCGCTGGCCGTGCTCGGAGACCAGGAAGAACCAGTTGCCGCCCCAGGCGATGTCGCCACGCACCAGGCCATGCCCGGGCACCTCCACCGCCACCTGGTGACGGTAGCGGTAGGACGGCACGTTGCCGACGGTGACGCTGCCGTCGTCGTGCAGGGTGGCGCTGACAGGGCCGACCGGGGTGTCGATCTTGTGCGTGCCGGGCCCGATCAGGCCCAGGTGCTGCAGCGAGGCGACCAGGCCGATGGTGCCGTGGCCACACATGTTCAGGTAGCCGGCGTTGTTGAAAAAGATCACCCCGCAGGTGGCGTCGTTCGACACTGGCGGGCAGTAGAGCGCGCCTACCAGTACATCGTTGCCGCGTGGTTCCAGCAGGCAGGCGCGGCGCCAGTGATCGTGCAGTTCGCGCAGTTCGTCGCGCTGCTCGGCCATGCTGCGGCCATGCAGTTGCGGGAAGCCCTTCATCACCAGGCGGGTCGGTTCGCCGCCGGTGTGGGAGTCGATGACGTGAAGGTGTTTCATCAGCGTGTCCATTCGGTCGTGAGTCAGGAAGCCGCAGCGGCGGGGTGCTGGCCGGCATGGGGTTCGTTGCTGGCTTCGCTTTCATCGTCGCCCTCCAGGCGCACCAGCCGGGCTGGCACGCCGGTGGCTGCGCCCCAGTAGTAGATGCCCAGGGCGGCAACCGCGACGATGAGGGTGTCCAGGGGATGGCCAATCACCCCCAGGCCGCCGAAGCTGCCCAGCCAGGAGAGGAAGATGGTCACGGCGTAGAAGCCGATCAGCCAGGCCGAGGAGCGCACCTGCTGGCCCAGCGACAGGTGCTCGGTGGGCACGAAGCGGCGGCACAGCAGGTACAGCACGAACATCACGATCTGCAGGGCCAGCAGCCAGGACACGGTGTTCCAGCCCGACCAGTAGACGATCAGCGCGGCGATGATGAACGACAGCGGGCCGAGCACGCCCATGCCCTTGACCCGGAACGGTCGCGGCATGTCGGGGGCGTTGCGGCGCAGCGCGGCGACGGTCACCGGGGCCACCGCATAGCTCAGTACCAGGGCGGCGGACACCACGTTGATCAGCGCCTCCCACGACGGGAACGGCAGGGTCCAGAACACCGCCAGGGCGAAGGTCAGCCACAGTGCCGGGCGGGGGATGCCGGACTGTTCGTCGATGCGGGTGAAGTACTTGAAGAAGGTGCCGGTCTGCGCCCAGCCATAGACCACCCGCGGGGTGGCGTTCATGTAGATGTTGCCGCAGCCGCTGGGCGAGATCACCGCATCCGCCACCACCAGGTAGGCCAGCCAGCCGACGCCCAGGGCCAGGGCGATGTCACGGTAGGGCAGGGCCAGTTCCTTGGTCACCCCGGCCCAGCCGTTGACCAGCATCTCGGTTGGCACGCTGCCGAGGAAGGCCAGTTGCAGCAGGGCATAGATCGCGGTGGACAGCAGCACCGAGAGGATCAGTGCGATGGGGATGGTGCGCTGCGGGTTCTTCACCTCGCTGGCCACCGAGATGATCGGCGTCAGGCCCAGGTAGGCGAAGATGATGCCGCCGGCCGACACAGCCATTTCCACCCCCGACAGGCCGAACGGGGCGAAGCCCTGCACCGCGAAGTTTTGCGGCTTGAAGAAGGTGAACAGCACGCCGATCACCAGCAGCGGCACGATGAACTTGAACACGCTGACCAGGTTGTTGGCCTTGGCGAAGGTCTTGACGCTGCGGTAGTTGAGCAGGAAGAACAGCCCGAGCAGGGCGAACTGCACCAGCCAGCCGAGCACGGTCGGGTCGCTGGAGCCGGTCTTGGTCAAGGCCGGGAACCAGGCCGCGGCATACTGGCGCGAGGCGACCACCTCGATGGCGATCAGGCTGGAAAAGGCGATCAGGGTGATGAAGCCCATCAGGTAGCCGAGCAGCGGGCCGTGGGAGTACACCGGGTAGCGCACCACGCCGCCGGCGCGGGGCAGGGCGGCGCCGAGCTCGCAGTAGACGATGCCCAGCAGCAGCACGGCAAAGCCGCCGAGGAACCAGGAGAGGATGCCGGCCGGGCCGGCGATGGCCGAGACGTGGCTGGCGGCGAACAGCCAGCCGGAGCCGAAGATCGCGCCCAGGCCGATGAAGGTGAGGTCCAGCAGGGAGAGCTGTTTCTTGAATTTGCCTGACATGGTTGCGCCTTTTTGTAGGTTTTGGATAGGCAGGTCTGATGTCACGAGATGCGGCTTTTTGGGCCGCGCTCTTGTAGGACTTGGGCGGCTTGCGTGGGGCATAGAGTGGACCGATCAGGGCGTCGGTTCTTGATGGTTTTCTGCAGAGTGAGTGACGAAATCGGCACAGTTGGCAAAAAGCGGTGGCGGGGTGGAAGTGCCCAGAGATAGGCTGAAAGCCATAATGGACAAGGGTTTGGTGAAGGGGTGTCAGCTGCAATCACCGTCCCCTGCAGGAGCGGCCTTGTGTCGCGAAAGGGCCGCATAGCGGGCCCGGCAATTTTGCATGAAGGCACAGATCCCGGGGCTGCTGCGCAGCCCTTTCGCGACACAAGGCCGCTCCTACAATGAGCCGACAGATGACCGACAACCCCCTGGCAGCCCTCGACCAGCTCCGCCCCGCCAGCCTCGAGGCGCTGCTGGCCAGTGTGTCGCTGCTGCTGCCGATCCTTGACGCCATCCCCAACGCCGCCATCTTCATCAAGGACCCGGCCGCCCGCTACGTGCTGGCCAACAACACGCTGGTCCAGCGCTGCGGCCTAAAACGCCTGCAACCGCTGCTGGGCAAGACCAGCGCCGAAGTGTTTCCGGCACAGCTGGGCCCCGGCTATACCGAGCAGGACCGTCGTGTGCTCAAGGAAGGGCTGGTACTTGAAGACCAGCTCGAACTGCACCTGTACGGCAGCCGCGAGCCCGGTTGGTGCCTGACCCACAAGCGCCCGCTGTACAACCAGCTGGGCGAAATCATCGGCTTGGTCGGCATCTCGGTCGACCTGCAGTCAGCCGCCGACAGCCACCCGGCCTACCAGTGCCTGGCCGCGGTGGACGGGCATATCCGCGCGCACTTCCACCAGCCGATCAGCCTGGGCGAGCTGACCCGCATCGCCGGCATCTCGGTGGCGCAACTGGAGCGCTATTGCAAGAAAGTCTTCCACCTCACGCCGCGGCAGATGATCCACAAGGCGCGCCTGGAGCACGCCCATCAGCTGCTGCACAGCGACCTGCCGATCATCGAGGTCGCCCTGCGCTGCGGCTACACCGACCACAGCGCCTTCAGCCGGCAGTTCAAGCAGCTGACTGGCTTCACCCCGCGCCAGTATCGGCAGGCGACGGCTCAGGAAGGCTGAAACATGGCTTTTGCCTCGTCGAAACACTGCTCGGCGATGGCCGAGCGGGGTTCGCTGCGGCGCAGCAGCAGGCCGATGGGGCTATGGATGCTGGCGTCCTGCACGGGGATGATGCGCATGTGCTGGCTCAATTCCTCCAGCCCGCAATCGAGCGGCATGATCGCGCAGCACAGGCCGGTGTTGATCGCCTGGATCAGTTGGAAGGTCGAGTCGCTCTCGAGTACGGCATTGGGTTCCAGGCCCCGGCTGCGCAAGCTCAGGTCCAGCGACTGGCGGTAGTGCATGCCCTTGCTCAGCAGGCCCAGCGGCAGCTCGCCGAGGTCGTCCCAGCGCAGGGACTCGGTCTCGAACCGGAAATGCCGGGTGTCGTGCAGCAGGCCCATGGTGGTGGTGCTCAGCTCGATCACCTCGAAGAAACTGGTGTTGACCTGGTCGAGGTAGCAGATGCCCAGGTCGAGCTGGTTGCGGCTCAGGCCGTCGATGACCTGTTCGGAGCTCAGCGACGACAGCTGGAAGTGCAGCTCGGGGTATTTCTCACGCAGCGGCATCAGCAACGCCATCGGGTTGAAGCTGGCCAGCGGCACGGTGCCCAGGCGCAGGCTGCCGACCACCTGGCCGCGGCAGCTGGCGGCCTCGGCCTGCAGGCCGTCGTGGGCGGCGAGCAAGGTGCGGGCCCAGGCCAGGATGCGCTCGCCGGCCTCGGTGAAGCCTTCGAAGCGCTGGCCACGCTTGACCAGCACCAGGTCGAGCTCGTCCTCGAGGTTGCGCAGGCGCATGGACAGGGTCGGCTGGGTGATATGGCACAGCGCCGCGGCCTGGCCGAAGTGGCGGGTCTGGTCGAGGGCGATGAGGAACTTGAGCTGTTTGATGTCCATGGGGCGGCCTGGGTTGCGGGGTGTGATGACCTTAACCAACAGTGAAGCATCTGGCTAATCATTGATGACGAATTCGCCGTGCCTGCCGCGATGCCGGCCTGCATGGCGATAGAAAGCGTCGATCATGCGGTATGCGCTATCGATTGGACGCTGCCAGGGGTTGTCTCTAACGTGGCCGCGAGCCCATTTCCGGAGCAGTTCCCATGAGCGTGAAACCTGATGCGGTGTTCGTGCCGCTGAACATCGCGGTGCTGACCGTCAGCGACACCCGTACCTTCGACAACGACACCTCCGGTGAGCTGCTGGCCAGCCGCGCGGTCGGCGTCGGCCATCGCCTGGTGGCGCGCGAGCTGCTCAAGGATGACCTGTACAAGGTCCGCGCCCAGGTCGCCAGCTGGATCGCCGACGAACAGGTGCAGGTGGTGCTGGTCACCGGCGGCACCGGTTTCACCGGGCGTGACAGCACGCCGGAAGCGGTGGGCTGCCTGCTGGACAAGCACATCGATGGCTTTGGCGAGCTGTTCCGCGCCCTGTCGATTCTCGATATCGGTACCTCCACGGTGCAGAGCCGGGCGTTGGCCGGCATGGCCAATGGCACCCTGGTGTGCTGCCTGCCGGGCTCGACCGGTGCCTGCCGCACGGCGTGGGAGGGAATTCTCGCCGAGCAGCTGGATGCCCGGCACCGGCCGTGCAACTTCGTCGCCCACCTCAAGCCGATCGGGGCTTGCGCAAGCCGCGGTTGACCTTGGCAAGCCCATCGCGGGGCCAGTCGCGATGGGCCTTCAACTGAGCACATGATCCACCGGTTCCAGCGCCGGCGGCAGCGGCTCGTGCCCCAGCGCCGCCAGCACATCGCGCTCCAGGGTGCGCACCAGCGCATCGGTGGGCAAATCGTTCTCGTCGCGCCCGAACGGGTCCTCCAGCTCGTTGCCGATCGCATCCAGGCCGAAGAAGGTGTAGCTGACGATGGTGGTGAACAACGGCGCCAGCCAGCCCAGGGGTTCGGCCAGGGCGAACGGCAGCAGCAGGCAGAAGATATAGATGGTGCGGTGCAGCAGCAGGGTGTAGGGGAACGGCAATGGCGTGCCCTTGATCCGCTCGCAGGTGGCCTGTACGTCCGAAAGCCCCGCCAGGCGCTGCGCCAGGCTGGTGTAGCGGAACTCGCTGAGCGCGCCTTGTTCGGCCAGCCGTGAACAGTGTTCGCCCACCTCGCGCAGGATGCCGTCACAGACATTGTGGGGGACGATCCGCGCCTGCTCGCCCAGCCAGGGCCGGGCGGCGCGCAATTCGTCCTCGTTGCGCAGCCGGGCGTTGAGGGCGTGGGCGAAGGCGCACAGGTTGCGCAGCAGCAGCGTGCGCAACTGCTGGTCCTTGATCACCACGCTCTCGCGGGTGAACGAGCGCACTTCGATGATCATCCGCCCCCAGGCCTTGCGGCCTTCCCACCAGCGGTCGTAGCAGGCGTTGTTGCGAAAGCTCATGAAGATCGACAGCGACAGGCCGAGCAAGGTGAACGGCGTGGCGCTGACCGGGTAGAACAGCGCCGGGTAGTGCCGCTCGATCAGCACGATCAAGGCCGCCAGCAGGGTCACCCCCAGGCAGCGCAAGGCGATGCGCTGGATAATCGAGCCCTTGAGGGTGAACAGCACGCGCAGCATGTCGGGGCGTGGATGGACGATCAAGGCGGTTCCAGAGGCAGCCGATCAGCCGCCGGTCATGTTCATGAAACGCAGGATCTGCACCTCGCCGCCGACCTCGAAGTGGTGGCGGTAGGGCTTGAGCTGCATGGCGTCGCGGATCGCCTGTTCCAGGCGCTCGCCGTCGCCTGGGTGCTGGCGCAGGACCTGCTTGAGGTCCACCGAGTGCTCGTTGCCCAGGCACAACAACAGGCGGCCCTCGACGGTCAGGCGCACGCGGTTGCAGGTGGCGCAGAAGTTGTGGCTGTGCGGCGAAATGAAACCGACCCGGGTGTTCGGCGCCTCGGCCAGGCGCCAGTAGCGCGCCGGGCCCTGGGACGACTCGGCCGATTCGATCAGGGTGAAGTGCTCGGCCAGGCGCGCGCGTACATCGTCACTGGAGCAGAACGACTCGCCGCGTTCATGCTCGCTGATCACCCCCAGGGGCATTTCCTCGATGAAGGAGATGTCCAGTTCGCGGTCGATGGCAAAGCGCACCAGGTCGACGATCTCATGGTCGTTGCGGCCCTTGAGCACCACGGCGTTGAGCTTGGTGCGGCGGAAGCCGGCGGCGCGGGCGGCGTCGATGCCGGCGATCACCTGGTCGAGGTCACCGGTGCGGGTCAGGGCGCGGAAGCGTTCGCGGTCGAGGCTGTCGAGGCTGATGTTCAGGCGCGACACGCCGGCATCGAACAGCGGCTGGGCCAGGCGGCCCAACTGCGAGCCGTTGCTGGTCAGGCACAGTTCGCGCAGGCCGGGCAGGGCGGCGATGCGCCCGCACAGCTCGACGATGCCCTGGCGTACCAGCGGCTCGCCGCCGGTCAGGCGGATCTTGCGGGTGCCCAGGGCGACGAAGCGCTCGGCAACCTGGTACAGCTCCTCGAGGCTGAGGATCTGCTGGCGCGGCAGGAACTGCATGTCTTCGGCCATGCAATAGACGCAGCGGAAGTCGCAGCGGTCGGTGACCGACATCCGCAGGTAGTCGACTTTGCGGTTGAAACCGTCGATCAGGGCCTGGGGGTTCTTTTCCACGTTCGCGCTCGACATTGAAGAGGGTGGGGGCGGCGCAAGGCCGCAGACAAGGTTCAAGCTATAACCTGCGTCCAGTGCCGTCAAATTGCTTTGCCCGACTATTCGATCAGTCTCCTCTATCACGGCTGCAGGCCTCGCCAGGCAAGGGCTGCAGGCCATGATCGACGGCGTTTATCACGTTTTCACTCATATCGATTGGACGTGCCTGGGGCGCGCTTCTTAGGCTGGAGAAAACACCGCGCGAGAGTTTCACAGCATGAGCCAGGACGAACACATCAGGGACTACAAGGGGCCGGCCGCCGGCTGGGGCGCGCTCAAGAGCGTGACCAAGAGCTGGCTGGGCAGCGAGAACGCCTTCAAGAACCTGCGGGCCATGCTCAAGACCAACCAGAACGGTGGCTTCGACTGCCCGGGCTGCGCCTGGGGCGAGTCGCCGGAAAGCGACATGGTCAAATTCTGTGAGAACGGCGCCAAGGCGGTGAACTGGGAGGCCACCGGTCGTTCGGTGGACCCGGCGTTCTTCGCCAAGTACAGCGTCAGTGCGTTGCGCGAACAGACCGACTACTGGCTCGAGTACCAGGGCCGGCTGACCCACCCGATGCGCTATGACGCGGCCAGCGACCATTACGTCCAGACCAGCTGGGAAGAGGCCTTCGCCCTGATCGCCCGGCACCTGAACGGCCTCGAGTCGCCCGACCAGGCCGAGTTCTACACCTCTGGCCGGGCCAGCAACGAAGCGGCGTTCCTCTACCAGTTGTTCGTGCGCGCCTACGGCACCAATAACTTCCCCGATTGCTCGAATATGTGCCACGAGGCCAGTGGCGTGGGCATGGCCGAAACCCTTGGCGTGGGCAAGGGCACCGTGGTGTTCCATGACCTGGAGCTGGCCGATGCGATCTTCGTCATTGGCCAGAACCCCGGCACCAACCACCCGCGCATGCTCGAGCCGCTGCGCGAGGCGGTCAAGCGTGGCGCCCAGGTGGTCTGCTTCAACCCGTTGAAAGAGCGTGGCCTGGAGCGCTTCCAGCACCCGCAGCACCCGTTCGAGATGCTCAGCAACGGCTCCGAGCCGACCAACACCGCCTACTTCCGCCCAGCCCTGGGCGGCGACATGGCGGCCATGCGCGGGATCGCCAAGTTCCTCCTGCAGTGGGAGCGCGAGGCGCAACTGCACAACCAGCCGCCGGTGCTCGACCATGCGTTCATCGCCGAGCACACCAGCGGCGTGGAAGATTACCTGGCCCTGGTGGATGCCACCCCTTGGGAGCACATCATCGAGCAGTCCGGCCTGAGCAAGGCCGAGATCGAGCTGGCCGCGCGCATGTACCGCAAGGCCGAGCGGGTGATCATGTGCTGGGCCATGGGCATCACCCAGCACCGCCACTCGGTGCCGACCGTGCAGGAGATCGTCAACCTGCAATTGCTGCGCGGTAACGTCGGCAAGCCGGGCGCCGGCCTGTCGCCGGTGCGTGGCCACAGCAACGTGCAGGGCGACCGCACCATGGGCATCGACGAGAAGCCCAAGGCGCACTTGCTCGATGCCATCGAGCGGCGCTTCCAGTTCAGCGTGCCTCGCGAGCACGGGCATAACGCGGTGCTGGCGATCAAGGCCATGGAACAGGGGCGGGCCAAGGTGTTCATCGGCCTGGGCGGCAACTTTGCCCAAGCCACGCCGGATACCCCACGCACCCATGCGGCGCTGCGCAACTGCGAGCTGACCGTGCAGATTTCCACCAAGCTCAACCGCTCGCACCTGGTGACCGGGCGCGACGCGTTGATCCTGCCGTGCCTGGGCCGCACCGAGATCGACCTGCAGGCCGAAGGCCCGCAGGGCGTCACCGTGGAAGACACCTTCAGCATGGTGCACATCTCCCACGGCCAGTTGCAGCCGCGCTCGCCGCACCTGCGCTCGGAGCCGGCGATCATCGCCGGCATGGCCCAGGCCACCCTGGGCAACCGGCCGATCGACTGGGACCATGTGATCGCCGACTACGGCCGCATTCGCGACCTGATCGCCGATGTGATCCCGGGCTTCGCTGATTTCAACGCGCGCCTGCAGCACCCAGGCGGATTCCACCTGGGCAACAACGCCGCGGACCGCAACTTCCGCACGGCCACCGGCAAGGCGCGCTTCACCGCCAGCGAGCTGCCGGTGCAACTGATCAACCAAGCGGTGCTGGCGCGTGGTGACACACCGGACCTGATCCTGCAGACCTTGCGTTCCCACGATCAGTACAACACCACCCTGTATGGCCTGGACGACCGCTACCGCGGTGTGTTCGGCCTGCGCGAGGTGGTCTTCGTCAACGAGGCCGATATCCGTCGCCTGGGCTTCGAGCCCGGCGAGCAGGTGGACCTGGTGTCGCTGTGGGAGGATGGCCGCGAGCGCCGGGTATCGGGCTTCCGCCTGGTGGCCTATGACGTGCCGCAGGGGCAGGCGGCGGCCTACTACCCGGAGACCAACCCCTTGGTGCCGCTGGACAGTTACGGCGAAGGCACCTACACGCCGACCTCGAAGTTCGTGGCGATCAAGCTGGAGAAGGCCCAGGCCGGCAACCGGATCGAGGTGATCGCCGCACAGGCGTGAGGAACACCGCAGGTCCACTCACTGTAGGCGCCAGCCTTGCTGGCGAACCAGGCGGCGCGATGCCGGTGTGCGCGGGTAGACCCGCTCCCACAGGGGGTACGCCGCTCGGTGTTAGCGATGCACCGGATACGCCGTGGTGTACTTCATCTGCTCCATGGCAAAGCTCGAGGTGATGTTCGACAGCCCATCGGTGCTGGTGATCAGCTTCTTGTAGAAGCGGTCGTAGGCGCCGATGTCGCCCACCACTACCCGCAGCATGTAGTCCCAGTCGCCGGACATGCGGTACACCTCCATCACCTCCTCGAACGCCGTCACCGTGGCGGCGAACTGCGCCAGCCAGGCACTGTCGTGGCGCTGGGTCTTGAGCTGGACGAACACCGTCAGCCCCAGGCCCAGGCGCACCGGGTCGAGCAGGGCGACGCGGCCCTTGATGTAGCCGTCTTCTTCCAGGCGCTTGACCCGCTTCCAGCACGGCGTGGTCGACAGGTTGACCGCTTCGGCCAGGTCCTTGAGCGAGATCGAGGCGTCACGCTGGAGCAGGGTGAGGATGTGCTGATCGAAACTGTCCATTGCGTGCTGCAGCCTGAAAAGAGAAAAAGTTTCCAGAGAGTAGCCGCTGGCATAGCGCATTGAAACCACTGGCGCCGTGGCGAGCGACAGTAACGTTCCGACAGCGCCGGGCCGGGGCGGATATGAGATAGTGGCGGTTTTCCATCCTCAGCCCATGGGCCCGAACATGTCCGACAAGCCGCGCAATTTCGCCACCCGTACCATCCACGCCGGCGAACAGTCCAGCGTCGCCGACAATGCCATCTTCCCGGCCATCGTCACCTCCAGCTCGTTCATCAAGCGCGGCCTGGACGACAACCCCGAATACGCCTACAGCCGGGTCAGCAACCCGACCCGGCATGCCTACGAAACCTGCGTCGCGGCGCTGGAAGAGGGCGTTGGCGCGGTCGCCTGCGCCTCGGGCGTCAGCGCCACCGCCACGGTGCTCGAGCTGTTGTCCAAGGATGCCCACGTGGTGGTGATGAACGGTGTCTACGGCGGTACCTTCCGCCTGCTGGAAGACTACCGCGGGCGCACCTCGGGGCTGACCACCACCTACGTCGACCTCAACGACATCGACGCCGTGGCGGCGGCGATCCGCCCGGACACGCAACTGATCTGGATCGAGTCGCCGACCAACCCGCTGCTGCACCTGGTGGACATCAAGGCGGTCTGCGACCTGGCCCGCGCCCGCGGTGTGCTGACCTGCATCGACAACACCTTCTGCTCGCCGTGGAACCAGCAGCCGATCACCCTGGGCGTGGACCTGGTGATGCACTCGGCGAGCAAGTACATCGGCGGCCACTCCGACCTCACCGGCGGCGTGGTGGTGGCGGCCAACCAGGAACTGCTGGGGCGTCTGCGCAAGATCAGCATGGCGGTCGGCGCGATCCAGGGGCCGTTCGACTGCTACCTGGCCCTGCGCGGGCTCAAGACCCTCGACGTGCGCATGGAGCGCCAGAGCGCCAACGCGCTGCGCGTGGCGCAGTTCCTCGAGCGCCACCCGCAGGTCGAGCAGGTGTTCTATCCGGGGCTCGAGAGCCATCCGCAGCATGCGCTGAGCAAGCGCCAGATGCGCACCGGTGGCGCGGTGGTGGCGCTGCGCATCAAGGGGGATCGGGCCGCGGTCAACCGCCTGGTCGAGGCGCTGTCGATCTTCGTACTGGCCGACTCGCTGGGCGGGGTGGAGAGCATGATCAACCACTCCTGGAGCATGTCGCACAACTCCCTGAGCCCGGAGCAGAAGGGGGTGATGGGGATCAGCGAGAACCTGCTGCGGTTGTCGGTGGGGATCGAGGACTATCGCGATCTGATCGAGGATCTGCAGACGGCGCTGCAGGCCTCGGCCCAGGCTTGAGCGTCGGGCGTTTCCAGGCCCGTGGGAGCCGGCCTTGCGGGCGTTGCAGGCAACGCGGCGGAAGCACCGGCCTTGCCGGTGTTCGCCGGCAAGGCCGGCTCCTACAGGGGGGATGCGCTCCCTTGAAGGCGTCGATTCAGGATTTGGGCGGATGGACGATCCTTTCGATCTTGTCCTTGAGCAGCAAGCGTTCCCTGCGCAGCAGATTGACCGTGTCGTCATTGGTGCCGTTGCCTTCGGCGGCTACCACTTCCTTGTCCTTGGCGTTGTATTCCTTGTGCAGCTTGTGCAGGTCGTGGTCCTTGTCGATGAGGGCCTGGAACTGCTCGGCGGAAACGTGCAGGTCTGCGAGCAAATCATGCGGAACGGGCATTTCTTCACCTCTCTGGCGGGTTGTCGAACGAGCCTGAACCCTGAGGATAGTCGCCTTTGCCCCATTGCGGGACTGGGGTAGGCTGTCGCATCCCCCTGCGTGAACGGAACCCGCACCATGCCTCACTTGAACCTCGAATACAGCGACAACCTGCGCGACCTCAAGGTCGACGTGCTGTTGCTGCGCCTGAACCACGCCCTGGTCGGCAGCGGCCAATTCGCCGAGGAACTGGACATCAAGAGCCGCGCCCAGGCCTTCGCCCAGTACCGCGTCGGCACCGCGCCGGGCGAGCGGGCGTTCGCCCATGTGCGCCTGGCGATCCTCAGCGGCCGCTCCGAGCAGGTCAAGCAGCAGCTGGCCAGCAGCCTGCTCGAGGTGCTGCACGAGGCGATCCCCGTCCAGGCCGGGCTGGACATCCAGCTGTGCGTGGAAGTGCTGGACATCGACCGCGCGCCGTACGCCAAGCTTCGCCTGCCTGGCTGAATGGCGGCTGAATGAAAGTTGTTTAATCCATGAAAGACGTCAATCCAGCAATTCGTTGGCGTCTTTTTCACAAAAAATTGATGCTCGCATTCCTAAAGTTCGCGCAACTTCCCAACCTGCCCGTGCGGGCCTGTTGGCCGCTGTTGAACCTTTAATGCGAACGCCATGCTCACACTTAAATCCCTGCGGACTGAATGGGTCACGTTGCTGGCCAGCCTGTACCTGCTGATCGGCATGAACCTGTTTCTCTGGGAACACCTCGAAGCCATTGTGCCGCCCGGCATGGTGGGGCTGTGGCTGAGCCTGGCCTTCGCGGTAATGATGTTGTTCGCGTTCAATCTTATTCTTACCTTGTTGGCGTTTCGTTATGTATTGAAGCCGGTGCTGATTGTATTGTTCCTGAGCGGCGCGGCGGTCGCTTACTTCATGAACCAATACGGCGTACTTATAGATGCCGGCATGTTTCGCAATGTCGCCGAAACCAATGCCGCGGAAGTCCGCGACCTGCTGTCGTTGAAGTTTGCCTTGTATATCCTGCTGCTGGGCGTATTGCCGTCGCTGCTGGTATGGAAGGCCAACATCGCCTATCGGCCCTGGCACCGCGAGTTGCTGGGCAAGCTGGTGGTCAGCGGCGCCTGCGTGGCGGCGCTGGGCTCGGTGGCGCTGGTCAATTACCAGGGGCTTTCCTCGCTGTTGCGCAACCACCATGAACTGCGCCTGATGCTCACCCCGAGCAATATCGTCGGTGCTTCGTTCGGCTACGTTCGCGAACAGATCGGCAGCGCCGCCCAGCCCTTCCAGGCCTATGGCGAAGATGCTCGCCGCGATGCCGCCTGGCAGCACCATGCACGCAAGTCGCTGACAGTGCTGGTAGTGGGCGAGAGTGCCCGGGCGGACAACTTCGGCGTGCTTGGCTATGCCCGCGACACCACCCCGCAACTGGCCAAGGAACAGGGCTTGCTGAGCTTCACCGACGTGCATTCCTGCGGCACCGAGACCGCCGTGTCGGTGCCGTGCATGTTCTCCGGCATGGGCCGCAAGGACTATGTGCCCAGCGTGGCGAAGAACCGCGAGGGGCTGCTCGATATCCTCCAGCGCGCCGGCCTGGCGGTGCAGTGGCGTGACAACCAGAGCGGCTGCAAGGGCACCTGCGACCGAGTGCAGTTCATCGATGTCAGCAACCTCAAGGACCCGACCCTGTGCGCCAGTGGCGAATGCCATGACCAGATCCTGCTGCAGGGCCTCGCCGAGCTGATCGACAACCTCGACCAGGACACCGTGCTGGTGCTGCATCAAATGGGCAGCCATGGCCCGGAGTACTTCAAGCGCTACCCGGCCGGCGCCGAGGCGTTCACCCCGGTGTGCCGCAGCAACGCGTTGAACCAATGCAGCGAAGAGCAAATCGTCAATGCCTACGACAACACCTTGCGCTATACCGACCAGGTGCTGGCCTCGTTGATCGATACCCTGCGCGCCAGGCAGGACAAGGTCGACACCGCGATGATCTACCTGTCCGACCATGGCGAGTCGCTGGGCGAGTACAACCTGTTCCTGCACGGCACGCCGTACATGATGGCGCCCGACCAGCAGAAGCACGTGCCGCTGCTGGCCTGGTTCTCCGACAGCTACCAGCAGGACTTCGGCCTGGACACCGATTGCCTGGCCAAGCTGCGCGATGCGCCATTGTCCCAGGACAACCTGTTCCACTCGATGCTCGGCCTGTTGCAGGTGCGCACCGGGGTTTACCAGCAGTCGCTGGACCTGTTTGCCGGCTGCCGCCCCTGGCTGGCGGCCGATCGCTGACCGCCACCGCGGTCGGTACCAAGGATGGCGTGGCTTGCGAGGTTTCACCCAGAGCGCCCGCGCCGTATATACTGCGCGCCAATGTTAGTGGGAGAGCCTCGTGGCCATCGATATTCACTGGATCCGTGACGACCAGACCCTGGCCGAGCACTGCCAAAGCTGGCGCGAACTGCCTTTCGTGGCGCTCGACACCGAATTCATGCGGGTCGATACCTTTTACCCGAAGGCCGGGCTGATCCAGATCGGCGACGGCCAGCGGGCCTTCCTCATCGACCCGTTGCTGATCCGCGACTGGCAACCGCTGGCCGGGCTGCTCGAGGACAGCGGCGTGGTCAAGGTGCTGCACGCCTGCAGCGAAGACCTCGAGGTGTTGCTGCGCCTGACCGGCAAGCTGCCGCAACCGCTGTTCGACACGCAACTGGCCGCAGGCTACCTGAACATCGGTTTCTCGATGGGCTATTCGCGCCTGGTCCAGGACGTGCTGGGCATCGACCTGCCCAAGGGCGAGACCCGCTCCGACTGGCTGCAACGCCCGCTGTCGGACACCCAGGTCAGCTACGCCGCCGAGGATGCCGTGCACCTGGCAGAACTGTTCACCGCGCTGCGCCCGCGCTTGTCCGATGACAAGTACGCCTGGGTGCTCGAGGACGGCGCCGAACTGGTCGCCGCGCTGCGCCGCGAAGTCGAGCCCGAGACCCTGTACCGCGACGTCAAGCTGGCCTGGAAACTGGGCCGCCAGCAGTTGGCGGTGCTGCGCGAGCTGTGTGCCTGGCGCGAGCGCGAAGCCCGCAGCCGCGATGTACCCCGCAACCGTATCCTCAAGGAGCACTCGCTGTGGCCCATGGCCAAGAGCCAGCCCGACTCGCCGTCGGCCCTGGCGAAAATCGACGAGATGCACCCACGGACCATCCGCCAGGACGGCGAGCAGCTCATCCAGCTGATCAAGCGTGCCGCCGCGCTGCCGCAGGAGCAGTGGCCAGCGCCGCTGCCCGAGCCGCTGCCGATCGAGGCCGCCGGCATCCTCAAGCGCCTGCGCGCCATCGGCCAGGCCGAGGGCGAGCGCCTGGGCATCGCCCCGGAGCTGATGCTGCGTAAAAAAGCCCTCGAAGCGCTGCTCAAGAGCGGCTACCCCAACGGCCCCTATCAACTGCCCGATGCCCTGCGCGGCTGGCGCCGCGAGCGCATGGGCCAGGCCCTGCTGGACGACCTGGCGGGCGCCGGAGATTCCCGATGAAACGCATTTGCTCCATCTACAAAAGCCCACGCAAGAACGAGATGTACCTCTACGTGCTCAAGGCCGACGGCCTGGCCCGCGTGCCCGAGGCGTTGCTGCCGTTCTTCGGCACGCCGCTGCACGCCTTCGACCTGGTGCTGACCCCCGAGCGCAAGCTGGCCCGCGAGGATATCGCCAAGGTGCTGGAAAACCTCGACAACCAGGGCTACCACCTGCAGATGCCACCGCCGGACGACGACTACATCGAGCACCTGCCCGAAGAGCTGCTGCGCCGCAACGACCCGGCCTGAGCCGGGCCGCGCGCCTCTCCCTGCGGCCCGCCTGGCGGGCCGCTTTCGTTGTTTGCCAAGGTTGTGTTTGCACATGCGTGTTCTGATCGCTGAACAGGATCATGCCCACTATGCTCGCCTGCTGGGCGAGCTGGCACCGGACCTGGAGGTCCTGACCAGCGGCGATTCCGCCGAACTGGCGCGCTTCGCCCCCCAATGCCCGGTCTGGCTGGGCCAGCCGGACCTGCTGGCCAGCCTGCTGCGCCAGGGCCACAAGCCCGTTTGGATGCAGTCGACCTGGGCTGGCATCACCCCGTTGTTGGCCGACGGCTTGCCGCGTGATTATCGCCTGACCCGCGCCGTGGGTATCTTCGGCCAGGTGATGGCCGAATACATGCTCACCTATATGCTCGGCCATGAGCGCGAAGTGCTGTCGCGCCTGGTCAGCCAGGTCGAGCGGCGCTGGGATGACCGCCCAGGGCGCACCCTGGAAGGGCGTCGGGTGCTGATCGTCGGTACCGGCGATATTGGCCAGCGGGTGGCTGAGTTCCTGCAACCCTTCGGCGTCGAGCTGTACGGCGTGGCCAGCAGCGCCCGCGAGCAGGCGCCGTTCGTCGAGGTAGCCGGACTCGAGCAACTGCCGCGCCTGGTTGGCCAGGTCGACTACGTGCTCAACCTGCTGCCCGATACCCCGGCCACGCACGATCTGTATGACGCGGCGCTGTTCCGGTGCTTCCAGCCCAGCGCGCTGTTCATCAATGCCGGGCGTGGCGTGGCGGTGGTCGATGCCGACCTGGTCGAGGCGCTCAAGCAGGGGCATCTGGCCGGGGCGGTGATCGATGTCTGCCGCCAGGAGCCGCTGCCGCAGCGCCATCCGTTCTGGACCGCCTGGGGGCTGCTGCTGACCGGCCACAGCTCGGCGCCGACCTCGCCGGTGGCGATGGCGCGGTTGTTCGTCGAGAATGCGCAGGCGTACGCGGCAGGGCAGGGGTTGCGTGGCGAAGTGGATTTCGCCCGCGGTTATTGAGGCAAGCCACAGGTTGTAGGAGCCAGCCTTGCTGGCGAACCAGGCAACGCGGTGCATGACACCGCGTTGCCGCTGTTCGCCAGTTGCGCGCTGGCTCCTGCAAAGGTCGCGTTACAAGCTGAAGTCGCCTTCGGCCGCCAGCTCGCTCAGCGGCCGGCGCGGGCTTGGCATCTCGCGGGCCTGCAGCGCTTCGGCCAGGGTCGCCTTGTCGCCCAGCTTGCCGATCGCCACCATGGCATGCAGCGCGTAGCCCTCGGGGATCTTCAGCTCGCGGCGGGCCAGGTCCTGGTCGAAGCCGGCCATGCCGTGGGTGTGCCAGCCGCTGATGCTGGCTTGCAGCGCCAGGTGACCCCAGGCGGAACCGGTGTCGAAGGTGTGCCACAGGGCAGGTTTTTCTTCATCGGAGCCGGGCGCGGCGAAGGTGGTCTTGGAGAGGATCAGCACCAGCGCCGAGGCGTGCTGCGCCCAGCTGCGGTTGAATTCGTTGAGGATATCCAGGTAGCGCGTCCAGCTTGGCGTGTCGCGGCGCGCGTAGAGGAAGCGCCACGGCTGCGAGTTGTAGGCCGAAGGCGCCCAGCGCGCGGCCTCGAGGAAGCTCAGCAGGGTCTGCTGGCTGATCGGTTCGTCGCTGAAGGCGCGGGGCGACCAGCGGTTGATGAACTGCTCGTTGATGGCATAGTCGGCGATGCGGGGGGTGGCGCTCATGGTTGCTCCTGCAAGGGCGGGGTCAAAGACCGCACGCTACTGTGTCCGACGAGCACTGACAAGCGGTCTGGCGTTGCCGCCGGACTGCCTCTAGACTGGCGCCGCCGCGCGCCGCGGATTGAAGTTGACTGCAGGAAACCGTGTGATGATCGCCGATACCGCGCCCTTCTGGCGGCGCAAGACCCTCGAGCAGCTCGACGCCCCGGAGTGGGAGTCGCTGTGTGACGGCTGTGGCCTGTGCTGCTTGCAGAAGCTCGAGGACGAAGAGGACAACAGCGTCTATTACACCAG
Organism: Pseudomonas muyukensis; assembly: GCF_019139535.1. Lineage (NCBI taxonomy): Bacteria > Pseudomonadati > Pseudomonadota > Gammaproteobacteria > Pseudomonadales > Pseudomonadaceae > Pseudomonas > Pseudomonas muyukensis. The sequence goes on along the minus strand of NZ_CP077073.1, from coordinate 4,746,637 downwards.
CATCGCCTGCAAGCTGCTCGACCTCGGCACCTGCGCGTGCAGCGACTACCCCAACCGCTTCCAGCAGGTGCCCGACTGCATCCAGCTGACCCCAGGCAAGGCCGACCAGTTCAAGTGGTTGCCGCCCACCTGCGGTTACCGCCTGGTCAGCGAAGGCCAGGACCTGCCGGCCTGGCATCACCTGGTGTGCGGGGATCGCCAGCAGGTCCATGAGCAGCGCATTTCCCGGTCAGGGCGGATGCTCAGTGAAAAGGACGTGGATGAAGACGACTGGGAAGACCACCTGATCTTTCGCGCGGGTTGAGCCTCGCGGCTACAAGGAGTTTCGCTATGCGTCGCCCGCTGTTGATGGTGCTTGGCCTGCTGCTCAGTACGCAGGCGCTGGCGAAGAAGGTCGACCTCGATTACCAGGTGCGCCTGCTGCCGCAGAGCGGCCAGGCCGAGGTGCGCCTGACCCTGGCCGAGGGCAGCGCGGTGCGCAGCCTGGACTTCGACCTGGGCAAGACCAATGCCTACAGCGACTTCCTCGCCGATGGCCAGTGGCAGGTGCACAACGGGCGCGGCGTCTGGCGTCCGGCACCGGGCAAGACCAGCCTCAGCTACCGGGTACTGCTCGACCAGCAACCCAAAGGCGGTGCCCACGAGGCGCGGATCACCGCGCACTGGGCACTGTTTCGTGGCGACCAGCTGGTACCGCCGGCGCGCCTTGACCAGCAGGACGGCACCGAGCTGGTGTCGCGCCTGGCCTTCGACCTGCCGGCGGGCTGGAAGAGCGTCGAGACTGCCTGGCCGCGCATTGGCCGGCAAAAGTTTCGCATCGATGATGTCTCGCGTCTGTTCGACCGCCCCACCGGCTGGATGCTGGCCGGCAACCTCGGCAGCCGCCGCGCGCGCCTGGGCGATACCGAGGTGACCGTCGCCGCGCCGCAAGGGCAGGGCATGCGGCGCATGGACACGCTGACCTTGCTGACTTTCGTCTGGCCGCAGGTGCAGGCGGTATTCCCGCGCAATCCGTCCAAGCTGCTGCTGGTCGGTGCCCGAGACGAGATGTGGCGTGGCGTGCTGCCGGGCAACAACTCGCTGTACCTGCACAGTGGCCGGCCGCTGGTCAGCGAGAACGGCAGCAGCCCGCTGCTGCGCGAGCTGGTGCAGTTGTTCGCCCAGATCAACGACCGCGACGGCAGCGACTGGCTCGGCGAGAGCCTGGCCGACTATTACGCCACCGAGTTGCTGCGCCGTGCCGGGGGCATGAGCGATGACCGCTATGAGGCGTCGCAAGCGCGTTTGCACAAGCTGGGCGACAAGGTGAACCACCTCAAGGGCGCCAAGGCCAGCCCCGCGCAGGTGGCCCGTGGCGTGTTGCTACTGCAGGCGCTGGACCGTGAGATCCGCCTGCACAACCACGACAAGCGCTCGCTGGACGATGTCGCGCGGGCGTTGATGCGCCTGTCCAGCGTCAGCACCGCGGAGTTCGTGCAGATCAGCGAGAACGTGCTTGGGCGCCAGTCCGAGGTGTTGCAGGGCAAGGTGTTGCGCTAGGCGCGGGTCTTTGTTCACGGGGCAAGCCCGCGCCCACACGGTGGCGCCCTTGTGCCTGGGATGCATTCATCCGCCAGTCACTGTCGCGGTACCGGTCGCCGCTTCGGCGCTGGCCTGCAGGGCCTTGAGCTGCGCTGCCCCGCGTTCGATGTCGCGGTGCAGGCGCAGGTACTCGGCGCGATGGCGTTGCCACCAGGCCTTGGTCGAGCAATGCCCGCTCAGGCCCCTGGCCAGGGCCAGGCCACCCACGGCGACCTGCAGCATGCCCAGCAGGCCGCCATGGCGTAGGCCCTTGGTGATCATCAACGCGCCCCCAGCCAGAGAACTGATGCGCTCCAGGCCATGGACATTGGGGTGCGGTGCATCCGTTGTGGCGTGGAAATCGTGCATTGCCGGGGCCTCCTCAGGTCGGTGATGTTCAGCAGACGCTGGCGGGCATACGAGCGTTCACTTTTATTGCCTGGGCGGCACCCCGGCCAACTCCGAGTCTCATGAACATATAAGTTGCTGTTGCTCTGCTTTTGATTTTGCTTCTAAGCGCGCGATCAATGCTTGCCGCTCCGGCCTCCTGAAGTCGCGAAGTTACGCGCGGCGCCTGCACTGACGCAGCTGTCGCTCGCTGGGTTTGGCGTTAGCCTCTTAATCGGCATCGGCAACCGGGCAGTTCCAGCGGGTGCAGGAGGACACAGCTGTAGGAGCCGGCCTTGCCGGCGAAAGGGCCTGACCGGCCTACTTGAACTTCGGCCCCGAGCGGGTATTGAGGCCCTTGGCCATGCGGTCATACAGCACCACGTTGACCGTCGCCGCAAGGTTCATGCAACCCTGGGTCGGGATGTAGATGGTCTCTTCGCACCAACCACGCACGTCCTCGCTCAACGAGCCATCCTCAGGCCCGAAGATATAGATCGCCCGGTCCGGGTGGGTGTACTCGGGCAACGGCCGCGCACCGTCCACCAGCTCCACCGCCACCGGCGTGCAGCCCAACGGGATGATGCGTTGCAGGTCGTCGATGCCGATCAGCGGGATGTCGTAGTGCACCCGCTTGGTGTCGGTGACGAAATCGCGGGCGCGCTCATAGCGCTTGCCGGTGTAGAACACCGAGTTGACGCCATAACAGCCTGCCGCGCGCATCACCGAGCCGACGTTCTCGGCCGATTTGGGGTTGAACAGGCCGATGCAGCTGTACCGTTTGTTCGCCACGTGTCGGGGCCCTTCGCAAAAAAAGCGCGATTATACGGGCTTGCCGACACGCCGGGGGCGGCAATCGACGGTCAGTCCTTCTTCATCAGCGCGGCCAGGCCGGCGAACGGGTTGTGGGTGGCCACGGCAACCTTCGGCGTGCTCAGCGAGCCTTCGCTGAAATATTGCTGGTCGGTGTAGCGGGCGTGCTCGTTGTCGTGGCAGTACAAGCACAGCAGCTCCCAGTTGGAGCCATCCTGTGGGTTGTTGTCGTGGTTGTGGTCACGGTGGTGCACGGTCAGTTCCGACAGGCGCTTGCCGGAGAACTCACGGGTGCAGCGGCCACAGACGTGGGGGTACATTTTCAGCGCCTTGTCGCGGTAGCCCATTTCCTTGTCGCGCTTGGCGTCGGCGAGGATACGGTCGAGGCGGGCGGTGGCGTCGGAGGTGGAACTCATGGTGTTACCTTTTTTCTAATCAGGGCAATGACGGTTATGTTCTTGAGTCTAGCGCGCCAGTCGGGCGGGCGGACAGGCAAAAATGCGCCATTGGGCATAGCCTGTAGGAAGGTTTCTGACAGGAGGCTGCAGATGTTGCATGCGATCCTCGCCGCACTGTTGCTTGGCGCAGTGCCGTTGGCCGATGCTGCAGGTCAGCAGCGGCCGCTCACGACCGTCCCGGGGGCACCGGGGACGCCGACGCCGACACCCTACCCGCAGATCACCCCGAGCACGCCGCCCAAGGCCGGCGCCAACCGGCCCGGTGCTCCGCTGCTGCCAGCGATGCCGGTGCCAGGGCCGCCCAAGGACCAGCCGTTGCCGGGGTTGCAGTCGACGCCGCCGAAGCCTGCGCCCAAGGCCGACTAGGCTCTGAATGAAAAGTCTTGAGACGAAGGTCAGGCAGGCGAAAACAGCCGAGCAAGCGCAGTGTACTGGCGTACATGAGCATTGCGAGGCGGTTTTCAACGCAGCATGAACGAGTATCAAGGCTCGTCGTACAGAGCCTAAACCTGCTGCGACAGGCGCTGGCCGTCCTGCATGCGCAGGCGCTTGGACAGCGCCACGGCCAGGGCGCGGATGATGCGCGCGGCAATCCGTGGCGCTTCGTTGAGCATCCTTTCCAGCGAGTCCTTGCCTAGGGTCAGCAGTTGGCAGTCGCTGGCGGCCACGCAGGTGGCCGAGCGGCGTTCGCCATCGAGCACTGCCATCTCGCCGAAGGCGCGGCCCTTGCGCAGGGTGGCGATCTCCATCAGGGCGCCGCTGGCGTCGGTCTTGCGCACCGAAACCACGCCGCGGTGGAGGATGCACATGAAGGTGCCGGCGTCGCCTTCGCTGAACAGGGTCTGGCCCTGGGCGACGGCGGTGAGGCTGAAGTAGCCAGCGGCGGCGAGAAAGTCACCGGGCTGCAGGGTGTCGAACAGGCCGCAGTCCATGAGCATGTCGCGGATTTCGGCGTTCAGGTGCTGGGTGTCGGGCATGTGTTGTTGTTCTCACCGGGTGCTGTCCTGGAATTGTCGGGGCTGCTGCGCAGCCGTTTCGCGACACGAGGCCGCTCCCACAGGCATAGCGCGGAATCTGTGGGAGCGGCCTTGTGTCGCGAAACGAGGGCAAAGCCCTCGCCGTTGCGCACCCTATGACAACGAAAATCGCGTTTTACGCCACGCCCAGCTCATTGAAGACGAACGCATACTCCAGCGCCACGTCGCGCAGCCCCTGGTAGCGCCCGCTCATGCCCCCGTGGCCGGCACCCATCTCGGTCTTGAGCAGCAGCAGGTTGTCGTCGGTCTTGCGCGTGCGCAGGCGTGCCACCCACTTGGCCGCTTCCCAGTACTGCACGCGGCTGTCGTTGTAGCCGGCGATCACCAGCATGGCCGGGTAGGCCTGGGCCTTGACGTTCTCATAGGGGGCGTAGGCCTTGATCCGCGCGTACACCTCTGGCTCCTCGGGGTTGCCCCATTCGTCGTACTCGGTGACGGTCAGCGGCAGCTCGGGGTCGAGCATGGTGTTGAGCACATCGACGAACGGCACTTCGGCGATGGCGCAACGGAACAGCTCCGGGCGCAGGTTGAGCACCGCGCCCATCAACAGGCCGCCGGCACTGCCGCCGCTGATGGCCAGGCGCTCGCGGGTGGTCACGCCCGCGGCGATCAGGTGCTCGGCACAGGCGATGAAGTCGTCGAAACTGTTGTGCTTGTGTGCCTGCTTGCCGGCCCGGTACCAGGCCTCGCCCAGTTCGCCGCCGCCGCGCACATGGGCGATGGCGAAGGCCACGCCGCGCTCCAGCAGGCTCAGGCGGGCATGGGAAAACCACGGGTCGAGGCTTTCGCCGTAGGCGCCGTAGCCGTAGAGGTACAACGGTACGCACTGGCCCTCGTCGGCGCGGCGGCGCACCAGGCTGATCGGCACCCGGGTGCCGTCCTTGGCCACCGCCCACAGGCGCTGGCTGATGTAGTCGTCGGCGTCGAACGCACCCAGTACCGGGGTCTGCTTGAGTACCTGCTGCTCACCCGTGGCCAGTTCCAGCTGGCGCACCTGGGCCGGGCGGTTGAGCGCCTCGTAGCGCAGGCGGATGCGCGTGCTGGCGAACTCCAGGCTGTCCTGCACGTAGAGGCTGTAGGCCGCGTCCGGCAGCTCGACGCGGTAGGCCGGCAAGCCCTGTGGGTGCACCTCGATGATCGGCAGGCCGCCTTCGCGCAGGCTCAGCGACAGCGCCGTGGCATTGAGGCTGAGCCCTTCGAGCATGACGTCGTCGCGGTGCGGTACCAGCACCTGCCACTGCTCGCGGGTCGGCACGCTGTCGGCCGGCGCGTGGTACAGGGCGAAGTTGATGCCGGCCTGGTTGCTGCGCACGAACCAGCGCCACTGGCCGTCGAACTGGCCGTGGTCGGGGAAGTATTCGTGGCCTTCGACCCGCGGCGCCAGGCAGGTGAAGTCAGCCTGTGGCGTGGTGGCGTCGAGCACCCAGGCCTCGCTGGTGGTCTTGCTGTTGAGCAGCAGCACCAGCTGGCGCTCGGAGCTGGCGCGGTAGCAGTGCAGGAAGAAGCGTCCGTCCGCTTCCTCGAACACCGTGGCGGCGCCAGCCTCGCCCAGGGTGTGGCGACGCAGGCGCCAGGGGCGATGCGTGTCGTCAAGTTCGGCGAAGAACAGCGTCTGGCTGTCATTGGCCCAGGTCATGCTGCCATCGCAGTCGTCGAAGGGCAGGGTGGTCAGCGCGCCGCTGGCCAGGTCCTTGACGTACAGGGTGTAGATCTCGTCGCCGCTGGTGTCCAGGCTGTAGGCCAGCAGGCGGTGGTCAGGGCTGACGCTGAAGGCGCCGAGGGAAAGAAAGCCGCCATTGGCCAGGGCGTTGGGATCGAGCAGCAGCTCCTCGTGGCTTGCATCGACGGTGTTGCTGTCGTCGGCCGGGCGCGGGCAGCGATAATGGCGCGGGTATTCGTCGCCCGCGGTGGTGCGGGTGTAGTAGAGGTATGGGCCCCAGGGCGAGGGCAGCGACAGGTCGGTCTCGAGGATGCGGCCTTTGATTTCTTCGAACAGCTGTTCACGCAGCGGGGCCTGGTCGGCGAGGACGGCTTGCTGGTAGGCGTTTTCCGCTTCCAGGTAGGCCAGGACCTCGGGGGTGTCGCGCTGCTGCAGCCAGGCGTAGGGGTCGTGGCCTTCGGCTTGATGGGCGATCGGGGCGGGAAGGGGTAGGGGCATGGGTGATCTCGTCGATTGTGGACCCCTCGCGAGGAGTCGCTGCAGGTCCCTTGCGGTGCGGGGGCAGCCTGCGCCGGGAAAAGTGTTTATCATAGGCGTCTCTTCGCCTGGCTTGCACGAACACCATGACCGAACACGACTATACGCTGGCCTGGGGCCTGTACGCCGTTGCCGCCCTGGGCTGCCTGCTGGTGGGCTTCAAGCTGACCGGCTGGATGTGGCGCTGGCTGCGCGAGCCGCTGCGGGTGATCATCGCCGTGCTGCTGTTTGCCCCGACCATCGTCGACCCGGTCAAGGAGAGCTTCGCCCCGGCCATCGCCATCACCGCGCTGGACGTCGCCTTCAAGGTCGGCAACAACGCCTGGCGCGCCGCCTCGGACCTGGCCATGTACGGCATGCTCGCCTTTGCCCTGTACATCGTCTTCGTCCTGATCCGCTGGCCGCTGGAAAAGCGTGCCCGCGAGCGCCGCGCCCAGCGCGAGGCCGCCGCCCAGCGGCAGAAGCAGGACGATGACCAGGCCATGGTCGAGACGCCGGTGGTCGCCAACCGCCAGGACCGCTACCGCGACGAGCCGCCGGCCGCCCCGGTGCGTCGCGCCGGCCCCGGCCAGGGCCGGGTCGAGCCACGTCTGTAAGCCAGGAGCCGCGAGCATGTGCGAACTGCTGGGCATGAGCGCCAATGTCCCCACCGATATCGTCTTCAGCTTCACCGGCCTGATGCAGCGCGGCGGGCGTACCGGCCCGCACCGCGACGGCTGGGGCATCGGCTTCTACGAAGGCCGTGGCCTGCGCCTGTTCCAGGACCCGGCGGCGAGCAGCGAGTCGGAAGTGGCCAACCTGGTGCAGCGCTACCCGATCAAGAGCGAAGTGGTCATCGGCCATATTCGCCAGGCCAACGTCGGCAAGGTCTGCCTGTCCAACACCCACCCGTTCGTGCGCGAGCTGTGGGGGCGCAACTGGTGTTTCGCGCACAACGGCCAGCTGGGTGACTTCAGTGGTTTGCGCACGTTCTACCGGCCGGTGGGCGACACCGACAGCGAGGCGGCGTTCTGCGATTTGCTCAACCGCGTGCGCGAAGCCTTCCCCGAGCCGGTGGCGGTCGAGCAACTGTTGCCGGTGCTGGTCGAGGCCTGCGCCGAGTACCGCGGCAAGGGCGTGTTCAACTGCCTGCTCAGCGATGGCGACTGGCTGTTCTGCTTCTGCTCGACCAAGCTGGTACACATTACCCGCCGCGCGCCGTTTGGCGCGGCGCGCTTGAAGGACGTCGACCTGATCGTCGACTTCCACACGCAAACCACCCCCAACGACGTGGTCACGGTGATCGCCACCGAGGCCCTGACCGAGAACGAGACCTGGAACCGCTATGGCCCGGGTCAATGGGCCCTGTGGCGCCACGGCGAGTGCGTTGCCCACGGGCAGAGCTAAGGACCCGGCATGTTCAGAAGTTACCTGCGCCTGCTTTTGTTCACCTTCGGCCTGCTGGCCGGTATCCAGGTGCCTGGCCTGGTCAAGGACTACAGCCAGCGCGTCGAGGCGCACCTGCTCGAGTCGCGCCAGGCCCTCGACGGCTTCCGCCAGACCGCGCAGCGCTTCTTCAATGGCGACTTGCAGGCGTTGGTGCGGCATTACCGTGGCAGTGATGACCCGGTGTTCAACAGCGATGCCAACAGCATCGACAGCCTGTTGATCCGCAACCAGGCGCTGGAGCATGAATGGCAGGCCCTGCAAGGCTCGTGGGTGAGCCGCACCTGGCATGTGCTGGTGCAGCCGGAGCCGGCGCTGCGCGAGGAGACGCTCAAGGGCTACAGCTATCAGATCCTGTTGGTGCCCGAGGCGATCGGCTGGGGGATCGGTAGCGGGTTCGTGCTGGCGTTCGTGGTCGAGAGCCTGTTGCTGGTGCTGGGCTGGGTGATCCTCGGTGGGCGGCGCAAGGCGGTGAAAGAGAGCTGGCGCTAGTGTGGTGTTTTGCAAATACGACCCATGATTCGCGCGTGATTTTTGTGCTCAAGCAAGGCGTCGCGACGAGTCGTAGCCCAGCTACGGCGAGGAGCGACAACGCGGCATGAGCGCAAAAAGCACGCGCGAATTAGGGTCGTTATTTGTGAAACACCACACTAGGTTCGCCAGCAAGGCTGGCCTACAGGGGCCGCGCCCAACCTGTAGGAGCCGGCCTTGCCGGCGAAAGGGCCTTTCAGACCAGCACGATCCGCTGCCCGCCCACATCCCGCGCATAGCGCTCCAGCACCTGCCGGCAAACCCCCACCACCTCGTCCACCAGCGCCACACCGGTTTGCCAGGCCACTACCAGCTCCAGGCTCGGCGGCGGTTGCAAGCCGGTGAGCAGCACCAGTTCACCTCGGCTCAATTCGCCATCCACCAGCGCCGGTGGCAAGGCGCCGATGCCGAAGCCGTCGCGCAGCAGACGGGTGATGGCCGCCACCGAGTTCACGCAGTTCAGCCGCGGCGCCTCGGCCCCGGCGCCCTGCAGCAGGCTGAGCACTTCCTGGTGCGGCCGTGAGTTCTTCGAGAAGGTGATGATCCGCTCGCGGGCCAGCTGCGCCAGGTCGGCGTAGGCGCGGTGCTGCGGCGAGCCGGCGGCGACCAGCCAGCCCATGGGGTAGCGGGCCAGGTCCTGGCTGCGGATCGATGCCTCGCGCAGCAGGTCGGTCTGCAGGATCACGTCGAGAAAGCCCTTTTGCAGCTGTTCGCGCAGGTTCAGCGCGGTGTCGGCCACCAGCTCGATCTCCACCTGCGGGTAACGCTCGCCCAGTTCCGCCACCAGCGCGCTCATCCAGGTGTGGATCACCGTGTCCATGACCCCCAGGCGGATGCGCCCGGTCTTGGCCCGGTCGCTGTCCAGCGACTGCTTCATGGCCTTGGCCGTGTCGAGCATGCGCTCGGCGTACTCCAGCACCTTGCCGCCCTCGGGGGTCAGGCTGACCCCACGCGAGTCGCGCAGCAGCAGCTTGACTCCCAGGTCGGCCTCCAGCGCGGCGATGCGGCTGGACACCGAGGCCTGGGTGGTGAACAGCTTCTCGGCGGTGAGGCGGAAGCTCTTGAGCCGGGCGACCCAGACGAAGGTTTCGAGGAAACGGAGGTTCATGATCAGTTTTTCTTGTTCCAGACCGACGGTTTTTCTCGTTGGACGGCCGGGGCACCGGCCTTCGAACATGGCGTCCAGGCCGCGACCTCGACGTCGCCCGTAGAACAATACCAACAAGCCGAGGCAATCATGAACCCGACCGGCGTGCAGCAGCAGGCCCCCGCCCGATCTTCGAGCGGCCCCTTCGCCTGGTACCGCGACATCGACTCCCAGCAACGCCGCACCTTCTGGAGCTGCAAGATCGGCTATGGCCTGGACGGCATGGACACGCAGATGCTGAGTTTCGTCATCCCCACCCTGATCATGCTGTGGGGCATCACCACCGCCGAGGCCGGGCTGATCCACACCAGCACCCTGATCGCCTCGGCCCTGGGCGGCTGGATCGCCGGGATTCTCTCCGACCGCATCGGCCGGGTGCGCACCTTGCAGCTGACGGTGCTGTGGTTCGCCTTCTTCACCTTCCTGTGCGGCTTCGCCCAGAACTACGAGCAATTGCTGATCGCCCGTACCCTGATGGGCTTTGGCTTCGGTGGCGAGTGGACCGCCGGCGCGGTGTTGATCGGCGAGGTGATCCGCGCCCAGGACCGTGGCAAGGCGGTGGGCATGGTGCAGTCGGGCTGGGCGATAGGCTGGGGCCTGACCGCGATCCTCTACGCGCTGCTGTTCACCTGGTTGCCGGCCGAGCAGGCCTGGCGCGCGCTGTTCCTGCTGGGGCTGTTGCCGGCACTGTTCGTGATCTTCGTCCGGCGCCTGGTCAAGGACCCGGAAATCTACCGCCAGGCCAAGGCCGTGGAAAAGGCCGAGGCCCCTTCGCACTTCTACGAGATCTTCGCCCCCGGCATGCTCTGGACCACCATCCGCGCCTCGCTGCTGACCACCGGTGCGCTGGGCGGCTACTACGCCATCACCTCGTGGTTGCCGACCTTCCTCAAGAACGAGCGCGGCCTGAGCGTGCTCGGCACCGGCGGCTACCTGGCCATGGTCATCGTCGGCTCCTACATCGGCTATGTGGTCAGCGCGTACCTGTGCGACCTGCTGGGGCGCAAGAAGAACTTCATCCTGTTCGCCGTGGGCTCGTTCGTCATCGTGCTGCTCTACACCCAACTGCCGGTCAGCGACCAGGTGATGCTGTGGCTGGGCTTCCCGCTGGGCTTCTTCGCCTCGGGCATCTTCAGCGGCATGGGCGCGTTCCTCACCGAACTGTTCCCCACCCGCGTGCGCGGCTCGGGGCAGGGTTTCTGCTACAACATCGGCAAGGTCATCGCGGCGCTGTTCCCGCTGCTGATCGGCCTGCTGGGTGAAAAGATCCCGTTGGGCCTGGGTATTGGCGCCTTCGCCGCGGTGTCCTACGGCGTGGTGATCCTGGCGGCGTTGAGCCTGCCGGAAACCCGCGGCAAACAACTCCAGGCGCGCTAAGGTAGGCTGGATGAACATCGAAACAGGAGTGCGCGAAGTGAAACGCCTGCTGCTCAACTGCGACATGGGCGAGAGCTTCGGTAACTGGCGCATGGGCCAGGATGCCAAGGTCATGCCCTTCATCGATTGCGCCAACATCGCCTGCGGCTACCACGCCGGTGACCCCGGCACCATGCGCCGTACCGTGGCCCTGGCGCTGGAGCACCGGGTGGCGATCGGCGCGCACCCGGCCTACCCGGACCTGGCTGGTTTCGGCCGTCGGTCCATGGCGTGCAGCAGCGAGGAGATTCGCGACCTGCTGCACTACCAGATCGGCGCCCTGGACGGCATCTGCAAGGTGCTGGGTGGTCGGGTCGCCTACGTCAAGCCACATGGTGCGCTGTACAACGACATGATGGCCAACCCGGACATCCTGCGTACCGTGCTCGAGGCGGTGGCGGCGTTCGACAGCGGCCTGCCGCTGATGCTCATGGCCACCGCCGACGACCGCGCCGCCCAGGCCCTGGGCGACGCGGTCGGTGTGCCGCTGTGGTTCGAGGCCTTCGCCGACCGCGGCTATACCGCCAGCGGCCACCTGATGTCGCGGCGCCTGGCCAATGCCGTGCATCACGACCCGGCGCTGGTGGTCGAGCAAGCCCTGCGCCTGGCCAGGGGCGAGGTGCTGCTGGCCGACGATGGCAGTGAAGTACAGCTGCATGCCAGCACCTTGTGCGTGCATGGCGACAACGACGGCTCGGTGGCGGCCGTGCGGCAGATCCGCCAGGCCCTGGACGCGCTGGAGCAAGCATGACCCCACGTATCGAAGTGGTGGCCATCGACAGCCTGATGGTGCGGCTGTTCGATGCCATCGATGAAGCCAACATGCCGTGGATCCTTGCCGCCAGCCAACGCTTGCGCGAGGCTTTCGGCCAACAGTTGATCGACCTGGTGCCGTCCTATACCACGCTGCTGGTGCAGTTCGACCTGGCACCGGGCGAGGCGCGCCAGCGCATCCAGCATGCGCTGCAAGGGCTGCAGCCGGATGCCGGCAGTGGCGGGCGCCGGCACCAGATACCGGTGTGGTACCACCCCAGCGTCGGGCCCGAGTTGCCGCTGCTGGCGGCGCGCAGCGGGCTGAGCGAGGACGAGGTGATTGCCCTGCACGGTAGCCGTGACTACCCGGTGTTCGCCCTGGGCTTCGCGCCCGGCTTCGGCTTCATGGGCTTGGTCGACGAACGCCTGGCCACGCCACGCCTGAGCACCCCGCGCAAGCGCGTGGCGGCGGGCAGTGTCGGCATTGCCGAACGCCAGACCGCAGCGTACCCGGCTGTTTCGCCCGGGGGCTGGAACCTGATTGGCCGTACCCCGCTGCGCCTGTTCGAGCGCGGCCACAGTCTTCTGCAGCCCGGTGACCGGGTGCGTTTCGTGGCGGTCGGGCATGCCGAGTTCATCAACCTGGGCGGTGATGACAGCCCGCTGGAGGCCCAGGCATGAGCCAGTTGAGGATCGAGGCCAGCACCGCGCTGTGCCAATTGCAGGATGGTGGGCGCTTCGGCGTGCGGCATCTGGGGGTGACCCAGGGCGGCGCACTGGACTGGGTGGCCATGCGCTGGGCCAACTGGCTGCTGGGCAATGCCCTGGACAGCGCCGTGGTGGAGATTGCCCTCGGCGGCTTCAGCGTGGTTGCCGAGCAGGACTGCGTGATGGCGCTGGCCGGGGCCGACCTGGATGCGCAGCTCGACGGGCAGGCCGTGGCGTCCTGGACCCGCTTCAACCTCGGCAAGGGCCAGCAGCTGACGCTACGTCAGCCTCGCCAGGGGGTACGTGCTTACCTGGCGGTGCCGGGCGGGTTCGTGGGCAAGTCGGTACTGGGGAGTTGTGCCACGGTGGTTCGGGAAGCGCTGGGCGGGGTTGACGGCCAGGGCCGGGCGTTGATGAAAGGGGAACTGCTGCATGCTGCTGAAGCCATCGTGGGGCAAGTCGGGGCGCCGAACCGCCGCTCCCACGTGCCTGAAGCGTTGCGGCCGGTGTATGCGGACAAACCTGTGCTGGACCTGGTGATGGGGGCGCAGATCGGCGATTTCAGTGGCACCAGCCTGTTCGAGGCGTTTAACCGTGACTGGACGCTGGATAGCCGTGCCGACCGCATGGGTATTCGCCTGCTCGGGCCGCAACTGGTCTATCAGGGCGCACCGATGATCTCAGAAGGGATCCCGCTCGGCGCTGTTCAGGTGCCGCCGGACGGGCAGCCGATCGTCCTGCTCAATGACCGGCAGACCATTGGCGGTTATCCACGGTTGGGGGCGCTGACACCGTTGGCGCTGGCTCAATTGGCACAGTGCATGCCGGGAGCCACGGTAAGGTTCAGGGCGGTGGTGCAGGATGAGGCCTGGCGGGAGCAGCAGGCCTTTGGTCGGCGTTGGCTTTGAGAATTTTGGGGCTGCTCTGCAGCCCTTTCGCGACACAAGGCCGCTCCTACAGAGAGAACGCGATTTCCTGTAGGAGCGCGAAAGGGCCGCAGAGCGGCCCCAGGGCATTAGCTACTTGGACAGGTAACGCATCCCATCCTCCAACCCTTGCAAGGTCAGCGGGTACATCTTGTCCTCGATCAGGTCCCGCACCAGGTGGGTCGAGGCGGTGTAGTCCCAGGCCTGCTTGGGGTAGGGATTGATCCAGATGATCTTCCTGAACTTCTCCATGAAGCGCTGCATCCACACGTACCCGGCTTCTTCGTTCCAGTGCTCGACGCTGCCGCCCGGCTGGGTGATCTCGTAGGGCGCCATGGCCGCGTCGCCGACGAACACCACCTTGTAGTCGTCGCCGTACTTGTGCAGCAGGTCGAAGGTGGAGAAGCGCTCCGAGGTGCGGCGCAGGTTGTTCTTCCACACCGACTCGTAGACGAAGTTGTGGAAGTAGTAGTACTCCAGGTGCTTGAACTCGGTCTTGCAGGCCGAGAACAGCTCCTCGCAGACCTTGACGTGGGCGTCCATCGAGCCGCCGATGTCGAACAGCAACAGCAGCTTCACCGTGTTGCGCCGCTCGGGGCGCATCTGGATGTTCAGCAGGCCGGCGTCACGGGCGGTGTGGTCGATGGTGCCGTCGATGTCCAGCTCTTCGGCGGCGCCTTCGCGGGCGAACTTGCGCAGCCGGCGCAGGGCCAGCTTGATGTTGCGCGTGCCCAACTCGACCTGATCGTCGAGGTTCTTGTACTCGCGCTGGTCCCACACCTTTACCGCCTTGCCCTGGCGCTTGCCGGCCTCGCCGACGCGAATGCCCTCGGGGTTGAAACCACCCGAGCCGAACGGGCTGGTGCCGCCGGTGCCGATCCACTTGTTGCCGCCGGCGTGGCGCTCCTTCTGCTCTTCGAGGCGCTTCTTGAATTCCTCGATCAGCTTGTCCAGCCCGCCCAGGGACTGGATCTGCGCGCGCTCCTCGTCGGTCAGCGAGCGTTCGAACTCCTTGCGCAGCCATTCGTCAGGGATCAACGCCTCGAGATGCCGGTCGAGGTTTTCCAGGCCCTTGAAGTAGGCGGCGAACGCCCGGTCGAACTTGTCGAAGTGCCGTTCGTCCTTCACCAGGATGGCGCGGGCCAGGTAGTAGAAGGCGTCCATGTCGGCGAACACCACGCCCTTTTGCAGGGCATGGTGCAGGTCGAGCAGCTCGCGTACCGACACCGGCACCTTGGCCGCGCGCATTTCATTGAACAGGTTGAGCAGCATGCCCCGGCTCCTGTCAGCGGTTGCCGCGCCGGCTCATGAAGGCCAGGCGCTCGAGCAGTTGCACGTCCTGCTCGTTCTTTACCAGGGCGCCGGCCAGAGGCGGGATGGCCTTGGTCGGGTCGCGCTCGCGCAGCACCGCCTCGCCGATGTTGTCGGCCATCAGCAGCTTGAGCCAGTCGACCAGCTCGGAGGTGGAGGGTTTTTTCTTCAGGCCCGGCACCTTGCGCACGTCGAAGAACACGTCAAGCGCCTCGCTGACCAGCGACTGGCTGATGTTCGGGTAGTGCACGTCGACGATCTGCTGCAAGGTGCCGCGGTCGGGGAAGGCGATGTAGTGGAAGAAGCAGCGGCGCAGGAAGGCGTCGGGCAGCTCTTTTTCGTTGTTGGAGGTGATGATGATGATCGGTCGCTGCTTGGCCTTGATGGTCTCGTCGATCTCGTAGACGTAGAACTCCATCTTGTCGAGTTCCTGCAGCAGGTCGTTGGGGAACTCGATGTCGGCCTTGTCGATCTCGTCGATCAGCAGGATCACCCGCTCGTCGGCCTCGAAGGCCTCCCACAGCTTGCCTTTCTTCAGGTAGTTGCGCACGTCGTGGACCTTGTCCACGCCCAGCTGCGAGTCGCGCAGGCGGCTGACCGCGTCGTACTCGTACAGGCCCTGGTGGGCCTTGGTGGTGGACTTGATGTGCCAGGTGATCAGGCGCGCGCCGAAGGAGGCGGCCAGTTGCTCGGCGAGCATGGTCTTGCCGGTGCCCGGTTCGCCTTTGACCAGCAGCGGACGCTCCAGGGTGATGGCCGCGTTGACCGCCAGCTTCAGGTCGTCTGTGGCGACGTAGTCGCGGGTGCCTTCGAACTTCATGAACCGATCCTCTGGGGTAGCTGGCTGGCGTCATTGCGGGCAGACCCGCTCCCTGTAGGAGCCGGCTTGCCGGCGATAGGGCCGGCCCAGGCAATACCTGTTTATTGATGTGCCAGCGACTATAACGCCACGACCGACGCGTGAAAACGCAGACCGGGTATTCAGTCCCTGAATGGTCCGTCACCCAGGGCTCAGTCGGCATTGGGCGGTGGCTGTTCGTAGCGTGCGTTGAAGGCCTGGATGAAGCCATTGCGCAGGATTTGCAGGAACGCCGAAAACGCGCTGATGTCTTGCTGGTGCACGCTGCCGCTGAGCGCCACGCGGGTGGCGAACTGGTTCTTTGGCTGGTTTTTCAGGACGGTTTCGCTGGCGCCCACCACGGCCTCCCAGATCGAGCGCAAGAAGCCCTTGTCCTGGTCTTGCACATCCTGTTGCCAATTGAACACGTCGACATCGCGCAGCAGTGGCTTGATATAGCCCTTGAGCCGGCCGTTCTCGGCCTCGGCCTCTATCACCAGGTCGCCATGCCCGGCATTGAAGTCGAACTTGCCGTAGGCGCTGGCGAAATCGTTGAGCCGACGCAGCTCGATGCCGGTGGCGCGCAGACGGAATTCGAAGTCGTCGAAGTCACTGAAGGGGTCGAAGGTGGCGCGGCTCTCTACCTTGGCGTTGCCCAGCAGCAACGCGGTGCCGTCGAAGCGGGCATCGCGCCGGCCCTGTTCGTCGCGCACGTTGGTCAGGTTGCGGATGCTGGCTTCCAGGTGCGTGGCCTTGAGGTCGACCGGTGGCTTGGAGTTGAAATTACGAAAGGTCAGGGTGCCTTGCTCGATGCGCACGTCGTTGAGGGTAATGGGCAGCAGCTTCTCCAGTTGCTGGCGCCAGTCGGTGCCCTGGCCGGTCTGCGAGTTCTGCTTGTTGCCGCCGTCGACGAAGTTCAGTTGTGGACGCACGAAGGTCACTGCGGCGACCACCGCGCGGTCGTACCACAGCGCATGCCAGCTCACCGACAGGTCGATCAGCGGCGCGTCGAGCAGCGGCACCGGCACCTTGGCGTTGACCTTGACGATTTTCAGGCCGTTGATCTGGTAGGCGCCGCGCCACCAGGCCAGGTCCACGTCGCGGACCTGGCCGCGGTAGTCGCCCATGTCGGCCAGCTTGTCGTTGAGGTAGTCACGGACCAGGTAGGGCAGGGCCAGGTGCAGGGCCACCAGCAGCACCAGCAGCACCAGCAGGCCGGCCAGGCCGCCCAGCGGCCAGCGATAACGCGCTTTCATCGGGTTTCTCCGCAGGGGGGCTTGTGCGGTTGACCGCCGCACGCCCGGCCGAGTTCGAACGGGCTTTACGCCCCTCTGCTACGGGCTTACCCTCATGGTTTTCCCTGCACCTTCATGTTCAAGGACCCCTGCCATGAGCCGTATCTACGCAGACAACGCCCATTCCATCGGCAACACGCCGCTGGTGCAGATCAACCGCATTGCCCCGCGTGGGGTGACCATCCTGGCCAAGATCGAGGGGCGCAACCCGGGTTACTCGGTGAAATGCCGGATTGGCGCGAACATGGTCTGGGACGCCGAAGGCAGCGGCAAGCTCAAGCCGGGCATGACCATCGTCGAACCGACCTCGGGCAACACCGGCATTGGCCTGGCCTTCGTCGCCGCCGCCCGCGGCTACAAGCTGATCCTGACCATGCCGGCGTCCATGAGCCTGGAGCGACGCAAGGTGCTCAAGGCCCTGGGCGCGGAGCTGGTGCTCACGGAACCGGCCAAGGGCATGAAGGGCGCGATCGAGAAGGCCAACGAAATCGTCGCCTCCAATCCTGCGCAGTACTTCCTGCCGGGCCAGTTCGACAACCCGGCCAACCCGGCCATCCACGAGAAGACCACCGGCCCGGAGATCTGGAACGACACCGACGGCGCGGTGGATGTGCT
Organism: Pseudomonas muyukensis; assembly: GCF_019139535.1. Classification (NCBI taxonomy): domain Bacteria; kingdom Pseudomonadati; phylum Pseudomonadota; class Gammaproteobacteria; order Pseudomonadales; family Pseudomonadaceae; genus Pseudomonas; species Pseudomonas muyukensis. The sequence continues at coordinate 4,729,220 of NZ_CP077073.1, read as the reverse complement.
GGTGGCCGGCGTCGGTACCGGCGGCACCATCACCGGTGTGTCGCGCTACATCAAGCACACCCAGGGCAAGTCGATCCTGTCGGTGGCGGTCGAGCCGGTCAGCTCGCCGCTGATCAGCCAGACCCTGGCCGGCGAGGAGCTCAAGCCCAGCCCGCACAAGATCCAGGGCATCGGTGCTGGTTTCGTGCCGAAGAACCTCGATCTGGCCATGGTCGACCAGGTCGAGACGGTGACCGATGAAGAGTCCAAGGCCATGGCCATCCGCCTGATGCAGGAGGAGGGCATCCTCTGTGGTATTTCCTGCGGCGCGGCGATGGCGGCGGCGGTGCGCCTGGCCGAGAAGCCGGAGATGCAGGGCAAGACCATCGTGGTGATCCTGCCGGACTCGGGCGAGCGCTACCTGTCGAGCATGCTGTTCAGCGATATGTTCAGCGAGCAGGAGAATCAGCAGTAAGCGACAAGCTGCAAGCGGCAAGTTGAAGGCGCGGCCGTATTGACGCGGATCAGCTTGAGCTTGCCGGTTGCAGCTTCTGGCTTGCAGCTGCTCCTGATGGGTTTATGATGTCCGGCTATCTGGGGATGGCCTGATTTCCCCTCCAAGGAGTGTTGCATGACCTTTTCCTTCGTCGCCAAGGCGGGTGTCCTGCTGGTGTTCTTCGGCAGCGTGCTGTTCGTGCACCTGCGCGGCAAGGCACGCCTGCCGGTACTGCGCCAGTTCGTCAACCATTCGGCGCTGTTCGCCCCCTACAACAGCCTGATGTACCTGTTCTCCGGCGTGCCCTCCAAGCCCTACCTGGATCGCCAGCGCTTCCCTGAACTGGATGTGCTCAAGGACAACTGGCAAGTGATTCGCGAAGAGGCCATGCGCCTGTTCGACGAGGGCTACATCCGCGCGGCGGAAAAAGACAACGACGCCGGCTTCGGCTCGTTCTTCAAGAAGGGCTGGAAGCGCTTCTACCTGAAGTGGTACGACAAGCCGCTGCCGTCGGCCGAGATGCTCTGCCCCAAGACCGTCGAGCTGGTCAGCGCCATCCCCAACGTCAAGGGCGCGATGTTCGCCTTGCTGCCCGGCGGCAGCCATCTCAACCCGCACCGCGACCCGTTCGCCGGCTCCCTGCGCTACCACCTGGGGCTGTCGACGCCGAACTCGGACAACTGCCGCATCTACGTCGACGGCCAGCCGTACGCCTGGCGTGACGGCGAGGACGTGATGTTCGACGAGACCTTCGTGCACTGGGTCAAGAACGAAACCGAGGTTACCCGGGTGATCCTGTTCTGCGACGTCGAACGCCCGCTCAACAGCCCGCTGATGACCCGCATCAACCGTAAGGTCAGCGCCTTCCTCGGCCGTGCCACCGCGCCGCAGAACACCGATGACGAGCGCGTCGGCGGGATCAACCAAGCCTATGCCTGGAGCAAGCGCTTCAGCAATGTCATCAGTACCCGGGTCAAGCGGTTCAAGCGCGCCAACCCCAAGGCCTACCGCATCCTGCGGCCAGTGCTGGCGGTGGTGGTGGCCTACGCCCTGTATCGCTGGTTGTTCTGAGTCGTCCTCGTGGGGCAAACCCGCTCCCCGGTGGGAGTGGGCTTGCCCCACGAGGATTCCCCCGCTATATTCCCAAGCACTTTCCTTCCAGAAGACCTGTTCATGCCTGGCATCCCCTCCACCACTGCTGACGTTCTCGCGCCTGTCGCGGGCGTTGTCGTGCGTGGCAGCCAGCAGCCGGCCATGATCAGTCACTATCCACCACCTGTCAGTGGCGTGGTAGGCGGCGTAGCTCCGCCTCCTCGCGCAGTCGTGGTGCTGGGCTGATCGGCCGCTGGCCGCCTCCCCACCGCACGCGCAACTCACTGAACACGGTCGGCTATCCCTGCATCAGGCGATAGATCCGCCCGTACGGCTTTACTTGCCCATACAGGTGGCAACACATGTCAGTCTTTTCCAAAGCATCCGTGGCCTCGGCGGCCACCACCAGCCTGTTCGTCCTGCTGTGGAGCAGCGGGGCGATCGTCTCCAAGCTCGGCCTGGCCCAGGCCAGCCCCTTCGCCTTCCTGCTGCTGCGCTCGGCCCTGGCCCTGGCCGGCCTGCTGTTGATCGGCCCCTTGCTGGGGCTGCGCTGGCCGCGCAGCCGCGCCGGCATCCTGCGCGCCCTGGGGACCGGGTGCGTGCTGCTCGGCGCCTACCAGATCTTCTACCTGCTGGCGCTCAGCACCCATGTCACGCCAGGGGTCATGGCCACGGTCATGGGCGTGCAACCCATCCTCACCGTGGCGCTGATGGAGCGCCAACGCTCGTGGAGCCGGCTGTTCGGCCTGGGGCTTGGGTTGGGCGGCCTGGTGATGGTGGTCTATCAGGGCATCAACCTGGGCGGGTTGTCCCTGGCCGGGATGCTGTTCGCCCTGCTGGCGCTGGCCAGCATGACCTGCGGTTCGATCCTGCAAAAGCGCATCACCGACAACCCCATGGGCACCTTGCCGCTGCAGTACATCGCAGGTTTTGCCCTGTGCGCGCTGTTCGCGCCGTTCCAGCCGCTGCATGTCCAGTGGAACGCCAGCTTTGTCGGCGCCCTGCTGTGGATGGGGCTGGTGGTCTCGCTGCTGGCCACGTTGCTGCTGTACCGGTTGATCGCCCGGGGCAACCTGGTCAATGTCACCAGCCTGTTCTACCTGGTGCCGGCGGTGACCGCGGTGATGGATTTCATCATCTTCGGCAACCGCCTGGCACCGCTCAGCCTGCTGGGGATGGGGTTGATCGTGGTCGGGTTGCTGTTCGTGTTCCGCAAGCCGGCGTTGCGCACGGCTGAGGCTTGAGATGAATCGGTGGGCGCGGGGCAAGCCCGCGCCCACGTCACGACCGTGCCGGGCGTAGCACCAGCCATAGCGCCGCGCCGATCAACACCCCGCCATACAGGTGGGCCATCGACAGTGGCTCATCCAGCAGCCACGCCCCCCACAGCACGCCAAACACCGGAATCAGGAAGGTCACGGTGCTGGCCTTGACCGGCCCGATCTCGTTGAGCAGGCGGAAGTACAGGATGTAGGCGAATGCCGTGCACAGCAGCCCGAGCCCGAGCAGCGACAGCCATACCTGCCAGCCACCCCAGCTGGCCGGCGGTTGGCTCAAGGCGCTCCAGGCGAACAATGGGCTGAGCAGCAGCGTGGCCCCCAGCATGCTGCCCAGCGCCGACAGGCGGCTGTCCAGGGTAGCGACCCAGCGCCGCGCCAGGAAACCGGCGAAGCCATAGCAGGTGGTGGCCGCCAGGCATGCCAGGGCGCCTTGCACCAGGGCCATGTCCAGCGCCACCGGCCCGGCGCCGCTGAGGATGCCGACGCCGAACAGCCCGAGGAAGATCCCGCAGAGCTTGGGCAGGGTCATCGCCTCGCGGAAGCACAAGGCACCGATCAAGACCCCCATCAGCGGCGTGGTGGCGTTGAAGATCGCCGAGTAGCCGGCCGGCAGCACCTGCGCCGCCACCGAGTAGAAGGTGGCTGGGATCCCCGAGTTGATCATGCCCAGCACCAGGCAGGCCCCCAGCTTGCCGTCGAAGTCCCAGCGCACGCGGGCGGCGGCAAGGATGGCGATCAGCCCCAGGCAGGCGATCGACACGCGAAAGAACGCGGTCGGCACCGTGCCCAGCTCGGGGGCGATGATGCGCATGAACAGGAAGCTGGCGCCCCAGACAGCGGCAAGGGTCAGCAGGCGGGCGAGGGCGATGGGGCTCACGGGTGGTCTCCGGCGGGGGGCTGGGGCGCGAGTGTACGTCAGGGAACCGGGCGATTCTTGTGCTTTCTTGCTGTGTGACGGGCTGTGCGCAAGATTACCCACGAACGATTGTTCCTGGGCCGGCTAAGCTGTTGCGGTGACCAATGCACAGAGGCACGCGCATGACCCCACCCTGGCCCGCCACGGATATCGCCCGGATGATCCTCGATGGCTTCGACGATTACCGCGAGCATTTTCGCCGTATCACCCTGGGCGCCCGCGAACGTTTCGAACAGGCGCGCTGGCAGGACATCCAGCAGGCGGCGGCGGCGCGCATCAACCTCTACGAGGAGCAGGTCGCCGAGGCGCGCGACCGGCTGCGCCAGCACTTCGAGGCGCAGGTGCTGCTGGATGTCGAGCAATGGCCGCTGGTCAAGAGCGCCTACATTCGCCTGATCGACCCGCGCCTGGACGATGAACTGTCGGAAACCTGGTACAACTCGCTGTTCTGCAGCCTGTTCAGCCACGACCTGATCAGCGATGGCTGCATGTTCATCCACACCACCCGCCCCTCCATGCGCGGCCACGAGCGCGCGGCGCAGACCCGCACCTACGCCCTCGGTGGCGGGCTGCAGGGGCTGTTGCGGGCGATCTTCGCCGATTATGCGTTCAGCGTGGCCTACGCGGACCTGCAGGGCGACCTGGCGCGGCTCGAGGAGCAACTGCGCGACTGTCTGCCCGACTGGGTCTGCAAGGACCCGGCGCTGAGGGTAGAGCTGTTCACGTCGGTGCTGTACCGCAACAAGGGCGCCTACCTGGTCGGCCGCCTGTACACCCCCGACGAGCAATGGCCGCTGGTGATCCCGCTACTGCACCGTGAAGGCCACGGCATCGAGGCCGATACCTTGATCACCGACGAAGCGCAGGTGTCGATCATCTTCTCCTTCACTCGTTCCTACTTCATGGTCGATGTGCCAGTACCGGCCGAGTTCGTCAACTTTCTCAAGCGCATGCTGCCGGGCAAGCACATTGCCGAGCTGTATACCTCCATCGGTTTCTACAAGCATGGCAAGTCGGAGTTCTACCGGGCGCTGATCAACCACCTGGCCAGCAGCGACGACCGCTTCGTCATGGCCCCGGGCGTGCGCGGCATGGTCATGAGCGTATTCACCCTGCCGGGCTTCAACACGGTGTTCAAGATCATCAAGGACCGGTTCTCGCCGTCGAAGACCGTCGACCGCGCCACGGTGATCGAGAAGTACCGCCTGGTGAAAAGCGTCGACCGTGTCGGGCGCATGGCCGATACCCAGGAGTTCGCCGACTTTCGCTTTCCGCGCGGCAAGTTCGACCCCGATTGCCTGGCCGAATTGCTGGAGGTCGCGCCGTCCACTGTGGCCCTTGAAGGCGACAGCGTGCTGATCCGCCACTGCTGGACCGAACGGCGCATGACCCCGCTCAACCTGTACCTGGAGCAGGCCAGCGAGGCCCAGGTGCTGGAAGCGTTGGAAGACTATGGGCTGGCGATCAAGCAATTGGCGGCGGCGAATATCTTCCCCGGCGACATGCTGTTGAAGAACTTCGGTGTCACCCGCCATGGCCGCGTGGTGTTCTACGACTATGACGAGATCAGCTTCCTCACCGAGGTCAATTTCCGGCATATCCCGCCGCCGCGCTATCCGGAGGACGAGATGTCCGGCGAGCCGTGGTATTCGATCGGCCCACATGACGTGTTCCCCGAGGAGTTCCCGCCGTTCCTGTTCGCCGACAGCGGCCAGCGCCGGCTATTCAGCCGGCTGCATGGCGAGCTGTACGATGCCGATTACTGGAAGGGGCTGCAGGAGGCGATTCGCGCGGGGAAGGTGATCGATGTGTTCCCGTATCGGCGCAAAGGCCGTTGATCAGGCGCAGCTGGCCCCGGTGAGCGAGGGCGCGTGGGGGCGGGCTTGCCCCGCGATACCGGCGCAGCCGGCGCCATCCAGCGCAAGGCAAGGCCGATAGTCGCCACTCACCCCTTCAGGCACTTGAGCTCGCTGAAGTCCGCCCGCACCTTGCCCAGCCGCTGTTGCAGGAACTGCCGCTGCGCCGGGCTGCTCTGCTTGAGCAGATCCACCAGCAGGCTGCGCGCCTGGCGCTCGGTGTTCTGGAACGCCAGGCGATATTCGGGCGTCCACAGGCTTTCCTTGCGTTGCAGCAACTGCGCCAGCCGGGGCTCGAAGCTGGGCGTGGCGCGCTGGTCCATCACCAGCACCAGTTGCTGCTGCCAATGGGCCCTGTTGGCGATCCATTGGCGGTTCTGGTCGCCCAGCGCCTGTGACCAGCTCATCACCCGCAGGCGCTGTTCGGCATTCAGCTCGCCCAGCCACGGCTCGAGGCGTTTCTGCATGCGCTTGGCGCGATTCTCGACCTGCTCGGGCAGGGGCGTGTCGACATAGGCCTTTTGCCGTTGCTCGATGTCCTCGCGGAACGCCCGGCGCATCTCGCTCACCTGCTCGTCGCTCATGCCGCGCAGCAGCTCGGTGGCAGACGGGGTGATCTGCTCGGCGACCCGACCGATGGCCTGGCGTGCCTCGGTCGTGCGCTGGCGCAGGGCATCGTCGGTGACCGAGTCGCTGGCCACCATCAGCCGCACCCGGTCGAGCCAGTCGAGGTAGCCCGGCAACTGGGTCTTGCAGTGCCAGGCCAGGTGCGCCTTGAGCTGTTCGTCGAGCAGGCGCTTCTGCTCGCGGTTCATGTCCAGGTAGTCGCCCAGCGACCAGGGTACCAGGCGGTCGAGGTTGCGGTAGGCCAGGTCGATGCGGCTGCAGGCGGCCAGGGCCAGGGTGATGCCGAGGATCAGCAGCAGGGCGTGGGTCAGGCGTGATGGCATGGGCGAATCCTTGCGAGGACTGACCTGGCGATAGACGCGCAGCCAGCCCGGCAGGTTCCTGCGCGGTTGGGCGAGGCCTGCCGGATGGCTTTACTTCCAGCGTAGCCTGCGCGGCGGGAACGATCAGCCGAGGCGAAACGATCCCGCCACCAGTTCGATGATCAGCTCCCTGACCTGCAGCAGCGCCGTGTCGTGCTTGCTGCCCACGCGCATGCCGATCTCCAGCTCGTAGGACGGCATGGGCACGGGGCAGGCAAAGCTCCGGATGCGGCTGATCCGTTCCAACGCCAGTGCGGCATGGGTGGGGACCGTGGTGATCAAATCGGTGTCGACGAGCAGGAACGGGACTGCCGCGAAGTGTGAGGTGGAGGCCCTGATACGACGCTTGTAGCCTGCGGCATTGAGCCCTTCGTCGACAATGCCGACGTAGCCGGCGGACGATACCAGCAAGTGCGGGCGCTGGGCATAGTCCTGCGCGCTGGTCGGCACGGGGTTGTTGGCGTCGGCAATGCCCAGGTAGTTGCCCTTGCCCAGGCGCTGGCGGGCGATCAGCGGGGAGGACAGGCCGCCGGCGCTGACAGCAATGTCGATCTGATGGCGCATGAGCATGTCCTGGACCAGGCCGCTGTGGGTCTGCCGGAAAATGATCCGCAAGCCCGGCAGCTGTCGCTCGACACGTTGCAGCAGCTGTTGCCCCAGGGCGATCTCGCTGTCGTCCGACAGGCCGATGGTCAACGTGCGGCCATTGACCTCCTTGCCCCCTGCCGACAACGCCAGGGCCTGGCGACAGCGGTTGAGCGCCTCGCTGATCAGCGGAGCCAGTTCGTTGGCGCGCATGGTGGGCCGCAAGCCTCTGCCGGTGCGCTCGAACAGGGGGTCGGCGTACAACTCGCGCAATCGCCCCAGAGCCGCACTGACGGCGGGCTGGGTGACGCCGAGGCGAATCGCCGCGCGGCTGGCGCCGCCTTCTTCGATCAGGGCGACGAATACCCGCAACAAGTTGAGGTCGATTCTTTCGATATCAACTGAATTCATAACAGATATCCTTTATAGCGCGTTGATTTATAGTCTACGCCTCTTCACCATGTTTTCAATGTTGCTGGCGGGCGCTGAACTTTGCATAAAGTTGCTGGCCGGGTGTTATTGCAAGTTGTTGATGTGGTGCGATTTAAAAGCGATGAAAAAGATCAGGCAGGTTTATTGGTTGTTGCTGTTGCAAGTGTTTATCGGCGTCGCGGGCGCCCGTGCCGATGAGTGGGCGGGAGCACCGGGTATCGCTGCCCAGGCGTGGATATTGATGGACGCCGACAGCGGCGCGGTACTGACCGAGGGCAATGCCGACAGGCCGGTGGAGCCAGCCAGCCTGGTCAAGATCATGACCAGTTATCTGCTGGGCCAGGCGCTGAAGTCGGGGGCGCTGTTAGCTGCTGACAAGGTGCATGTAGGCACTGAGGCCTGGGCCGCGGGGAATCCGGTGTTGCAAGGGTCTTCGCTGATGTTCCTCAAACGGGGTGACCAGGTATCGGTCGCCGAGCTGAACAAAGGCATGGTCGTCGCCTCCGGCAACGACGCCTGTATCGCACTGGCCAACTACCTCGCCGGGAGCCAGGACGGCTTCGTCACGTTGATGAACGAGACCGCCCAGGTGCTAGGGCTGAGCAATACCACGTTCAAGACCGTGCATGGCCTGGCGGCGGCCGGCCAGGTCAGCAGTGCGCGCGACATGGCGGTGCTCAGCCGTGCGCTGATCCATGACCTGCCGGAGGAATACGCGCTTTTCAAAGAGCGGGCGTTCACTTTCAACGGCGTGCATCAGTACAACCGCAACCGCCTGCTGTGGAGCACCAGCCTGGAGGTGGATGGTTTGAAAACCGGCAACTCGCAGGAGGGAGGGTTCAGCTTGGTGGCGTCCGCGGTCTCGGGCAATCGGCGCTTGATCGCCGTGGTGATGGGCGCTGATTCCGACCACGCCAGGTTCCAGGAAACCGAGAAGTTGCTGAAATGGGGCCTGCGCGCGTTCGAGACCGCCATGCCCATCAAGGCCCATGAGGCCTTCATCGAAAAGCGCGCCTGGTTTGGCGCCGCGCGAACTGTGCGGCTCAACGCCGGCGAGCGTCCCGCGATCACGGTCCCCTATGGCAAGGCGGACGCGGTGAAGATCAGTGCCATCCTCAACGAACCTTACTTGCGGGCACCGCTACGCAAGGGCCAGGTGGTGGGCGTCGTCAACTTTCAGCTGGATGCGCTGACGATTGCGCAAAAGCCACTGGTGGTGATGGAAACGGTTGAACAGGCGGGTTGGTTCAGTCGCCTGTGGGACGCGGTGCTGTTGAAGCTCCAGCAATGGCTCGGCGTCTGCGTGGCCTGCGCTGTCTGATGGCGCGGGCACAACCTTGGAACATTCAGTTGATGAGCGTGTGGCCGATGAATGCCTTGCAGATGTCTTGGTTTGTCCTATGTGCACTGCTGTTGCCGGGATGCAGTGTGGGTGCCGACAGCGACCCCGATGCGCTGTGGGTAAGCCTGGCGCAGGCCGATCAGCAGCAGGCGTTGAAACTTCAGCAACTGTCGGACGAGCAGGACAATGTCGCGGGGTTGGTGGTGTTGTTCGGCTCGGACAGCGCGCAAGTGAGCCGCGACGTGCAACGCCAGTTGCGGGTTGTTGGCCGTTACCTGAACGCCCACCCCATGGCAGAGGTGCGTATCGAGGGGCACACGGATGACCTGGGCTCGCCCGAGCAGAACACGGTGCTGGCCCAGGCTCGGGCGCAGATGGTCGGTTACTACCTGATCAAGTACGGCGCCTTGTTCGAGCAGATCGACACCACCGCCTACGGCGAGCGCTACCCGCAGCGCGATGGGCAGACCGCGCAGGATCGGCAGTGCAACCGGCGGGTGGTGGTCGAATGGACGACCTATTGACCCACCGCAGGTGCTCGACCACCTGGGGCACGCTGAGAAGCCTGGGGATGTGCTGGCTGCTGGTGCTGGGCGCTGCGCTGCCCTGTTCGGCGCGCGCAGTCCCGGAACATGAAGGCTCGGCCCCCTTGGGTACGGCCTTGGTGGCCAGGCTGCAAGGGGCATTGCAGGCCCGCGAATACTACCGCGGCGAGATCGATGGCCTTGCCGGGGCGCACACCCAGGAAGCCATCTACCTGATGCAACTGGACTTCGAGCTGCCGCTCACTGGCAGTGTCAACGCGAGGCTGCTGCGCTTGCTCGATATCCCAGCACCTGCCTGGTTGGCGCAATGAACCTGCGCTGGCGCTTCAGGGTGGTGGTTTTTCTGGTGGTGTTCATGGCGGCGATCGTCAGTGCCCGGGTGGTCTACCTGCAGGTCATCGATACGGCGTTTCTTCGCCAGCAGGGCGATGCACGCAGCCTGCGCCATGTGCCGGTTGCCGCCTCGCGTGGGCTGATCACGGACCGGGCCGGGCGGCCGCTGGCGGCCAGTACGCCAATGGTGACGGTGTGGGGCGATGCCAGGGTACTGATGACGCAGCAAGCCAAGTGGCCGCTGCTCGCCCAGGCACTGGATGTGCCCCTGCCGTTGCTGGCGGCGACCTTGACCCGGCGTCGCGACAAGGCGTTCAGTTATCTGCGATGGGGCTTGTCGCCGGAGCAGGGGCAGATGCTCGTCCAGGTGTTGCAGCGCGAGCAGATCTTGGGCGTGCACACCGTGCAACAGCCGCGGCGGTTCTACCCGGCGGGGGCGGTCGCGGCCCAGGTGGTCGGCGTCACCGATCGGGACAATCGCGGCAGCGAGGGCATGGAGCTGGCATTCGATGCGACTTTGCGGGGTGTCGATGGGCTGCGTCGGCTGATCAAGGATCGCCGTGGCAGCGTGATCGGGGACCGGGGTATCAGCCGGGCGGCGAGCCCGGGACAGACGTTGGCGTTGTCGCTGGACCTGCCGTTGCAGTACCTCGCCAACCGCGAGCTGCGCCTTGCCCTCGATGAGCATGCCGCCGTGGCCGGCAGTGTCGTGGTGCTCGATGTGCGCAGCGGGGAAGTGCTGGCGCTGGCCAGCCAGCCGACGTTCAACCCCAACAACCGCGCACGCTTGCGCCCCTCGTTGATGCGCAACCGCGCCGTGGTGGATGTATTCGAGCCTGCGTCCACCCTGAAGCCGTTTGCGGTAGCGGCGGCGCTGGAGAGTGGCCGCTGGCTGCCGGGCGATACCGTGAAGGTCGAGACCGGCACCTTGCAGGTAGGGCGGTATCTGATTCGCGATGCGTCGCGTACCGCCGGTGAAGTGCTGGACATGACGCAGATCCTCGTGCGTTCGAGCAACGTTGCCATCAGCACGGTCGCCTTCGACATTGGCGCCGCGCGAATCCACGAGTTGCTGCGGCGTACAGGGCTGGGCCAGGTGACCGGTACGCGGTTTCCCGGCGAGCGTTCGGGCGCCTTGCCTGTGCGCAGGGTCTGGCAAGCTGCCGAGACGGCGACCTTAGCCTATGGCTACGGTGTTTCGCTGACCGCGGTGCAGTTGGCCCGGGCCTACGCCGCCTTGGCCAACGGCGGCCGGCTGCTGCCGGTTTCGCTGTTACGGGTCGAGGCGCCGCCGGCGATGACCCAGGCCCTGAGCCCTGGCATTGCGAACAAGGTCAGGGACATGCTGGTACAGGTGGTCGAGGACCGTCGAGGGATCCACCGGGCGCGGGTGCCTGGCTACCGAGTGGGGGGTAAAAGCGGCACGGCAAGGCTGTCCAGGGCGGGCTCCGGCGGTTATTCGGGGCACGCCTATCGGGCGATCTTCGCCGGTTTTGCCCCGGCCAGCGCGCCGCGCTTCGTGGTGGTCGTGGTAATCGAAGACCCGATCCGCAATGGCTATTACGGTGGGCGGGTGGCCGCGCCCGTGTTCAGTCGGGTAATGGCGCATGCGCTGCGCCTGTATCAGGTCGCGCCCGACAACCTCCACTGAATGAAAGCCTAGACTGGATGAACCGTAGGTCAGGGCCTGGATGTCAATGCGCGGCAATCTTTGACATCCACCTGTGTCTCTGGAAAATAGCCGCCTTGTCTTGAGGATCTTCGGAAATGGCTCTGCTTGGGCGTTACAACAGTTTGCAAATCGTGAAACACGTGGAGTTCGGCCTGTACCTGGACGGCGGCGCCGACGGCGAAATCCTCCTGCCGCGGCGTTACTTCCCCAAGGACGCCGAGCTGGAGCTGGATGACTGGCTCAACGTGTTCATCTACCTCGACAGCGAAGACCAGCTGATCGCCACCACCGAGAAGCCGAAGATGCAGGTGGGCGAGTTCGCCAGCCTCAAGGTCAAGGACATAAACGGCGCCGGCATCTTCCTCGATTGGGGGCTGTCAAAGGATTTGCTGATGCCGTACTCGGAAGAGTCCCGGCCATTGAAGATCGGCGACTACTGCGTGGTGCACGCCTACCTGGACAAGCGCACCCGGCGCATCACCGCCACCGCCAAGCTGGATCGCTACCTGGACCTCGCCCCGGTCGACTACCAGGTCGGCCAGCCGGTGGAGCTGCTGGTGGCCGGCGAGACGCCCATGGGCTTCAAGGCGATCATCAACAACCGCCACTGGGGCCTGATCCACAAGAACGAAGTGTTCAAGTTCCTGCGTTCGGGGATGCACGAGAAGGGCTTCATCAAGGAAGTACGCCACGACGGCAAGATCGCCCTGAGCCTGCAACCGGTGGGCCAGGCGTTGGCCGACAGCCTGCACGAGCAGATCATGCAGCGCCTGGAGGCGGCCGGTGGCGTGCTGCCGGTGTGCGACAAGAGCGACCCGGCGCTGATCAGCCAGATGTTCAACGTCAGCAAGGGCAACTTCAAGAAGGCCATCGGCGCGTTGTTCAAGCAGGGCCGGATCGTCATCCATGACGATCGCATCGAGCGGGCCTGATCAGGCCTGCACGAAGGTGCTGAAATCCAGCTGTTCGCCACCCGGGCGGGTGTCGCGCAGCCGCGAGTCGCGGTCGGCGCTCAAGGCCAGGCTGATGGTCGAGCGGCGCTTGCCGGGGTTGCGCACTTCCATTTGCTCCTGGTGAGCGCGCAGGAAGTTGGTGGGCACCTTCAGGTGCTGCAGTTCGTCGGTTTGCGGGGTGTGCAGCAGCAGGTTGACCCAGTCGGGCTGGCCCTTGCGCAGCAGGGCCACCGGCACTTCGAACCACCACAGGTTGCGCTTGGGGTCGAGGATGGCGAACAGGGTGTTGTCGCGGTTGAGCACCGGCCGGGTCAGCGCTTCGTTGCGCCGCGCGATGGCGGTGGGCTTGTCGAGTTTCATGCAGGTTCCTGCGGGTTGACGCTAGATTGGCCTGCCATTGTGCGGCGGGGCCCTGCGCGGGGCAAGCCCGCGCTCGTGTCGTCCCGCTCAACAAATTGAAACTCTGGCGAGGCGGCATGGGTCGATCTGATGTCGACACGATTTTCCGTGTCTTTCCTTCAAGGAGACATCCCATGAGTGGCACCAAGGACAAAGCGAAGGGCCTGGCCAACGAGGCCGTGGGCAACATCAAGCAGGGCGTCGGCAAGGTCACCGACAACGACAAGCTGCGCGCCGAAGGCAAGGCCCAGGAGCTCAAGGGCGAGGCGCAACAGGCGGTGGGCAAGGTCAAGGATGCCGTGAAGAAGCCGTGATGCCTGCTTGACGCCACTGTAGGCGCCAGCCTTGCTGGCGAACGGGCTCGTACGCGGGCTGTTCGCCAGCAAGGCTGGCTTCTACTTCGGGTAGCCGTTTTCCTGCATTTGCCATTGAGCCGTCACACTTGCGGCACGGTCTATTAGACTTGTCTGCATTGCCAGGCCTGCCTATGGCCTTGGCCGACCCTCCGAGATCAAGCGGCGAAAGGAGACGCTATGATTTTTCCCGACCTGCGCGGCCTGCCTCTGCACCGCGTGCTGGTGCGCACCGTCAAGGAGTTCCTCGATGACGAGATGTCCACCTATGCCTCCGCGCTGGCCTACCAGATGCTGTTCTCGCTGTTCCCCTTCCTGCTGTTCCTGATCGCCCTGATCGGTTTTTTGCACCTGCCGGACTTTTTCTCCTGGTTGCGCCTGCAATCGGAACTGGTGCTGCCGCCCCAGGCCCTGGAGCAGGTCAACCCGGTGATCGACCAGTTGCAGCAATCCAAGGGCGGCTTGCTCTCGGTGGGTATCGTCATCGCCCTGTGGACCGCCTCGGCCGGCGTGCGCCTGATGATGAGCGCGATGAACGCCGCCTACGATGTGCCGGAGGGCCGCCCGGTGTGGAAGCGCTTCCCGCTGTCGATCATCTACACCGTGGGCATCGCCGGCATGTTGCTGGCCGCCGCCGCGCTGATGGTGCTGGGCCCGCAAGTCATGGAGTGGATCGCCTCCCAGGTCGGGCTGGAGGAAGCGGTGGTGGTGGTCTGGACCATCCTGCGCTGGCCGGCGATCATCATCCTGATGATGGTGGCTGTGGCATTGATCTATTACGTGATGCCCGATGTGAAACAGAAATTTCGCTTCATCACCCCAGGCTCGGTGCTGGCGGTGGTGGTGTGGATCGTCGCCTCGCTGGGCTTTGCCTACTACGTGAAGACCTTTGCCGACTACAACGCCATGTACGGCAGTATCGGCGCGATCATCGTGCTGCTGCTGTACTTCTATATCTCCGCCGCCGTGTTGCTGCTGGGCGCGGAGATGAACGCGGTGATCGAGCATATGTCGGCCGAGGGCAAGGACCCTGGCGAAAAGGACTTCAACGAGGCCAACCCGCAGCAAAGCATTTCCGTGCTCGGCCATGAGCACCCGGTAACCCCCGAACCCCAGACCCGCGAGCCGAACACCTGATGATCCGCGACATTCTCAAGATGGGCGATGAACGCCTGCTGCGCATTGCCCCACCGGTACCTGAACACCTGCTCGGCAGCGCCGAACTGCAGCAACTGATCGACGACATGTTCGAGACCATGGCCCATGTCGGCGGTGTCGGCCTGGCCGCGCCGCAGGTGGGCATCGACCTGCAACTGGTGATCTTCGGCTTCGAGCGCAGCGAGCGCTACCCGGACGCCGAGCCGGTGCCGCGGACCATCCTCCTCAACCCGCTGATCACGCCGTTGGCCATGGAGGTCGAGGACGGCTGGGAGGGCTGTTTGTCGGTGCCAGGCCTGCGCGGCGTGGTGCCGCGCTACAAGCACATCAGCTATTCGGGTATCGACCCCGAGGGCAACCCGATCAACCGCTTCGCCGACGGTTTCCACGCGCGGGTGGTGCAGCATGAGTGCGACCACCTGATTGGCCGCCTGTACCCCTCGCGCATCCAGGACTTCAGCAAGTTCGGCTACACCGAGGTGCTGTTCCCCGGGCTCGAGGTGGCCGACGACTGACCGCGGACCATCGCCATCAGCGGCTTGCTGCGCTGGTAGCGGGCCAGGCGCGCGGCCAGGGCTTGGGGTAGGTCGATGGCGGGTGTGAAGGCCAGGTTCTGGTAAAAGCGCGCCAGGTCTGGGTGGCAGAACAGCCAGGTGGCGCCGGGTGCATCTCTCAGCGCAGTATCGAGCAGGCGCGTGGCCACGTGTTGGCCCCGCCATTGCGGTGCGACGAACAGGGCGGTCAGCCACTGGCCGCCGGTGACAGGGGTCAGGTTCACCCCAGCAATGATTTCACCGGCGCGCGCTACCCACTGCTCGCCTTCGCCGGCCGCGCGCATGCGTGAGCCATGCTGGCGGTAGAAGTGATCCAGCAGGCGGCGCTGGAGAGGGGCAAGGCGGCTGAAATTCATGGCGCTTGAGTAAACATGGGCGAGTGCGGACGGGCGTGCTTTGTCGCAGATTGTTGCAAATACGGCAAGGGTGATTGTCCTAGTTCGGGGTTCAACTATTCCGGCCTGGGAGTAAAATTTCCCACATCCCCCCAGCAGTACGATAAAGCGGGATCGGTACTTCGTGTCATCTTCGCAGTCGATGACAACTTCTCCGCGCCATTGACGGCTTCAGAAGTCACGCGATCAGCTTGATAGCCATCAAGGTCAACACCCATGAAAGCCCTACTGATTCTTGCATTGGTCGGTATGTCCTCGTTCGCCCTCGCCGATGAGGTCAAGACCGCCTCCAGCCAACCTGCGGTCGAACAATACGACTACTCCACCAACCTCGACATCAAGCGTGTCATCAGCTTGTCGACCATCCCCAACGTGTGCGACGTGGTGCCTGCCACCATGACCTACGAGGACCATCAGGGCCAGGTGCACACCCTGCAGTACCGCGCCATGGGCGAGGGTTGCCGGCTGAATTGAGGCCCCGTGCCGTGGGCGCCGGTGTTCGTCGACCAGGCCGGCGCCTACAGCGACAGTTGTCGACGTATCAGCTCCAGGCCTTGTTTCAGTTGGGCCCGGCTGCGTGCCGCCGACAGGCTGACCCGTACCGCCGGCACGTTGTCGGTGCCTACCGCGAACACGCTGGCCGGGACGATCTCCACCCCTTGGGCGCGGCAGCGCGCAACCAGTGTCTCGGCCTCTGTTGGCGTGGCCAGCCAGGCATGGGGCGAGGCTACGCCATCGGCCACTAGCGCGTCCCCCAGGATTGTCCGCGCCAGGCGCCAACGTTCGCCCAGCTCTTGCCGCTGCCAGGCCAGGCGCCGGGCAGCGGTGCCGTCGGCGATCCACTGGCAGGCGATGTGCAGGTTCAGCGGCGACACCGACCAGTGGGTGGCCTGGGCGTGGGGGTCGACCTGTTCCAGCAGCTCTGGCCGGGCGGCGATCCACCCCAGGCGCAGGCCGGCGGCCACGGTCTTGGACAAGCTGCTGATCAGCACGCCGCGGCCGTCGAGCAAGGGGTAGAGCGGCGGCTGGTCGGTCAAGGCGCCGTAGACGTCATCCTCGATCACCAACAGTTGGTGGCGCTTGGCGACTTGCGCCAGCGCCTGGCGCCGGGCCTCATTCATGCAGGCCGCGGTCGGGTTGTGCAGGGTCGGGGTGGTCACCAGCACCCGCGCGCCGCTGGCGCGGGCGACCCGGTCCAGCTCGTCCGGGCGCAGGCCCTGGCCGTCGAGGGCCACGCCATGCACCGGCAGGCGCAATTGGCGACAGGCCGCCTTGATGCCCGGTGCGGTCAGCGCTTCGACCAGCACCGGTTCGCCCGCCTGGCACAGCGACTGCAAAACCAGGATCAGGGCCTGTTGGGCGCCACCGCACAGCAGCACCTGCTCGGGGGCAAGCGCCAGGCCGCGGTTGGCCAGCCAGCGAGCCCCGTGGATCCGCCCCAGCAGCAGTTGCTCTGGCCCCAGGTAGTGGTCGAGCAGGGCGCTTTGTCCCTGCTCGAGCACGTCGCGCAAGCTGTGCGCCAGGTCATCATTGTGCGGGTCGGCCACCGGCACATTGGTCGACAGGTCTATCACCTGCTGTTGACGGTCAGGTTGCTTGAGCCGGAACAGCGTCGCCTCCTTGCTCCCCGCCAGCACATAGGTGCCGCGCCCCACCTCGCCGGCGACCAGGTGCCGCGCGGCAGCCTCGCGGTAGGCTTGCTGCGTGGTACTTGGGTTCAGGCCCAGGGCCCAGGCCAGGCGGCGCTGTGGCGGCAGACGCTCGCCCATTTTCAGCTCACCGTGCTCGATAGCGGCGGCGATGGCCTCGACCAGCGCCAGGTAGCGCGGTTGCTCGTTGTCCGCCAGGGTGGGAAGCCACACGAAATTGTCGCCCATGCAATATAAGTTTGGACCCATACAATGCCCGGCCCTTAGCATCGGTTCAACCCACTGCCGATAAGGACGCCCGCCATGTTCGACCTGCCCGCCCTGCGTGAAGCCGCCGCCTTCGTTCACCAGCATGTCCCGCCGACCCCGCAGCACGCCTGGCCGTTGCTGGCCGAGCGGGTGGGCTGCGAGGTGTGGGTCAAGCACGAGAACCATGCCCCTACCGGTGCCTTCAAGGTGCGCGGCGGGCTGGTCTATGTGCGCTCGCTGCTGGCCGGCGGCCAGGTGCCGCGCGGGTTGGTTACCGCCACCCGGGGCAATCACGGCCAGAGCATGGCCCTGGCGGCGCGCCAGGCTGGTTTGCCGCTGGTGATCGTGGTGCCTGAAGGCAACTCGCGGGAGAAGAACGCCGCCATGCGCGCCCTGGGTGCCGAGTTGGTGGAGCATGGCGTGGACTTCGACGTGGCCCGTGAGGAGGCCGCGCGCCTGGCTGAGGCGCGCGGCTATGCGATGGTGCCGTCGTTCCACCCCGAGCTGGTGCGTGGCGTGGCCACCTATGCCCTGGAGCTGTTCGAGGCGGTGGCCGAACTGGATTGCGTGTACGTGCCGATTGGCATGGGCTCGGGCATCTGCGGGCTGATCCAGGCGCGCAACCTGCTGGGGCTGTCCACCGAAATCGTCGGGGTGGTCTCCAGCGCTGCCGATGCCTATGCCCGTAGCTTCGAGCAGGGTCGCATCGTCACCACCGCCAGCGCCGATACCTTCGCCGACGGCATGGCCTGTCGGGTGCCGCAACCGCAGGCGTTTGCCCTGGTGCGCGAACACGCAGCGCGGATCGTGCGGGTCGATGACCGCGAGATCGCCGAGGCCATGCGCCTGTACCACGAAACCACCCACAACACTGCCGAGGGCGCGGGTGCGGCGGGCCTGGCTGCGTTGTTGCAGGAGCGTGAGCGCCAGGCCGGCAAGCGCGTGGCGGTAGTGCTCAGCGGGGCCAATGTCGATCGCCAGCGCTATGCACAGGTGCTGGCGGAATGAACAACCCTGCGTGAATGTTCGCCCTGTACCGCCAGGCCAGATTCGGGTTCAATCCGGAGTTTCGCTTGCGGCCGAGCCTACCATGCCCTTTTCCAACGGTTTTCTTCTGAGCCTGTCCCTGTGCCTGGACATCGGCATTGCCAACATCGCCATGATCACCCTGGCCATGCAACGTGGCTTCCTGCAAGGCTTCTGGTTGGGGCTGGGGACCTGCGTCGGTGACCTGATCTACGCCCTGGCGGCGTTGGCCGGCATGACCGTGCTGCTGCAGTTCGAAAGCGTGCGCTGGACGTTATGGCTGGGTGGTTCGGCGCTGCTGCTGTGGTTCGCGGTGAAAATGCTGCTGGCGGCATGGCGCGGCGGCCACCTGGCGTCGCAGGGCCAGGTGGTGGTCGAGTCGGGCTGGCGCGAGTTCCTGCGCGGGATCTTCCTGGCCATGTCATCGCCCAGCGCGATCCTCTGGTTCGCCGCGGTGGGCGGTGTGCTGATCTCCCGCTCCGGCGCGGGCAGTGCGCTGGATGCCGGCTTGTTCCTCGGCGGTTTCTTTGCCGCGGGCCTGTTCTGGTGCGCCTCGCTGTGTGGCATCGCCAGCCATGGCGGGCGCCTGCTGGGCGATCGCCTGCTGACCTGGTCCTACCTGCTGTCGGCGGCGATTTTCTGCTATTTCGCCGGGTATGTGATTGTGTCGGGTTATCGCGAGTTCATCCTGGCCGTGCCTGCCTGAGGCTGTTTTTTCGAGCCTGTTGTCGATTCGCGACGTGCTCGTTCGACCAGTGTTGAAGGCGCCGAAATGTGTTCGGCGCCACGCGGGCAAACACTGGAGAAAGCACCGATGAATGCTGCAGCTCAAACCGAGATCCGCCAACTGATCGAGCACTGGATGCAGGCCGTGCGCGAGCGTGACATCGAGCGCATCGTCCAACCCTACGCCGACGACATCCTGGCCTTCGATGCCATCCAGGCCCTGCAGTTCAAAGGCAAGGCCGCCTACCGCGCGCATTGGGAAATGTGCATGGGCTACTGTACCGGGCCGATGGTGTTCGAACTGGCCGAGTTGACCGTGCATGCCGACGGCGACCTGGGCCTGGCCCACTGGCTCAACCGCTGTGGCCCGTCCGACGATGAAAGCCAGTGCGGCTTCATGCGTGCCACCGTTGGCTACCGGCGTAGCGGCGGCCAATGGCAGGTGATCCACGAACACTGGTCGGCGCCGTTCGACATGCAAACCCAGAAGGCCCTGTTCAACCTCAAGCCTTGATACCGCCCATCGCCTATGACCCACCGACCTGCCGGAGACGATCATGAAATACCTGTGCCTGGTCTATTGTGACGAAGCGCTGCTGCACAGCTTGCCCGACAGCCCCGAAGACGCCGAGTGCATGGCCTATGCCGAGTCCATCCACGGCTCTGGACGCATGCTCGCCGCCGAGGCGCTCAAGCCGGTGCAGACGGCCACCACGGTACGTGTGCGTGCCGGGCGCATGAGCCTGACCGACGGCCCATTCGCCGAAACCAAGGAGCAACTGGCCGGTTTCTACCTGGTCGATGCCCGCGACCTCAACGAGGCGCTGAACATCGCCAAGGGCATCCCGGCGGCGCGGGTCGGCAGCGTCGAGGTACGGCCGGTACGTGAACTGCAACCCTGAACGGGAGCGAGGACCACCCGCATGACGCAGCAGGGAATGCCCATCCGATGAGCACTGAAAGGCGGGTGCGTCTGGAGGTCGAGGCGGTCTACCGTCGTGACTCCCGGCGCATCCTCGCGACCCTGATTCGCCTCTTGGGGGACTTCGACCTGGCCGAGGAGGCCATGCACGATGCTTTCTTCATCGCCGTCGAGCGCTGGCAGCGCGACGGCATTCCGGACAACCCGCGGGCCTGGCTGGTCTCTGCCGGCCGCTTCAAGGCCATCGACGCCTTGCGCCGGCGGGCGCGCTTCGACCGCTCCCAGGCCGACCTGATCATGCTGCTCGAGGGCCAGGCGCAGGATCCGGGCGAAGAGCAACTGCTGGCCGACGACCGCCTGCGGCTGATCTTCACCTGCTGCCACCCGGCGCTGGCCGCGGACGCCCAGGTGCCATTGACCCTGCGCGAGGTGTGCGACCTGACCACCGAGCAGATCGCCCATGCCTTCCTGCAGAGCCCGGCAACCATCGCCCAGCGCATCGTGCGCGCCAAGGCCAAGATCCGCGAGGCGAAGATCCCCTACCAGGTGCCCGAGCGGGCCGAGCTGCCCGAGCGCCTGGAGACGGTGCTGCGGGTGATCTACCTGGTGTTCAACGAAGGCTACTCAGCGTCCTCGGGCGATGCTGTGACCACCGGCGAACTGATGGACGAGGCCATTCGCCTGGGCCGGCTGGTGGCGCAGTTGCTGCCCGATGCCGAGGTGCTCGGGCTACTGGCGCTGATGCTGCTGCAGGCTTCGCGGCAACAGGCCCGCAGCGACGCAAGTGGCGAGCTGGTGCTGCTCGACGAGCAGGATCGCCGGTTGTGGGACCGGGCGCAGATCGACGAGGGTTGCCAGTTGCTGCAGCAGGCGCTGCGCAGCCGCCAGATCGGCCCCTACAGCTTGCAGGCGGCAATCGCTGCGGTGCATGCCGAGGCGCCCAGTGCCGAGGCGACCGATTGGCACGAGATCGTCGGTTTGTACGAGGTGCTGCAACGGCACTGGCCGTCGCCGGTGGTGGAGCTGAACCGGGCGGCGGCGTTGGCCAGGCGCGATGGCGCGCAGGCAGGGTTGCAGGCGGTCGAGGCGATCCTCGCGCGGGGGGAACTGGGCGACTATCACCTGGCGCATGCCGCGCGGGCCGAGCTGCATCGGCAGTTGGGCAACCTCGAGCAGGCCCGCGCCGCCTGGCAGCAGGCGCTGGCGCTGACCCGCCAGGGGCCGGAGCGCCGGCATATCGAACGGCGCTTGCGCGAGCTGGGGTGAGCGCCTACCGGTAATCTGTAGGCGCCGCTGTGCTTTCAGCTGGCGACGAACGCCGGCGGGCTGACCAGCTCGACGGTCTGCTGCTTGCGCGGCGCGAGGATTTCAGCCTCGCCAGCCACCACCAGCTCGTCGTTCTGGTTGTACACATTGGTGGCGATACGCACCTTGAACTTGGGCAGCTTCTCGAGGATTTCCAGGCGCACGGTCAGGGTGTCGCCGATCTTCACTGGCTTCTGGAAGCTCATCTGCTGGCCCAGGTAGATGGTGCCAGGGCCAGGCAGGGTGCAGGCCACCGCGGCGCTGATCAGCGCGCCGCTGAACATGCCGTGGGCGATGCGCTCCTTGAACATGCTCTTGGCGGCGAACTCGGCGTCCAGGTGCACCGGGTTGTGGTCGCCGGACATGGCGGCGAACAGCTGGATGTCACGCTCTTGCACGGACTTCTTGTACTCGGCTTTCTGGCCGACTTCGAGGGCTTCGTAAGGCGTGTTGCTGACCTGGGTCATCAGGGCTTCCTTGTGGGGCGGCGAGGGCGGCTATCATTCGCTGCGGGCAGGGCGGCCAAGGGCCAGCGCCTGCTCCAGCCAGCCGATGATATCGGCGCAGACCTCGTCGCGATGGGTTTCGTTGAGCACTTCGTGCCGTGCACCGGGGTAAAGGCGCAACTGTACATGACAGTTGCCGGTCGCGCGCAGGGCGTCGGCCAGACGGGTGAGACGCTTGCCGGCACTCACCGGATCACATTCGCCGCCCATCACCAGCATCGGCAGGTTCGGATCGATCTGCGCCAGCTGCCGCGCCTGGCTGATCTGCGCCAGGCCTTGCAGGAGATCGAGCCACAGCTGGTTGCTGCAACGAAAGCCGCACAGCGGGTCGGCGATGTACTTGTCCACCTCGGCCTCATCGCGGCTGAGCCAGTCGAACGCGGTGCGGTTGGGCTTGAACGCCTTGTTGAACGAACCGAACGACAGCCAGTCGATCAGCGCGCTCTTGCCCAGCGGGCCCTGGCGCCAGGCCTCGAGCCGGGCGATCAGGCGCGCGGCGCGGTACAGCGTTGCCGGCTGGAAGTTCGAGCCGCTGAGGATCGCCCCCTGCAGGCTGGCGCTGTGGTGCAGCAGGTAGGCCTGGGCGATGTAGCTACCCATGCTGTGGCCGAACAGGAACAACGGCGTGCCGGGAAACTGCTGGCCGCTGTGCTGGGCCAGCAGCCCCAGGTCGTTGACCACGGCATTCCAGCCATTGTGTCGGGCGAACAAGCCCAGGTTGCCCAGCTCGGCGGTGCGGCCATGGCCGCGCAGGTCAGGGGCGAGCAGGGCGAAACCTGCGGCATTGAGCGCCAGGCCCAGGCGCTGGTAGCGCCCGGCATGCTCGGCCATGCCGTGGGCCAGCAGCACCACGGCCTTGACCGGCGTGGTCGGCAGCCATTGGTGCACGTACAGGCTGCAATGCTCGCTGGCGGGCAGCCAGAAGGCGTCATGGGGCATGGCGGGTCCTTGCGCGCAGGGGGTGGTCAACAGTGTATGCGCAAAGCGGCCGATTGCAGGAAGGGCAGAAAAGAGATTCACAATGTTAATGGCGGCACTTGGCGTATTTGCCACCTTCGGCATTGCTGCTAACGTCGGCTGAACGCCTTTTTGCCATCAGGCAATCAGGTCAGGGACGGTCCCGGCAGAGGAACAACAATAAATGCAAGCCGATTTCTGGAATGACAAGCGCCCGGCGGGCGTGCCTTCGACCATTGACATGAATGCCTACACCTCGGTCGTCGATGTCTTCGAGCGCTCCTGCAAGCGCTTCGCCGACCGCCCGGCGTTCAGCAACCTGGGCGTCACCCTCAGCTACGCCGAGCTTGAGCGCCATTCGGCAGCCTTCGCCGCCTGGTTGCAGCAGCACACCGACCTGCAGCCGGGCGACCGCATCGCGGTGCAGATGCCCAATGTCCTGCAATACCCCATCGCCGTGTTCGGCGCCATGCGCGCGGGGCTGGTGGTGGTCAACACCAACCCGCTGTACACCGAGCGCGAGATGCGCCACCAGTTCCAGGACTCCGGCGCCCGTGCCCTGGTGTTCCTCAACATGTTCGGCAAGCGGGTCCAGGAGGTGCTGGCGGACACCGCCATCGAGTACCTGATCGAGGCGAGGATGGGCGACCTGCTGCCGGCGGCCAAGGGCTGGCTGGTCAACACCGTGGTCGACAAGCTGAAGAAGATGGTGCCCGCCTACCAGTTGCCCCAGGCCGTGTCGTTCAAGCAGGTGCTGCGCCAGGGGCGCGAGTTGCTGCACAAACCGGTGCCGCAGGTGCTCGATGACGTCGCCGTGTTGCAATACACCGGCGGCACCACGGGCCTGGCCAAGGGCGCCATGCTCAGCCACGGCAACCTGGTGGCCAACATGCTCCAGGTGCTGGCCTGTTTCGGCCAGCACGGGCCGGATGGCCAGCCGCTGATCAAGGAAGGGCAGGAGGTGATGATCGCGCCGCTGCCGCTGTACCACATCTATGCCTTCACCGCCAATTGCATGTGCATGATGGTCACCGGCAACCACAACGTGCTGATCACCAACCCGCGGGATATCCCGGGCTTCATCAAGGAGCTGGGCAAGTGGCGCTTCTCGGCGCTGTTGGGCTTGAACACGCTGTTCGTCGCGCTGATGGACCACCCTGGCTTCAAGTCGCTGGATTTCTCGGCGCTCAAGGTCACCAACTCCGGTGGCACCGCGCTGGTCAAGGCCACCGCCGAGCGCTGGGAGGCGCTCACGGGCTGTCGCATCGTCGAAGGCTACGGGCTTACCGAGACCTCGCCGGTGGCCAGCAGCAACCCCTATGGCCAGCTGGCGCGTCTGGGCACTGTGGGTATCCCGGTACCGGGCACCGCGTTCAAGGTGATCGACGACGAGGGCAACGAACAACCCTTGGGCGAGCGTGGCGAACTGTGCATCCAGGGCCCGCAGGTGATGAAGGGGTACTGGCGCCAGCCCGAGGCCAGCGCCCAGGCGCTGGACGCCGAAGGCTGGTTAAAGACCGGCGATATCGCGGTGATCGAGGCGGATGGCTTCACCCGCATCGTCGACCGCAAGAAGGACATGATCATCGTCTCGGGTTTCAACGTGTACCCCAACGAGATCGAGGATGTCCTGATGAGTCACCCACAGGTGGCCAGCTGCGCGGTCATCGGCGTGCCGGACGAGCGCACCGGCGAAGCGGTGAAACTATTCGTGGTGCCGCGTGCCGGCGGGGTGAGCGTCGAAGAGCTCAAGGCGTTCTGCAAGGCCAACTTCACTGGCTACAAGGTGCCCAAGCACATCGTGCTGCGCGACTCGCTGCCGATGACCCCGGTGGGCAAGATCCTCAGGCGCGAGCTGCGGGATATCGCCTGAGGCCGCAAGGCCGATGAGCACTTGTGTTGTGGGAGCGGGCTTGCGGTGCGCAGGACGTATCGCCCGGCAAGCCCGCTCCCATAGTTAAAGCAGATGGCTCTAGTTCAAGGTTTTCAGGCGAATTCGCGACATTTTGTACAATTACTCTAAAAATGACCTGGAAATTTCTTTGAGTCATTTTTGTGACCGTGCGGGCCGCTTTGGCCTCTAGGCGACCCCTGGCAAAGCTGTTACTCTCGGCGCGCTTTCAGATGATCCGGTTTGCAATGAACCGTCATCCCATATCAATAATAAGCGCATCGACGCGTACCGAATTCGCTGTTGCTGAAGGAGCGGGCTTCCATGATCGAACATTTTTGGAAGGATAAGTACCCAGCCGGAATTACGGCGGAAATCAATCCTGACGAATTCCCCAATATCCAGGCGGTGCTCAAGCAATCCTGCCAACGCTTTGCCGACAAACCGGCCTTTAGCAACCTGGGCAAGACCATCACCTACGGCGAGCTGTATGCCCTGTCCGGCGCCTTCGCCGCCTGGCTGCAACAGCACACCGACCTCAAGCCTGGCGATCGCATCGCCGTGCAACTGCCCAACGTCCTGCAGTACCCGGTCGCCGTGTTCGGCGCCATGCGTGCCGGGCTGATCGTGGTCAACACCAATCCGCTGTACACCGCCCGCGAGCTTGAGCACCAGTTCAACGACTCCGGGGCCAAGGCCCTGGTGTGCCTGGCCAACATGGCGCACCTGGCGGAAAAGGTCGTGCCCAAGACCCAGGTCAAACACGTCATTGTCACCGAAGTGGCCGACCTGTTGCCACCACTCAAGCGCCTGTTGATCAACAGCGTGATCAAGTACGTGAAGAAAATGGTCCCGGCCTACAACCTGCCGCAGGCCGTGCGTTTCAACGACGCGCTGGCGCTGGGCAAGGGCGGGGCGGTCACCGAGGCCAATCCGCAGCCCAACGATGTTGCCGTGCTGCAGTACACCGGCGGCACCACCGGGGTGGCCAAGGGCGCCATGCTGACCCACCGCAACCTGGTGGCCAACATGCTGCAGTGCCGCGCGTTGATGGGGGCCAACCTGCACGAAGGTTGCGAGATCCTGATCACCCCGCTGCCGCTGTACCACATCTATGCCTTCACCTTCCATTGCATGGCCATGATGCTGATCGGCAACCACAACGTGCTGATCAGCAACCCGCGCGACTTGCCGGCCATGGTCAAGGAACTGGGCAAGTGGAAGTTCAGCGGCTTTGTCGGCCTGAACACCCTGTTCGTCGCCTTGTGCAACAACGAAGGGTTCCGCAACCTCGACTTCTCCTCGCTGAAGATCACCCTGTCCGGCGGCATGGCCCTGCAGTTGAGCGTGGCCGAGCGTTGGAAGGCCGTCACCGGCTGCGCCATCTGCGAAGGCTACGGCATGACCGAGACCAGCCCGGTGGCGGCGGTGAACCCGAGCGAGGCCAACCAGGTCGGCACCATCGGCATTCCGGTGCCGTCCACCCTGTGCAAGGTCATCGACGACAACGGCCAGGAACTGCCCCTGGGCGAGGTCGGTGAGCTGTGCGTGAAGGGCCCGCAGGTGATGAAGGGTTATTGGCAGCGTGATGAAGCGACCGCCGAGATCATCGACAGCGAGGGTTGGCTGAAGACCGGCGATATCGCCTTGATCCAGCCGGACGGCTACATGCGCATCGTCGACCGCAAGAAGGACATGATCCTGGTCTCGGGCTTCAACGTGTACCCCAACGAGCTCGAAGACGTGCTCGCGGCCCTGCCGGGCGTGCTGCAGTGCGCGGCCATCGGTATTCCCGACGAGAAATCGGGCGAGGTGATCAAGGTGTTCATCGTGGTCAAGCCGGGCATGACCCTGACCAAGGAGCAGGTGATGGAGCACATGCGCGCCAACGTCACCGGCTACAAGGTGCCGAAGGCCATCGAGTTCCGCGATGCCCTGCCGACCACCAACGTCGGCAAGATCCTGCGTCGCGAACTGCGTGACGAAGAGCTGAAGAAGCAGGGCCTGAAGAAGATCGCCTGATCCGCAGCCTGCGCGATCGGTATGGGAGTGGCCTTGCGTCGCGAAAGGGTCGCGAAGCGGCCACAGGATATCAGCGATAACGCGTCAATCGATGGGGGTGCTTCGCACCCCTTTCGCGACGCAAGGCCGCTCCCACAGCGAGGTTGTGTAGGGTTAAGACTCAGCGCAATTTCTCGAGCATCTGGTAGTACCACATCCCCGCCGCCAGCAGCGGGTTGCCCAGCAAGTCCCCCATCGGCACCTTGATGTGCTTGCACGCCGCGAAGGTGTCGAACTTCTCCAGCGTACCGGTCAACGCCTCGGCCATGATCTCGCCCATGATATGGCTGGTGGCGATGCCATGCCCGGAATACCCCTGGCAGTACCAGACGTTGTCCGACAGCTTGCCCAGTTGCGGAATGCGGTTGACCACGATGCCCATGGCGCAGCTCCACTGGAACTCGATCGGCACGCCCTTGAGCACCGGGAAGGTGCGTTCGATGCACGGGCGCAGTTCGCCTTCGATGTCCCGCGAGTCGCGCCCGGAGTAGTTGGCACCGCCGCCGAACAGCAGGCGCTTGTCGGCGGTCAGGCGGTAGTAGTCGAGGACGAAACGGCAGTCGTACACCGCCAGGTCCTGTGGGTTGATCTGTTCGGCCAGCTCGCCCAGCGGCGCGGTGGTGACGATGCCGCCCATGGCCGGGAAGATCTTGCCCTTGAGCTGGCGCTTTTCCAGCTTGTGGTAGACGTCGCCGGCCAGCATCACCTGGCGCGCCTCGATCCGCCCCTGGGCGGTGACCACCGCCGGGCGCGGGCCATGGACGATCTCCAGCACTTCGGAATTCTCGAACACCAGCGCGCCGAGGTCATGGGCGGCGCGGGCCTCGCCCAGGCACAGGTTGAGCGGGTGCAGGTGCAGGTTGCGGCGGTTCTTCAACGCGCCCAGGTACAGCGGGCTGTGCAGGTGCTGCTGCATGGCGTCGCGGTCGAGCAACTGCACCAGCTCGCCCATGCCGCGGCGCTGGGCTTCGGCCTCGAAGGCGCGCAGTTCGGTCATGTGCGACGGTTTCATCGCCGCGTGCAGGTGGCCGTGCTTGAGGTCGCACTGGATACCGTAGCGCTCGACGCGCTGCTCGATGATCTGGTGGCCGCGCCAGCGCAGGTGCCAGATGAAGTCGTCCACCTCGGCGCCCAGGCGGTCGCGCATCTGCGTGCGCATGGCCTCGTCGCCCGACAGGCTGCCGGTGACCTGGCCACCGTTGCGCCCGCTGGCGCCCCAGCCGATGCGGTTGGTCTCGACGATGGCCACCTTCAGGCCGCGCTCGGCCAGCTCCACCGCAGTGGCCACGCCGGTAAAACCGCCGCCGATGATTGCCACGTCCACCTGCACCGTGCCCTTGAGGGTGGGGTATTCGGTGGTGTCGTTGAGGGAGGCGCTGTAGTAGGAAGGCGCGCGCTGGGCCGGCCCTTTGTTCACTGCTGCGTTCATGGGTGTTCCTTGTCGTGATTCGGGGTTCAGGCCTGGTGCAGGTACCAGCGCCAGTCCTGTTCGCCGACCTCGGCCATGAACTGGCGGTGCTCGGCGCGCTTGACCTTCAGGTACACACCGAGGAAGGCCTCGCCCAGCGCCTCCCGGGCCCAGGTCGATTGCTCCAGGGCCTGCAGGGCAGCCAGCCAGTCGCTGGGCAGGAACTCGCTGGCCTGGGCATAGCCGTTGCCTTCGACCGGCGCGCCGGGATCGAGCTGTTCGCCGATGCCCTGGTGCGCGGCGGCGAGGAGCGCGGCGGCGGCCAGGTAGGGGTTGGCGTCGGCGCCGCAGATGCGGTGTTCGACATGGCGACTGGCCGCCGGGCCACCGGGCACCCGCAGGCTGACGGTGCGGTTGTCCACGCCCCAGGTCGGCGCCAGTGGTGCATAGCTGTTGGCCTGGAAGCGGCGGTACGAGTTGGCGTTGGGGCAGAACAGCAACAGCGATTCGCGCAGGTGGCGCAGCATGCCGGCTACCGCCTGGCGCAGCAGCGGGGTGCCGGCCCTGTCCTGGCTGGCGAACAGGTTGTTGCCGGCGGCATCGGCCAGGCTCAGGTGCATATGCATGCCGGTGCCGGCCAGTTGGGCGAATGGCTTGGCCATGAAGCAGGCCTGCATGCCATGGGCATTGGCAATGCCCTTGACCAGGCGCTTGTAGCGCACAGCCTGGTCCATGGCCTGCAGCGCGTCACCGTGCTCCAGGGTGATCTCCACCTGGCCGGGCGCGTACTCGGAGATCGCCGTGCGCGCCGGAATGCCCTGGGCCTTGCAGGCGGCATAGAGGTCGGCGAGGAAGGGTTCGATCTGCTCCAGCTCGCGCAGGCCATATACCTGGGTCCCGCGCGGTCGTCCACCGTCGCTGTCCAGCGCCGGCTGTGGCCGACCTTGGGCATCGCGCTGCTGGTCGAGCAGGTAGAACTCCAGCTCGCAGGCCATTACCGGGTGGTAGCCGTCGGCCTTGAGCGCGTCGATGACCTTCAGCAGCACATGGCGCGGATCCGCCACGCTGGCCGGCAGGCCTTCGCTGGGGTGCATGCTGACCTGTACGGCGGCGGTCGGTACCCGGCGCCAGGGCAGGCGCACCAGGCTGCCATCCAGCGGGTAGGCGCGGCAGTCGATGTCGCCGACGTCCCAGACCAGGCCGGAGTCTTCGACATCGTCGCCGTTGAGGGTCAGGCCGAGGATGGTGCTGGGTAGCGGGCGGCCGCTTTCGAACACCGCCAGCAGTTCCTCGCGGTGCAGCAGCTTGCCGCGGGGCACGCCGTTGGCGTCGAGGATGAACAGTTCGATCAGGTCGATATCAGGGTTGTCGGCCAGGAAACGCCTGGCGTGCTCGGCAGGGGCAAAGTGCATGGTGGATTCGCTCTAGGACACGCAGGACCGCCGCGCAGGCGAGCGGTCAGGCTGAGACAATCGGCCGATGAGGCCGGGTCGGGTCAGGGGTGCGTGGGCGAAGTGTCCGGTGGACGCGCGTGGCGGCAGTGCCACAAGGCCCAGAAGGCGAGGATGATGTGCACCAGCGGATTTTCGCCGGCACGGACCCTGGCCTTCGCTTGCGAAGGGCGGGAGAGCGGGCGGGCAATGATCGGGGCGGGGAGCATGCTCTGGATACTCACACGGTGCGTAACGTTGATTAAAGCAGTGAATGGCGACGTTCACTCCATGGTTGGGTAAACATTCTGAGGGGGTTCGCCGGCAAGCCGGCTCCTACAGGGTGGGGTCGGTGTAGGAGCCGGCTTGCCGGCGAAAGGGCCGGTACAGGCAGCATCAGGCCGGCAAATCTGCGACAATCCCACCCCTTACGAATGCCGATCATGAAAAAGCAGGCCTCACCTGCATCACTAAAAAGCCCCATGACAGACCACGCCATCGAACAACTGCTGAACAACCTCGACCACGCCATGATCGCCGACCGTCACCGATTGCGTCGGCAACTGCACGAGCTGCGCAAGCGCCCCGACGAGGGCAAGCTTGCACAGTGGGTCGAGAGGGTCCAGGCGTCCTGCGCCCAGGTGACCGCGCGCCAGCAGAGCGTGCCGCACATCCGCTACGACGACAGCTTGCCGATCGCCGCCAAGCGCGACGAGATCAAGAAGGCCCTGGCCGAACACCAGGTGCTGGTGATCGCTGGCGAAACCGGTTCGGGCAAGACCACCCAGCTGCCGAAGATCTGCCTGGAGCTGGGCCGCGGCAGTCATGGCCTGATCGCCCATACCCAGCCCCGGCGGATCGCCGCGCGCAGTGTCGCGGCGCGGGTCGCCGAAGAGCTGGGCACGCCGCTGGGCGCGCTGGTCGGCTATCAGGTGCGTTTCGAGGACCAGAGCGATTCGAACACCTTGGTCAAGCTGATGACCGACGGTATCCTGCTGGCCGAAACTCAACACGACCGCTTTCTCGAGCGCTACGACACGATCATCGTCGACGAAGCCCACGAGCGCAGCCTGAACATCGATTTCCTGCTCGGCTACCTCAAGACCCTGCTGCACCGTCGCCCGGACCTGAAGCTGATCATCACCTCGGCGACCATCGACCTGGAGCGTTTCTCCCAGCACTTCGACGGTGCGCCGATCATCGAGGTGTCCGGCCGTACCTACCCGGTGGACACCTGGTACCGGCCGCTGACCAGCGAGCACGACGAGGAGGGCAACCAGGTCGAGGAGGACCTTTCCGTCGACCAGGCGATCCTCGCCAGCCTCGACGAGATCGCCCAGCACGAACGCAGCCAGGGCAAGGGCCCGGGCGATGTGCTGGTGTTCCTGCCCGGCGAGCGCGAGATCCGCGACGCCGCCGAGATCCTGCGCAAGGCGCAGCTGCGCCACACCGAGATCCTGCCGCTGTATGCGCGGCTGTCGCCGGCCGAGCAGCAGCGGATCTTCCAGTCCCACAGCGGCCGACGCGTGGTGCTGGCGACCAACGTCGCCGAAACCTCGCTGACCGTGCCGGGCATTCGCTACGTGATCGACAGCGGCACCGCGCGCATCAGCCGCTACAGCTACCGCGCCAAGGTCCAGCGCCTGCCCATCGAGGCGGTGTCCCAGGCCAGCGCCAACCAGCGCAAGGGCCGCTGTGGCCGGGTCGAGCCGGGCATCTGCATCCGCCTGTACAGCGAGGACGATTTCAACGGTCGGCCGGCGTTCACCGACCCGGAGATCCTGCGCACCAACCTGGCCGCGGTGATCCTGCAGATGCTGCACCTGCGCCTGGGTGCGATCGACGCCTTCCCGTTCATCGAGCCGCCGGATGGCAAGGCCATCAGCGACGGGTTCAACCTGTTGCAGGAGCTCTCGGCGGTCAACCGCGAGAACCAGCTGACCCCGCTGGGTCGCCAACTGGCGCGCCTGCCGATCGACCCGCGGTTGGGTCGCATGCTGCTCGAAGGCGCCCGCCAGGGCAGCCTGCAGGAAGTACTGATCGTCGCCAGCGCGCTGTCGGTGCAGGATCCGCGCGAGCGCCCGCCGGAGCGCCAGCAGGCCGCCGACCAGGCCCATGCGCAGTGGAAGGACGTCGATTCCGACTTCGCCGCGCTGGTCAACTTGTGGCGTGGTTTCGAGGAGCAGCGCCAGGCACTGACCGCCAACCCGCTGCGCAACTGGTGCCGCAAGAACTTCCTCAACTACCTGCGCCTGCGCGAGTGGCGCGACGCCCATCGCCAGCTGGCGCTGATCTGCCGCGACTTGCAGTTGGCGGTGAACAAGGAACCGTGCACCTACCAGCCGCTGCACAAGGCCATCCTCAGCGGCCTGCTCAGCCAGATCGGCCAGAAGACCGAGGAGGGCGACTACCAGGGCGCGCGTCAGCGGCGTTTCTGGGTTCACCCGTCCTCGGGCATCGGCCGCAAGCGACCGCAGTGGGTGATGGCCGCGGAGCTGGTGGAAACCACCAAGCTGTACGCGCGCGTGGTGGCCAAGATCGAGCCGGACTGGATCGAACCGCTGGCCAGCCACCTGATCAAGAAGAACCACTTCGAGCCGCACTGGGAGAAAAAACGCGGCCAGGTGGTGGCCTACGAGCAGATCACCCTGTACGGGCTGATCCTGGTCGGCCGGCGCCCGGTGCATTTCGGCCCGATCGACCCGGTCACCTCGCGCGAGCTGTTCATCCGCGAGGGCCTGGTCGGCGGCGAAATCCAGTCGCGGGCCAAGTGCCTGGCGGCCAACAAGCGCCTGCTCGAACAGCTCGACGAGCTGGAGGCCAAGGCCCGTCGGCGCGACATTCTTGCCGACGAGGAGACGCTGTACGCCTTCTATGAGGCGCGCCTGCCCGAAGAAATCCACCAGACCGCGACCTTCGACAGCTGGTACCGGATGAACAGCCAGAAGGACGCCAGCCTGCTGATCATGCGCGAGGAGGACGTGCTCGCCCGCGAGGCCAGCGAGGTCACCGCCGCGCAGTACCCAGACCACCTGCAGGTGGGTGAGCTGCGCCTGTCGCTGAGCTACCACTTCGAGCCCAACCACCCGCGTGACGGCGTGACCGTGCGGGTGCCGGCGCCGCTGTTGCCGAACCTGCCGGGCGAGCGCCTGGAATGGCTGGTGCCAGGCTTGCTCGAGGCCAAGTGCATTGCCCTGGTGCGTAACCTGCCCAAGGCCCTGCGCAAGAACTTCGTGCCGGTGCCGGATTTCGTCAAGGCGGCGCTGGCGCGCATGAGCTTCGGCCAGGGGGCATTGCCGCAGGCCCTGGGCCAGGAATTGTTGCGCATGACCGGGGCGCGCGTGTCGGACGAGGCCTGGGCGGAAGCGGCCGGGCTGGTCGAGGGCCATCTGCGCATGAACATCGAAGTGGTCGATGCCCAGGGCAAGTTCCTCGGCGAAGGCCGCGACCTGGCCGAGCTGACCGCGCGCTTTGCCGCCGCCAGCCAGGCCGCGCTGGCCCTGCCGCGCAGCGAGAAGGCCGAGCAGCCGGTGCAGGCCAAGGCCTTCGCGCAGGTGGCGCAGACCGCGCAGCAGAAGATCGCCGGGTTGTCGATGACGGTTTACCCGGCACTGGTCGAGGACAATGGCACGGTGCGCGAGGGGCGCTTCTCGACCCAGGCCGAAGCCGAGTTCCAGCACCGTCGCGCCTTGCAACGCTTGTTGCTGCAGCAGTTGGCGGAGCCGGCCAAGTTCCTGCGCGGCAAGCTGCCGGGGCTGACCGAGCTGGGGCTGCTGTACCGTGAACTGGGCCGGGTCGAGGCGTTGGTCGAGGATATTCTCCTGGCCAGCCTCGACAGCTGTGTGCTGGAAGGCGAAGACCCGCTGCCACGTGATGGCGCGGGCCTGGCCTCGCTGGCCGAGCGCAAGCGCGGCAACTGGGCCGAGCACGCCGAACGCCTGGCCCGCCAGACCCTGGAGGTGCTGAAGCTGTGGCATGGCCTGCAAAAGCGCTTCAAGGGCAAGATCGACCTGGCCCAGGCGGTGGCGCTCAACGACATCAAGCAGCAATTGGCCAACCTGGTGTACCCGGGCTTCGTGCGCGAGACACCAAGTGCCTGGTTCAAGGAACTGCCGCGTTATCTCAAGGCGGTGGAACTGCGCCTGGAAAAACTGGGTTCGCAGGTGCAGAAGGACCGGGTGTGGAGCGGCGAACTGGCCAATTGCTGGGCGCAGTACCAGGCCCGCGCCGACAAGCATGCCCAGGAAGGCAAGCGCGATGAGCAGTTGACCCTTTACCGCTGGCTGCTGGAGGAATACCGGGTGTCGTTGTTTGCCCAGCAGTTGGGTACCAAGGTGCCGATTTCCGACAAGCGACTGAGCAAACAGTGGGGGCAGGTGGAAGCCTAACCTCGCTGATTTGTGGCACACTTGCAGGAATTTGCGGCCGCATTGCGGCCCATTCGCTGGCAAGCCAGCTCCTACAGGTTTATCGCCGATTCTGAAGTCGGTGGTGGCCCTGTAGGAGCGGGTTTACCCGCGATCGAGGGCAAAGCCCTCGCCAATACGGATTATTACGATTGCAAACTGGTACCAAGGTGCCAGTATCGAACCCCAATTTTTGGCCTGCGCCCGTCCGGCGCCGGCCCCAGACCAGAGGAACGACCGTGCACAACGTCGTGATCAGCGGCACCGGCCTGTACACCCCGGCCCAGAGCATTTCCAACGAAGAACTGGTGGAATCCTTCAACGCCTGGGCACAGCGTTTCAACCGTGACAACGCCGCCGCCATCGAACGTGGCGAGGTCGAGGCGGCGCCGCTGTCCGACGCCGCCTTCATCGAAAAGGCCTCGGGCATCAAGAGCCGCTTCGTCATGGACAAGGCGGGCATTCTCGACCCGCAACGCATGAAGCCGCGCCTGCCCGAGCGCAGCAACGACGAGCAATCGATCCTCTGCGAGATGGGCGTGGCCGCTGCCCGCCAGGCCCTGGAGCGTGCCGGCCGCACCGCCGCCGATGTCGACGGGGTGATCGTCGCCTGTTCCAACCTGCAGCGCCCGTACCCGGCCATCGCCATCGAAGTGCAGCAGGCGCTGGGCATCCAGGGCTTCGCCTTCGACATGAACGTGGCCTGCTCGTCGGCCACCTTCGGTATCCAGACCGCCGCCAACAGCGTGCAGTTGGGCCAGTCGCGCTCGGTGCTGGTGGTCAACCCGGAGATCTGCACCGGCCACCTGAACTTCCGCGACCGTGACAGCCACTTCATCTTTGGTGACGCCGCCACCGCCGTGCTGATCGAACGGGCCGACCTTGCGACTTCGAAGCATCAGTTCGATATCGTCAGCACTAAGCTGCTGACCGCGTTCTCCAACAATATCCGCAACAACTTCGGCTTCCTCAACCGCGCCGCCGAAGAGGGCATCGGTGCCCGTGACAAGCTGTTCGTGCAGGAAGGCCGCAAGGTGTTCAAGGAAGTCTGCCCGATGGTCGCCGAGCTGATTGGCCAGCACCTGGCTGAGAACGACCTGCAACCGTCTGACGTCAAGCGCTTCTGGCTGCACCAGGCCAACCTGAGCATGAACCACCTGATCGTCAAGAAGCTGCTGGGGCGTGAAGTGGCCGAGGAAGATGCGCCGGTGATCCTCGATCGCTATGCCAACACCAGTTCGGCCGGTTCGGTGATTGCCTTCCACCTGTACCAGGATGACCTGGCCAAGGGCTCGCTGGGCGTGCTGAGCTCGTTTGGTGCGGGGTATTCGATTGGTAGCGTGATCCTGCGCAAGCGGTGATTTTCAGTTCGAGAATGCCGGGGCCGCTGTGCGGCCCTTTCGCGACACAAGGCCGCTCCTACAGGAGAACGCATTTCCCTGTAGGAGCGGCCTTGTGTCGCGAAAGGGCTGCGAAGCAGCCCCGGCTTTCTGGCAGGTAAACAAAAAAACGGGAAATGCCGGATGGGGTCGGCATTTCCCGCTTCAGCGTGGAGCAAGGGAGCGTAACGCTTAGAACTTGGCTTCCAGGTCCACCTGCAGCGTGTCTACATCCGCATTGCTGTTCGGCAACTGCGACAGGTCGGTCTTGGCCATCAGGTAGGCCGCGCCCAGCGAGAAGTTCTTGTCGATCTCGTAACCCACCTTGAACTTGTGGCCGCGTGAGCCGGTGAAACCTGCGCCGAAGTCGGAGTCGGTGAACAGGCTGACCACGGCGTTGCGCTGCACATCGCGGTAGTTGTAGTCCAGGCTCCAGGCGCCGACCTTGGTTTTCAGGCCGGCCAGCCAGGCCTTGTCTTCGCCGTCGGTGCTTTCGGTGTTCTTGACGAACTGGCCATACGCCGACAACGGGATGGCGAAGCCGGTGAAGTCCACCTGGCCAAAGCCTTCCACCAGGTTGAACTCGTCGGTGGTGTTGCCGAAGCTGCGCAGCACGGCCGACTTCTTGTCGTTGTCGAAGCCGTAGATGCTGCCGCCCACGGTGACCTTGACGGTATCGGCGGCATTGAACTTGGTGCCCAATTGGCCGTGGTACAGCTGGGCGTCGTGCTTGAACTGCACGCCGTCGCCGTCGACGTTGTCCTTGAGGGTGTAGTGGCCGGCGCTGCCGAACAGCTCGGCGGCACCCAGGTTGGTCTTGTAGGTGACCGCCACGCCTTCAGGGTTGATGTCGCTGTCCCAGATGACGTCGCCCATGCTCACCCATGGCT
Organism: Pseudomonas muyukensis; assembly: GCF_019139535.1. Classification (NCBI taxonomy): domain Bacteria; kingdom Pseudomonadati; phylum Pseudomonadota; class Gammaproteobacteria; order Pseudomonadales; family Pseudomonadaceae; genus Pseudomonas; species Pseudomonas muyukensis. Next base: position 4,693,086 of record NZ_CP077073.1, on the reverse strand, counting down.
GCATCATCTTGCCGCCGATCAGGTGCAGGTTGGGCACGGCGGTCGGGTGCCAGTCGAGGTAGGCGAGGTCGACCCACAGCGATTTCTTGTCGAAGTAGTTGTCCAGGCTCTGGTTGGTCGAGCGGGCGTCCGAGCTGCTGCCGGTGGCCACGCGGATACCGGCGTCGACCTGCGGGTTGATCTCGCTGTAGAAGCCGACCCGGGCGCGCACGCGCTCGCGGTCCTGGTTGCCGCTGCGGCTGTTGGGGTTGTCGACGTTGACGTCTTCGTAACGCAGGCGCACATCACCCTTGATCTGGGTCTTGGCGGCCCATGCCACTTTTTGTTCGAAGGAGCTCAGACGCTCGGACTGGGCTTTCTGGTCGGCCTTTTCCTTGGTTTCCTTTGCCAGGTCGCCCTGCAGTTCGTTGTACTGCGCCTGGTTGATCGAGCCATTGGCGCGGAGCATTTCGAGCAGCTTGGCGTCGACAGCAGCACTGGCCGGAGTACTCAGAGCCAGCATCATGCCGGTGAGGCTCACTCCAGTAAGTGTAGAAACAAGACGCATAAGGTTCTCCCTGTTGGAAAAAGTGGGGAGGCTCAAGCGCCCGCCCCCAAGTTGGCATGTCTTCGGAAAGGGCCTGACTAGACAGGTTCTGGGGTTCCGGAAAACAGGCGCAAGTATTGCGGGGGTGGATGACAGAATAATGTCTAAACAGTGGCACTGTTGTTAAGTCAGCGGCCTGTCATTTGAGTGTCGCCGGCGACTTGGCAATACTGGCACCCTCTCTTCAGCGAGTTGCAAATGTGATCAGCCTCCACAGCCTTGCCCATCTGCGCGACCTGCCGGCGACCACCTGGGATACCCTGGTGCCCGATGCCCAGCCGTTTCTGCGCCATGCCTTTCTCACGGCCATGGAGGACAGCGCCAGCGTAACCCCCGACACGGGGTGGGCTGCCGAGCACCTGGTGCTGGAGCGCGACGGTGAAGTGCGCGCGTTGCTGCCGGCGTACCGCAAGTGGCATTCGTTCGGCGAGTACGTGTTCGATCATGGCTGGGCCGACGCCTGCGAGCGGGCCGGCATCGCCTACTACCCCAAGTTGCTTGGCGCTGTGCCGTTCAGCCCGGTGAGCGGGCCGCGGCTGCTGGCCGCCGACCCAGCCGAGGGCCTGCTGCTGTTGCAGGCGATCCCGGAGTATCTGGGCAAGGGAGGGTTGTCCGGGGCGCACATCAATTTCACCGACCCCGCGCTGGATCAGGCCATTGGCGCTCTGCCCGGCTGGATGGAGCGCCTGGGCTGCCAGTTCCACTGGCGCAACCCCGGCTACCGGGACTTCCAGGATTTTCTCGACAGCCTCAGCTCGCGCAAGCGCAAGCAGATGCGCAAGGAGCGCGAGCAGGTGGCGGGGCAGGGCATCGACTTCGCCTGGTACCGGGGCGAACAGCTGAGCGAGGCGCAGTGGGATTTCGTCTACCGCTGCTACGCCAACACCTATGCGGTGCGGCGCCGTGCGCCGTACCTGACCCGGGCATTCTTCAGCCTGGTCGCCGAGCGTATGCCCGAGGCCATCCGCGTGGTGATCGCCCGGCAGCAGGGGCGGGAGGTGGCGATGGCGTTCAGCCTGGTGGGGGGCGACAGCTTGTATGGCCGCTACTGGGGCTGCCTGGACGAATTCGACCGGCTGCACTTCGAGACCTGCTTCTACCAGGGCATGGACTTCGCCATCGGCGAAGGCTTGCAGCGCTTCGATGCCGGGGCCCAGGGCGAACACAAGCTGATTCGTGGGTTCGAGCCGGTGATCACGCGCTCGTGGCATTACCTGCTGCACCCAGGGTTGCGTCGGGCGGTCGCGGATTTCCTGCGCCAGGAACGCGAAGGGGTGATGGCCTACGCCGAGCAGGCGCGGGGGATGTTGCCGTATCGCCAGGTTTGAAGTGTCTGGCCACACGCTATCCCTGTAGGAGCGGCCTTGTGTCGCGAAAGGGCTGCGTAGCAGCCCCAGGATTTCAGCGTTGACACAAAGATCGCCGGGGCCGCTTTGCGGCCCTTTCGCGGCACAAGGCCGCTCCCATAGGGGCCGCGCCTAACTCAATCGACGCCGACGAACCCGCCGGTCTGGTGGTGCCACAACCGTGCATACAACCCATGCTGCGCCAGCAGTTCAGCGTGGCTGCCGCTCTCGACGATGTGGCCCTTGTCCAGCACGATCAAGCGGTCCATGCGGGCGATGGTCGACAGGCGGTGGGCGATGGCGATCACCGTCTTGCCCTGCATCAGGGTTTCCAGGCTCTCCTGGATGGCTGCCTCGACCTCCGAGTCCAGCGCCGAAGTGGCTTCGTCCATGATCAGGATCGGTGCGTTCTTCAGCAGCACCCGGGCAATGGCGATGCGCTGGCGCTGGCCGCCGGAAAGCTTCACCCCGCGCTCGCCGACATGGGCGTCGAAACCGCTGCGCCCCTGGGCGTCGGACAATTGCGGAATGAACTCGTCGGCCCGAGCCCGGCGCACCGCTTCCCAGACCTCCTCGTCCGTGGCGTCGGGGCGGCCGTACAGCAGGTTGTCGCGGATCGAGCGGTGCAACAGCGAGGTGTCCTGGGTGATCATGCCGATCTGCGCGCGCAGGCTGGCCTGGTTGACCTCGGCGATGTCCTGGCCATCGATGAGGATGCGCCCGGCCTGCACGTCGTACAGGCGCAGCAGCAGGTTGACCAGGGTCGACTTGCCGGCACCGGACGGGCCGATCAGGCCGATCTTCTCGCCCGGACGGATGTCCAGGTTGAGCGCGTCGATCACCTGGCTGCCCTTGCCGTAGTGAAAGCCTACGTGCTCGAAGCGCACGCCGCCCTGCCTGACCTTGAGCCCCGGCGCCTGGGGCTTGTCGCTGACGCTGACCGGCTGGGCAATCGTCTGCAGGCCGTCCTGGACCATGCCGATGTTCTCGAAGATGCCGTTGACCACCCACATGATCCAGCCCGACATGTTGACGATGCGGATCACCAGGCCGGTGGCCAGGGCAATGGCGCCGACGGTGATCGACGCCTGGCTCCACAGCCACAGGGCCAGGCCCGTGGTGCACACCACCAGCAAGCCGTTGAGCGAGGTGATGACCACGTCCATGCTGGTGATCACCCGCGCGGCCAGCTGGGTCTTCTCGGTTTGTTCGCTGATCGCCTCGCGGGCGTACTGCTGCTCGTAGTCGGTGTGGGCGAACAGCTTGAGGGTGGCGATGTTGGTGTAGCCGTCGACGATGCGCCCCATCAGCTTGGAGCGGGCGTCGGAGGAAATCACCGAACGCTCCTTCACCCGTGGCACGAAGTAGTACAGCGCGCCGATGTAGCCGGCGATCCACACCAGCAACGGCAGCATCAGCCGCCAATCGGCCTCGGCGAACAGCACCAGCGCGCTGATGGCGTAGATCAGCACGTGCCACAAGGCATCCACCGCCTGTACCGCCGAATCGCGCAGCGAGTTGCCGGTCTGCATGATGCGCTGGGCGATGCGCCCGGCGAAGTCGCTCTGGAAGAAGTTCAGGCTCTGCTTGAGCACGTAGGTGTGGTTCTGCCAGCGGATCAGGCTGGTCATGCCCGGGCTGATGGTCTGGTGCACCAGCAGGTCGTGCAGGCCGAAGAACACCGGGCGCAGCACCAGCACCACCACCACCATCCAGATCAGCTCGGCGCTGTGCTCGCTGAAGAAGTTGGCGTTGGGGGTGCCCTGGGCCAGGTCGATGATGCGGCTCAGGTAGCTGAACAGCGCCACCTCGATCAGCGAGGCGATCAGGCCGACGATCAGCAGGGCGAGGAAGCTCGGCCAGACCTGACGCAGGTAGTAGAGATAGAAGGGCCAGACCTTGCCGGGAGGCGCCTCGCTGGGCGCCTCGCGGAAAATGTCGATCAACTGCTCGAAGCGACGGTACAGCATGGGTGACAGGACTCCTGTATGACCCGACCCACGTCCCTGTGTGGTGCGTGGTCAGTCGATGCGTTTGGCCGACTTGATGTACACCGGGTCGGCCGGGACATCGCGCATGCCTTTCTTGACGGTGGTGGGCGAGTTGACGATCTGGTCGACCACCTCCATGCCCTTGGTGACCTTGCCGAACACCGCGTAGCCACGGTCGCGGCCCGGGTTGAGGAAATCGTTGTCGGCGACGTTGATGAAGAACTGGCTGGTGGCCGAGTTCGGGTCGGAGGTGCGCGCCATCGACAGGGTGCCGCGGGTGTTCTGCAGGCCGTTGCTGGCCTCGTTGCGGATCGGATCCTGGGTGCTCTTTTGCACCATCTGGTCGGTGAAGCCGCCACCCTGGACCATGAAGCCTGGGATCACGCGGTGGAAGATGGTGTTGTTGTAGAAGCCGCTGTCGACGTACTGGAGGAAGTTCTTGGTACTGATCGGGGCTTTTTCTGCGTTCAGTTCGATCTCGACCTGGCCGAAGCTGGTGTCCAGCAACACGTGCGGGGTCTTGTCCGAGGCCATGACACTGGTGGCGAAGGCGACCGAGCAGGCGGTGAGCAGAAGTTTTTTCAGCATGGGCTCAAAGATCCTTGAGAGGTGGTGGCGGCTGCGAGGAACTGCAGCACGGTACGGTTGAAGTCGTCAGGTTGATCCAGTGGCGTAGCGTGCCGCGAATCGGCGATGACCGCCAGCCTGGCGTTGGGCATCAGGGCGACGTAGCGCTGTTTCAGGGCGATCGGGGTGTAATCCTGGTCGGCGGCGATCACCAGCGTGGGACAGTGGATCTGGCCGATGCGTTCCTGCACCCCCCAGTCGACGATGGCAGCGAAGCTCTTGAGGTAGGCGCGTTTGTCGTTGCGCGCCCAGCGCTCGGCCATCTTGCGCCGTAGCTCGGCTTGCTGCGGCTTGGGAAACAGCCGCGCGGCCAGGCCCTTGCCCACCGTCTCGACGCTGAGCAGCCGCGCCAGGCCCCAGCGCTTGAGCCACCAGAGCCAGTCGCTCGGGGTGCGCCGCTTCACTTCAGGGGCGCTGTTGACGATGCACAGGCTGCGCAGCCAGTCGGGGTGATCGACGGCAAACTGGAAACCGAGCATGCCGCCCATGGACAGCCCGACGAAATGCACCGGGCCGCAGCCCAGGTGCTGGAGCAAGGCCAGCAGGTCTTCGCTGAAGGTCTTGATCTGGTAGCCCCGGCGCGGCTTGGACGATTGCCCGTGGCCGCGGATGTCCATCAGGATCACCCGGTAATGGCGGCTGAACTCGGGTACCTGCAACTCCCAGTCCTGGCTGCTCGAACCCAGCCCGTGCAGCAGCACCAGGGGCTCGCCCTGGCCGTGTTCCTGGTAATGCAGCAGGCATCCGTCGTGTTCGAAACAGGCCATGGGCGCGATCCTTTCAGGCTTGCGGGGGAGCGGCGAAGGGCACGTCCAGCGGCGCGGTGTCGAAATTGCGCAGCAATTCGATGAGGATCTGCGTGGCCGGGCCCAGGGTCTTTTCCTTGCTCGAGTAAAGGTAGAACAGTGGGTGGCGGCTGCCACCCTGATCCAGCGGCAGCGGCTTGAGCACGCCTTCGCGCAGCTCGCGCTCGATCATGTGCCGGGGCAGCCAGGCGAAGCCCAGGCCGCTGCTGACGAAGGTCGCGGCGGTGCCCAGGCTGCCCACCGTCCAGCGTTGTTCGGCACCCAGCCAGCCGACGTCGCGCGGCTGGGCGCGGCCAGAGTCGCGGATCACCACCTGCAACTGGCTTTCCAGGTCCTGGAAGGTAATCTCGCGGCCCATGCGGTGCAGGGCATGCTCGGGGTGGGCGACGGCGATGAATTCCACCGGGCTCAGTTCGGTACCCAGGTAGCCGCCGATGTTGAAGCTGCTGATGGCCAGGTCGGCGATGCCTTCGTGCAGCACCTCCTCGACCCCGGACAGCACCTCTTCGCGCAGGCGCACGCGGCAGCCGCGGCTCTGCGGCATGAACGCGCTCAGGGCGCGCACCAGGCGGGCGCTGGGGTAGGCGGCGTCGACCACCAGGCGCACCTCGGCTTCCCAGCCCTGTTCCATGTGGTGGGCCAGGTCTTCGAGCTGGCTGGCCTGCTTGACCAGTTGCCGCGAGCGCCGCAGCAACACGCTGCCGGCCTCGGTCAGCACCGCCTTGCGCCCGTCGATGCGCAGCAGCGGCACGCCCAGTTGCTCCTGCATGCGCGCCACGGTGTAGCTCACCGACGACTGTGAGCGGTGCAGGGCCTCGGCGGCCTGGGCGAACCCGCCGTGATCGACCACCGCCTGCAGGGTCCGCCACTGATCCAGGGTTACGCGCGGCGCTTTCATCTATGGCTCCTGTTGTCCTAAGCTGCGCTCTTCTCAAGGAGAGCGCCCTATGAAGAAAAGTTGTCTGGCCGTGCTGCTGTGCCTGCCCCTCGGGGCCATGGCTTATCCCATCGACGTGGAAAAGCAGATGACCGGGGTCAAGGTCGACTACACCGCCTATGACACTGCCTACGACATTGGCTCGATCAACCTGAACAACTATGGGCAGGTGGCGGCGGCGTGCAAGGTCAGTTTCCGCAATGGGCCCGAGGCACCACGGGTGCGCCGGGTCAACGTGCCGGCCGGCAAGAGCGTCGATGTGACGGCCAAGTTCAACCGGCAGATCATCAAGCTGCGCATCGTGCTGGACTGCAAGGCGGAATAAAACTGATTAATCGATAGATTGAACCCACTTTTTACGCTTTTTTATCGATAGGTCAACCTCTAATCTCACCTCCATCGAATCGCACCCCTTTACCGCCGATGGAGGCACCCATGTCCCGCGTACTGATCATCGAAAGCAGCGCCCGCCAGCAGGATTCCGTTTCTCGCCAACTGACCCAGGATTTCATCCAGCAGTGGCAGGCGGCGCACCCGGCCGACGCGATCACCGTACGCGACCTGGCGCTGACCCCGGTGCCGCACCTGGATGCCCACCTGCTCGGCGGCTGGATGAAGCCCGAGGAGCAGCGCAGCGCCGCCGAGCGTGAAGCGCTGGAGCGATCCAACGCGCTGACCGACGAACTGCTGGCCGCCGATGTATTGGTGATGGCCGCGCCGATGTACAACTTCACCATCCCCAGCACCCTCAAGGCCTGGCTGGACCATGTGCTGCGCGCCGGCATCACCTTCAAGTACACCCCCACCGGCCCGCAGGGGCTGCTGGCTGGCAAGCGCGCCATCGTCCTGACCGCCCGCGGCGGCATCCATGCCGGTGCCAGCAGCGACCACCAGGAACCCTACCTGCGCCAGGTGATGGCCTTCATCGGCATCCACGAGGTGGACTTCATCCACGCCGAAGGCCTGAACATGAGCGGCGAGTTCCACGAAAAGGGCCTCAACCAGGCCAAGGCCAGGCTGGCCGCGGTGGCCTGAGCCGCGACGAATTCCCAACCCTGACACCTTGTTGCTCCTTTGGGTGTACCTGCCCGGCCATTGCGATGGCCGGGCTTTTTTTGCGGTGGCGCAACCTGTGTAGGAGCGGCCCCACAATCCTCAGGGTTGAACTGGCCAGACCCAACCCGCTAAGGTCGCCGCCTTGATCCACGAGGGCCAACCATGGGCTACCTGTTTATCGTTGCGCTGATCCAGGCGTACTCCTTCAACCTGATCGGCGAGTACCTGGCCGGCCACGTCGACAGCTATTTCGCGGTGCTGGCGCGGGTGCTGCTGGCCGGGCTGGTGTTCCTGCCGCTGACCCGCTGGCGCCAGGTCGAGCCACGCTTCATGCGCTCGATGCTGCTGATCGGCGCCTTGCAGTACGGCATCACCTATGTCTGCCTGTACCTGAGTTTCCGCGTGTTGACGGTGCCCGAGGTGCTGCTGTTCACCATCCTCACGCCGCTGCATGTCACGCTGATCGAAGACGCCCTGAACCGCCGCTTCAATCCCTGGGCACTGCTGGCCGCGCTGGTGGCGGTGGCCGGCGCCGCGGTGATCCGCTTCGACACCGTCAGCGGCGAGTTCTTCATGGGCTTCCTGCTGCTGCAACTGGCCAACTTCACCTACGCCGCCGGCCAGGTGCTGTACCGCCACCTGGTGGCGCGCAACCCCAGCGACCTGCCGCACTACCGGCGTTTCGGCTACTTCTACCTGGGTGCGCTGTTGGTGGTGCTGCCGGCGTTCCTGCTGTTCGGCAATGCCCAGCATCTGCCGAGCACCGACACCCAGTGGCTGGTCTTGCTGTTCCTCGGCCTGTGCCCGACTGCCTTGGGGCTGTACTGGTGGAACAAGGGCGCCTGCCTGGTTTCCGGGGGGACCCTGGCGGTGATGAACAACCTGCATGTGCCGGTAGGCCTGCTGCTCAACCTGCTGATCTGGAACCAGGACGAGCCGCTGGGCCGCTTGGCCGTGGGCGGTGGGATCATCCTGGCGTCGGTCTGGCTGAGCCGCCTGGGTGGGCAACGCCTGAGGGCGCCGGGCGCGGCCTGAATCGCGCCAGGCTCAGAGCTGGTGACGCAGGCCACGGTGTATCACCAGGCACAGCGGCAAGGTCAGCGCCAAGGTGCCGGCCAGCGCCACCAGCCCCTGGGTCACCCCGGCATGGTCGGACAGCGCGCCTAGCAGCACCGGGGCCAGCGCGCCACCACCCACGGTACCGGTGTAGTAGCAGGCGAACACCCGCTCGCGATTTGCGCGGCCGGCGAAATCCGGCACCAGCCCGGTGAGTACCGAAGACGTGCCGTTGAGCGCCACGCCAATCAGCGGCATGACCAGCATCAGCGCCAGCAGCGGCAGCAGCAGTGCCACCAGGATCAGCACGGCCGTCAGCAACTCGGTGCAGATCACCGTGCGCACCGGTCCCAGGCGCGCCCCCAGGTAGCCGCAGAACAACTTGCCGAATGCACCGCCGATGAACAGCAGCGCCAGGGCCAGGCCGATCTGGGCGGTGGCCGCGCCCTTGGCCTGCAGCAGGAACGGCAGGAAGGTCAGAAACCCCATGCGCACGCCGCTGTCGAGGGTGCCGGTGGCGATCAGCGCCGTCAGGCCGGAGGGTGTGCCGGCCTGGTGCTGGCGTGTGGCTTTGGTGGTAGGTTCGGCCTGCGCAGGCGGCTGGCGCAACAACCCCCACAGCAGCGCCGCCGCGCCAAGCCCGAGTAGGCCGAGCAGCGTGGCATTGGCCTGCCAGGACAGGTACACCAGCGCCAGGCCGGTCAGCCCTGGAATCACCGCCTTGCCGATATCGCCGGCGAAGTTGTACTGGGCCAGGGCCTGCTTGACCCTGCCACTGCCGTCGTAGGCATCGGCGACCAGGGCGCTGGCCAGCGGGTGCTGGGTACTGGCGCCGAGGCCGGCGAGCATCAGGGCGATCAGCAACAGGCTCAGGTCGCTGGCCTGGGCGGCGAGCAGGTAAGCCAGCCCGGCCAGCGCCGTGCCCCGGATCAGCAGGGCTTCGCGCCCCCAGCGGCGGGCACCTTTGCTGGCCAGCAGTTGAAAGCCCGCCATCATCCCGGCGTAGGCGCCGCGGAGCAGGCCAACCTGGGCGTAGCTGAGGCCGAAGGCGACTTGCCAGAGGGGCAGCAGCACGTAGATGACATCGGTGAGGCCGTCATGCACGCCATGGGCGAGGCTGGCGGCGGCCAGGGCCTTGCGCCTCGGGGCGGTGTCGGTGGTGGCGTGGGGTGGGGTGATGGACAGATCCTGACGCATGGTTCGCTCACGGTAGCTGCGAGTGGCGTTGATCAGTCATCAGGGAAGGACCGTCGATCTTCCTTGATGACGTTTTGCGCCTAGCGTAGTGGGCCTGTGGGGCAAAAAGCAAAGGGCGCCCATGGGCGCCCTGGGTGATCACGCGTCGCTCAGCGTCTCCAGGCTGCGCGGCTGCGGTTGTGCCTGCGACCGGGCGGCGAGGCCCGCGCGCATGTCATTGCCGCTAGGCTGCTGATACAGGCTCAGGCCGAACTCCGGCAGCACCGCCAGCAGGTAGTCGAAGATATCGCCCTGGATGCGCTCGTACTCGGCCCACACCGTGGTGGTGGTGAAGCAGTAGATTTCCAGCGGCACGCCTTCGGCGGTGGTCTGCATCTGGCGGACCATGCAGGTCATGTCCGGGTGCACGTTGGGGTGGCTTTTCAGGTAGGCCAGGGCGAAGGCGCGGAAGGTGCCGATGTTGGTCAGCTGGCGGCGGTTGGCCGACAGTTCCGCCACCGGGCCCAGGGCTTCGTTCCATTGGTGCAGTTCCTGGCGTTTCTGGCTCAGGTAATCGCCCAGCAGGCTGACCTGGCCCAGGCGGCGCTGTTCTTCGGCGTTGAGAAAGCGCACGCCGGCGGCGTCGATGAACAGGCTGCGCTTGATCCGCCGCCCGCCCGATTGCTGCATGCCGCGGTAGTTGCGGAACGACTCGCTCATCAGGCGCCAGGTGGGGATCGAGACGATGGTCTTGTCGAAGTTCTGCACCTTCACCGTGTGCAGGGTGATGTCCACCACGTCGCCATCGGCGCCGGCCTGGGGCATTTCGATCCAGTCGCCGACATGCAGCATGTCGTTGCTGGTCAGCTGCACGCTGGCGACGAACGACAGCAGGGTGTCCTTGTACACCAACAGCAGTACCGCCGACATGGCGCCCAGGCCCGACAGCAGCAACAGCGGCGAGCGGTCGATCAAGGTGGCGACGATGACGATGGCGGCGAAGATCCACAGCATCATCTTGGCCAGCTGCATGTAGCCCTTGATCGAGCGGGTGCGGGCGTGTTCGCTGCGGGCGTAGATGTCCAGCAGGGCATCGAGCAGGCACGACAGGGCGCGGGTCATGAACAGCAGGGTCACGGCCAGGGCGACGTTGCCGAGGAAGTGCTGGGCGGTGGTGGACAGCTCCGGCACCAGCTTGAGGCCGAACTGCACCACCAGCGACGGGGTGGTCTGGGCCAGGCGGTGCAGCACCTTGTTGTGGCGCAGGTCGTCCAGCCAGCGCAGCGCCGGTTGCCGTGCCAGCAAGCGGGTGGAGTGCAGGATCAGAAAGCGCGCCAGGCGGCCGATCAGCAGCGAGACGAGCAGCAGCACGATCAGGCCGAGGGCGGCGTGCAGCATCGGGTGTTGGTCGAGCGTGCCCCACAGGTCGAGGGCGTCACGCCAGAAACGTTGGATGTCCATGGGCTTGGAAACGGTCTGTATAGCGGTACGAGGCGACATTAGAGCGCGGATCGGCGCAAAGTTGCCAAAAGAAATTCGGTTCTGGCGGCGGAAAACGTTACCCTATGCAACTTGAATTTTTCGCACTTGCCCGAGGTTACCCCCGTGTTTTCCCAATTCGCCCTGCACGAACGCCTGCTCAAAGCCGTGGCCGAGCTGAAATTTGTCGAGCCGACCCCGGTGCAGGCGGCGGCCATTCCCCTGGCCCTGCAAGGGCGTGACCTGCGGGTGACCGCGCAGACCGGCAGCGGCAAGACCGCGGCTTTCGTCCTGCCGCTGCTCAACCGCCTGGTCGACCTTAAAGGCGGACGGGTGGAGATCCGCTCGCTGATCCTGCTGCCGACCCGCGAGCTGGCCCAGCAGACCCTCAAGCAAGTGCAGCTGTTCTCGCAGTTCACCTATATCAAGGCGGGCCTGATCACCGGCGGTGAAGACTTCAAGGAGCAGGCCGCGATGCTGCGCAAGGTCCCTGATGTGCTGATCGGCACCCCGGGCCGCCTGCTGGAGCACCTCAATGCCGGCAACCTCGACCTGTCCCACGTGCAGGTGCTGATCCTCGACGAAGCCGACCGCATGCTCGACATGGGCTTCGCCGAAGACATGGAGCGCCTGTGCAAGGAGTGCGAGCAGCGCGAGCAAACCCTGCTGTTCTCCGCCACCACCGGCGGCGCGGCCCTGCGCGACATCATCGGCAAGGTGTTGAAGGACCCTGAGCACCTGATGCTCAACAGCGTCTCGCAACTGGCCGAAGGCACCCGCCAGCAGGTCATCACCGCCGACCACGACCAGCATAAAGAAGCCATCGTGCAGTGGCTGCTGGCCAACGAGACCTTCGACAAGGCGATCATCTTCACCAACACCCGTGCCCTGGCCGACCGTATCTATGGCCACCTGGTGGCCAAGGACGTGAAGGCCTTCGTGCTGCACGGCGAGAAGGACCAGAAGGACCGCAAGCAGGCCATCGAGCGCTTCAAACAGGGTAGCTCCAAGGTGCTGGTGGCCACCGATGTCGCCGCCCGTGGCCTGGACATCGACGGCCTGGACCTGGTGATCAACTTCGACATGCCGCGCAGCGGCGACGAGTACGTGCACCGCGTGGGTCGTACTGGTCGTGCCGGTGGCGAAGGCCTGGCGATCTCGTTGATCACCCACAACGACTGGAACTTGATGTCGAGCATCGAGCGCTACCTCAAGCAGCAGTTCGAGCGCCGCGTCATCAAGGAGGTCAAGGGCACCTACAACGGGCCGAAGAAGGTCAAGGCCTCGGGCAAGGCCGCCGGCAGCAAGAAGAAAAAGGTCGAGAAGAAAGCTGGTGCCGACAAGAAGGGCGCCGCCAAGAAAAAGCCGGCCGCCAAGCCTAGGAGCAAGGCCCCCTTGGCCAGTGCCGATGGCCTGGCACCGCTGAAAAAGCGCAAGCCTGCCGCTGAGTAAGCGCAACTTGCAGCAAGCCCGCCACCGCAACGGTGGCGGGTTACTTCACGCCTTCCCCGGGCGTTTGTAGCCCATTTCCCAAACGCCCTTTTTGCCCCGGCATTTTGTCGCCAACCCACCAGACTCCTATGGCATCTGTCGCCAAGGAGGTGTAGCGTATGTACGTATGTAAATACGATGGCTCAATCCGATTTGAGTGGGATCAGCAAAAGAACCTGATCAATATCCGCAAGCATGGTGTCGACTTTGACGCTGTCACGCTCATGTTTCGCCAGCCAATGCTGGTGCTGCGTGACGAGCGGTTCGAGTACCAGGAACCGCGCTGGATCAGCATGGGCTGGATCAATGCCTGGGTCTGTGTGGTGGCCTACACCGAAAGGCCGGGTGATGTGATCCGAGTCATTTCCGCCAGGCGAGCAACCCGACGCGAGGAACAGCGCTATGTCGAAACCATCCGCAACCACCAAGCAACAGCCACCCGTTGATACCTCGGACATCCCCGAGCTGGACGACGACTTCTTCAGCCGTGCCGAGTTGCGGGTGCCTGCCAAGCAGACCGTGACCATCCGCCTCGACGCCGACGTCCTGGCCTGGTTCAAGGAGCAGGGCGCCGGCTACCAGACCCGCATCAACCAGTTGCTGCGCCAGTACATGCAGGCCCAGCAACGGCGCTGAGCGCCATCCAAGTCAGGTCTTCTTCTCTGCGGCTTTCAGTTCCTGGATGCGCTTGTCGATCAACTGGCATTTGTCCGGCAGGTCCTTGCTCGCCGTGCCCAGCTCCATGCCCTGGAGTTCGTCATTGATCTCCTTGGCCTTTTGCGGGTTCTGCTCGGTGAGCTGGCTGACCAGCCCGGCCAGTTCTTCTCTTTTATGGGTGGCTTCCTCTGGCGTGCAAGCCCAAGTGGGGGCGCTGCACAGCAGGCTTGCGAACAGGGTGATGCAGGTTGAGGTTTTCATCGTCCGGGCCTCTGCAGGGCATGATACTGGTTGATGGTCGGGGCCTGGCAAAAGTTCAGACACGTAAAAAGTGGAACACCTGGAAAGGCTCCTGGGTCACACCTTATGTACCCCATCCGTCCACAGCAGGAGGCCCCCTCCATGAGCACCTACGACTGGGACCTGATCGAACGCTTGCTGCACGAAGTGCAGAACGGCGCCGGTCACAGCTTCACCCCACGCCCCTACGCCGAGCAACATGCCGCGGCCCTGGCAGCCAAGGGCCAAGCGCCCGGCGACCTGGACCATCTGAAGACCCGCGCCTGCGAGTACGAAAAGAGCCTCTTCGAGCGTGGTTTCATCGAAAGCCGACCCGAAGAGCAGGGCGGCAACGGCGAAAATTTCGTGCTCACCGAGCGTGGCTCGCGCCTGCTCAGCCTGATCGACAGCAGCATCCCCGGCTTCGAGCACCCGCGCCAGGTGCTGGATGAGCAGGAAGACGCGCTGGACGAGAGCACCTTCGACCGGGTCGCTGCCGAGGCACGAATCGCCGGGGGCGCAATTTAGGCTGGTATCGGCAAGGCTCGACGTCTAATAATCGGGATCCATTCCACTGCCGAGCCTTGCCCATGACGTTGCAGCAGCCAAGGGGGCGCGCATGACCGCGGCCCGCAAGAACCCCGACGCCTTCGCTTTTCAGGTCATGCTGGGGCTGTGCCTGGTATGGGGCTGCCAACAGGTGCTGATCAAGTCGGCCGCCGTGGACATCGCCCCGGTGATGCAGGCGGCATTTCGTAACGGCATCGCCGCGCTGCTGGTCGGCCTGCTGGTGTGCGTGCGTGAGGGCTGGGGGTTGGTGGGCACCACCTGGCGCGCCGGGTTGCTGGCCGGGGCATTGTTCGGGCTGGAGTTCCTGTTCATTGCCGAGGGGCTGAAGCTGACGTCGGCGGCGCACATGTCGGTGTTCCTCTATACCGCGCCAATCTTCACCGCCCTGGGGCTGCATTTCATGATGCCCAGCGAGCGGCTGCGCTGGCTGCAGTGGCTAGGCATCCTGCTGGCCTTCTGTGGCATTGCCCTGGCCTTCGCCGGGGGCGTGTCGCTCAAGCAGCTCGATGGGCGCATGCTATTGGGCGATGGCCTGGCAATCCTGGCCGGGCTGGCCTGGGGCGCGACCACGGTGGTGGTGCGTGGCTCGCGGCTGTCCGAGGCGCCGGTGACCTTGACCCTGTTCTACCAACTGGCGGTGGGCTTCCTCGGCTTGCTGGTGATCGCCCTGTTCAGCGGGCAGATCGCCGACTTTGCCCTGACGCCCCTGGCGGTGGGCAGTGTGCTGTTCCAGGGCATCGTGGTGTCGTTCATCAGCTACCTGACCTGGTTCTGGCTATTGCGCAGATACCTGGCATCGAACCTGGCGGTGTTCTCGTTCATCACGCCGCTGTTCGGTGTGACCTTTGGCGTGTTGCTGCTGGATGAGCCGCTGAGCCTGAACTTCGTGATTGGCGCGGTGATGGTGCTGCTGGGGGTGATCCTGGTCAGTGCCGAAGGCTGGGTGCGCCAGCAGTTGCGCAGGGTTGTGGGCTAGGATTCGCCGGCAAGGCTGGCGAACTTGGGTTGATCGCCGCGCGCGACGCACCACCGGCCAGCACCAACACCCCGGCCAGCCCCAACCCCAGCGCCGCCAGCACCAGCGCCGGTTGCAAGCTTCCACTGAAATGGCTGCTCAACGCCGCCAGCAACGGCCCGCTCAACTGCCCCAGGGCAAAACAGGCGGTCAACAGCCCGGCGTTGCGCTGCGTGGCATGGGGCGCCAGCTCCCGCGAGCGTTGCATCACCAGTTGCATGCAAGCCAGGAACGGCCCGCCGCACAGCAATACCCCCAGCCCCAGGCCGAGGCCGCCGCCCAACAGGCACGCCAGCACCCCCAACCCTTGCAGCCACAAGGTGGCGGTCAACCAGGTGCTGGTGTGGCCGGGGCGGCGCAGGCTGGCCAGCACCACGCCGAGCGCTGCGGCCAGGCCGAATGCCGGCCAGAACAGATCGGCCAGCCATTGGCCATGGAACTGCTGGTTGGCCATCTGCGCCAGGAAGGTGGCGGGCAGGATGTAGCCGATACCGTACAGCGCGTAGACCAAGCCCAGGCGGCCGATGCCGGCGCCCTGGGGCGGGCCGTCGTGCGCTGCTGCTGGTGCGGGCTCCAGTGCCCGTGGCAAGCACGGCAGCACAGCCAGCAGCATCAGCAGGGCGGCTACCCCGTAGATCAGCCACAGTGTTGCCGAGCCCAGCCCCAGCAGGTGCGCTGCCAGGGCCAGCAGGCCGGTCAGCGCGATGCCGGCGCCGGGGCCGGCGAACACCAGGGTACCCAGCCGCTGCCGGCCATGGGCATTGGCCAGTTGCTGGCTGAGGCTGGTGATCATCACCAGTACCCAGGCGCTGGCCACGCCCGTGCCAAAGCGCAGCAGCAGGTGGCTCCAGAAACCGTCCGCGGCCCAGGAGGCAAGGGTCAACGCCACGCACAGCCATAGCCCGCCATGCAGTCGCAGGCGCACCTGGGCCGGCTGGCGGGCGAACATGCCGTCCACCGCGCCGAGAAAGTAGCCCAGGTAGTTGGCGGCGGCGATCAGGCCAGCGGCGGTCAGGTCGAACTGGCCCTCGGTGATCAGCTGGGGCAGTTGCGGGGTGAGGGCGAAGCGGCCGATGCCCATGGCCATCATCAGCGCCACGGCGCTGGCCAGCAGTTGTACGAAGGGTGACATGGAGCGTCTCCTGCACGAAGGAATGCGATGGCTGGCAGGGTAGGGCGGATTGACTTTCAACAAAATTGAATAATGATGATCAAGTTGTTCTGTTTTGGAGAATCTAATGGAGTTCAGCCAACTGCGTATCTTCCAGGCCGTGGCCGAGGAAGGCTCGCTGACCCGTGCCGCCGAGCGCCTGCACCGGGTGCCATCGAACCTGTCGACGCGGCTGCGTCAGCTCGAGGAACAACTGGGGGTGGAGCTGTTCCTGCGCGAGCGTCAGCGCCTGCAGTTGTCACCGGCGGGCAAGGTGCTGCTGGACTACGCCAACCGCCTGGCGGCCCTGCGCGACGAGGCCATGGCCGCGGTGCAGGGCGGCCAGCCGGCCGGTGACTTCCTGCTCGGCACCATGTACAGCAGCGCGGCCATCCACTTGCCCGCGCTGCTGGCGCGCTATCACCAGGCTTACCCAGCGGTGAACCTGCAAGTGCGTGCCGCCCCCAGTGGCGAGCTGCTCGAGGGCCTGCTCGGCCATACCTTGGACGCAGCCCTGGTGGACGGCCCGCCGAGCCTGGCCGGGTTGGATGGCGTGCCTTTGTGCGATGAGGTGCTGGTGCTCATCACCAGCCCGGAACACCCGCCGGTGCAAACGGCCCGTGACGTGGCGGGCAAGGCGGTGTTCACCTTCCGCCAGGGCTGCTCGTACCGCATGCGCCTGGAGGCCTGGTATGCCCATGCCCACACGCCCATGGGGCGGGTGATGGAGATCGAGTCGTACCAGAGCATGCTGGCCTGCGTGATCGCCGGGGCGGGGGTGGCGTTGATGGCCCAGTCGATGCTCGACAGCCTGCCGGGGCATGAACGGGTGCGGGTGCATCGGTTGCAGGCGCCGTTCGACCAGGCGCAGACCTGGCTGATGTGGCGCCAGGGCATGTGTGGGGCAAATTTGCAGGCCTGGATCGATTTGCAACAAAGCGAAACGATTGACCGACCGTCGGAAGCTGCCATCTGCGCTTGATCCGGGTCAAAATCGCCCATATGTGTAAGAACAGAAGCATGCGCCATACAGGACATGGGACTATGATCTGTATGACGCATCGCAGGATTGATTGACCACCCGTCAAGGGGGCATTATGAACCAACGCATGTACAACTGGCTCCACGACCTCGCCGTCGCCTTGGGCTTGCTCCCGCCACCGTTGCAGCCGGTGCCGATCCCGACCGACGAAGAACAGCGCAAACGCCAGCCGCGTCGTCGCTGACCACCGACAAGAAGGCTGCCGCATCCAGGTGATGCGGCGGCCTTTTGCGTTGTAGCGCAGCCCTGTGGGAACCAGCCTTGCTGGCGAAGCAGGCGGCGCGGAGGATGGCACCGGCTGCGCCGGTGTTCGCCGGCAAGGCCGGCTCCTACGCCGAGATAAAAGGCCGCCGCATCCAGGTGATGCGGCGGCCTTTTGCGTTGTAGCGCAGCCCTGTGGGAACCAGCCTTGCTGGCGAAGCAGGCGGCGCGGAGGCTGGCACCGGCTGCGCCGGTGTTCGCCGGCAAGCCGGCTCCTACGCCGAGATAAAAGGCCGCCGCATCCAGGTGATGCGGCGGCCTTTTGCGTTGTAGCGCAGCCCCGTAGGAGCCAGCCTTGCTGGCGAAGCAGGCACCGCGGAGGATGGCACCGGCTGCGCCGGTGTTCGCCGGCAAGCCGGCTCCTACGCCGAAATAAAAGGCCGCCGCATCCAGGTGATGCGGCGGCCTTATGCGTTGTAGCGCAGCCCCGTAGGAGCCAGCCTTGCTGGCGAAGCAGGCACCGCGGAGGATGGCACCGGCTGCGCCGGTGTTCGCCGGCAAGCCGGCTCCTACGCCGAGATAAAAGGCCGCCGCATCCAGGTGATGCGGCGGCCTTTTGCGTTGTAGCGCAGCCCTGTGGGAACCAGCCTTGCTGGCGAAGCAGGCGGCGCGGAGGATGGCACCGGCTGCGCCGGTGTTCGCCGGCAAGCCGGCTCCTACGCCGAGATAAAAGGCCGCCGCATCCAGGTGATGCGGCGGCCTTTTGCGTTGTAGCGCAGCCTCGTAGGAGCCAGCCTTGCTGGCGAAGCAGGCACCGCGGAGGCTGGCACCGGCTGCGCCGGTGTTCGCCGGCAAGGTCGACGAGCGCGGTCAGGACAGAAGGCATCAGGCCAGTTTCACGGCGCTCACCGGCTTGCGCGAAGCCAGGCTGACCACCACGAAGCTCACCAGGCCGATGGCCAGGCTGTAGTAGATCGGCGAATTGGCATCCAGGCCGTCCTTGAACATGAACAGCAACGCGGTGGCAAAGCCCAGCGACATGCTGGCAATGGCCCCGGCGGTGGTCGCGCGCTTCCAGAAGATCGCCCCCATCAGCGGGATCAGCATGCCGCCCACCAGCAGGTTGTAAGCCAGGGTCAGGGCGCTGATCACATCGTTCACCGCCAGGGCGATGCCCAGCACCACCAAGCCGGTGAGCAGGGTGAACAGGCGGTTGATGCCCAGGCTCGACTGCTTGCCGCCGCGCAGCCGCGGCAGCAGGTCCTCGGTCAGGGTGGTGGACGCGGCCAGCAGGCCGGCGCTGGCGGTGGACATCATCGCGGCCAGGGCGGCGGCCATCAGCAGCCCGCGGATGCCCTCGGGCAACTGGCCCTTGATCATCTCGGCGAAGGCGTTGTTGGGGTTGGCCAGGTCCGGCATCAGCACGTGGGCGGCCATGCCGATCAGGGCGCAGGCCAGGCCGTACAGCACGCAATAGACACCGGCGGTGGTGCCGGCACGCTGGCAGACCTTCTCGTCACGGGCGGTGAATACCCGCTGCCAGATGTCCTGGCCGATCAGGATGCCGAAGAAGTAGATCAGGAAGTAGGTGATGATGGTGTCCCAGCCGATGGCGGTCCAGCTGAAGCTGGTGGCCGGCAGCTTGGCCACCAGGGCGTCCCAACCCCCGGCCTTGTACAGGCACACCGGCAGCAGGATGAACATCAGGCCCACGGTCTTGATCACGAACTGGACGATGTCGGTGAGGGTCAGCGACCACATGCCGCCGATGGTTGAATACACCACCACCACGCCGCCACCGAACAGCAGCGCCATCCAGAACGGCACATCCAGCAGCACCTGCAGCACGGTGCCCATGGCCAGGGTCGAGGTCACCGCGATCATCAGCGCATAGGCCAGCATGATCGCCGCGCTGGCCTGGCGCGCCATCGGGTTGTAGCGGCGCTCCAGGACCTGGGTGACGGTGAAGATCTTCAGGCGCAACAGTGGTTTGGCCAGGAACAGGTTCAGGGCGATGATCCCCAGGCCCAGGGCGGCGCACAGCCAGAAACCGGAAATGCCATGGACATAGCCCAGGCGCACGGTACCGACGGTGGAGGCGCCGCCGAGCACGGTGGTGGCCATGGTGCCCATGTACAGGGTCGGGCCGAGGTTGCGCCCGGCCACCAGGTAGTCTTCATGGGTCTTCGCGCGCCGCATGCCGTACCAGCCGAGGCCGAGCATGCCGGCGGCATAGATCAGTACAACGATGATGTCCAAGGCCATTGGGGGTCTCCCGATTATCTTTATTATGGCGAGATTGGCCGCCCGGACGGTTCACGGCGCCCGGCGGTCCTGTGTGGTGTTGGCGGGCCTCTATGGCCCTCCCGAATGGCTCCTGCCGGGGTCAAGCAAGCTGGGTGCTCTGTAGGAGCGGCCTTGTGTCGCGATGGGCTGCGTGGCAGCCCCGACAATTGTGCATGAGGCCAAGCCCTTGGGGCCGCTTCGCGCCCCATCGCGACACAAGGCCGCTCCTACAAAAACAGGGCTGTGTCGCTGCCGTCAGCGATGCACCACGCCCGGCAGCACGCAGAGCATTTCGAACAGCAGGTTGGCCCCCAGCAGCGAGGTGTTGCCGGTGGTGTCGTAAGGGGGGGAGACTTCGACCAGGTCGCAGCCGATCAGGTCCAGGCCCTGGCAGCCGCGGATGATCTCCATCGCCTGGATGGTGGTCAAGCCGCCGATCTCCGGGGTGCCGGTGCCCGGCGCCCAGGCCGGGTCGATGCCGTCGATGTCGAACGACAGGTACACCGGCCCGCCGCCGACTTTCTCGCGCACTTCGGCCATCAGCGGGGCCAGCGACTTGTGCCAGCATTCTTCAGCCTGCACCACACGGAAGCCCTGGCGACGGCTCCAGTTGAAATCGTCGGCGGTGTAGCCCTGGGCGCGCAGGCCGATCTGCACCACGCGCTCGCAATCGAGCAGGCCTTCTTCCACGGCGCGGCGGAAGGTGGTGCCATGGGCGATCTTCTCGCCGAACATGTGGTCGTTGACGTCGGCGTGGGCATCGATGTGCACCAGGCCGATCTTGCCGTGCTTCTTGTGCAGGGCCCGCAGGATCGGCAGGGTGATGGTGTGGTCGCCGCCGAGGGTCAGCGGGATGATGTTGTGCTCGAGGACCTGGTCGTAGGCCTCTTCGATGATGCGCACCGCGTCCAGCAGGTTGAAGGTGTTGATTGCCACGTCGCCGATGTCGGCCACCGACAGCGAGTCGAACGGCGCGGCACCGGTGGCCATGTTGTAGGGGCGGATCATCACCGACTCGGCGCGGATCTGCCGCGGGCCGAAACGGGTGCCGGAGCGCAGCGAGGTGCCGATGTCCAGCGGCACGCCGATGAAGGCGGCGTCCAGGCCTTCGGCGCTTTGCAGGTGGGGCAGGCGAAGCATGGTGGCGATGCCGCCGAAACGCGGCATTTCGTTGCCGCCCAGTGGTTGGTGGAGAATCTTGTCCACGGTGGGCCTCATCAGTCGGTCGATTGTTCTGTTTGTTCGAACCTGTGCCGCCGCGCGCCAGGACGCCGTGTGCAGGCGACGGGCAGGGCATTTCGCCGCAGTCTGCGCAAGGTAGTGCGCGGGAAGAATCGCTACCGCCAAATACTTACTTCAGGAATTTCTGAACTATCAGCAGCAAGCCGGGTTAGACTCCGGGCATATCCAGCCTGCGGAACCTCGTTGCATGGCCTCTTCGTTGCCCGACCTGAAACTGCTGCGTATCTTCGCCAGCGTGGTGCGCCACCAGGGTTTCGCCAATGCCCAGCGCGATCTCAACCTGTCTACCTCGGCCATCAGTACCTACATGAGCCAACTGGAAAGCACCCTGGGCATCGTGCTTTGCCACCGTGGCCGGGGGGGCTTCAGCTTGACCAGCAAGGGCGAACTGTTCCACCAGGAGACCTTGCGCCTGCTCGGCGAACTGGATGGTTTCGAACAGTACGCTGCCGCGCTCAAGGGCGAACTGCGCGGCACCCTCAACCTCGGGGTGATCGACTCCACCGTCGGTGACCGCGCCTTGCCGCTGGCCGAGGCCATCGGCGCCTACAGCCAGGAGCATCCGGCGGTGCACCTGCACCTGTCGGTCTCCAGCCCCTATGAGTTGCAGTTGGGCGTGCAGGACAACCGCCTGGACCTGGCCATCGGCGCGTTCTCCTCGCGCATGAGCGGGCTGCTGTACCAGCCGCTGTATCGTGAGCAGCACTGGCTGTATTGCAGCAACCGCCACCCGCTGTTCGCCGAACGGCGCATCCCGGAGCCGCTGGTCACCCAGCAGCGCATGGTCGGCCGTGGCTATTGGAGCCAGGCCGAGTTGGCCCGGCATGGCTTCAAGCACAGTGCGGCCACCGTGGAGAGCATGGAGGCGCAGCTGATTCTGATTCTCTCCGGCGCCTACATCGGCTACCTGCCCGAGCACTACGCCCAGGCCTGGGTCGACCAGGGCGACCTGCGGGTGCTTTCGCCGGCCACCTTCGGTTACCAGGCGCCGTTTTCCCTGATCATTCGCCGCGGTCGCAGCCGGGAACCCTTGATCCAGACGTTCCGCGACCTGCTCAAGAGCCAGCTCAACGTGGGCTGAGCCCGGGGTTGTTCAACGCACTTTGTCAGGACGAGTAGATTTCCTACAAAACTTGACCGCTGACGTGCTGGCCATCTGCTAAATATCTACTTGCTTTGATGATTTTCCCATTCATCTGGATAAGCAAGGGATCGCCAACGATGCGCATGAATTTGCCCGTCACTGAGCACGAAAGAACCTTTTCCCAAGACCAGCGGCTGATCTCCACCACCGACCTGAACAGCCGCATCACCTACTGCAACGACGCATTCGTGGCCATCAGCGGTTTCACCTACGACGAACTGGTGGGCCAGCCCCACAACCTGGTTCGCCACCCCGACATGCCGCCGGCGGTCTTCGGCCATATGTGGGACACCATCAAGCAAGGCAAGCCATGGATGGGCGTGGTCAAGAACCGCGCCAAGAACGGCGACTTCTACTGGGTCAGCGCCTATGTCACCGCGGTGTACGAGAATGGCCGCATCAGCGGCTACGAATCGGTGCGCTCGGTGCCTACCCGCGAGCAGATCCGCCGCGCCGAGCAGCTCTACGCGCGCTTGCGTGCCGGGCGCTCGGCGGTGCCCGTGGTGGCGCGCCTGGCCCATGGCATCGGCCATGGCTGGCCGCTGATCGGCGCCGGCCTGGTCGCGGCCGCCGGCTACTTGTGGCTGCCTCCCTACGCCGCCCTCGGCGTGCTGATGGCCAGCCTGCTGGCGGCCTGGTACTTGGTCGAGCACCGGCAGAACCAGTCGATCCGGCGCACGTTGCAGGAGCACCCGAAGGCCTTCACCAGCCCGTTGGTGGCGCTGACCTACAGCGACAATCCGGGCCTGCAGGGCCAGCTCGACCTGGCGATCATCAGCGAGGAGGCGCGCCTGCAGACCGCGTTGACCCGCCTGGTGGATGCCGGCGTCGGGGTCAAGTCGCGGGCCGCGCAATCGGCCGACCTGTCCGATGCCCAGGCGCAGATGCTCGACCGCCAGCGCAGCGAGACCGACCAGTCGGCCACCGCCATCGCGCAAATGGCGGCGACCATCCAGCAGGTCACCCACAACGTGCAGAGCACCGCCCACGCCGCCAGCGACGCCGACCAGCTGGCGCAGCAGGGCAGCGACCTGGCCGAGCAGAGCCTGCGCGCCATGGGCAGCATGCGCGAGGCGGTGAGCGACATCGGCCAGGCGGTCAATGCCCTGGCCGAGCAGACCCAATCGATCGGCAGCGTGGTGGACGTGATCACCTCGATCGCCGAACAGACCAACCTGCTGGCGCTCAATGCCGCCATCGAGGCAGCACGGGCCGGCGAGCAGGGCCGGGGGTTCGCCGTGGTCGCCGATGAGGTGCGCTCGCTGGCCCAGCGCACCCGCGCCTCCACCGAGGAAATCCACCACATCATCTCCACCCTGCGCTCTGGCGCCGACCGCGCGGTGGCCAGCGCCAGCCGCGGCCAGCAGATCTCCAGCGACAGCGTGCACAGTGTCGAGGCCGTGCAGGAAGCGCTGTCGGGGATCGCCCAGGCGGTCAG
Source organism: Pseudomonas muyukensis (assembly GCF_019139535.1). Classification (NCBI taxonomy): domain Bacteria; kingdom Pseudomonadati; phylum Pseudomonadota; class Gammaproteobacteria; order Pseudomonadales; family Pseudomonadaceae; genus Pseudomonas; species Pseudomonas muyukensis. Next base: position 4,669,511 of record NZ_CP077073.1, on the reverse strand, counting down.
CCGCATCACCGGCATGAGCCAGCAGATGGCCACGGCGTCGGAGCAGCAGAGCCACGTGGCCGAAGACATCAACCAGCAGATCGTGCGCATCGCCCACCTGTGCGACGAGAGCGCCGGGCAGGCCAAGCAGGGCGCCGAGATCAGCCAGGACCTTGAGCGCATGGCGGATTACCTGCACAGCCTGGCGGAGCGTTTCAACCGCTGAAGCTGCAGCGGGTAACCGTGGGGCGTGGGAGCGGGCTTGCCCGGCGATGGCGGTGCCGGTTTTGTCGCGGGGCAAACCCGCTCCCACGAGCGCCTCGCGGCAACCCGACGCTGGCAACCCTGTGGCAAACTACCCGCCCCAAGGAGCCCACGATGTCCAGACCCCGCTGCGAGCGCTGCCAGCGCCCGCTTGCCCATTGCCTTTGCCCGCTTATCCCGCAGCTCGACAGCCGTACCCGGGTGGTCGTGCTGCAGCACCCCAGCGAGACCGCCCACGCCCTGAACACCGCGCGCCTGGCGGCCCTTGGATTGGTCAATGCCGAGTTGCGAATCGGCGAGGTGTTCGACGATCTAGCGGCGTTGCTGGCCACGCCGGGCTATCGCCCCGTGTTGCTGTTCCCTGGTGACGAGGCCGAGGTCCTGCAAGGCTACGGGCAGGATAAGCATCTGCCCTTGATGCTGATCGTGCCGGACGGTACCTGGCGCAAGGCGCGCAAGATGCTCTACCTGAACCCGCTGTTGGAGGCCCTGCCACGGGTCACCCTGGGTGCGGTCAAACCCTCCCGCTACCGGCTGCGCAAGGCGCCGGAGGCGGGGGCGGTGTCAACCCTGGAGGCTATCGTGCAGGCGCTGGATGTACTGGAGGCGCCGGCAGCCTTCGATGCGTTGCTCAATCCATTCGAGGCGTTGATCGAGGGGCAGATCAGGGCGATGGGGTTGGATGTGTTCACACGCAACCACGGTGAATGATCGAGGTCTCGGGATCTTTTGGGTTTTGCAGTTAAAGCGCCCTGAAGGTGGTCTCGCCGTTTGTTCAGTGAGCCTTGTGGGACGTTGAGTCCGTTGCAGGGAGATTGAACGGCTGCGCCGTTGGAGGGCTGGAGGTGCATGCCATGGCATCCTCAGCGCCTACAAGATCGAGCGCCGCCCGCGCGGCGCTCGATCTTGTAGGCGCTGAGGATGCTGCGGCGAACGCCTTGCGCGATCTCACAGGCGCCGAAAATGCTGTGACGAACCCCTGGCAGCCCTCACGCAATCCCGACAATCACCGCTCGCGCAACGCCTCCGTCCGCGCCTTGAGTACCGGCTTTAACAGGTAATCCAGCACGCTCTTGTGCCCGGTGATGATATCCACCGTGGCCACCATCCCCGGGATGATCAGCAGCGGCTTGTTGTCCCCGCCCAGGTGGTTCTTGTCGGTGCGCACCTGGATCAGGTAGAACGCATTGCCCTTGTCGTCGGTGACGGTGTCCGCGCCGATCAGCTCCAGCTTGGCCTTCAAGCCGCCATAGATGGTGTAGTCATAGGCGCTGAACTTGACCATCGCCGTCTGCCCCGGGTGCAGGAACGCCACGTCCTGGGGCCGCACCTTGGCCTCGATCAGCAGGTTGTCCTCGATCGGCACGATCTCCACCAGGTCGCTGCCTGGCTGGACCACGCCGCCGATGGTGTTGACCTTGAGCAGCTTGACGATGCCGCGCACCGGCGAGACCACCGTGGTGCGGTTGACCCGGTCGTCGATGGCGATGCTGCTGGCGGTGATCTTCGACAGTTCCGTGCGCTTGTCGTTGAGCTCCTTGGCGGCCTCGGAGCGGAAGCTGGCGTCGGACTCCTGGACCTTGCTGCGAATCTCGGCGATCGCCGCCTCGGCCCGGGGGATCGCCAGGTTGGTGGCGTTCAACTGGCCGCGGGCCTCGACGCTGCGCTGCTTGAGGCGCAGGATCTCCACCGGCGAGATGGCGCCCTTGCCGACCAGCGGGGTGGACATGTCCAGCTCCTGTTGCAGCAGGCCCACCGCCGAGCGGTACTGGTCGACCTTGGAGCGGAACTCGGCCAGCTCCTGGGTCTTTTGCCGCAATTGTTCGTTGAGCGTCTGTTTTTCGCTGGCCAGGCGTCGCTGGCGCGATTGGTACAGGGCGATCTCGTCCTCGGCCACTTGCGGCGCCTTGCCCCGAACCTCGTCGGAGAGCACGAACGGGCGCCCCTCGGCCTCGGCCGACAGGCGCTCGACCTGGGCGGTGAGGGCGTAGCGGTCGGCCTCGCTCTCGCCCTTGTTCGACTTGAAGCGGGTGTCGTCCAGGCGCAGCAGGGTGGCGCCCTTGTCGACCATCTGCCCTTCGCGCACGAAGATTTCGGTGACGATGCCGCCCTCGAGGTTCTGCACCACCTGCACCTTGCTCGAGGGAATGGCCTTGCCTTCGCCGACGGTGACTTCGTCGAGCACCGCGAAGTTGGCCCAGGCCAGGGCCACCAGCAGCAGGATCGCCGCCAGCCATACGGTCAGGCGCGACAGGCTGGGCGACTCCTGCAAGGTGGCGCCGGCCAGCTCCGGCATGTAGTCGCGTTCGGCGCGGCTGTCGGTGCCCTGGAGGTAACTGCGCACATTGTGGAAAAGGCTCATGGGCTACCTCGGCGAAGTGGCAAGGTGGGAGCGGGGTTGGTTTACAGCGCCGCGCCGATCCGGCCTTTGCGCAGGGCGTCGACCACGGCTTCCTTCGGTCCGTCGGCGACGATCTTGCCGTTGTCCAGCACCAGCAGACGGTCGACCAGGCTGAGCATCGAGGTGCGGTGGGTCACCAGCAGCAGGGTCTTGCCCGGCACCCACTCCAGCAGACGCTGGCGCAGCTGTTCCTCGCTGCTGTTGTCCATGTGGCTGGTGGGCTCGTCGAGGATCAGGATCGGCGGCTCCAGCAACAATGCCCGGGCCAGCAGCACCGCCTGGCGCTGGCCACCGGACAGCAACTGGCCACGCTCGCCCACCGGCCGGTCGAAACCTTGCGGGTGCTGACGGGCCAGCTCGCTGACGCCGGTCAGCTCGGCCACCTCGAGCATGCGCGCGTCGCTGACATGGCGCGCGCCCAGGGTCAGGTTGTCGCGCAGGCTGCCGGCCAGCAACGGCAGGTCGTGGGCCACGTAGCCTATCTGGCTGCGCAGGTCGGCGATGTCCAGCTGGCGCAGGTCGAGGTTGTCCAGCAACACCTGGCCTTCGTCGGGGTGGTGGAACCCCATCAGCAGGCGCGCCAGGCTGCTCTTGCCCGAGCCGCTGCGGCCGATGATGCCGATGCGTTCGCCCGGCTTGAGGTTGACGCTGACATCGTTGAGCGCTGGCGCGACCTGGCCTGGGTAGCGAAAGGTGGCATGGCTGACGCTGATGCCGCCGTGCAGCGTGGTGTGCGCCAGCGCCTGCTGGCGGGCCTCGCGCTCCTGGGGCAGGCTCATCAAGGCGTCGGTGCTGCGCATGGTCAGTTGCGCCTGCTGGTAGCGGGTGATCAGCCCGGCGATCTGGCCGAGCGGGGCGAGCACCCGGCTGCCGAGCATGTAGCTGGCCACCAGGGCGCCGACACTGAGGTTGCCGGCGATGATGCTGTAGACCCCGGCGACGATGGTGGCCATGCCGCAGAACTGCTGGATGAACAGCGTGCCGTTGCTGGCCAGCGACGACAGGTTGCGGGCATGGGCGTCCAGCCGGGCGATGGCGCCGTTGGTGTGTTCCCACTGGTACTGGCGCTCGCTTTCGGCGCCACAGGCCTTGAGGGTTTCCAGGCCGCCGAGGGTCTCGATCAACAGGGCCTGGCGCACGGCGCCCAGGCTCAGGCTCTTTTGCACGGTGTCGCGCAGGCGCACCTGGATGAACAGCGCCAGGCCCACCGCCACCGGGAAGGCCACCAGCGGAATCAGCACCAGCCAGCCGCCGAGCAGGCCGATCACCAGCAGCATCAGGGCGACGAAGGGCAAATCGATGATGCTGGTCAGAGTGACCGCGGTGAGGAATTCGCGCAGGCCCTGGAAGTCGTGGATGCTTTGGGCGAAGCCACCGATGGTGGCCGGCCGCGCCTTCATGCTCATGCCGGTGATGCGTTCGAACAGGGTGGCGGAGAGGATCAGGTCGGTCTTCTTGCCCGCCTGGTCCAGCAGGTGGGCGCGGACCATGCGCAGCACCAGCTCGAAGGCGGTGCCGATGAACAGGCCGGCGACCAGCACCCACAGGGTCGACACCGCCTGGTTGGGTACCACGCGGTCGTAGGTCTGCATGACGAACAGCGGCACCATCAGCCCCAGCAGGTTGATCAGCAGGCTGGCCAGCAAGGCGTCGCCGTACAGCCAGCGGGAATGGCGCAGGGTATCGCGGAACCAGGCGTTGACCCGCGGAATCAGCGGCGCGCGCACGTCCTCCAGGCTATGCCGCGGACGCGCGAACAGGGCCTGGCCGCTGTAGGCCGCGGCCAGGGTTTGCGGCTCGACCCACTGCTCGCCGCCTTCGGCCTCGCACGGCAACAGCAACGCCCGGCCATTGTCGCCCCAGCGCTGCAGCACGGCGCTGCGCCCATCGTTGAGGATCAGCAGCACCGGCAGGTTGAGGGGGGAAATGGTGCTCAGCTCGCGCTGCAGCAGGCGCGCCTGCAAGCCGGCACGGGCCGCGGCGCGCGGCAACAGGGCCAGGCCCAGGCGTTGCTCGGCCAGGGGCAGGCCGCTGCACAGGCTGGCACGGCTGGCCGGGCAGCCATGCAGCTTGCACAGGATCAGCAGGCCATCGAGCAACGGATCATCAACATCCAGGCGCGGTTGCGCGCTTTGCAGACTGGTCACGATGGCCTACTCCTGTCGCGGTGGACGGCAACCGGGCGTTGGCAGGGCTTCCCTGCCAGGCGTCAGCGCATGTCGGGCAACCTCGCCTCGTTACGGACTTCGCTCTTGGCGATGGCTTCCGGCGGCAGCGAGATACGCTGCTTGCTCAGCAGTTCGCCCATGTTGGCCAGCAGCCGGTACATGGAGAACTCTTCGGTGTAGCGCACTTCGGTGTAGCGCCGGTTGGCGTTGTACAGCTCGTTCTCGCTGTCGAGCAGGTCGAGCAGGGTGCGTTGGCCCAGGCCGAACTGGTCCTGGTAGGCGGCGCGCACGCGCTGGGTGGTCTCGGCGTACTCGCGCGCGCTCGGGGTTTGCTTGCGCGCGTTGTTCATGGCGTTCCAGGCCAGGCTCAGGTTCTCGTTGAGCTCGCGCAGGGCGTTGTTGCGGATGTCCATGGCCTGGTTGATCTTGTGCGCGTCCGACTGCAGGCGGGCCTTGTCGCTGCCGCCGCGGAACAGGTTGTAGCTGAGCTCGACGCCGGCCTGCCAGTCATTGTTGTCGTGGCCTTTCTGGCCACCGAGGTTGTTGTTGGCACCGGTGGCCAGCACCGCGTCCAGGCGTGGGTAGAAGGGCGACTTGGCCACTTCGTATTGCTGCTCGGCGGACTGCACGTCGGCCTGGGCCGATTTCAGGTAGGGGTTGTTCTCCAGCATGCCTTGGCGCGCGGCGGCGATATCGGCTGGCACCTCGGCCTTGATGGTGCTGGGCGTTTCCAGCTCGTCGGGCATACGGCCGACTACGCTGAAGAAGTTGGCCTCGGCGTCGGCCAGGTCGACCTCGGCGGTGTCCAGGTTGTTCTCGGCCAGGGCGCGACGGGCGCGGGATTGGTCAAGGTCGGCGGTGCTGCCCACGCCGCGCTCGCTGCGCAGGCCGATCTGGTCGTTGACCCGCAGGTGAGCCTGCAGGTTGTTGCGCGCCAGGGTTACCAGCTCGCGGCGCTTGAGTACCTCGAGGTAGACCTCGATCGCGCGCAGGGCCACGGTCTCGGCGGTGGCCTGGGTGTAGTAGGCACGGGAGTTGGCTACCGCTTCGGTACGGCCGACTTCGTTGGCGGTGTTGAAACCGTCGAACAGCATCTGGCGCAGACGCAACTCGGACTGGGTGTAGCTGAGGGTCTCTTTGTTGTGGTTGCGCCTGCCGTCGGCATCGACGGTGCGGGTATTGGTGTTGTCCGAGCGCTGCCGGCCGTAGCCGGCGACCAGGTCGACGGTTGGGTAGTACCCCCCGCGGGCGAACTTCACATCCTCGTCGGCCGACAGCCGGCTGTTACGGCTGGCGCTGATTTCAGGATGCTGGTCCACGGCGTTCTGGACAGCCTCGGTGATCGACATCGCCTGACTGTTGGCACACGCCATGGCCAACAAAATCGCACTGGTGATGGGGGTTAAAGCGCGCATGGGGTACATCTCCCTGGTCTTGAAAAAAGTCCTGCAATTCGCCAAAAAAATGACGAAATATTGGTATCAAACCGTTTCAGGTTTGTAACAACAGAGCTAAGAACATTTACCGGGCGAGCTAAGAAGATTTTTTCATAAGATATATGCGAAAAAAAACTTATGCGGTCTAAGGAATCCGAGACATTGTTTCATTCAGGTGCTTGCGGGAACCAGCCGGTACAGGCGGTTTCCGGGCTTCGGAGAAAGTTCCAGATTTTTTGCAGCTAAGGAGAGAGGGGAGGAGGGCGAAAGCGGAATTTGGCGACAAAAAAATGGCACTCGATAATGGCCATTCTCCATCACCGCTGGCGCAGCCATCGTCACACGGAGCGTGATTTCTCACGAACGTGACAGCAACGATCCACCCGTTGGAACGTTGCGCAAACTACCCGATACGCCTTGATCTGCGAAAAGCCCATCGGCAGGGGAGGCGTACGCTCATGGCTAAATTAGTCGGTGTAGTCAGCAAGGTAGTCGGCCAGGTATTCGCGGTAGACAATGACGGGCATCGCCGTCTGCTGGTAGAGGGCGATCGCCTGTTCGCCGGCGAACAACTGGAAACCGGCAGTGCCGGTGCCGTGGCGGTGCGCCTGCACAATGGCGCCGAGCTGACCCTGGGGCGTGACAGCAGCCTGCAGATGTCCCCCGAGCTGCTGGCCAACCGCGCGCCCCATGTGCAGACCCCGGACCTGGTGCCCAACGATGGCCAGCTCAGCGATGTCGAGCGCATCCAGCAAGCCATCGCCGCGGGCGCTGACCCCACCCAGGAAGCCGAAGCGACGGCGGCTGGCGGCAACCCGGCCGGTGTGGCCGGGGCGCTGGGCGGCGGCCACAGCTTCGTGATCCTGACCGAGGTAGCCGGGCGGGTGGACCCCACCATCGGTTTTCCCACCGCAGGCTTCAATGGTTTCCCGCAGTTGGCCAACCTTGAACTCGGCGCGCTCGACACGAACGACGACAACGGCCTGCCGCCGCTGGCGGCGGACAACCCGGTCAGCCTCGATGGGCTGGAGGTCAGCCCCGGCGAGCTGACCCTGGACGAGGCCAACCTGCCCCAGGGCTCGGCGAGCAACCCGGCGGCCTTGACCCAGGCCGGCAGTTTCACCGTGGTGGCCGCCGACGGGGTGTTCAACCTCAGTGTCGCTGGCATCAACGTGGTCACGGCGGGGGTTGTGACCGGCGTCGGCCAGTCCATCGTCACCGGCCTGGGCAACGTTCTGACCATCACCGGCTACAACCCGGCCACCGGCGTGGTCAGCTACAGCTACACCCTGACCGGTGCCGATCAGCATCCCGATGCGGCCGGCAACAATACCTTGGGCGAGCACTTCCCGGTATGGGTCAGCGACAGCGATGGTGACGTGGCCAGTGGCTCGCTGGATGTGATCATCCGCGACGACGTGCCCAGGGCGGTGGACGACGGCAATGCGCTGACCGCCACCGAGCAGCACCTGGAGCTTACCGGCAATGTGCTGAGCAACGACGTGCAAGGCGCCGACCGCATTGCCAGCGGCCCGGTGGTGGCGGGCACCTTCGTCGGCACCTATGGCACCCTGGTGCTGGCCGCGGATGGCACCTACACCTACACCCTCAACCCGGGCGATGCCGACTTCCAGAACCTGCACGGCGGCGGCAGTGGGGTGGAGACCTTCACCTACACCCTGAAGGACGCCGATGGCGATACCAGCACGGCGACCCTGACCCTCAATGTCAGCAACCTGAACGACCCGGTCACCCTCGCCGGCCTGGACGTGGAAGGCGGCGAGTTGATGGTGTTCGAGGCGAACCTGGCCGACGGCAGTGCCCCTACCCCAGGCGCGCTGAGCCAAAGTGGCACCTTCACAGTTACGGCGCCGGACGGCTTGCAAAGCCTCACCGTGGGTGGCATTAGCGTGGTCAGTGGCGGCGTGGCGGCAGGCTTCCCGCAGTCGATCACCACCGACCTGGGCAACACCCTGACCATCACCGGCTACAACCCCGCCACCGGCGTGGTCAGCTACAGCTACACCCTCATCGCCAGCGAAACCCATGCCAGCGGCGAGGGCGCCAACAACCTCGCGGAAAGCTTCACGGTCGTTGCCAGCGACACCGATGGCAGTAGCGCCAGTGGCACCCTGGACGTGACCATCGTCGACGATGTGCCCAACGCCGTGGACGACACCAATCCCGCCACGGCCACCGAGCAGCACCTGGAGCTCACCGGCAACGTGCTGGGCAACGATGTGCAGGGCGCCGACCGCATCGCCAGCGGCCCGGTGGTGGCGGGCACTTTCGTCGGCACTTACGGCACCCTGGTGCTGGCCGCGGATGGTACCTACACCTACACCCTCAACCCGGGCGATGCCGACTTCCAGAACCTGCACGGCGGCGGCAGCGGCGAAGAGACCTTCACCTACACCCTGAAGGACGCCGATGGTGACACCAGCACCGCAACCCTGACCCTCAACGTGCTCAACCTCAACGACTCGGTCACCCTTGGCGGCCTGGACGTGAACGGTGGCGAACTGACCGTCTACGAGAAAAACCTGGCCGACGGCAGTGCGCCGAACCCTGGCGCCTTGACCCAGAGCGGCAGCTTCAGCGTGACCGCGCCGGATGGCTTGCAAACCCTCACCGTGGGTGGCATCAGCGTGGTCAGTGGCGGCGTGGCGGCGGGCTTCCCGCAGTCGATCACCACCGACCTGGGCAACACCCTGACCATCACCGGCTACAACCCCGCCACCGGGGTGGTGAGCTACAGCTACACCTTGCTCGACAATGCCAGCCACGCCACGGGCGATGGCACCAACAACCTGGCGGAGCAGTTCACCGTCACCGCGACGGACACCGATGGCAGCAGCGCCAGCAACACGCTGGAGGTGAACATCGTCGACGACCTGCCCAAGGCCGAGGCCGACACCGCCAGCGTCGTCGAGGGCGGCACGGTCAGTGGCAACGTGCTCGACAACGACAGTTCCGGTGCTGATGTGCGGGCCGACGGCCAGTACGTGGTCGGCGTGCGCGCTGGCGCCGACACCTCGACCTCCGCCCTCGGCCAGTTGAACAGCAACGTCGCCGGCCAGTACGGCTACCTGACCCTCGACGCCCAGGGCAACGCCAGCTACCACGCCAACCCCAACGCGGTGGCCCCGCCCGGTGCCACCGATGTGTTCGTCTACACCGTGCGTGACGCCGATGGCGACGAAAGCACCACCACCATCACCATCGATGTGCGCGACTGCTCGCTGATCGCCGCTGCCGACAGCGAAGTCACGGTCTACGAGAAAGCCCTCGACCTGAACAAGGATGGCAACGACCTGGCAGGCGGCACGGTGCTCGGCAGCGAACCGGGCTCGGCCGCCGAGACGGCCAGCGGTTCGCTGGCGGGCTCGAGCAGTGGCGGGGTCGGCGCGCTGACCTATGCCCTGGTTGGCAGCTCCACGGGCCAGTACGGGCAGATCCAGCTGAACGCGGACGGCAGCTACACCTATACCCTGACGTCCCCGGCGAACTCGCCGAGCCACCTCAACGATGGCCCGAACGTGCTGAGCGAGACCTTCACCTATGAGGTCAAGGATTCGCTGGGCAACTCGACCACCAGCACCATCGTCATCAGCATCGTCGACGACGTGCCCAAGGCCCACAGCGACTTCGCCAACGTCTATGAAGGCGGCACGGTCAGCGGCAACGTGCTGGTCAACGACGTGATCGGTGCCGACGTGCCGGCCGATGGCAAGTACGTGGTGGGCGTACGCGCAGGTAGCGATACTTCCAGCTCGGCCCTCGGCCAGTTGGGCAGCAACGTGGCTGGCCAGTATGGCTACCTGACCCTGGACGCCCAGGGCAACGCCACCTACCACGCCTACCCCGATAGCGTGGCGCCACCCGGCGCGACGGATGTGTTCGTCTACACCATCCGCGATGCCGACGGCGACGAAAGCACGACCACCATCACCCTCGATGTCCACGCCATTTCCCTGGTGGTCTGCCCGGATGACACGGCCAAGGTCCATGAAAAAGCCCTGGACCTGAACAAGGACGGTAACGACCTGGCACCCGGCACGGTCACCGGCAGCGACCCGCACGCCACCAGCGAAACCACCAGCGGTTCGCTGGCCGGCTCGGTGAGCGGCGGTATCGGCGCCCTGACCTTTACCCTGGTCGGCAGTGCGCTCGGCCAGTACGGCCAGCTCCAGCTCAATGCCGACGGCAGCTACACCTACACCCTGACCGCGCCGGCCCATTCGCCGGTGCCGGCCAACGACGGCGCGAACCTGGTCAGCGAAAGCTTTACCTTCCAGGTGAAGGACTCGCTGGGCAATACCACCACCAGTACCCTGGTCGTCAGCATCGTCGATGACGTGCCCCAGGCCCATTGCGATGAGGTCTCGGTCAGCGAAGGCGGCACGGTCAGTGGCAATGTGCTGGACAACGACGTGGTCGGCGCCGATGTGCGCGGCGATGGCCAGTATGTGGTCGGGGTGCGCGCAGGTGCCGATACCTCCACCTCGGCCAGCGGCCATGTCGGCGAGCAGATCGCCGGCCAGTATGGCTACCTGACCCTCGACAGCCAGGGCAACGCCACCTACCACGCCAACCCCAACAGCGTGGCGCCGGCTGGCGCGGCGGATGTATTCGTCTACACCATTCGCGATGCCGACGGCGACGAGAGCACCACCACCCTGACCATCAATGTCCAGGACAGCAAGCTGGTGGCCTGTGTCGATGATCAGGTCAAGGTCTACGAAAAGGCCCTGGACCTGTACCAGGACGGCAACGACCTGGCTCCGGGCACCGTCACCGGCAGCGCCCCGCACGCCACCAGTGAAACCGCCGCGGGCTCGCTGGCCGGGGCGGTCAGTGGCGGGGTAGGGGCGTTGACGTTCAGCCTGGTCGGCAACGCCGTGGGCCAGTACGGCCAACTGCAGCTGCATGCCGATGGCACCTACAGCTATACCCTGACCTCGCCGGCTAGCTCGCCGCTGCCGGCCAACGATGGCCCGAACCTGGTCACCGAGAGTTTCACCTACCAGGTGAAGGACGCGCTGGGCAACACCAGCACCAGTACCCTGGTGATCAGCATCGTCGACGACATGCCGCAGGCCTACAGCGACGTGATCAGCGTCAGCGAAGGCGGCACGGTCAGCGGCAATGTGCTGGACAACGATGTGGTCGGCGCCGATGTGCGCGGCAACGGCCAGTACGTGGTCGGCGTGCGCGCCGGCAGCGACACCACGACCTCGGCCAGCGGCCATGTGGGCGACCCGATCGTCGGCCAGTATGGCTACCTGACCCTCGATAGCCAGGGCACCGCCACCTACCATGCCAACCCCAACGGCGTGGCGCCGGCTGGCGCGGCGGATGTGTTCGTCTACACCATTCGCGATGCCGACGGTGACGAGAGCACCACCACCCTGACCATCAATGTCCAGGACAGCAAGCTGGTGGCGGCAGTCGACAACGATGTCACCGTCTACGAGAAGGCCCTGGACCTGATCCAGGACGGCAACGACCTGGCCCCGGGCACCGTCACCGGCAGCGAGCCGGGCGCCAGCAGCGAGACCGCGTCCGGCAGCCTGGTCGGTGCGGTCAGCGGTGGCGTCGGCGCGCTGACCTACAGCCTGGTCGGCAGCAGCACCGGCCAGTACGGCCAGCTCCAGCTCAATGCCGATGGCTCCTATACCTATACCCTGACCTCGGCACCGAAGACCCCTGGCGGTGCCGACGACGGTGCCAATACCCTCAACGAGTACTTCACCTACAAGGCCACCGACGCGTTGGGCAACAGCGTCACCAGCACCATCGCCATCAACATCGTCGACGATCTGCCAAGCGTGTCCTCGGCGGTGCGCAGCATCATCCCAGGCCAGGTCGACTCCAACATCCTGCTGGTGATCGATGTGTCCGGCAGCATGGACGTCGCCTCCGGCGTGCCGGGCCTGAGCCGCCTGGAGCTGGCCAAGCAGGCAATCAACGCGCTGCTCGACAAGTACGACGAGATGGGCGACATCAAGGTGCAGGTGGTCACCTTCGCCACCGGCGCGACGCTGCAGACGCCGGTCTGGGTCACGATCGGCGAAGCCAAGAGCCTGATCGCCGGGCTCACGGCCAACGGCTCGACCTACTACGATTCGGCGGCCAGCAAGGCCCAGGAAGCCTGGGTCACCTCCGGCAAGCTGGTGGGGGCGCAGAACATCAGCTACTTCTTCTCCGACGGCGAGCCGACCTCGGGGCACTCGATGACGGCCGTGCGCGAGACAGCCTGGGAAACCTTCCTCGACAACAATGCGATCAAGTCCTACGCCATCGGCATGGGCAGTGGCGTCAACGAAGGCAACCTCAACCCGCTGGCCTATGACGGCAGCAGCCACACCGACACCAACTCGGTGGTGGTCACCGACCTCAACCAGCTCAACGCGGTGCTGTCCGGCACCGTGCAGGGGGCGCCGATCACCGGCAGCCTGATGAGCGGCGGTGATTTCGGTGCCGACGGAGGCTTCATCAAGGCGCTGCTGGTGGATGGCACCACCTACACCTACGACCCGAAAGCCAATGGCGGGCAGGGCGGCTACACGGTCAGCGGCGGTGTCGACAAGGCCATGTTCGATACCGTTGGCAACAGCCTGAACATCAAGACCAGCCTGGGCGGCACCTTGCTGGTGAACATGGACAACGGCGAATTCACCTACACCCCACCCAAGGACAACGGCAGCAGCCAGGTCGAGCGCTTCACCTTCACCGCCAGCGACAACGACGGTGATACCCGCAGCGCCACCCTGACGGTGAACATCAACAGCAACAGCGCGCCGCTGGCCGGCGCCGACCACATCATCAGCAACATCAGCGGGGCCACGCTGACGGTGCCGGCCGAGGCCCTGCTGGCCAACGACAGCGATGCCGACCACGACCGCCTGAGCGCCGCGCCGATCACCTTCAACACCGACTTCGCCGACAAGGGCGCGGGGTTCACGGCAGGCACCCAGGCGCGCACCATCACCTTCGATGCCACCCAGAACCGTACCGAGAACCAGTTCCGCGACCTGGCGCGCAGCGAGTTCACCAGCCTCAACGGCACCCTGACCGCGGCCCTGGTGGTGGCCGGCTACCTCGGGTCGATCAGCACCAGCAACGCCAACGACGAGGACACCCTGACCGTCACCCTGCGCAAGGGTGAGACCCTGACCCTGGACCATGACCGCCCGGCCGGCAACCTGATGATGGAGTGGAAGGACGCCGGCGGCAGCTACCAGAGCATCGCCGACGGTGGCAGCTTCACCGCCAGCCATGACGGGGTGTACAGCATCCATGTGGTCAACACCGAGAATGCCTCCGGCAACAGCAAGGCTGCCGAAAACTACAAGCTGAGCATGCTGGTGGACTACAGCAACGCCAGCAACGACACCTACCACGGCAGCTACACCGTGAGCGACAACCATGGTGGCTATGCCACCGGCGCGGTGGATATCAGCTACCAGGCCGGCAACACGCTCACCGGCACCGCGGGTGACGATGTGCTGTTGGCCGGCACCGGCGACACCACGCTCAACGGTGGCGCTGGCAACGATGTGCTGGTGGCGGGGGCAGGCAACAACAGCCTGTACGGCGGCGACGGCAACGACCTGCTGATCGGCGGGCCGGGCAACGACCTGCTCGACGGTGGCGCCGGCAACGATACCGCCAGCTACGCCCGGGCGAGCGCCGGGGTGAGCGTCGACCTTGGCCATGTCGGGCAGCAGAACACCGTGGGAGCCGGGCTCGACACCCTGAGCGGCATCGAGAACCTGGTCGGCTCGGACTACAACGACACCTTGATCGGCAATGATGGCGACAACCTGCTCAACGGCGGTGCGGGCAACGATGTGCTCAAGGGCGGTGCGGGCAACGACACGCTGATTGGCGGACGCGGCGACGACAGCTTGAGCGGTGGCAGCGGCAATGACGTATTCGTCTGGCAGAAGGGCGATACTGGGCACGACACCGTGACCGACTTCACCCCTGGCAGCGATCGCCTCGACCTGTCGCAATTGCTGCAGGGCGAGAGCGCCACCAGCGCGTCACTGGACGACTACCTGCACTTCAAGGTCAGCGGCGCGGGCGGCAACGTGGTGTCGACCATCGAGGTCAGCAGTGTCGCCGGCGCCGCGCCGACCCAGACCATCGACCTGGCCGGGGTCGACCTGGCGCAGCATTACGGGGTGTCGGCCGGGGCGGGCGGGGTGATCGCGGCGGGGCACGATACCGCGACCATCATCAATGGCATGCTCAATGATCATTCGTTGAAGGTGGATACGGTGTAAGCGGCGGGGGATGAGCCGTGGCGTGCTGATGATCGCGGTTTATGCATTCCCTTGTAGGAGCGGCCTAGTGTCGCGAAAGGGCCGCAAGGCGGCCCCAGAATTTCAGCGTTGATGCAAAAATCTGCGGCCCTTTCGCGACACAAGGCCGCTCCTACACGATCAATCCGGTCGCTGCAGGGTTTTCTGCTTGAGGATGTAGGCGCTGACCAGCACCGCGCTGGTCAGCATGAACACCCGCGCCCAGAACAGCGGCACCAGGTAGCAGGACAAGCCGATGCTCGCCCACATCAAGCCGATGGCATAGACCTTGCCCTTGAGCGGGATGCCCTCACCGCTGAGGTAGTCGCGGATCCATGGCCCGAGCTTCGGGTGATGCACCAGCCAGGCATGAAAACGCGGCGAACTGCGGGCAAAGCAGGCCGCCGCGAGCAGCAAGAACGGGGTGGTGGGCAACACCGGCAGGAAGATCCCCACCACCCCCAGCGCAACGCTGAGCCAGCCGGCGGCCAGCAGCAGGCAGCGCACCACGTCGATCAGTGGCGGCGTGGTTTGAGTACGGCAGGTTTTTCGTCCGGTGCGTGCTGCAACAGGAACAGCGCGCTCAGCGCTTCGGGGATCTGTACGATCATGTCGTCCTGCAGGTTGGCATCGCTGGCGATGTCGGCGAACTCGGGCTGCTCGTCGAACAGGCCCGAGCCGACCATGATCGGCAGGAGCATTTCGCTGACTTCATCCTCGGAGTTGTCGAACCAGGCCTCTTCACGCAGGAACACGCCCTCCATGAAACCGATGCACCAGCCGCGCAGGTCGGAGTCGTCCGGCTCGTCGGTCAGGTCCAGTTCGCACGGCAGGTCGAACTCCTCTTCGCTGGCCAGCTGGCGAGCGATGTGGGCTTTGAGGGCTACCAGCGTCGCTTCGATCTCGGTGCGCTGGGCCTCGCTGGCGTAGTGGGGTTCTTCGGCGAACAGCGCGTCGATCCACTCACGGTCTGGAACTTGCTCCGAGCAGATCGACAGCGCGGTCAGGTAGCCGTGGGCGGCGACGTAGTCCAGCGCTTCTTCGTGCAGCTCATCGGCATCGAGGAAGGCTTGCAGGCGGGTCAGTTGCTCGGCGAAGGACATTACAGGGCTACCTTGGGGAATAAACGATGCTGAATTCTAGCACCTTGCGGCGCTTGCGGGGCAAAGGGAACGTCCGTCACCGGGGCATGCCGGGGGGCGCGGCAGTCGGGTATACTCCGCGGTTTTTCGTGCCTGCTGGCGATTTTCGCGCCATCTGGCAAAAACCGCTTACGCATTCGGTGTGTGCGCGGCGGATTTATCGTCCAGCCTGAGTCCAGGATGGTACGGCGATTTTGGAGTGGCAAATGCTCGAACAGGCTCAGCGCGTCCTCAAGGATGTCTTCGGTTACGACAGTTTCCGCGGGCGCCAGGCAGCGATCATCGAATGCGTGGCAGGCGGCGGCGACGCCCTGGTGCTGATGCCCACTGGCGGCGGCAAGTCGCTGTGCTTCCAGGTGCCGGGGTTGTTGCGCCCGGGCCTGACGGTGGTGGTGTCGCCACTGATCGCGCTGATGGACGACCAGGTGGCGACCCTGGACGAGCTGGGCGTGGCCGCCGCGGCGTTGAACTCGACGCTCAGCGCCGAGCAGCAGCGTGAACTGGCCGGGCGCCTGCGCCGCGGCGAGGTGAAGATGCTCTACCTGGCCCCCGAGCGCCTGGTGCAGCCGCGCATGCTGGACTTCCTGCGCGGCCTGGACATCGCCCTGTTCGCCATCGACGAGGCCCACTGCGTGTCGCAATGGGGCCACGACTTCCGCCCGGAATACCTGCAACTGGGCCAGCTCGCCGAACTGTTCCCCCATGTGCCGCGCATCGCCCTGACCGCCACCGCCGACATGCGTACCCGCGAGGAGATCGTCCAGCGCCTGCACCTGCAAGGCGCCGAGCGCTTCCTGTCGAGCTTCGACCGGCCGAACATCTTCTACCGCATCGTGCCCAAGGAGGCGCCGCGCAAGCAGCTGATGGCCTTCCTCGGCGAGCGCCGCGGCAACGCCGGCATCGTCTATTGCCTGTCGCGCAAGAAGGTCGACGAAACCGCCGCGTTCCTCTGCGACCAGGGCTTCCCGGCGCTGCCGTACCACGCCGGGCTGGCCGCCGAGACTCGCGCCGCCAACCAGCACCGCTTCCTCAACGAGGAAGGCTTGATCATGGTTGCCACCATCGCCTTCGGCATGGGCATCGACAAACCCAACGTGCGCTTCGTCGCCCACCTCGACCTGCCCAAGTCGCTCGAGGCCTATTACCAGGAGACCGGCCGCGCCGGCCGTGACGGCCTGCCATCGGATGCCTGGATGGCCTACGGCCTGCAGGACATGGTGATGCTCAAGCAGATGCTGCAGAACTCCGAGGGCGACGAGCGCCACAAGCGCATCGAGCAGCACAAGCTCGACGCCATGCTGGCGCTGTGCGAGGAAACCCGCTGCCGCCGCCAGTCGCTGCTGGCCTACTTCGACGAAGTGCTGGAGCAACCCTGCGGGCATTGCGACAACTGTGTCGACAACGTGCAGACCTGGGATGCCACCGAACCTGCGCGCCAGGCGCTGTCGGCGGTGTTCCGCACCGGCCAGCGCTATGGCGTCGGCCACCTGGTCGACGTGCTGCTGGGCAAGGACACCGAGAAAGTGCGCAATTTCGGCCACGAGAAACTCTCGGTGTTCGGTGTCGGCAAGGCCCTGGCCGAGGCCGAATGGCGCTCGCTGTTCCGCCAGTTGGTGGCCCGTGGCCTGGTGGACATCGACCTGGAAGGCTATGGCGGCCTGCGCCTGTCCGACAGCTGCCGGCCGCTGCTGCGCGGCGAGGTGAACCTGCAACTGCGCCGCGACCTCAAGCCGCAGACCACGGCCAAGGCCTCCAGCGGCAGCGGCAGCAGCCCGGCCAGCCAGTTGGTGCGCGCCGAGGAGCGCGAGCTGTGGGAGGCACTGCGCACCCTGCGGCGCAAGCTGGCCGAGGAGCACAGCGTGCCGCCCTACGTCATCTTCCCCGACTCGACCCTGCTGGAGATGCTGCGCAGCATGCCCACCAGCCTCAGCGACATGGCCCAGGTCAGCGGCGTTGGCGCGCGCAAGCTGGAGCGCTACGGCCAGGCCTTCCTCGAGGTGCTCAACGGTGCTGGCGGCACCGAGGAGGCGCCGAAGGTGGTGCTCGACCTGCGTCACGAACTGGTCAGCCTGGCCCGTGCCGGCATGACCCCGGCGCAGATCGCCGGCCAGCTCGACTGCACCGAGAAGAACGTCTACAGCCTGCTGGCCGAGGCCATTGGCCGCCAGGAACTGAGCCTGGAGCAGGCGCTGGATTTGCCCGAGGACCTGATGATGGAGGTGCAGGACGCCTTCCTCGACGGCGAGGGCGAGTTGCCGCCGGTGTCGGTGGTGGCGCCGCTGTTCGGCGCGCGGGTGCCCGAGGGGGTGCTGCACTGCGTGCGCGCGGCGCTGGCGGCGGAGTTCGAGCTCTGATTGCCGGCATTTGTGCCATTTGCTGATCTTTGTCATGCCCCTACAGGAATATCCGCGTTTTCCACGGCGCTGAGCCTTGCCGGATCGGTCGGGTCATGATTAGCTGACTAATAATTAGTTCTGTTTATTGAGTTGCTTATGCCCCTGACCGACAACCAACACCGTTTCGGCATGCAGCTGGCCCAGATGTCCCGGGGTTGGCGTGCCGAACTGGACCGCCGCCTGGCCGGGCTCAACCTTTCGCAGGCGCGTTGGCTGGTGTTGTTGCACCTGGCGCGTTTCGACGAGGCGCCGACCCAGCGTGAGCTGGCCCAGAGCGTGGGCGTCGAGGGCCCGACCCTGGCCCGCCTGCTCGATAGCCTGGAAAGCCAGGGCCTGGTGCGCCGCCAGGCGGTGATGGAAGACCGCCGGGCCAAGAAGATCCTGCTGTGCCCGCCGGCCAAGCCGCTGATCGAGCAGATCGAAACCATCGCCAATGCCTTGCGCGTCGAGCTGTTCACCGGCATAGACGAGGCCGACATGGAAGTGTGCATGCGCGTGCATGCAAAGATCCTTGGTAATCTCGAGAAGTCCTGAACCCTTCGTCAATCGCGGGGCAAGCCCGCTCCCACACTAGGCTGCATGACGTGTGGCAGCGCGCTTGCCCCGCGATCGTTTCTAGAAGGTATGCCCCAGGTTCAGGTACACCGCCTTCTCATCGGCATCATTGACCCCATAGCTCAGGTTCAGCGGCCCCAGCGGCGTTTCCAGGCCGAGGAAGATGCTCGCCGCGTTGATGTAGCCACTGTCGAACTCATTGTCGTTGTTCCACGCCCGGCCACGCTCCAGCGAGCCGCCCAGGTACAGCGGGAAGTCCAGCGGCAGGTACGCCCGTGGGGTCAGGCGGCGGTAGTAGACCACCCGCAGCAAACTCATGTTCTGCCCAGAGATCGAGTCCTGGCGAAAGCCCGACAGCTGCCGCGCGCCACCGAACACGAAGCTTGAGGTCACCACCTCGGCGTCATCCAGGGTTCTTCCATAGCGCCCGCCCAGCACCAGGGTATTCGCTCCGCTGCTGATGGCCTTGTCCAGGTTGACCAGCCATTGCCGGTAGTCCTGGTCCGAGTCCAGCGACTTGTCGTACTTGCGCACGGTCAGGCCGATGTCCTCGCCGCTGTGCGGGAAGTACACGTTGTCGAAGGTGTCGAACGAGTACTTGAGCTCATAGAAGCCCTCGTTGAAGCTGACCTTGGGCAGGTCCTGGTCGCCGATGCGCACCTCGGCATTGCCCCAGGCCTTGCCCACCCCCAGGCGTACCTCGCCGTAGGTGCCGATCTGCCGGCCGACATTGAGGCCGAAGCCATAGCGCTCGAGGCGATACTCGGCCACCGGGTCGTTGTCGAGGGTGGCCTCGACGTTCTGCGAACCCAGGTCCAGGTAGGGGGCGATGAAGTAGCGCGAACCGACGTCCAGCGGCTGGTAGAACTCGCTGTACAGCTCCTGCTGGTCGCCGATCTGCGCGCGGGTCAGCCATTCGGCGCCAAGGCGGTTGATGCCGTTGACCCGGTAGCTGGCGCCAAGGTTGAAGGCGCTGTCGCCGCGCAGGTCGTCGGACAGGTTCAGGCCCAGGCGCAGGTAGTCGGTGCCGCCGCGGCGGCCGCGGGCATTGATCACCAGGGTGTTGTCCTCGCCCTTGTGCACCACCCGGTACTGCACCTGGTCGAAGTAATCGAGGCCGTACAGGGTGCCCATGTCGGTCTGCAGGCGGCCGAGGTCCAGCGGTTCGCCGATGGGCTGGCGGATGTAGTAGCGGATCACGTCGTCGCTGACCTTGGAGTCGTTCTCCACCCTGATCGCGGTGATCATCGGCGTGCGCTGGCGTGGCGAGCGGGCCACCGCCAGGTTGGCGTCGCCTTCGGGCTGGCGCAGCGGCGCCAGGCGTGGGTCGAGACCGCGGGTGGCGCGGTAGCCGGCGTCGATCATGTCCTGGGCGCGGCCGAAGTCGGTGACGCCGAAGGCGGCCAGTGGCGGCTGCACCAGGATGTCCTCGCGGCGCAGGCTGGCCAGTTGTTCCTCGGAGTTGCGCCGGGTCATCAGGGTGATCGACTGGTTGAGCACATCCACCACCGTGGCCAGCTGCTTGCGGTTGCGCAGCGGCGTACCGATGTCGACGACGATGGCCAGGTCGACGCCCATCTCGCGGACCACATCCACCGGGATGTTGTCGGTCATGCCACCGTCCACCAGCAGGCGGCCGTCCAGCTCCACCGGGGCGAACACCGCCGGGATCGACATGCTGGCGCGGATCACCTGGGGCAGGTGGCCGCGGCGGAACACCACCTTTTCGCCGCTGGTGATATCGGTGGCCACGGCACGGAACGGGATCGGCAGCTTGTCGAAGTCGCGAATGTCGGCAGTGTGGGCCAGCTTGCTTTCCAGCAGCAGGGCCAGGTTCTGGCCCTGGATCACCCCAAGGGGTAGGCCGAGGCTGCCGTCGTCGCGAAAGCTCAGCTTCTGCTTGACCAGAAAGTCGCGGTCGTCCTGCTTGCGCCGGAACGGCACGTCCTTGCGCGGTGGCGCGTCGGACAGCGCCTGTTGCCAGTCGAGGGTGGTGGCCAGCTTCTCCAGTTCAGCGATGCTGTAGCCAGAGGCATACAGCCCGCCGACCACCGCGCCCATGCTGGTGCCGGCGATGGCATCGATGCGCACGCCCTGTTCCTCGAGGGCCTTGAGTACACCGATATGCGCCAGGCCACGGGCGGCGCCGCCGGACAACACCAAGCCGATCTTCGGCCGGGGCGCGTCAGCGGCCTGCACGGTGAGGGAGGTGAGCAGCAGGAAGCAGAACAGCAAGCGGCGCATCGTGAGTCTCAAACCAGAGGGTAAAGACCGCTAGTATAAGCGGCCCTTCCCACGGAGTTCCCCGACATGTCCGAGAGCAAGCCGCAAATTGTCATCACTTATTGCACCCAGTGCCAATGGCTGCTGCGTGCTGCCTGGCTGGCCCAGGAACTGCTCAGCACCTTTGCCGACGACCTTGGCCAGGTGGCCCTGGCACCCGCCACGGGCGGGGTGTTCCACATCAGCTGCGACGGCGTGCAGATCTGGGAGCGCAAGGCCGACGGCGGTTTTCCCGAGGCCAAGGTGCTCAAGCAGCGGGTGCGCGACCAGATCGACCCGCAGCGCGACCTGGGCCATAACGACCGCTGATCAGGCGCCTTCGGCCACGGCCTGGCGGGGCGGCTGCTCGGCGGCCAGGCGGCTGGACAGGACGATGGCGAAGATGATCAGCGCGCCACCGGCAAGCATGCGCAGGGTTGGGGTTTCGGCAAACACCACCCAGGCCACGGCAATGCCGTAGACCGGTTCCATGCCGAACACCACTGCGGCGGTGCGCGCCTTGATCACCGCCAGGCTGGCGACGAACAGGCTGTGGGCGACACCGGTGCAGAAGACCCCGAGCAGGGCGATCCACAGCCAATCCTGCGGCGTTACGGCGCCCAGGCCAGGGGCGGCGAAGGGCAGCAGGCACAGGCCCACCACCAGGTTCTGCCACAGCGCGGCCTGCACGGCCGGCAGGCGCCCGGAGCCGGCGCGGTTGGTCAGCGACAGCAGCGAGAACAGCAGGCCCGACAGCAGCGCCCAGAGCAGGCCGCCAGTGGCGGCGCTGGCCAGGTCGAACGCTGGGGTCACCAGCACCAGGCCGATGCTCACCAGCACCACCAGCAGCGCTTCGTTGCGGCGGATGCGTTCGCGGAACAGGATGCCTTCGAGGATCACGGTGAAGGCCGGGAAGCTGGCGAAACCCAGGGTGGCGATGGCCACGCCGGCGACCTTGACCGCAATGAAGAAACTCACCCAGTGCCCGGCCAGCAGCACGCCGCCGAGCAGCAGGCGGCGCAGGTCCTGGCCGCGCAGCGGGGCCCAGGCCTGGCGCGCCAGGCTGGCGAACAGGCCCAGGGCGAGCACGGCGAAGGCGGCGCGGCCGAAGACGATGATCGAGGGGCTGGCGCTGGTGGCCAGCTTGCCGAAGACGCCGGTCAGGCCGAAGAACAGCGCGCCGATATGCAGGGCGCCGAGGGCGGTGCGGTGGTTCATGGTGATCCTTTGGCTGCGGTGAGCGTTGCGTGCGGGCTCCATCGCCGGGCAAGCCCGCTCCCACAGATCATGCAGAAGGCTTGTGGGAGCGGGCTAGCCCCGCGATGAGGTCGATACAGGCAGCAGTGTATGTTCGATCCTCAGGCAGTTCTGTCGCCAACCTCGCGCCCGTTGTCGCCAGACTCGCGCCGCAACGCCAGCGGCGTGCAACCGAATGTTCGCAGCACTGCCGCGCTGAAGGCGCTTTGCGAGCCATAGCCGACCCTAGCCGCGACCTCGCCCACCGGCAGCGGGGTGTCGCGCAACAACCGCCGCGCCATCAGCAAGCGCCGCTGGCGGATGTAGTCCATCGGTGTCATCCCCGTTTCGCTGGCGAATCGAGCGTGCAGGCGCGCGCTGGACAGCCCGGCCAGGCGCGCCAGGTCGGCGACCTGTAGCGGGTAGGCGGCATGTTGCTCGATGTGCGCGTCGAAGGCTGCATAAGGCAGGCGCTTGTTGGCCAGTGCCGAGGCGCCGGCCTGGGGGTGCAGGCTGGCCAGCAGCAGAACCGCCCCTTGCCGGGCGATCAATGGGTCGTTCACGGGGCTGGCGGCCAGCCAGTCGACCAGCTGCTGCTGGCGGCTGTCCAGGCTCAGGGCGCCGGGGCGGTCGAGCAGGCGCCGGCTGTTGTCGACATGCTCGCCCAAGTGTTCGTCAAGCCACGGCCCGGGCGGTACATCCAGCACCAGGCAATGGCTACCCGCCGGGCTGCCGCAGGTATGGTGAGCGCCGGCCGGCACCACCATCAGGTCCTGGCGGTCGATCCGCGCGCCGCGGCCCTGCACCTCGAAATCCAGGCGCCCGCCCAAGCCGAACACCAGTTGCGAATGGTCGTGGCTATGGGCGATCAGGTCGTGGCGGTAATGGCGCAGCGACAGCAGCGGGCCGGTGGTCATGGCAAGTCCTCGTGGGCAGGCAGGCAGTGTACACCCTGCGCCGGCGCGCAGATCGTCACCGGATTGCCACCAACCTGTCACCTGCGCCTGCCAGTCTCCAGCAAACAGCGCCGGAGCCTGCCCATGACCCATGCCGAACTCGCCCGACCCTCGCGCAAGCAGCGTGTGCGCACCCTCTGGATCTCCGACGTGCACCTGGGTACCCGGGACTGCCAGGCCGAGCACCTGGCGCACTTTCTCAAGGGTTACCAGGCCGATCGTATCTACCTGGTCGGCGACATCATCGATGGCTGGAAGCTGCGCAGCGGCATTTATTGGCCGCAAGCCCATACCAACGTCATCCGCCGCCTGCTGACCTTGAGCAAGCGCGGCACCGAGGTGATCTACGTCACCGGCAACCACGATGAATTCCTGCGCCGCTATTCCAGGCTGATGCTCGGCAACATCCAGCTGGTGGACGAGGCCGAGCACCTGACCGCCGATGGCCGGCGCCTGCTGGTGATCCACGGCGACCAGTTCGATGTGATTACCCGCTACCACCGCTGGCTGGCGTTCCTGGGCGATCGTGCCTACGAATTCACCCTGGTGCTCAACCGCTGGCTCAATCATTGGCGGGCCCGCTACGGCTATGGCTACTGGTCGCTGTCGGCGTACCTCAAGCACAAGGTCAAGGGCGCGGTGAACTTCATCAGCGACTTCGAGGATGCCATCGCCCATGAGTGCACCCGGCGCGGCTTCCAGGGCGTGGTGTGCGGGCATATCCACCATGCCGAGATCCGCCAGGTCGGCGCGGTGGAATACCTCAACTGTGGCGACTGGGTGGAGTCGTGCACGGCGCTGATCGAGCATTGGGATGGGCAGATCGAGCTTTACCGTTTCGCCGAGGCCCAGGCCCGGGAGACGGCGCAACGCATGGCGGCACTGGGCGAGACGGCCTGAACGAGTCGCGGCGCTTCCTGTAGGCGCCAGCCTTGCTGGCGAACCAGGCGGTGCGGAGGATGGCACCGGCTGTGCCGGTGTTCGCCGGCAAGGCCGGCTCCTACAACGGTTACGGCCTGCAATGCCCGTAGGAGCCAGCCTTGCTGGCGAACCAGGCAACGCGGAGGATGGCACCGGCTAGGCCGGTGTTCGCCGGCAAGGCCGGCTCCTACAACGGTTACGGCCTGCAATCTCCGTAGGAGCCAGCCTTGCTGGCGAACCAGGCGACGCGGTGGCGGGTACCAACCGCGGCGGGTCGAGAGCATTCAGCAAGCCTGCAATCAGAGGGCGATGCGCCCCAGCAGGATGTCGCGGAACATGGCGAAATCGCCAACCAGGCTGTACCACGGGTGGCTGAAGGTGGCGGGGCGGTTCTTCTCGAAAAAGAAGTGCCCGACCCAGGCGAAGCCGTAGCCGGCCAGCGGCACGGCCAGCAGCAACAGCCATTTGCCGCTGCCCAGGGTGTAGGCGAGCAGGGCGATCACCAGCGCGGTGCCGACGAAGTGCAGGCGACGGCAGGTGGGGTTGCTGTGCTCGCCCAGGTAGTAGGGGTAGAACTCGGCAAAACTGCGGAACTGCGTGGTGCTGGTCATGGCGGTGCTTTCCGGATCTGCGGGTCTGGCTACAGGATACACGGCGTGGAGCCTGAATCGAGTCTAGAGTCAGTTGGGGGGCTGGCCAGTGACCCTGGGCGCCAATTGAGTATCCTTTCGCTTCACCGCCGCAGCGATCAACACAAGAAGCCGCCATGAGTGAGAGAACCACGTCAGCCAGCTGGGCATCAGGCATTGTCAAGGCACTCGAGCTCGAAGGGCTCGACTGCCCGGCGATGTTCAGGCAACTGGGCCTGGATTTCGCCGCCCTTGACGATCCGGACGCGCGCTTTACCCAGGACTCGATGACCCGCCTGTGGCAACTGGCGGTGGAACTGTCCGGCAACCAGGCCATCGGCCTGAACATGGCGCGGGTGGTGCGCCCGGCGTCTTTCCATGTGGTGGGCTATGCGCTGATGTCCAGCCGGACCCTGGCCGAAGGCTTCGAGCGGCTGGTGCGCTACCAGCGGATCATCGCCGAAAGTTCGGACCTGAGCTTTCGCCTGGAGCCCGACGGCTATGCCCTGGTGTTGACCGTGCATGGCGATCACCTGCCGCCCACCCGGCACAGTGGCGAAGCGTCGCTGGCCTGCGCCCTGGCGCTGTGCACCTGGCTCAGCGGGCGGCCGATCCAGCCGCGGCGGGTGCTGATCCAGGGGGGCCAGCCCAAGCATGTCGAGCCCTACAAGGCGGCGTTCCATGCGCCGCTGCAGTTCGGTGCGCCGCATGACGCGCTGGTGTTCGAGCGCGCCGACATGGAGGCGCCGTTGCCCACCGCCAACGAGGCGATGGCGGTGCTGCACGACCGGTTTGCCGGGGAATACCTGGCGCGCTTTTCGGACAGCCGCGTGACCCACCGGGTGCGCCAGGTGCTGTGTCGCATCCTGCCCCAGGGCGAGCCCAAGCGCGAGACGGTGGCCCAGGCCCTGCACCTGTCCCAGCGCACCCTGCAACGGCGGCTGCAGGACGAGGGCACCAGCTTCCAGACCCTGATCGACGACACCCGTCGCGAGCTGGCCGAGCAGTACCTGGCCCAGCCCGGCACTACCTTGCTGGAAACCGCCTACTTGCTGGGCTTCGCCGACCCGAGCAACTTCTACCGGGCGTTCCGCCGCTGGTTCGCCGTCACGCCGAGCGAATACCGCTTGCGGCGGGCGGTCAGTGACGCCAGAACGCCGGCATGCACAACACCAGCACCGTGATGATCTCCAGGCGGCCGAGCAGCATGCCGCCGGCGAGGATCCACTTGGCGGCATCGGGCAGGGTGGCATAGTTGCCGGCCGGGCCGATCACCTCGCCAAGCCCCGGGCCTACGCCCGATACGGTGCCGGCGGCGCCGGTCAGCGCGGTCATCCAGTCCACGCCCAGCAGCGACAGCAACAGGGCGATGATGCAGATGGTGATGGCGAAGAAGAACGAGAACGTCAGGATCGAGCGCACGATCTCTTCGTCGAGGCGGTGGCCGTTGTACTTCTGCTTGATCACCGCGCGCGGGTGGATCAGCTGGTTGAGGTTGGCCTTGAGCAGGATGTAGGCGACCTGGAAACGGAAGATCTTGATGCCGCCAGCCGTCGAGCCCGAGCAGCCGCCGACGAAGCCCAGGTAGAAGAACAGCATCAGCGAGAAATTGCCCCACAGGCTGTAGTCGCCCAGGGCGAAACCGGTGGTGGTCACCACCGAGGTGACGTTCAGCGCCACGTGGCGCAGGGCGTCGAGCCAGTGCAGGTCGGTCGTCGCCCAGTACCAGGTACCGAGCACCAGCCAGGTGGCCACCAGCATGGCCAGCAGGCCCTGGACCTGCTGGTCCTTGATCAGCGCCCTGCGGTGGCCACGCAGGGTCGCCACGTAGAGGGTGAACGGCACGCTGCCCATGATCATCACCACCACCGCGACCCAGTGCACCGCGGGGATGTCCCACTTGGCCAGCGACTGGTCGGAGGTGGAGAAACCGCCGGTGGAAATCGCCGACATGGCATGGTTGATCGCGTCGAATGGGCTCATGCCTGCCCACCAGAAGGCCAGGCTGCCGAGCACGGTGATGCCGACGTACACCGCGACGATCGACTTGGCGACCATGTGCGAGCGCGGCATGACTTTTTCGGAGCGGTCGGAGGACTCGGTCTGGAACAGGCGCATGCCACCGATGCGCAGCAGCGGCAGGATCGCCACCGCCATGCCGATGAAGCCGATGCCGCCCAGCCAGTGCAGCATCGAGCGCCACATCAGGATGCCCGGCGACATGGTGTCCAGGCCGCTGAGCACGGTAGCGCCGGTGGCGGTAATGCCGGACATGCTCTCGAAGAAGGCGTCGGTGTAGCTGATGTGCTGGGTCAACAGGAAGGGCAGGGCGGCGAACACGCACACCACCAGCCAGCTGCTGACCGTCAGCAGGTACATGTCGCGGGGGCGCAGGTGCACGTGTTCCGGGCGGCCGGGGATGACCAGGCCGAGGCCGGCGATGAAGGTGATCAGGCTGGCCCAGAGGAACGACGGCATGTCGCCGGTGCGCTCGAAGACCACCAGGGTCGCCATGGGCACCACCATGCTCACCGCCAGGGTGATCAGGAAGATGCCGATGATGAAACCAATGATCCTTAAGGTCGGCAACGCCATGTGATCTGCTCTGACTCGCTACGGAAAGGGCGCCATTCTACCTATGGACCTGGTCTTGTAAACGCACGATTGGCCGGGGCGTGGGGCAAGCCCGCTCCCACGTGGCCTTCTGGTTGGTGCACAATGGCGGCACTTTCAGTCTTTCAGGAGGGTAGCCCATGGAGGCTCTCGACGCATTGCTCAACCGTGTTTCCGTGCCGCGCCTGAGCGAACCTGCACCCAATGCCGCGCAACGCGAGGCACTGTTCCAGGCGGCGCTGCGTGCGCCGGACCACGGCCAGCTGCGCCCCTGGCGCTTCCTGACCATCGAAGGCCAGGGCCGCGAGAAACTTGGCGAGCTGTTTGCCCAAGCCGTGCAGGCCAAGGGCGATGCCGCCCAGGCCGCCCTGGACAAGGCCCGCGCCATGCCGTTGCGCGCGCCGTTGCTGATCGTGGTGATCGCCCGCCTGCAGGAGCATTTCAAGGTGCCGAAGATCGAGCAGCGCCTGGCTGCCGGCTGCGCGGCCCATGGCATCCTGATCGCCGCCCATGCCCAGGGCATCGGTGCGGTGTGGCGCACGGGCGACATGGCCTTCGATGCCCATGTGCACAAGGGCCTGGGCCTGGAGGCGAACGAAGAGGTGATCGGCTACCTGTATGTCGGTACGCCGATGGGCGAGCCGCGCACCGCGCCAGTGCTGGACACCGCGCAGTACGTCAACGCCTGGGGCGAGTAAGTTGCGGGGCTGCACGCCAGCCCCTGGATCGGTCAGCCAGCAGCGCTGTCGCAGGGAAAGTCCAGCGTCGCGATGAACCCGCCTTGCGGGTGGTTGGCCAATACCAGTGTTCCCCCATGGCGCTCCACCGCCTTGCGTGCGATCGCCAGCCCCAGCCCGTGCCCCGCTGCCTCCTGGCCTGGCGCCCGAAAGAACGGCTCGCCCAACTGTGCCAGGTGTTGCGCTGCCACCCCGGGGCCATGGTCGCGCACGCTCAGCACGATACGCCCTTGCTCGCGCTGGGCATCGATCTCGACGGCCTGTCCGGCGGGGTTGAAGCGCAGGGCGTTGCGCAGCAGGTTGTCCACCGCCCGCTCGATCAAGGTCGGCCAACCCAGCAGGGTCAGCCCCGGTTGCATCTGTAGCCGCACGTCCTGCTCCGGCGCGGCCAGCTGGGCATCCTTGCGCACGCCGCCCAACAGCGCATTGAGGTCCACCGGCTCGGCATGGGCCTGTTCGGCGTCGACCCTGGCCAGCACCAGGATCTCGCTGATCAGGTCTTCCAGGCGGTCGCATTCGCGGGTCAGGCGCGGCCACAACGCCTGGCGCTGTTCGGCTTCGGCGCGTTCGGCCAGGGCCAGGGCGATGCGCAGCCGCGCCAGCGGCGAGCGCAGCTCATGGGAGACGTCGCGCAGCAGCTGGCGCTGGCTGCCGATCAGGCTTTGCAGGCGGGCGCCCATCTTGTTGAAGTCGTTGGCCAGCACGCCGAATTCGTCACGGCGCACCGCCAGGCGCGCCAGGCTGTTCTGCTGGTAGCTGGTCTGCCCCAGGTCATGCACGGCGCCGCGCAGGCGGCTCAGCGGGCGGGTGATGGACAGGGTCACCAGCAGGCTGAACAGGGTCAGCACCACCAGGGCTATGCCCAGGGCACTGAGCGGCCAGATCAGGCTCTCGCGGTGCCAGGCCGCCAGCTCCGGGTGCGGGATGCGGTAGATCAGCAGGTAGGTCTCGCCGCTGCCGGGGCTGGTGTATTCCTCGGTCAGGCGGCGCCAGGGCAGGCGCCGTTCGTCGTTGTGCTGGCGCGCCTCGAAGGCGGCGGCGCGGCGCGGGAAGGTGCCGGGGACAACGGCCTCGCCGCTGTCGTCGAGTACCTGCACATCGATCTTGTAGTGGTGCTTGCGGCGTTCGAGGAAGCGCTGGGCCGACTCGACACCTTCCTGTTCGTAATGCTGCGCCCAATGGCTGGCCAGGCCGTTCAGCCCGGGATGGCGGCTGAGGATCCAGGTGTCCTGGTTGAGCATGTGCCCGAGCAGAATCGACAGGCCGGCGACCAGGGCGATGGCCAGCCAGAAACTGGCCAGGATGCGCCAGAACAGTGAACGCAAGACGAGCACCTCCGAGAAATGGCGAAAGCCCGGGCCGCTGGAGAGCGGGCCGGGCGTCGGGCTGACAGCTTACTGGGCCTTGGCGGCTTTTTCAGCTTTCCAGGCCTTGAACTCCTGCCATTCGGCCTTGCGTGCGGCGCGTTCCTTCTGCAGGTCGTCGAACTTCTTCTGCTGCTCGGGCTTGAGCAGTGCGCGCACCTGGCTGTCGGTCTTGTCGTGGCTGGCCTTGAGTTCGTCTTTCAGGGCCTTTTGCTCGGCAGCGGGCAGCTTGTCGATGTAGCGCGCGGTGATCTCGCGGCGCTGCTGCATCTGCTCGCCCATCAGCTTGCCGATCTGCTGGCGTTGCTCGCGGCTCAGGTCCAGCTGGGCGAAAGGCGCGTCACCGCGGTGATGCGGGCCGTCGTGGCGCGGACCGCCTTCGGGCATGGCCAGGGCCACGGTTGGCAGGGCGGCGGCGAACATCAGGGCGATAAGGGTCTTGCGCATGGTGTCTCTCCTTTCAGGGGCCGGTGGTTACCGGATGAGCCCAGTCTAGGGAGTTCAAGGTCAAGGGCGGTCAGGCGAGGGTAAAGGCTGGGTAAAGATCAAAGGCGTCGCGGCGCGGATTCTGTAGGAGCGGCCTTGTGTCGCGAAAGGGCTGCGCAGCAGCCCCGGAATATCAGCGTTTTTGCAAAGATCGCCGGGGCCGCTTCGCGCCCCGGCGCGACGCAAGGCCGCCCCCACAGGGTTCTAGCCGCAGTCAGAGACTGTAGTAGTAGCCACGGCTGCGCAGCGCGACGATGCGCGGGCGGCCGTCGGGGTGTGGGCCGATCTTCTTGCGCAGGTTGCTGACGTGCATGTCCAGGCTGCGGTCATAGAGCGTGAGCTTGCGGCCCAGGCCGATCTGCGCCAGTTCCTGCTTGTCCAGCGGCTCGCCGGGTTGGCGCAGCAGTGCCTCGAGGATGCGGCTTTCGGAGAGGGTGAGGGTCATCTCGCGCTGGTCGATGCTGACCACTCCGCGCACCGGGCTGAACACCAGGTCACCGACCTCGACCTGGCTGCTGGGCGCGCTGGGGTGGCTGCGGCGCAGCACTGCGCGCAGGCGGGCGGTGAGCTCGCGTGGGTCGCAGGGCTTGGCCAGGTAGTCGTCGGCGCCCAGTTCCAGGCCGAGGATGCGGTCCAGTGGCTCGCCGCGGGCCGAGAGCATCAGCACCGGCAGGTCGGTGTGTTCGCTGCGCAGTTGCTTGAGCAGTTCCAGGCCGCTGCCGTCCGGCAGCATGACGTCCAGCACCACCGCCGCCGGCGCATGGGCAGCCAGGGCCTGGCGCGCGCTCTGGCCGTCGTGGCAGGCGCGTACCGCGAACCCTTCCTGGGTCAGCCAGCTGCCGAGCAGCTCGCACAGTTCCTGGTCATCATCAATCAGTAACAGCTCGCTCATGTCTCACTCAATTCAACCATTGACGGCGTCTTCTGTGTCCGCCGCTGGCTAAGATACCGCAGACAGCCGACAACAGTGCAACGACCGAGCCGATCAGGAACCATTGCTGCTGGTCGGTCAACAGGTGTCGGGGCGCACTGGCGCCGGCTTGCAGCTCCTTGATCGCCAGCTTCAGGCGCTGGTTGTCCTGGCGCAGGCGGCTGAGCTGGGCGCTCTCGCGCTCGCTGTCCTGGCGCTGCAGTTGCAGGTTCAGCGCGTCGCGCTGCTTCTCGCTTTCTTCCAGGCGCTGCTGCAGCTCGGTGATCCGCGCCCCGGCTTCCAGCGACAACGGCTGCTCGGCCGCGGCGAAAGGGGACAGCAGCAACAGGCAAAGCAACAGGGACATCGGACCTTGACGCATTGGAACTCCTGATTCGAATCGATTCAGGAGGTTGTCGGCCGGTTGTCGGGATTTATGAGTTGGAACGCCGAGCGCGTCTTTGTGGGAGCGGCCTGGTGTCGCGAAAGGGGCGCAAAGCGCCCCCGGAACCCGCGTTGACAACTCAATGGCCAAGGCCGCTGCGCAGCCCATTCGCGACGCAAGGCCGCTCCCACAGGGGCACGATTTCGAGGTTACGGCAGGACTTGCTTGAACGGCTTGACCACCACCTTGTCGTACACGCCCGCGGCGAGGTAGGGGTCGGCATCGGCCCAGGCTTGGGCGGCGGCCAGCGAGTCGAACTCGGCGACGATCAGGCTGCCGCTGAAACCGGCGGCGCCAGGGTCGTTGCTGTCGATGGCCGGGTGCGGCCCGGCCAGTACCACGCGGCCTTCGGCCTTGAGCTGCTGCAGGCGCTCGATGTGCGCCGGGCGGGCGGCCAGGCGTTTGTCCAGGGAGTTTTCCACGTCGCTGGCGATGATGGCGTAGAGCATGTCAGTCCTTGGGTTTGGAGGTGGAAGGGTCGGCGTCGTGCAGGTGGCGCGAAAGGTAGACACCCTGGGCCACCAGGAAGATCACGGTCATGCCCAGGCTGCCGAACACCTTGAAGTCGACCCAGATGTCCTGGAAGGTGAAGGCGACGAACAGGTTGGCCGCGCCGCACACCAGGAAGAAACCGATCCAGGCCAGGTTCAGGCGCGTCCAGATGGCCTCCGGCAGGCTCAGGGCGTGGCCCATGATGCGCTTGATCAGCACCCGGTCGCCGATGAAGTGGCTGCCGGCGAAGGCCAGGGCGAACAACCAGTTGACCACCGGCGCCTTCCACTTGAGGAAGGTCTCGCTGTGGAAGGCCAGGGTCAGGCCGCCGAACACCAGGCAGGCCACCAGGGTCAGCAACTGGCCTTTTTCCAGCTTGCCGTGGCGCAGGAACAGCGCGCCATAAACCACCAGGGAACTGACGATGAGCATCGCCGTGGCGCTGTAGATACCGCCGAATTCGAAGCCGTGGCCGGCGATTTCGACGGGGCGCGGGTCGAGTTTGTAGACGATGAAGAACAGCAGCAGCGGGATGAAATCGATGAATTGTTTCACAGTGGCAGCCAGAAGCGGGATGTGACGGCATAATAACAAACATCGATTCCAGCGAAAGCGCTCCTCCATGAATGTTGATCTGCACTGCCACAGCACGGCCTCCGACGGCGCCCTGTCGCCCACGGCACTGGTGGCCCGGGCCCATGAGCACGGGGTGCGCACGCTGTCGCTCACCGACCACGACACCATCGACGGCCTGCCCGAGGCGCGCCAGGCCTGCGCCGAACGGGGCATGGGCTGGGTCAGCGGCGTGGAGCTGTCCTGCACCTGGGGCGGCGCCACCATTCATGTGCTGGGTTATGACTTCCCCCTCGATGCCGCGCCATTGCTCGAGGCGATCGACGGCCTGCACCGTGGCCGCTGGCTGCGCGCCGAGGAGATCGACCGCAAGCTGGCGGCCAAGGGCATGCCGGGCGCGCTGCAAGGCGCGCGGGCGGTGCAGCAGGAACTGGGCGACAGCGGCAATGCCCCGGCGCGACCGCATTTTGCCGAGTTCCTGGTGCGCGCCGGCTTCGTCAAGGACCGCGGCGAGGCGTTTCGCAAGTGGCTGGGCGCCGGCAAGCTGGGCGACGTCAAGCTGCACTGGCCGACCCTCGAGGAAACTGTCGCCACCCTGCGCGAGTCCAACGCCTGGGTGAGCCTGGCTCATCCCATGCACTACGATCTGACCCGCAGCAAGCGCAGACGGCTGATTGCCGACTATATTCAGGCTGGAGGGCAGGCACTGGAAGTGGTCAATGGGATGATGCCGCCCGAGCAGGTGGGAACGCTGTCCATCCTCACCCGTGAGTTCGGCCTGCTGGCAAGTGCCGGCAGCGATTTCCACGGCCCCGGCACCTGGGGCGAGATCGGTGCCTACCGGCCATTGCCCGAGGACCTGCCACCCCTGTGGCGCCGATTCCGACATGAACAGCCTATGGCGGTATGAACAGGACGACTACGTGAGCCAATTTTTCCAGATTCATCCGGAGAACCCGCAGGCGCGCCTGATCAAGCAGGCCGTGGAGATCATCCGCAAGGGTGGCGTGGTGGTCTACCCGACCGACTCGGCCTACGCGCTGGGCTGCCAGATCGGCAACAAGGCGGCCATCGAGCGGGTCCGCAAGCTGCGGGGCCTGGACAAGACCCACAACTTCACCCTGATGTGCTGCGACATGTCCCAGCTGGGTTTGTACGCCAAGGTCGATACCGGCACCTTCCGCCTGCTCAAGGCCCATGTGCCCGGGCCCTACACCTTCATTCTCAACGGTACCCGCGAGGTGCCGCGCCTGCTGCTGCACGAGAAGCGCCGCACCATCGGCCTGCGCGTGCCGAGGCATGCAATCACCTTGGCGCTGCTCGCAGAGCTTGGCGAGCCGCTGATGAGCGTCAGCCTGATCCTGCCGGGCTTTGATGAGCCGATGGTCGACCCTTACGAGATCCGCCAGCGCCTGGAGCACCACGTCGACCTGATCATCGACGGCGGCTTCGGTGACCTCAAGGCGTCCACCATCATCGACCTGTCCGGTGACGAACCGGAACTGATTCGCGAAGGCTGCGGCGACCCCACGCCGTTCCTGGTCAACGCGTGAGCCAGCTGGAAGCGCCCGAGGCGCCGGCCCTGGAGGCCGAAGCGCCGCAACAGCTGCAACTGGCCCTGGTCTACGGCGAAGCCCTGACCGAACTGCCGCTGGACCTGTATATCCCGCCGGACGCCCTGGAAGTGATCCTGGAGGCCTTCGAAGGCCCGCTGGACCTGCTGCTGTACCTGATTCGCAAGCAGAACATCGACATTCTCGACATCCCCGTGGCAGAGATCACCCGCCAGTACATGGGCTACGTCGAGCTGATGAAGAGCGTGCGCCTGGAGCTGGCCGCCGAGTACCTGGTGATGGCCGCGATGCTGGCCGAGATCAAGTCGCGCATGCTGCTGCCGCGCTCCAGCGAGGTCGAGGAAGAAGAGGGCGATCCGCGCGCCGAGCTGATTCGTCGCTTGCAGGAGTACGAGCGCTTCAAGGCCGCCGCCGAGGGCATCGACGAACTGCCCCGGGTCGGTCGCGATGTCGTGGTGCCGCGCCTGGAAGCGCCCCAGGCCAAGGTGCGCAAGCTGTTGCCGGAGGTAGCGCTGGAGGAGATCCTGCTGTCGATGGCCGAGGTCATGCGCCGCAACGACCTGTTCGAGAGCCACCAGATCACCCGCGAGGTGCTGTCGACCCGCGAGCGCATGAGCGACGTGCTCGAGCGCCTCAAGGGCGGTGGCTTCGTGCCCTTCGTCGAGCTGTTCAGCGCCGAGGAGGGCAAGCTCGGCGTGGTGGTGACCTTCATGGCGATTCTCGAGCTGGTGAAGGAATCGCTGATCGAACTGGTGCAAAATGAGCCTTTCGCCCCGATCCACGTCCGCGCGCGGGCAGAGTGACCTGACGACCGATGAACCTGAACGAACCCCGCGAACTGGCTTCGCTGATCGAGGCTTTCCTGCTCGCCTCGGGCAAGCCGCAATCCCTCGAGCGCCTGTACGAGCTGTTCGAGGAGGCCGAGCGCCCGGCGCCCGGCGTTTTCAAGAAAGCCCTCGAGGTGCTTGGCAAGTCCTGCGCCGGGCGCGCGTTCGAACTCAAGGAGGTGGCCAGCGGCTATCGCCTGCAGATTCGCGAGGACTACGCGCCCTGGGTTGGCCGCCTGTGGGAAGAGCGTCCCCAGCGTTATTCGCGGGCGCTGCTCGAGACCATGGCGCTGATCGCCTACCGCCAGCCCATCACCCGTGGCGAGATCGAGGACGTGCGCGGCGTGGCGGTGAACAGCAACATCATCAAGACGCTGATGGAGCGTGAGTGGATCCGTATCGTCGGTTACCGCGAGGTGCCGGGGCGCCCGGCGATGTTCGCCACCACCAAGGCGTTTCTCGATCACTTCAACCTCAAGAGCCTCGACGAGCTGCCGGCCTTGGCCGAACTGCGCGAGATGGAACTGGAGCCTGAACTTGACCCGGACGAGGCGCCGGTACCGGCGCACTTGCAGGCCTTGGCCGACGCCAGCCTGGGCGAGGAGGGCGAAGAACAGGGGCCCAAGGACGAGACCAGCTTCCGCTCGCTGCTGGTGGAACTGGATGCCATGGAAGACGGGCTCAAGACCGATTTCGATGATTTGCGCGATGAGGCGCAGGCGCCTGAGGCCGAGCCGAAGGTCTAGTGGGGTCGCCACCTTTGGGCGGAATCTGCAGGCAGGGCACGAAAAACCTTCTACCCTCCAGATGCGTTAACCCGCCGAACCGCGTATGATGCGCGCCCGCTTTCACTACTACACCGGGAGGTGCCCAGATGAGTGACCAAGATCTGCAAGACCAACAACCCACCCCGCCGTCCGGCGAAAAGCTGCAGAAGGTGCTGGCGCGCATTGGCGTCGGTTCGCGCCGTGACGTCGAGGCCTGGATCAGCCAGGGTCGTATCAAGGTCAACGGCGTCGAGGCCACCCTCGGCCTGCGCGTCGACCTGCACGACGCCATCACCGTCGATGGCAAGCTGATCAAGCGCGTGGAGGCCGCCGAGGCCACCCGCCGGGTGATCATGTACAACAAGCCCGACGGCGAAATCTGCACCCGCGACGACCCGGAAGGCCGCCCGACCGTGTTCGACCGCCTGCCGCGTCCGAAAGAGGGGCGCTGGATCAACATCGGTCGCCTGGACATCAACACCACCGGCCTGCTGTTGTTCACCACCGATGGCGAGCTGGCCAACCGCCTCATGCACCCATCCTACGAGATGGACCGCGAGTACGCGGTGCGGGTGCGTGGCGAGGTCGACGACGACATGGTCGATCGCCTCAAGGCTGGGGTGATGCTCGAGGACGGCCCGGCCAAGTTCACCGACATCCAGAAGGCACCGGGCGGTGAAGGTTTCAACCACTGGTACCACTGCGTGGTGATGGAAGGCCGCAACCGTGAGGTGCGGCGCCTGTGGGAGTCCCAGGGCGTGGTGGTCAGCCGCCTGAAACGCGTGCGTTTCGGCCCGGTGTTCCTCAACTCCGACCTGCCGATGGGCCGCTGGCGCGAAATGAGCCAGGGCGAGATCGACATCCTGGCCGCCGAAGTCGGCCTGCAGCCGGTGGCGCTGCCAGAGATGAAGCTCAAGGCCAAGGACAAGCTCGAGCGCCTGCAGCGCAAGTCGACCCGTCCGCTGGGCCGTGGCGAGCGTGTGCGCAGCCTGCGCCCGGCTGCCGAAGGCCAGGGCGAGCGCCCGGCCCGTGCGCCGCGTGAAGACGCCGCGCCGCGCAAGGGTGGTCGCGGCAGCGCGGTGGCCGAGCGGCCGAGCGAGATGCGCAAGCGCCCGGCGCGCCCTGATGGCGATAAGCCGGCGGGGCGTGGCCGTGGGCGCGAGAAGCCGCGCGGCTGATCGGTCTCGGTGTTGCCAGAGCCAGCCTTCGGGCTGGCTTTTTTGTGCGCGAGTGTGTGGTCTTCCCTGGCTTCGTAGGCGCCAGCCGTGCTGGCGAAACAGGCGCCGCGCAGGATGGCACCGGCCATGCCGGTGTTCGCCGGCAAAGCCGGCTCCTACGCCGATTACGGCCTGCAACACCCGTAGGCGCCAGCCTTGCTGGCGAAACAGGCGCTGCGGGGGATGGCACCGGCCATGCCGGTGTTCGCTGGCAAGCCGGCTGCTACACGCCCAGGGGCTGAAACTGGCTCAAGTCTCTGATCAAAAAGAAATTTCCCTGAGGCGTGTAAACTTTTTTTACCGTATTGTAAAAAAATCGTTACGAATATGACTGATTTCCAAGGTCTCTCCATTTCGCGTAACAAAAATTTGCCGAATATCCCGCCCCAGAGCCTGTGCGCTACCCGCAGCCCCCTTCCCAAACCTGCGTTCAACCGTTGAGATAGCGCCATTGCGTGTACAAAGCCAGGCAGGATCGCCAGGCACCAAGAACAACAAACAAATGGAGGCGTCATGCGCGCCGATCACTTCGCCTTTTTAGGCTCTCTCCCCGGGACCGCTGCGTTTTTTCCACAGGAAACGATGCAACGCGTTGACGCCTGCGCGTTTGCAGGGGTATACAATGCGCCGCGTTTTACCTGTGACTCCCTTGCGTACCGCGCACGCTTGCTGACACCCGGTTGATCCGCCCCTGGCCGCCAAGGCCCTGTGCGACCTCCTGTCACAAGTACCAAGGTAACCACCTTGCCCATTCCGCTGCGCCACGAGCGCGGTGGGTCCGATTCCGTCACAGATAAAAACAAGCAGGTGACTTCGTTCATGAGTGGACATAATTCACAGTCTGGTGAACTCAAGCGTGGCTTGAAGAACCGTCATATCCAGCTGATCGCCCTAGGCGGCGCCATCGGCACCGGATTGTTCCTGGGCTCCGCCGGCGTGATGAAATCCGCCGGGCCTTCGATGATCCTCGGCTATGCCATCTGCGGCTTCATTGCCTTCATGATCATGCGCCAGCTCGGCGAAATGATCGTCGAGGAGCCGGTGGCCGGCTCCTTCAGCCATTTCGCCCACAAGTACTGGGGCGGCTTCGCCGGCTTCCTGTCGGGCTGGAACTGCTGGGTGCTGTACATCCTGGTGGGCATGTCGGAACTGTCGGCGGTGGGCAAGTACGTGCACTACTGGTGGCCGGAAATCCCGACCTGGGTCACCGCGGCAGCGTTCTTCCTGCTGATCAACGCCATCAACCTGATGAACGTGAAGTTCTTCGGCGAGGCCGAGTTCTGGTTCGCCATCATCAAGGTGGTGGCCATCGTCAGCATGATCGGCCTGGGGGCCTACCTGCTGACCAGCGGCAGCGGCGGCCCGGACGCGACCGTGGCCAACCTGTGGTCGCATGGCGGCTTCTTCCCCAACGGCATCAGCGGCCTGGTGATGGCCTTGGCGTTCATCATGTTCTCCTTCGGTGGCCTGGAAATGCTCGGTTTCACCGCCGCTGAGGCCGACAAGCCAAAGACCGTGATCCCCAAGGCGATCAACCAGGTCATCTACCGCATCCTGATCTTCTATGTCGGTGCCCTGGTGGTGCTGCTGTCGCTGACCCCATGGGATACCCTGGTGGCGAGCATCGACGCCTCCGGCGGCAGCTATGGCAGCAGCCCGTTCGTCCAGGTGTTCTCGCTGCTGGGCAGCGATGTCGCCGCGCACCTGCTGAACTTCGTGGTGCTGACCGCGGCGCTGTCGGTCTACAACAGCGGCACCTACTGCAACGCCCGCATGCTGCTGGGCATGGCTGAGCAAGGTGATGCCCCGGCGGCCCTGGCCAAGGTCGATCATCGTGGCGTGCCGGTGCGCTCGATCCTGGTGTCGGCGGCGGTGACCCTGATTGCGGTGCTGCTCAACTACCTGATGCCGCAGAACGCACTGGAGTTGCTGATGTCGCTGGTGGTGGCAACCCTGGTGATCAACTGGGCGATGATCAGCTACTCGCACCTGAAGTTCCGCCAACACTTGGACCGTACTGGCCAGAAGCCGCTGTTCAAGGCGCTGTGGTACCCCTACGGCAACTACCTGGTCCTGGCGTTCGTGGTGCTGATCCTGGGTATCATGCTGCAGATTCCGGGCATTCAGGTATCGGTGTACGCGATGCCGGTCTGGCTGGTGGTGATGTACCTGGCCTACCAGCTCAAGAGCAAGCGCGGGCCGCAGGCCAATGGCGCGGCCGGTAGCATCGCCAAGTAAGCGATCGCTGCTTGAAAAGCCCGATGCCAGGTGACTGGCATCGGGCTTTTTATTGGGCCTTGGTCCCGCGCTGGCGTGTTCATATCTGTTCGAGCAGCCAGCTTCGAAACGCCCTTAAAGAAGGCAGGGCCTCGTTGCGCGGTGGGTAGATCAGGTAGTAGCTGCGCTGGCTGGCAAATGGCGCTCCGGGGCTGAACAGTTCGCCACTGGCCAGCTCCTCCGCCACCAGGATGCGCGGCACCAGGCCAATGCCGATGCCGGCGCGCACGGCCTGGATCAGGTGCGAGGTCAGTTCGAAGCTCGGCCCCAGGCGCATGGCGCGGTGGGGCAGGGCGTGGTGGGAGAACCACTCGCCCCAGGCGTGGGGGTTGTTGGCGACGTTGAGCAGGACCTCGCCACTGATCCGCGTCGGGCTCCATGGGCCATCGTCACGGCCCTGTGGCGGCAGGATCACCACCAGCTCCTCGGCATGCAGGCGATGGCAGACCAGCCCGGGCAGGTCATGGCTGGCCACGCCGATGGCAGCGTCGATCTGGCTGGTGTCGAAGTTGATCGCTTCGATGCGTGAATGGATATGCACCAGCATGCCGGGATGCGCGCCGTAGAAGGTATGCAGGCGCGGCAGCAACCACTTCGAGCCGAAGGTCGGCAGCGTCGCCAGGCGCAGGGTGCCGACCCCGGACTGATAGGCCAGGGCCTGCAGGGTGGCGCTGCGAATACGCCCCAGGGCTTCGCTGAGTTCGCGCTGGTACAGGCGCCCGACATCGGTCAGTTGCACCTGGCGGCCCTCGCGGCGGAACAGCGTCAGCCCGAGCTGTTGCTCCAGCGCCTGCACCTGGCGGCTCACCGCGCTCTGGGTCAGCGACAGCTCGGCGGCGGCGCGGGTATAGCTTTCATGCCGGGCGGCGGCCTCGAAGGCCAGCAGCAGTGACATCGACGGGGTGAGGTGGCGGTAATTCATTCATAAAGCTCATCGATAGCGGCGGGAATATCCGTTTGCCCCTGGCGCAAAACTACAGGAACATGGGCGCATTCGTCATGCGGTATGGATCACTCATACCGTAGTTGCAGGAAACGCAACATCTCGTGAATTAGCCAATATCGAATAGAGGCCATCCTTCGATGATCGCCCAGCTGCCGCCCCGCGCGCCTGCCGCCCAGTACCCCGAATTCCTCGAAGCCCTGAAGCTCAGCGGCTTCCGT
Source organism: Pseudomonas muyukensis (assembly GCF_019139535.1). Lineage (NCBI taxonomy): Bacteria > Pseudomonadati > Pseudomonadota > Gammaproteobacteria > Pseudomonadales > Pseudomonadaceae > Pseudomonas > Pseudomonas muyukensis. The sequence goes on along the minus strand of NZ_CP077073.1, from coordinate 4,629,408 downwards.
GGCCAGATCAGCGCCGACTACGGCACCCGCACGGTGCTGGCCACCGACAACTCGATCTACCAGCGCCTGCCCCAGGCAGCGGTGTTCCCGCTGGATGCCGAGGATGTGGCGCGGGTCGCCACGCTGATGGCCGAGACGCGCTTTCGTGACATCAAGCTCACCCCGCGCGGCGGTGGCACCGGCACCAATGGCCAGTCGCTGACCGACGGCATTGTCGTCGACCTGTCGCGGCACATGAACAACATCCTCGAAATCAACCTCGAGCAGCGCTGGGTACGGGTCCAGGCCGGGGTGGTCAAGGACCAGCTCAACGCCGCGCTCAAGCCCCACGGGCTGTTCTTCGCCCCGGAACTGTCCACCTCCAACCGCGCAACCGTAGGCGGCATGATCAACACCGACGCCAGCGGCCAGGGCAGTTGCACCTACGGCAAGACCCGCGATCACGTGCTCGAGCTGCACAGCGTGCTGCTCGGTGGCGAGCGCCTGCACAGCCTGGCGCTCGACGATGCGGCGCTGGAGCAGGCCTGTGCCGCGCCGGGCCGGGCCGGTGCGGTGTACCGCATGGCCCGCGAGATCCAGCAGACCCAGGGCGAACTGATCGAAAGCACCTTCCCCAAGCTCAACCGCTGCCTGACCGGCTACGACCTGGCGCACCTGCGCGACGAGCAGGGCCGTTTCAACCTCAACAGTGTGCTGTGTGGCGCCGAGGGCTCGCTGGGGTACCTGGTCGAGGCCAAGCTCAATGTGCTGCCGATCCCCAAGTATGCGGTGCTGGTCAATGTGCGTTACACCAGCTTCATGGATGCCCTGCGCGATGCCAATGCGCTGATGGCGCTCAAGCCGCTGTCGATCGAGACGGTGGATTCCAAGGTGCTGATGCTGGCGATGCAGGACATTGTCTGGCACAGCGTCGCCGAATACTTCCCCGCCGACCCCGGACGGCCGACCCTGGGCATCAACCTGGTGGAGTTCTGCGGCGACGAACCGGCCGAGGTCAACGCCCGGGTGCAGGCCTTCATCGATCATCTGCAGCGCGACACCAGCGTCGAGCGCCTGGGCCATACCCTGGCCGAAGGTGCCGAGGCCGTGACCCGCGTCTACACCATGCGCAAGCGCTCGGTGGGGCTGCTGGGCAACGTCGAGGGCGAGGTGCGGCCGCAACCCTTCGTCGAGGACACGGCGGTGCCGCCAGAGCAACTGGCTGACTACATCGCCGACTTCCGCGCCTTGCTCGACGGTTACGGCCTGGCCTACGGCATGTTTGGCCATGTCGATGCCGGCGTGTTGCACGTGCGCCCGGCCCTGGACATGAAGGACCCGGCCCAGGCGGCGCTGGTCAAGCCGATCTCCGATGCCGTGGCGGCGCTGACCAAACGCTACGGCGGCCTGCTGTGGGGTGAGCACGGCAAGGGGCTGCGCTCGGAATACGTGCCGGAATACTTCGGCGAGCTGTACCCGGCGTTGCAACGCCTGAAAGGCGCCTTCGACCCGCACAACCAGCTCAACCCTGGCAAGATCTGCACCCCGCCTGACAGTGCCGAGGGCCTGACTGCGGTGGACGGCGTGACCTTGCGCGGCGACCTCGACCGCACCATCGACGAGCGGGTGTGGCAGGACTTCGCCAGCGCCGTGTACTGCAATGGCAATGGCGCCTGCTACAACTACGACCCTAACGATGCCATGTGCCCATCGTGGAAGGCGACCCGCGAACGCCAGCACTCGCCCAAGGGCCGTGCCTCGCTGATCCGTGAATGGCTGCGCCTGCAGGGCGAGGCCAATATCGACGTGCTTGCCGCCGCCCAGCGCCGGGCTTCCTGGCTCAAGGGGCTGCCTGCCAGGCTGCGCAACAGCCGGGCGCAACAGCGAGGGCAGGCAGACTTCTCCCATGAGGTGTACGACGCCATGGCCGGCTGCCTGGCGTGCAAGTCGTGCGCGGGGCAGTGCCCGATCAAGGTCAATGTGCCGGATTTCCGTTCGCGCTTCCTTGAGCTGTACCACGGCCGTTACCAGCGCCCGCTGCGCGACTACCTGATCGGCTCGCTGGAGTTCAGCATCCCTTACCTGGCCCATGCGCCGGGGCTGTACAACGCGGTGATGGGCTCGAAGTGGGTGAGCCGCTTGCTGGCTGAGCGGGTCGGCATGGTCGACAGCCCACTGATCAGCCGCTTCAACTTCCAGTCCACCCTGACGCGTTGCCGGGTCCAGGTGGCCAGCGTACCGGCCCTGCGCGAGCTGACCCCGGCGCAGCGCGAACGCAGCATCGTGCTGGTGCAGGACGCCTTCACCCGTTACTTCGAAACGCCACTGCTGGCCGCGTTCATCGAGCTGGCCCATCGCCTGGGGCACAAGGTCTTCCTTGCCCCGTACAGCGCCAATGGCAAGCCGCTGCATGTACAGGGGTTCCTTGGCGCCTTCGCCAAGGCGGCGATCCGCAACGCGACCCAACTCAAGGCCCTGGCCGATTGCGGCGTGCCGCTGGTGGGGCTGGACCCGGCGATGACCCTGGTCTATCGCCAGGAGTACCAGAAGGTCGAGGGGCTGGACGGTTGCCCGCAGGTACTGCTGCCCCAGGAGTGGCTGATGGAGGTGCTGCCCGAGCAAGCCGCAGTCAACGCCGGCCCGTTCCGCCTGATGGCCCACTGCACCGAGAAGACCAATGTGCCTGCGAGTACCCGGCAGTGGGAGCAGGTGTTCGCGCGCCTGGGCCTGAAGCTGGTCACCGAGGCCACCGGTTGCTGCGGCATGTCCGGCACCTATGGGCACGAGGCGCGCAACCAGGCGACCTCGAAGACCATTTTCGAGCAGTCCTGGGCGAGCAAGCTGGACAAGAGCGGGGAGGCGCTGGCGACCGGTTATTCGTGCCGTAGCCAGGTCAAGCGCATGACCGAAAAGCAGTTGCGCCATCCGCTGGAGGTGGTGCTGCAATACGTACAGCGTTGACGGCGGGTTCGCCGGCAAGCCGGCTCCTGCATAGGAGCCGGCTTGCCGGTGAATGGGTTCAGGCCCTGCGCAAGCCTTGCGCCTGGCGGTACAGGTACAGGCACAGTATCAGCCCGCATCCCGCTGCCGCCGCCGCGAACAGGAACATCGAGGCAAAGCCGAAGCCCGCCGCCACGGCGCCCACCAGGGGCCCGGTGATCCCCAGCGACAGGTCGATGAACAACGAATACGCGCCCACCGCCGCGCCGCGGTTGGCCGCCGACACCTGGTTCACCGCCTCTACCCCGAGCGCCGGGAACACCAGCGAGAATCCGAACCCGCTCAACGCCGCGCCCGCCAGGGCCAGCCCCGCGTTGGGGGCCAGCCATAGCATCAGCAGCCCCAGGGTTTCCACCGACAGGCAAGCGATCGCCACGCGAAAACCGCCAATGCGGTTGATCAGGTTGCCGAACAGCAACCGTGCGCAGATGAAACTGGCGCCGAACAGGCTCAGGGTGAGTGCGGCGTTGGGCCAGGCACGGCTGGCGTAGTACAGGGTGATGAAGGTGGCGATGGTGCCGAAACCGATCGAGCCCAGTGCCAGCCCGCAACCATGGGGGAACACCTTGCCCAGCACCCGCAGGAACGGCAGGCGCACCCCGGCGACCACTGCTGCGGCGCGCTTGGGCCAGGCCAGCAGCAGGCCGAGCACGCCGAGCAGGATGATGCTCGCACCCATGCTCCACAGCCCCAGGCTCTTGACCATCAGCACCCCCAGGGGCGCGCCGATGGCCAGGGCGCCGTAGCTGGCGATACCGTTCCAGGAGATCACCTTGGCCGTGTTCTGCGCGCCGACCCGGCCAATGCCCCAGCCGATCGAGCCCGAGCCCACCAGGCTTTCCGCGCTGCCCAGCACCAGCCGTCCGACCAGCAGGCAGGCAAGGCTCAGCCAGGGCCAGGGCGTGAGGAAGTGGCAGGCCAGCATGAACACGCCGCTCAGGCCGCAGCCGGCCAGGCCCCACATCACCGCCCGCTTGCTGCCCAGGTTGTCGATGATGCGGCTGGCGGTGGGGCGGCTGAGCAAGGTGGCCAGGTATTGGACGCTGATCACCAGGCCGGCGACCACGGCGCTGAAGCCCAGGTCGTTGTGCACGTAGCCGGGCAGCACGGCCAGGGGGATGCCGATGTTCAGGTAGCCGATGAAGGTGAAGAGGACGATGGAGACGACTTGCAGGGTGACCGCAAGGGGGCGCGGTGAATCGGGCATGAGGGCCTTCGGCGGGTAGTGGCTTCTGGACGGTGTGAAAACGTGATGACGGGGAAGCTCCCGCAGGTCAGCCGTTTTCACACTGTCGGATGGTGCGCGGGTTATTCCTGGTCGGCGCTGGATTGATCGTCACCGTCCTGTTCGACGGCGGGCGTCGGTTCGGCGTGGGCGGCAACGGATTGCTCTTCGGGGTTCAGGCTTGGGAAGGGAAGATTCGGGATTTCATGCATCTCGTCGTTCCTCGCAAGTGTGAGTGAAAAGGCGGCGCCATGGCGCGTGTGAGGCTTCGAAAAGCTGGGGCAGGATACAGCAGTCTGGATGACAGTTTGAGAATTTTCCGCCGCGCTTATCGGTTTTTCCGGGCGGCTATCGGCCAGCAGGCGTGTCAGGGGGGGGGGCGGCGTGTGGGTGGGCCTGCCCCACGATAGTGCTATCGCGGGGCACGCCCACCGCCACGCCGGGTCGACCGGGTTTCAGCGGCAGACGTCGGCGATGGCCGCGGCCAGCTGCTCCAGGCGCTGGGCATCGGCCCCGGCGATGTTCGCCCGGCCAGTGCCGACCATGTACACGCTGTGCCGCTCACGCAGCTGGCGCACCTGCTCCGGGTTCAGCCCGGTGTAGGAGAACATGCCGCGTTGCGCGCCGATGTGCGCGAAGCGCTCGGCCAGGCCGTGGGGCGCCAGGGCCTCGACCAGCCCCAGGCGCAGTTCGGCGATGCGCTGGCGCATGGCGTCGACCTCTTCGACCCACAGCGCCTTGAGCGCCGGATCGCCGAGGATCTCGGCGACCACCGCAGCGCCGTGGTCTGGCGGCGTCGACCACAGGTTGCGGGCGAGCAGGGCCAGTTGGCTGCGCACGTCCTGCAGCTTTTCGCTGTCGTGGCAGCACACCAGCAGGGCGCCGGTGCGGTCGCGGTACAGGCCGAAGTTCTTCGAGCATGAACTGGTGATCAGCAGCTCCGGCAGTTCGGCGGCGAACAGCCGCACCGCCCAGGCGTCTTGCTCCAGGCCATCGCCGAAGCCCTGGTAGGCGAAGTCGATCAGTGGCAGCAGGTTGCGCCGCTTGACGATCTCCAGCACCGCGCGCCAGTGGTCCTGGCCGAGGTCGAAGCCAGTGGGGTTGTGGCAGCAGGCGTGCAGCAACACCACGTCGCCTTGCGGCGCCTGCTCCAGGGCGGCGAGCATGCCGGTGACATCCAGGCGGTTGTCGGCGCCCACATAGGGGTAGTGCGACACCTGCAAGCCGGCCCCGGCAAAGATCGTCTCGTGGATTGGCCAGGTCGGGTCGCTCAGCCACAGGCCACGGCCTGGCAGGCAGTTGGCGATGAACTCCGCCGCCAGGCGCAGGGCGCCGGTGCCGCCCGGGGTCTGGGTGGCGCCGGCGCGCTGGGTGGCGAGCAGCGGCGAAGCGCTGCCCAGTACCAGTTCGCTGACCAGGCGGCCGAAGGCCGCGTCGCCATGGCCGCCGACGTAGCTCTTGCTGGCCTGGCGCTCGACCAGGCGTTGCTCGGCCTGCTTGACCGCCGCGGGAATCGGCGTCAGGCCCTGGGCGTCCTTGAACACGCCGACGCCCAGGTCGAACTTGGCTGGGTTGGCGTCGCGGGCGTAGGCCTCCATCAGGCCGAGGATCGGGTCGCCGGGGACCCGGCCGATGGCCGCGAAGTGCATCACTTGCGCCCTTCGGCGGTCTTGGCGACCTCGTCGGTGCGTGCGCACATGATGAAGTCGTTGCGGTGCAGGCCCTTGATCGAGTGGCTCCACCAGGTCACGGTGACCTTGCCCCACTCGGTCAGCAGGCCCGGGTGGTGGCCTTCGGCCTCGGCGATCTCGCCGATGGCGTTGGTGAAGGCCAGGGCGTGCTTGAAGTTCTTGAACAGGAACACGCGCTCGAGTTCCATGTGGCCGTCGCGCACCTCGATGTTCCAGTCCGGGATCTCGCGGATCAGTACCGCCAGTTCCTCGTCGGTGACTTTTGGCGCATCGGCGCGGCAGGCTTCGCAGTGGGCTTGGTTCAAGGCATTCATGGGTGTTTTCCGTTTGGAGTTGTTATCGACAGGGCGGCTCAGGCAGCCGCCTTGGGTGGAAACTTCGGTGCGTGCAGGCCCAACTGCATGGCCTGGTGGACCATGCCCATGATGTCTTCGTGGGCCAGGTCGAACAGGCGCTTCATGTTCGGCAGGACGAAGTACAGGGGCTGCAGGATATCGATGCGATACGGCGTACGCATGGCTTCGATCGGGTCGAAGGCCTGGTGCTCGGGCTCGCCGGAAAGACTGTAGACGGTCTCCTTGGGCGAGGAGAGGATGCCGCCGCCGTAGATCTTGCGGCCCTGGGCGGTTTCCATCAGGCCGAACTCGATGGTCATCCAGTACAGGCGCGCCAGGTACACGCGCTGTTCCTTGGTCGCGGCCAGGCCGAGCTTGCCGTAGGTGTGGGTGAATTCGGCGAACCACGGGTTGGTCAGTAGCGGGCAGTGGCCGAAGATCTCGTGGAAGATGTCGGGCTCTTGCAGGTAGTCCAGCTCTTGCGGGGTGCGGATGAAGGTGGCGACCGGGAAGCGCTTGCTGGCCAGCAGTTCGAAGAAGGTCTGGAAGGGGATCAGTGCCGGTACCCGGGCGACTTGCCAGCCAGTGGTGGCGCCCAGCACCTTGTTGATCTCGCCCAGTTGCGGAATCCGGTCATGGGGCAGCTTGAGCTGCTCGATGCCGTCCAGGTACTCCTGACAGGCCCGGCCTTCGATGACTTTCAGCTGGCGGGTGATCAGGGTGTTCCACACCGCATGCTCTTGCTGCGGGTAGTCGATGAAGCCGTGCGCATCGGGCTCACGGGCCACGTATTGCGTCTGTTTCATGTGGCTCTCCTGGGAGGACATTCTTGTTATGTTCAGGGCGTACCCTTAGTGATAACTCCGTCCTTGGCGCTTTGCACGGGTGTTTGACTGTCATGTCGATATCCGTTTGCAGGGTTTTTGTAACGATAATTTTACAAAAATGCGCTGATCCCGGAAAATGGCGCTCATCCGGCTGGCCTTCAAGGCGATTTTGTCAGCTTATCTTTACGACTTTTCCGCGGGCCGAATAAATTCCTGCCCGCTTCGAGAGCTCCCATGCGTATCAAAGTGCATTGCCAGAACCGTATCGGCATCCTGCGCGACATCCTCAACCTGCTGGTGGAGTACGGCATCAACGTGCTGCGTGGCGAGGTCGGCGGCGACCACGGCAACGCCATCTACCTGCACTGCCCGAACCTGATCAACCTGCAGTTCCAGGCACTGCGGCCCAAGTTCGAGTCCATCGCCGGGGTGTTCGGGGTCAAGCGTGTCGGGCTGATGCCCAGCGAGCGCCGGCACATGGAGCTCAATGCGTTGCTTGGGGCGCTGGATTTCCCGGTGCTGTCGATCGACATGGGCGGCAGCATCGTCGCCGGCAACCGCGGCGCGGCCCAGTTGCTTGGGGTGCGGGTCGACGAAGTGCCGGGGATCCCGCTGTCGCGCTATGTCGAGGACTTCGACCTGCCGGAGCTGGTGCGCGCCAACAAATCGCGGATCAACGGCCTGCGCATCAAGGTCAAGGGCGATGTGTTCCTGGCCGATATCGCGCCGCTGCAATCGGAGCACGACGAGAGCGAGGCCCTGGCTGGCGCGGTGTTGACCCTGCACCGTGCCGACCGTATCGGCGAGCGGATCTACAACGTGCGCAAGCAGGAGTTGCGTGGCTTCGACAGCATCTTCCAGAGCTCGAAGGTGATGGCCGCGGTGGTGCGCGAGGCGCGGCGCATGGCGCCACTGGATGCGCCGCTGCTGATCGAGGGCGAAACCGGCACTGGCAAGGAGTTGCTGGCGCGTGCCTGCCACCTGGCCAGCCCGCGCGGCCAGGCGCCGTTGATGGCGCTCAATTGCGCCGGCCTGCCCGAGTCGATGGCCGAGACCGAACTGTTCGGCTATGGGCCGGGGGCGTTCGAAGGTGCGCGGGCCGAGGGCAAGCTTGGCTTGTTGGAACTGACGGCCGGCGGCACGCTGTTCCTCGATGGGGTGGGGGAGATGAGCCCGCGCTTGCAGGTCAAGTTGTTGCGCTTCTTGCAGGACGGTTGCTTCCGCCGGGTTGGCAGCGACGAAGAGGTGTACCTGGATGTGCGGGTGATCTGCGCGACCCAGGTCGACCTGTCCGAGCTGTGCGCGCGCGGCGAGTTCCGCCAGGACCTGTACCACCGGCTCAACGTGCTGTCGCTGCACATTCCGCCACTGCGCGAATGCATGGATGGCCTGGAAGGGCTGGTGCAGCACTTCCTCGACCAGGCCAGCCGGCAGATCGGTTGCCCGATGCCACGCCTGGCCGCCGCGGCGATGGACAAGTTGGGCCAGTACCATTGGCCGGGCAACGTGCGGCAACTGGAAAACGTATTGTTCCAGGCGGTGTCGTTATGTGAAGGCGGTGTTGTAAAGAGCGAGCATATTCGTTTGCCAGACTATGGCGTGCGCCAGCCCTTGGGCGATTTTTCACTGGACGGTGATCTTTCGCAAATTGTCGGGCGTTTTGAGCGTGCGGTATTGGAAAGTTTGCTAGGCGAATATCCAAGTAGTCGCGCGTTGGGTAAACGCCTGGGGGTGTCGCACACGACGATCGCCAACAAGTTGCGTGAGTATGCGCTGGGCAAGTCGGCGGAGTGAATTTATTCGGCAGGTATCGCCTGCCCCTGTAGGAGCGGCCTCGTGTCGCGAAAGGGCCGCAACGTGGCCCCCTGCGATATCTGTAAGTATCGACATGCAGGGGCCGCTGCGCAGCCCTTTGCGACCGGTCCGGCGCCTCGGCAAGGCCGCTCCTGCAGGATCGCGCGTGGCGCGGTCGGGGCGCAGCGGCCTGGCCTTGTGCTGAGTCTGTGGCCTTAGCCGTTGGAGCAGCCGTTGCCCATCACGCGGTATTCGAGAATGTGCTTCTGACCCTTGGAGTCTTCGTAGGTCATGCGTGCCGGTACAACTTCGCAAACATTGGGTACTTCGCTCATGGAAATAACGCGGGCGATGTCCAGGTGCTGCGAATAACTGTACTGTTCAACCGGAATCTGCTCGGCATTGTTTGCCTCGCCGGCAAGTGCCGCGCCGCAAAGACTGCCAAGTACCAATACCAGTAAAGCTTTCATTTTCAATTTACCTATCTAAGGTCGTGAGGGGGCACGCGGCGCTGATGGCGCCGCGAGTACAGCAAGTTTCAACTATCAGGATGAAGTGCGGATTAACGTTGCCTTCGTGGGGGCTGTTACCAAGTTAATCGCGTTGCCGTTGCTGGCGAGGTGAATTCTAGGAGGCTGGCCTGGGCTGAAACAGAGCGGGTTTTGATAAAGTCTTTTGACAGAATCTGTAACAATCCCTCGGCGCTGCGCGGTTTTTTTTGCCTGAAGTGGCTGAATGCCATGGGTTAGAGCGGTTGCGCAAAAGCACCGAGTGGCCGGGGCGGCGCGTTACTACCAACGTCGAATGGTGTTTGCCGCTCTGGTACAGTTACAAACGGTTCCATACAAAAACAACTATTACACCGAGGTAACACAGATGAGTGCGGCTCCACTGTATCCCGTTCGTCCCGAGGTTGCGGCCAGTACCCTGACCGACGAGGCCACCTACAAGGCCATGTACCAGCAATCGGTGATCAACCCGGACGGCTTCTGGCGCGAGCAGGCCCAGCGTCTGGACTGGATCAAGCCTTTCACCAAGGTCAAGCAGACCTCGTTCGACGACCACCATGTCGATATCAAGTGGTTCGCCGATGGCACTCTGAACGTCTCCTACAACTGCCTGGACCGCCACCTCGAAACGCGCGGCGACCAGTTGGCGATCATCTGGGAGGGCGACGACCCTTCCGAGCACCGCAACATCACCTATCGCGAGCTCCACGAGCAGGTCTGCAAGTTCGCCAACGCCCTGCGTGGCCAGGACGTGCACCGCGGCGACGTGGTCACCATCTACATGCCGATGATCCCCGAGGCCGTGGTCGCCATGCTGGCCTGTGCCCGTATCGGCGCGATCCACTCGGTGGTGTTCGGCGGCTTCTCGCCAGAGGCCCTGGCCGGGCGCATCATCGATTGCAAGTCCAAGGTGGTGATCACCGCCGACGAAGGCTTGCGTGGCGGCCGGCGTACCCCGCTCAAGGCCAATGTCGACCTGGCCCTGACCAACCCCGAAACCAACAGCGTGCAGAAGATCATCGTGTGCAAGCGCACCGGTGGCGAGATCGCCTGGCACCAGCACCGCGACATCTGGTTCGAAGACCTGATGAAGGTTGCCTCCAGCCACTGCGCGCCCAAGGAGATGGGGGCCGAGGAGGCGCTGTTCATCCTTTATACCTCCGGCTCCACCGGCAAGCCGAAGGGCGTGCTGCACACCACCGGCGGTTACCTGGTGTACGCGGCGCTGACCCACGAGCGGGTGTTCGACTACCGCCCGGGCGAGGTGTACTGGTGCACCGCCGACGTGGGCTGGGTCACCGGCCACAGCTACATCGTCTACGGCCCGCTGGCCAATGGTGCTACCACGCTGTTGTTCGAGGGCGTGCCGAACTACCCGGATATCACCCGGGTGTCGAAGATCGTCGACAAGCACAAGGTCAATATTCTCTACACCGCGCCAACCGCCATCCGCGCCATGATGGCCGAGGGCGAGGCAGCGGTGGCCGGTGCCGATGGCTCCAGCCTGCGCCTGCTGGGCTCGGTGGGCGAGCCGATCAACCCCGAAGCCTGGAACTGGTACTACAAGACCGTCGGCAAGGAGCGCTGCCCAATCGTCGACACCTGGTGGCAGACCGAGACCGGCGGCATCCTGATCAGCCCGCTGCCAGGGGCCACTGGCCTCAAGCCGGGCTCGGCGACCCGCCCGTTCTTCGGCGTGGTGCCGGCGCTGGTGGACAACCTGGGCAACCTGATCGAGGGCGCCGCCGAAGGCAACCTGGTGATCCTCGATTCCTGGCCGGGCCAGTCGCGTTCGCTGTACGGCGATCATGACCGCTTCGTCGACACCTACTTCAAGACCTTCCGCGGCATGTACTTCACCGGTGACGGCGCTCGTCGCGACGAGGATGGCTACTACTGGATCACCGGCCGGGTGGACGATGTGCTCAACGTCTCCGGCCACCGCATGGGCACCGCCGAGATCGAGAGCGCCATGGTCGCCCATGCGAAGGTCGCCGAGGCCGCGGTGGTAGGCGTGCCACACGACATCAAGGGGCAGGGCATCTATGTCTACGTCACCCTCAATGCCGGTGAGGAGCCCAGCGAGCAACTGCGCCTGGAGTTGAAGAACTGGGTGCGCAAGGAGATCGGCCCGATCGCCTCGCCGGATGTGATCCAGTGGGCGCCGGGGCTGCCGAAGACTCGTTCGGGCAAGATCATGCGCCGGATCCTGCGCAAGATCGCCACTGGCGAGTACGACGCCCTGGGCGATATCTCGACCCTGGCCGACCCTGGCGTGGTGCAGCACCTGATCGATACCCACAAGGCGATGAGCCTGGCGTCGGCCTGAGCGCGGTCGTGGGGCGGGATTGCGCCCACGGTGGGCGCGGGCTTGCCCCGCGATCTGCTCGCCAACTGAAACCCCGCCGGGCAGCCGGCGGGGTTTTTGCTTTACTGAAAGGGTGTTACGCCGACATTCATCGGTAACCCCTGTTGTCACCCCATTCGCACAAAACCGGGGCATCCAGAAACATTCATGTGCGAAAAAGCCGCGTTTCTGACAGCATTTCTTGCATCCAGGCACGCTGCGCTTGCCGGAATACAAGGGTTTGCGAATAATGGGCCCGCTTATTGCTTTGTGTATGGGTTATTTCTTTTTTGCTCTTGCATAATCTGCAGGAGCTGTCAATATCGCCCGCCGCGGTTCCAGGCGCTTCTGTAACTAGTTGTCGCTTTGAAGAAATATCGACTACCGGGCTGTCGCTAAAATGCCACTCACTCGCTCGTGGTCTGCGACCTTGGTCGAACCCTGCGCGGCTCGCGTTGTAACCATTCGCATATCGGGCAGCCGTTACAACTGCCTTGTATTGCCCCGTACCGATGGAGTTACCTGATGAAGAAGCTCGCACTGCTTGGCGCCCTGGCGCTTTCCGTGTTTTCCCTGGTCTCGCAGGCCGATGAGAAGCCGTTGAAGATCGGTATCGAGGCCGCCTACCCACCCTTCGCCTTCAAGCAGCCCGACGGCAGCATCGCCGGCTTCGACTACGACATCGGCAACGCCCTGTGCGAAGAGATGAAGGCCAAGTGCACCTGGATCGAGCAGGAATTCGACGGCCTGATCCCGGCGCTGAAGGTGCGCAAGATCGACGCCATCCTGTCGTCCATGTCGATTACTGAAGATCGCAAGAAGTCGGTCGACTTCACCAAGCGCTACTACCTGACGCCAGCCCGCCTGGTGATGAAGGAAGGCACCGCCGTCAGCGACAGCCTGGACGAACTCAAGGGCAAGAAGATCGGCGTGCAGCGTGGCTCGATCCACGATCGCTTCGCCAAGGAAGTCCTGGCCGCCAAAGGCGCCACTGTCGTGCCTTACGGCACCCAGAACGAAATCTACCTGGATGTTGCCGCGGGTCGCCTGGACGGCACCGTGGCCGACGCCACCCTGCTCGAGGACGGCTTCCTGAAAACCGACGCGGGCAAGGGCTTCGCCTTCGTTGGCCCGGCCTTCACCGATTCGAAGTACTTCGGTGACGGTATCGGTATCGCCCTGCGCAAGGGTGACAAGGCCAATGCCGAGCGCATCAACGCGGCCATCGACGCGATCCGTGCCAACGGCAAGTACAAAGAGATCGAGAAGAAGTACTTCAACTTCGATATCTACGGTCCAGACGCGAAGTAATCCGTCGCGTTTCACCTGTGCAATGGTGCAAACAGCAGAAGCTCTGAGGTTTGCACCATTTTTCATTCCCAAGCCCTGAGGAATCCCAATCATGTTGAAAGGCTATGGGGCAGTCATCCTCGACGGGGCGTGGCTGACGCTACAGCTCGCCCTGTCGTCGATGGCCCTGGCCATCGTCCTCGGCCTGATCGGCGTGGCGCTGCGCTTGTCGCCGGTGCGCTGGCTGGCCTGGCTGGGGGATCTGTATTCCACGGTGATCCGTGGCATCCCCGACCTGGTCCTGATCCTGCTGATCTTCTACGGTGGCCAGGACATCATCAACCGGGTGGCGCCGCTGCTCGGCTATGACGACTACATCGACCTGAACCCGCTGGTGGCCGGCATCGGCACCCTGGGCTTCATCTTTGGCGCGTACCTGTCGGAAACCTTCCGCGGCGCTTTCCTGGGTATTCCCAAGGGCCAGGCAGAGGCCGGTGCCGCCTATGGCATGAGCGGCGTGCAGGTGTTCTTCCGGATCATGGTGCCGCAGATGATTCGCCTGGCGATCCCGGGCTTCACCAACAACTGGCTGGTGCTGACCAAGGCGACCGCGCTGATTTCCGTGGTCGGCCTGCAGGACATGATGTTCAAGGCCAAGCAGGCGGCCGACGCCACCCGCGAACCCTTCACCTTCTTCCTGGCGGTGGCGGCGTTGTACCTGGTGCTGACCAGTGTCTCGCTGCTGGCGTTGAAGTATCTCGAGAAGCGCTACTCGGTGGGCGTCAAGGCGGCTGAACTATGATCTTCGACTACAACGTGATCTGGGAGGCGCTGCCGCTGTACATCGGCGGGCTGCTGACCACCCTCAAGCTGCTGGCGCTGTCGCTGTTCTTCGGTCTGCTGGCGGCCATCCCGCTGGGCCTGATGCGGGTGTCCAAGCAGCCGCTGGTGAACATGAGCGCCTGGCTGTACACCTATGTGATTCGCGGCACGCCGATGCTGGTGCAGCTGTTCCTGATCTACTACGGCCTGGCCCAGTTCGAGGCGGTGCGCGAGAGCTTCCTGTGGCCATGGCTGTCCAGCGCGACCTTCTGCGCCTGCCTGGCCTTTGCCGTCAACACCAGTGCCTATACCGCCGAGATCATCGCCGGCAGCCTCAAGGCCACGCCCCATGGCGAGATCGAGGCGGCCAAGGCCATCGGCATGTCGCGCATGAAGATGTACCGCCGCATCCTGCTGCCCTCGGCGCTGCGCCGGGCGCTGCCGCAGTACAGCAACGAAGTGATCATGATGCTGCAGACCACCAGCCTGGCGTCGATCGTCACCCTGATCGACATCACCGGTGCCGCGCGCACGGTCAACGCCCAGTACTACCTGCCTTTCGAGGCCTATATCACGGCGGGCGTGTTCTACCTGTGCCTGACCTTCATCCTCGTGCGCCTGTTCAAGCTGGCCGAACGCCGTTGGCTCGGCTACCTGGCGCCGCGCAAGCACTGACCGCTCTGTGAGAACCGACAGCATGTACAAACTGCAAATCCAAGACCTGCACAAGCGCTACGGCAGCCACGAGGTGCTCAAGGGCGTCTCCCTCGAAGCCAAGGCGGGCGACGTGATCAGCATCATCGGCTCCAGCGGCTCGGGCAAATCCACCTTCCTGCGCTGCATCAACCTGCTCGAGCAGCCGCACGCGGGCAAGATCCTGCTCAACAACGAAGAGCTCAAGCTGGTGGCCGGCAAGGACGGCGCGCTGAAGGCCGCCGACCCCAAGCAGCTGCAACGCATGCGCTCGCGCCTGTCGATGGTGTTCCAGCACTTCAACCTGTGGTCGCACATGACCGCGCTGGAGAACGTCATCGAGGCGCCGGTGCATGTGCTGGGCGTGAACAAGAAAGAAGCGCTGGAAAAGGCCGAGCACTACCTGGCCAAGGTGGGCGTCGCCCATCGCAAGGATGCCTTCCCCGGGCACATGTCCGGCGGTGAGCAGCAGCGCGTGGCCATCGCCCGTGCCCTGGCCATGGAGCCTGAAGTGATGCTGTTCGACGAGCCAACCTCGGCGCTCGACCCGGAGCTGGTGGGCGATGTGCTCAAGGTCATGCAGTCGCTGGCCCAGGAAGGCCGCACCATGGTCGTGGTCACCCACGAGATGGGCTTCGCCCGCGAAGTTTCCAACCAGCTGGTGTTCCTGCACAAGGGCCTGGTCGAAGAGCGCGGCTGCCCGCGCGAGGTGCTGGTCAATCCGCAATCCGAGCGCCTCAAGCAGTTCCTGTCTGGCAGCCTCAAGTAAAGGCTGCACTTTTGCACCATGATGGGGCATGCTGCGCAACGCACGTTGCATGCCCCGGCGCCACGAGCGCGAACCTTCCTTTCCAGGTTTTGGACCACGCCCTATGACCACCCAGCGAATCGGATTTCTCATCTGGCCCGGCACCAAGCCGCTGACCCTGGCGCTGGCGGAAGAGGTGTTGCTGGTGGCCCAGCGGGTGCATCCGGATGTGGTCTACGAGCTCGCCTACCTGCAGGCCGAGGCGACCCAGGAAGGTGCCTGGCGTTTGCCGGGCGAGGCGTGGAACGGTCGCCTGGAGGGCTGTCACAAGCTGTTCCTGCTGGCCGATGAGCCGCCGGCGGCCGTCGGCTCGGCGCTGTCGAGCGCGCTCAAGCAGCTGGCGCGTGGCGGCTGCATGATCGGTGGGCTGTCCGCCGGGGTGTACCCTTTGGCGGCGCTGGGCCTGCTCGATGGCTACCGCGCCGCGGTGCACTGGCGCTGGCAGGATGACTTCGCCGAGCGCTTTCCCAAGGTGATCGCCACCAGCCACCTGTTCGACTGGGACCGTGACCGCCTGACGGCCTGCGGCGGCATGGCGGTGACCGACCTGCTGCTGGCGGTGCTGGCCCGCGACCACGGTGCCGAGTTGGCCGGTGCGGTATCGGAGGAGCTGGTGGTCGAGCGTATTCGCGAGGGGGGCGAGCGCCAGCGCATTCCGCTGCAGAACCGCCTGGGTTCCAGCCATCCGAAGCTGACCCAGGCGGTGCTGCTGATGGAGGCCAATATCGAAGAGCCGCTGACCACTGACGAGATCGCCCAGCATGTGTGCGTGTCGCGGCGCCAACTGGAGCGGATCTTCAAGCAGTACCTCAACCGCGTGCCCAGCCAGTATTACCTTGAGCTGCGCCTGAACAAGGCGCGGCAGATGCTGATGCAGACCAGCAAGTCGATCATCCAGATCGGGCTGTCCTGCGGGTTTTCCTCCGGGCCGCATTTCTCCAGCGCGTACCGCAACTTCTTCGGCGCCACGCCGCGCGAGGACCGCAACCAGCGCCGCAGCAGCAGCCCGTTCGAGCTGAGTTCGGCGCCGGCCGAGCGCAGCTGATTCATCCAGGGTGCATGCCTCGGCTTTTGCGGGGGTGATTAGATCGAGCGCCGCGCGGGCGGCGCTCGGTTTTCGCGACAACACAAAACTGATGCCCTGCACCCAGGCCTTTCTTTATCGTGTGAACATCCGTTCACCCAGCTTGCTCTCTCCCGTACACTGCGCGATTGCGACACTGTTTGTCGCATTGCCGAAAACCTTGCAAAAACAGGGTTTGGCGCTGTAACAAGTTGTCGCCTGGCAGCAAGGACAGGCGTCGATCAGTCCTTACAATCCCTCCATCGCTCGCCACTTCCAGGCCAGCGTTCCTCTTCAGGAGACTCAGATGTCCGTTGAGCAAGCCCCGGTGCAACGTGCCGATTTCGACCAGGTCATGGTGCCGAACTACTCCCCTGCGGCGTTCATTCCCGTGCGTGGCGAGGGCTCCCGCGTCTGGGACCAGTCGGGTCGCGAGCTGATCGACTTCGCCGGCGGCATCGCCGTGAACGCCCTGGGTCACTGCCATCCGGCACTGGTCAAGGCGTTGACCGAGCAGGCCAATACGCTTTGGCACGTCTCCAACGTCTTCACCAACGAACCGGCCTTGCGCCTGGCGCACAAGCTGGTGGACGCGACCTTCGCCGAGCGCGCGTTCTTCTGCAACTCCGGCGCGGAAGCGAACGAGGCCGCCTTCAAGCTGGCCCGTCGTGTCGCCCACGACCGCTTCGGCCCTGAAAAGCACGAAATCATCGCCACCGTGAACAGTTTCCACGGCCGCACCCTGTTCACCGTCAGTGTCGGTGGGCAGCCCAAGTACTCCGACGGTTTCGGCCCGAAAATCACCGGCATCAGCCACGTTCCGTACAACGACCTGGAAGCGCTCAAGGCCCAGATCTCGGACAAGACCTGCGCGGTGGTCATCGAACCCATCCAGGGCGAGAGCGGTGTGGTTCCGGCCGACAAAGCCTATCTTGAAGGCGCGCGCAAGCTGTGCGACGAGCACAATGCCCTGCTGATCTTCGACGAAGTACAGACTGGCGTCGGCCGCACCGGCTCGCTCTACGCCTACCAGCACTACGGCGTGACGCCGGACATCCTGACCAGCGCCAAGAGCCTGGGCGGCGGTTTCCCGATCGGCGCCATGCTGACCACCAGCGAGCTGGCCAAGCACCTGGCCGTCGGCACCCACGGCACCACCTACGGTGGCAACCCGCTGGCCTGTGCCGTCGCTTGCGCCGTGCTCGATGTGGTCAACACGCCGCAAACCCTGGCGGGCATCAAGGCCAAGCATGAGCGCTTCAAGGTCCGCCTGGAGCAGCTTGGCCAGGAAACCGGCCTGTTCACCCTGGTGCGCGGTGTTGGCTTGCTGATCGGCTGTGTGCTCAGTGACGCCTGGAAGGGCAAGGCCAAGGACATCCTCAACGCCGCCGAAAAAGAAGGCGTGATGGTCCTGCAGGCCGGCCCGGACGTGGTGCGCTTCGCCCCGAGCCTGGTGGTCGAGGACGCCGACATCGACGAAGGCCTGGCACGCTTCGAGCGCGCCGTGCGCAAGCTGACGCAAGGCTGATCCGCCCTTCGCCGGCCCGGGTTCTGGCCTGGGTCGGCGATACCTGAATTCCAGTACGGGCCTGCTTGCAGGTAGTGGCGCGTGCCCGTCGTTTTTCCGTGCCGATGTGATCGGCGCGCTTTCCCGAAAGGAGTGACACCATGCTGGTGATGCGCCCCGCGCAAATGGCGGATCTGAACGAAGTGCAGCGCATGGCTGCCGACAGCCCCATTGGTGTCACCTCGCTGCCGGATGACACCGCTCGCCTGGGCGACAAGATCGCCGCCTCGGAAACCTCGTTCGCCGCCGAAGTGAGCTTCAATGGCGAGGAGAGCTATTTCTTCGTGCTCGAGGACAGCGCCACCGGCAAGCTGGTCGGCTGCTCGGCCATCGTCGCCTCGGCCGGCTATTCCGAGCCGTTCTACAGTTTCCGTAACGAGACCTTCGTACACGCCTCGCGCGAGCTGAAGATCCACAACAAGATCCACGTCCTGTCGCTGTGCCATGACCTCACCGGCAACAGCCTGCTGACCAGCTTCTACGTGCTGCCGGAGTTGGTCAACAGCGCCTTCGCCGAGCTCAACTCGCGCGGTCGCCTGCTGTTCATGGCCGCGCACCCCGAGCGTTTTGCCGATTCGGTGGTCACCGAAATCGTCGGTTTCAGCGACGAACAGGGCGAGTCGCCGTTCTGGGATGCCATTGGGCGCAACTTCTTCGACCTCAACTACGCCGACGCCGAACGCCTGTGTGGCCTGAAGAGCCGCACCTTCCTCGCCGAGCTGATGCCGCACTATCCGATCTACGTGCCGCTGCTGGACGACGCCGCGCAAGAGGCCATGGGCCAGGTGCACCCGCGGGCGCAGATCACCTTCGACATCCTCATGCGCGAAGGCTTCGAGACCGAGCACTACATCGACATCTTCGACGGTGGCCCGACCCTGCATGCGCGCACCTCGGGCATCCGTTCGATCGCCCAGAGCCGCGTGGTGCCGGTCAAGCTCGACGACGCCCCGGCCAAGGGCGGTCGCCCGTACCTGGTGTGCAACGGCCAGTTGCAGGACTACCGCGCGGTGCTGCTGGAGCTGGACTGGGTGCCGGGCAAGCCGGTGAGCCTGAGCACTGAGGCCGTCGAGGCCCTGGGTGTCGGCGAAGGCGCCAGCGTGCGCCTGGTCGCGGTCTGATTAGCCGCAACAGAGAGTTTCGCGGCAGGCGCAGGCCGCCGCACAAGGAGATAGCATGATCGTTCGTCCTGTACGCAGCAGCGATTTACCCGCGCTGATCGAATTGGCTCGCAGCACCGGCACCACTGGTCTGACCACGCTCCCGGCCAACGAGGAGCGCCTTGGTCAGCGGGTTGGCTGGGCCGAGAAAAGCTTCCGTGGCGAGGCTGAGCGCGGGGATACCGACTACTTGTTCGTGCTGGAGAACGACGAAGGCCTGGTGGTCGGCATCAGCGCCATCGCCGGCGCCGTCGGTCTGCGCGAGCCCTGGTACAACTACCGGGTCGGCCTGACCGTCAGCGCTTCGCAGGAGCTGAAGATCTACCGCGAGATCCCGACCCTGTTCCTGGCCAACGACCTGACCGGCAACTCCGAGCTGTGCTCGCTGTTCCTGCGCAGCGACCATCGCAGCGGCCTCAACGGTCGCCTGCTGTCCAAGGCGCGGATGCTGTTCATCGCCGAATTCCCCGAGCTGTTCGGCCACAAGATCATCGCCGAGATGCGCGGCATGTCCGACGAGCAGGGCCGTTCGCCGTTCTGGGAGAGCCTGGGCCGGCACTTCTTCAAGATGGAGTTCAGCCAGGCCGACTACCTCACCGGCGTGGGCAACAAGTCGTTCATTGCCGAACTGATGCCCAAGTTCCCCCTGTACACCTGCTTCCTTTCGCAGGCCGCGCGCAATGTCATCGGCCGCGTGCACACAGACACCGAGCCTGCGCTGGCCATGCTCAAGCGCGAAGGTTTCAACTACCAGGGCTTCGTCGACATCTTCGATGCAGGCCCGGCCATCGAGTGCGAGACCTCGAAAATCCGCGCCGTGCGTGACAGCGAGACCCTGGTGCTGGCCGTCGGCACCCCGGGCGACGACGCCACCCCCTACATCATCCACAACCGCAAGCGCGAAGACTGCCGCATCACCGCCGCACCGGCGCGCCTCGCCGCCGGCACCCTGGTGGTCGATCCGCAGACCGCCAAGCGCCTGCGCCTGGGCGCGGGTGACAATGTGCGCGCGGTGCCTGTGTCCGCCAGCCGGGAGGCCCAGTAAATGAACACGCATTACATCGCCGGCCAATGGCAGGCAGGCCAGGGCGAAGCCCTGCAATCGCTCAATCCCGTCACCCAGGCAGTGGTCTGGCAAGGGCAGGGCGCCGATGCTGTCCAGGTCGATGCCGCCGTGCAGGCCGCCCGTCAGGCGTTTCCGGCCTGGGCGTCGCTGAGCCTGGAGGCGCGCATCGGCGTGCTGGAGGCCTTTGCCGAGAAGCTCAAGGCCAATGCCGAGGCGCTGGCGCGCTGCATCGGCGAAGAAACCGGCAAGCCACTGTGGGAATCGGCCACCGAAGTGACCAGCATGGTCAACAAGGTCGCCATTTCGGTGCAGAGCTACCGTGAGCGTACCGGTGAGAAGAGCGGCCCGCTGGCGGACGCTACCGCCGTGCTGCGCCACAAGCCCCATGGCGTGGTCGCGGTGTTCGGCCCGTACAACTTCCCCGGCCACCTACCCAACGGACACATTGTTCCGGCGCTGCTGGCAGGCAACTGCGTAGTTTTCAAACCTAGCGAGCTGACACCAAAGGTCGCTGAGCTGACGGTCAAGTGCTGGGTCGAAGCCGGCCTGCCGGCCGGAGTGCTCAACCTGGTTCAAGGCGCCCGCGAAACCGGCGTGGCGTTGGCCGCCAACCCAGGTATCGACGGCTTGTTCTTCACCGGCTCCAGTCGCACCGGCAACCTGCTGCACCAGCAGTTCGCCGGTCGTCCGGACAAGATCCTGGCGCTGGAGATGGGCGGCAACAACCCGCTGGTGGTCGACGAGGTCAAGGACCTCGACGCCGCGGTCTACACCATCATCCAGTCGGCTTTCATCTCCGCCGGCCAGCGCTGCACCTGTGCTCGTCGCCTGCTGGTGCCGCAGGGCGCATGGGGGGATTCGCTCATCCAGCGCCTGGTCGAGGTCAGCCGCGGCATCAGTGTCGGCGCATTCGACCAGCAGCCCGCGCCGTTCATGGGCTCGGTGATCTCGCTGCAAGCTGCCCAAGCGCTTTTGGCCGCCCAGGCCCAGCTGATCAGCAAGGGTGCCGTGGCGCTGCTGGAAATGACCCAGCCGCAAGCCGGGGCCGCCTTGCTCACGCCAGGCATCATCGATGTCACCACTGTGGCTGGGCGCCCTGACGAAGAATTCTTCGGCCCGTTGCTGCAAGTGATCCGCTATGTCGACTTCGACGCGGCGATCGAGGAAGCCAACAACACCCAGTACGGCCTGGCCGCTGGCCTGCTGTCGGACTCCAACGCCCGCTATCAGCACTTCTGGTTGCGCAGCCGCGCCGGCATCGTCAACTGGAACAAGCAGTTGACCGGCGCCGCCAGCAGCGCGCCCTTCGGTGGTGTCGGCGCCAGCGGCAACCACCGCGCCAGCGCCTACTACGCGGCGGACTACTGCGCCTACCCCGTGGCTTCGCTGGAGACCGCGAGCCTTGCACTGCCGGCGACCCTGACGCCGGGCGTCACCCTATAACAACAGGTCTCGGAGCCTTGCCGATGAAATCCTACGAAGTGAATTTTGATGGCCTGGTGGGGCCGACCCACAACTACGGCGGCCTGTCGTACGGCAACGTGGCCTCGCAGAGCAACAGCCAGCAGGGGTCGAACCCGCGCGAAGCCGCGCGCCAGGGCCTGGCGAAGATGAAGGCGCTGATGGAAATGGGCTTCCAGCAGGGCGTGCTGGCGCCGCAGGAGCGCCCGGATGTCGCTGCGTTGCGTCGCCTGGGCTTCACCGGCAGCGATGCCGAAGTGATCCAGCGTGCCGCAAAAGAGGCCATGCCGCTGCTGGTCGCCAGTTGCTCGGCATCGAGCATGTGGGTGGCCAACGCCGCTACCGTCAGCCCGAGTGCCGACACGGCCGACGGTCGCGTGCATTTCACCGCCGCCAACCTCAACTGCAAGTACCATCGCAGCATCGAGCACCCGACCACCAGCCGCGTGCTCGGCGCGATGTTCAACAATGACAAGGTCTTCGCCCACCATGACGCGCTGCCAGCCGTGGCGCAGTTCGGTGACGAAGGCGCGGCCAACCATACCCGCTTCTGCCGCGCCTACGGCGATGCCGGGGTCGAGTTCTTCGTCTATGGCCGCAGCGCTTTCGACAGCCGCTACCCCGCGCCGCAGAAGTACCCGGCGCGCCAGACCCTGGAGGCCTCGCAGGCCGTCGCTCGCCTGCACGGCCTGCGCGACGACGGCGTGGTCTACGCTCAACAGAACCCGGCGGTGATCGACCAGGGCGTGTTCCACAACGACGTGATCGCGGTGGGCAACGGCGAGGTGCTGTTCTACCACGAGGACGCCTTCCTCGAGACCGACGCGGTGCTTGGTCAACTGCAAGCTAAACTGGCCAGCAAGGGAGGCCAGTTCCAGGCGATTTGCGTGCCGCGTTCGGCGGTGACGGTGGAGGACGCGGTGCGTTCCTACCTGTTCAACAGCCAACTGCTCAGCCGCGCCGACGGCTCGATGCTGCTGGTGGTGCCGGAGGAGTGCCGCAACAACGAGCGCGTCTGGGCGTACCTGGGCCAGCTGACCTGCGAAGGCGGCCCGGTGCGCGAGGTCAAGGTGTTCGACCTCAAGCAGAGCATGCAGAACGGCGGTGGCCCGGCTTGCCTGCGCCTGCGCGTGGCGCTGAAGGAATCGGAGCTGGCGGCGGTCAACCAAGGCGTTATCATGACCGCCTCGCTGTACGACACCCTGGTGCAGTGGGTCGACAAGCACTACCGCGATCGCCTGGGCGAGGCGGACCTGGCCGACCCGCAGTTGCTGGTGGAATGCCGCACGGCACTGGATGAGCTGACCCAGATTCTCAAGCTGGGCTCGGTCTATCCGTTCCAACGCCAACCTTGATAGAGAGAACACCCTAATGTCCGACGCCCTGCGCCTGATCCTGGAAGATGAAGACGGCACCCAGCTGGAAACCTCCTGCACCCGCTTTGCCGTGGTCTGGCAAGGCAAGGAAGTATGGATTCAGCAAGATGGCCGCGGCCAACTGCTGATCGGCGTGGATGTCGAGGAAGACGACACCGAGTACGCCAACCTGCTGCTGCGCCCGATGGCTACCAACCTGGTCAGCCTGCAACTGGAAATGGAGCCGGCCGATGCCGGTGACGACGACCACGTCCACGGCCCGGACTGCGGCCACCACCACTAAGGAAGCGCCCATGCTCGCCCTTGGCAAACTGCTTGAGCTGACCCTGACCGATCACGAACCGGCCGAGAAGACCCAAGTGACGCCCAGGGGCGTGCGTTTGCGCTGGTTGGGGGAGGGCGCCTTGGAAGTGCGTCCGCCCGAGGCCGAGGACAGTGGCCTCGACCTGTTGCTGTCGGCCGGTATCCATGGCAATGAGACGGCGCCGATCGAGTTGCTGGAAAAACTCCTGCACGGTGTGGCCGATGGCTCCATCAAGCCGCGCGCGCGGGTGTTGTTCCTGTTTGGCAATCCGCCGGCGATCCGCAAGGGCGAGCGCTTCATCGAACAGGACATCAACCGCCTGTTCAATGGTCGACACGAGCTTTCCAGCGGCTTCGAGGCGCTGCGCGCCGCCGAGCTCGAGCAGTTCGCCCGGGTGTTCTTCAGCAAGCCCGAGCGCGCGCGCCTGCATTACGACCTGCATACCGCCATCCGCGGTTCGAAGATCGAGCAGTTCGCCCTGTATCCCTACAAGGAAGGGCGCAAGCACTCCCGTCGCGAGCTGGCCCGCCTGGCGGCGGCCGGCATGGAGGCGGTGCTGCTGCAGAGCAAGTCGTCGATCACCTTCAGCGCGTTCACCTACGAACAGCTCGACGCCGAAGCCTTCACCCTGGAGCTGGGCAAGGCCCGCCCCTTCGGGCAGAACGAGCAAGTCAACCTCGACAAGCTCGAAGCGCGCCTGATCCACCTCATCGAAAACACCGAGCCCCAGACCGAACAGAGCCTGGACGGCCTCAAGCTGTTCAGCGTCGCCCGCGAGATCATCAAGCACAGCGACAGCTTCCACCTGCACCTGCCGGCGGACATCGAGAACTTCTCCGAGCTGAGCAAGGGCTACCTGCTGGCCGAAGACCTGGCCGAGACGCGCTGGGTGGTCGAGGAGGAGGGGGCGCGGATCATCTTCCCCAACCCCAAGGTCAAGAATGGCCTGAGGGCGGGGATTCTGGTCGTCCCTGACAAGGGCGGACAGCTTGGATAATGGGGTGCTGGCCTGTCAGTAGGTATTGCGCCGTGGCAGGCCGAGTTCGTGGCGAAGCGCGTTTTCGTTGAACGGGTCCGGGTTGGTGTTGCTGGGCGGGGTGTCGGGATCACCGTCAAAATCGAAGCTGTGCGCCGTTGGCAAGCCGGTGACCTGGTTTTCGTGCTCTGGCAAGACCGTGCCGTTGACGTGGTTCCAGGCATGGCAGAGTTCGTGGAACAGGATCACTGCAGCAGGTGTGTGGGGCCTTTGCGCAAGGGGGTTGAAACCGATCATGCCGACCCGC
This sequence comes from Pseudomonas muyukensis, assembly GCF_019139535.1. Lineage (NCBI taxonomy): Bacteria > Pseudomonadati > Pseudomonadota > Gammaproteobacteria > Pseudomonadales > Pseudomonadaceae > Pseudomonas > Pseudomonas muyukensis. The sequence goes on along the minus strand of NZ_CP077073.1, from coordinate 4,604,808 downwards.
AGCCTGTCACCTGGCTGGTCGATGCCGCGCACGGTGGGGTCACCAAGCACGCCGTCGGGCTTGTAGTAGGCGTTGTCCAGCGAACCGATTTCCTTGATGGTTATCTGGGCGCCGCTTGCGTCGAGGCTTGTCAGTAGTTTATTGCCCGCCGTGGTGGTGACCAGCAGTGCGAGCAGATCGCTCACGCGGCTACGATAGGCGGTGTCGCCCTCGATGGTGATCGCCTGATAGCCGGCATGGGCGCCTGTGGTGGGGAGGGCGACGCCAGCGCTGCTGGCGATGATCTGGGAATCGGCATTGCTGTACACCTGGTCGCGACCGACCACGCAGGTGATGTGGTTCGTGCCACTTGGCGCACTGATGATCGCGGCGCCTTGGCTTTCGATGATGTCATCCCCAGTGCCCGCAAACAGGCTGGCTTGTGCAGTGCTAGCGCGCATCACATCGTTGCCGCTGCCACCATACAGTGTTGCGATACCGGCGCCTGACACTTCCATGCGGTCGTTGCCCGGGCCGGCATCGACCACGATATTGCCATTCGTGCCCGTGCTGCCAACAATCACATCGTCGCCCGCGCCGGTTTGCACGGCGACCGCAGTGCCGGTTTGCGCGACCAGGGCTATGGTGTCATCGCCGTCACCGGTACAGATCTGCACGGGCTCGCGCTCGTCCAGCGCAATGAAGTAGTAGGCGCTTGGCAGGCTCAGGGACACACCGTCCACGCCGCGATCGATGTTCAGTCGCACACCCTGCATCTTCACCCTGATCAACAGGCCCGGGCTGGCCGGGATCGGCGGCGGTGGCAGCAGCTCCACGCTGAGGGTCGCGTCCTCGTAGGGAAGGTCATGGGTGCTGTGAATGTGCTCGGCGGTCGTGCCGATCTTGATTCTGTCAGTGCTGGACATGCGTGCTCCGTCTTCACGTAATGGGTGTGGCCATTCTTGGAGAGCAGGCCGCTGTATCGGCACTACATAAATCAATCCCGCGCCGAGGGCGCGGACAGCGCAAATGAAGGTCATTTCATCCCTGATTGACGGTTTCCTCTTATAAACCCACTGCAACCGTCGCTCAGGCTGGATATAATGGCGCCCTTTGCCGTCGTTTCGTCGATTCGACGTGTGACCGCCGTTTCCGTGGAAGAACCTATGAAAAGCGCAGAAATCCGTGAAGCCTTCCTCCGCTTCTTCGAAGAGCAGGGACATACTCGCGTCGCCTCCAGCTCCCTGATCCCGGGCAATGACCCGACCTTGCTGTTCACCAACGCCGGTATGAACCAGTTCAAGGACTGCTTCCTCGGCCAGGAAAAGCGCGCCTACACTCGCGCGGTCAGCAGCCAGAAGTGCGTGCGCGCCGGTGGCAAGCACAACGACCTGGAAAACGTCGGTTACACCGCCCGCCACCACACCTTCTTCGAGATGCTGGGCAACTTCAGCTTCGGCGACTATTTCAAGCGCGATGCCATCACCTTCGCCTGGACTTTCCTGACGTCGGACAAGTGGCTGAACCTGCCCAAGGAAAAGCTCTGGGTCACCGTCTACGCCAGCGACGACGAAGCCTACGACATCTGGACCAAGGAAGTCGGCGTGCCGGCCGAGCGCATGGTGCGCATCGGTGACAACAAAGGCGCGCCGTACGCTTCCGACAACTTCTGGACCATGGGCGACACCGGCCCGTGCGGCCCGTGCACCGAGATCTTCTACGACCACGGCGCCGACATCTGGGGCGGCCCACCCGGCTCGCCGGAAGAGGACGGCGATCGCTACATCGAGATCTGGAACAACGTCTTCATGCAGTTCAACCGCACCGCCGACGGCGTCCTGCACCCGCTGCCGGCGCCGTCGGTGGATACCGGCATGGGCCTGGAGCGCATCAGTGCGGTGATGCAGCATGTGCACTCGAACTACGAGATCGACCTGTTCCAGAGCCTGCTGGCCGCCGCTGCCCAAGCCATTGGCTGCAGCAACGATGACCAGCCGTCGCTGAAAGTGGTCGCCGACCACATTCGCTCCTGCGGCTTCCTGATCGCCGACGGCGTGCTGCCGTCGAACGAAGGCCGCGGCTACGTGCTGCGCCGCATCATTCGTCGCGCCTGCCGCCACGGCAACAAGCTGGGCGCCAAGGGCAGCTTCTTCCACAAGATCGTCGCCGCGCTGGTGGCCGAGATGGGCCAAGCCTTCCCAGAGCTCAAGGGCCAGCAGGCGCACATCGAGCGCGTGCTCAAGACCGAGGAAGAGCAGTTCGCCAAGACCCTCGAGCAAGGCCTGCGCATCCTCGAGCAGGACCTGGCCCAGTTGCAGGGCAAGGTGGTACCGGGCGACGTGGTGTTCAAGCTGTACGACACCTACGGCTTTCCCATGGACCTCACCGCCGATATCGCCCGCGAACGCGAGCTGACCATCGATGAAGCCGGCTTCGAGCGCGAGATGGAGGCCCAGCGTGAGCGAGCCCGTTCCGCCAGCGCCTTCGGCATGGACTACAACAGCCTGGTCAAGGTCGACACCGCCACCGACTTCCTCGGCTACGACGCCACCGAAGGCCAGGGCAAGATCGTCGCCCTGTACAAGGATGGCCAGTCGGTCGACCAGTTGGGCGAAGGCGAGGCGGGCGTGGTCGTGCTCGACCGCACGCCGTTCTACGCCGAGTCCGGTGGCCAGGTCGGCGACACCGGCTACCTGCAGGCGGGCGCTGCGCGCTTCGACGTGCGCGATACCACCAAGACCGGCGGCGCCTTCCTGCACCACGGCGTGGTCGCCAGCGGCGCGCTGGTCATCGGCTCGCCGGTCGAGGCCAAGGTCGATGCCGACGTGCAGCACGCCACCTCGCTGAACCACTCGGCCACCCACCTGCTCCACGAAGCGCTGCGCCAGGTCCTGGGCGAGCACGTGCAGCAGAAAGGCTCGCTGGTCGACAGCCAGCGCCTGCGTTTCGACTTCAGCCACTTCGAGGCGGTGACGCCTGCGCAGATCAAGGCCCTGGAAGACATCGTCAACCGTGAGGTGCGCAAGAACACGCCGGTGCAAACCGAGCTGACCGATATCGAGACCGCCAAGGCCAAGGGCGCCATGGCCTTGTTCGGCGAAAAATATGGCGACACCGTGCGCGTGCTGAGCATGGGCGGTGATTTCTCCGTCGAGCTGTGCGGCGGTATCCACGCCAAGCGTACCGGCGACATCGCCCTGTTCAAGATCACCAGCGAAGGCGGCGTGGCCTCTGGCGTGCGCCGTATCGAAGCGATTACCGGCGCCGCCGCGCTGGCCTACCTGAACGCTGCCGAGGAGCAGGTCAAGGAAGCCGCGCAACTGGTCAAGGGCAATCGCGACAACCTGATCGACAAGCTGTCGGCTGTGCTCGAGCGCAACCGCCAGCTGGAAAAGCAGCTCGAGCAGCTGCAGGCCAAGGCCGCCAGCGCCGCCGGGGATGATCTCTCCAACGCGGCCGTTGAGGTCAAGGGTGCCAAGGTTCTCGCCGCCCGCCTGGATGGGCAGGATGGCAAGGCCCTGCTGGCGCTCGTCGATCAACTGAAGAACAAGCTCGGCCATGCAGTGATCCTGCTGGGCAGCGAGCATGAGGGCAAGGTCGTGCTGGTGGCTGGCGTGACCAAGGACCTCTCCGGCCAACTCAAGGCTGGCGATCTGATGAAGCAAGCCGCTGCAGTGGTGGGTGGCAAGGGCGGTGGTCGTCCGGACATGGCCCAGGGGGGTGGCGTCGACGTCGCCGCGCTGGACCAGGCCCTGGCCCTGGCCGTGCCGTTCGCCGAGCAGGGTCTTTGAGATGGGGCGGCCGGTGGTCTAGTCACCGGCCGCTTCATGTTGGATTGTTTTTTGGGGCCCTTGTGGGCTGAGGCACCTTTGAAATGGCGTTGATCGTACAGAAATTTGGCGGTACCTCTGTCGGTTCCATCGAGCGGATCGAGCAGGTTGCCGACAAGGTCAAGAAATTCCGCGAGCAAGGCACCGACCTGGTGGTCGTGCTGTCGGCGATGAGCGGGGAAACCAACCGCCTGATCGACCTGGCCAAGCAGATCTCCGACAAGCCGGAGCCGCGTGAGCTGGACGTGATCGTTTCGACCGGCGAGCAGGTCACTATCGCCCTGCTGTCCATGGCCTTGATGAAGCGCGGCGTGCCGGCGGTGTCCTACACCGGCAACCAGGTGCGCATCCTCACCGACAGCGCGCACAACAAGGCGCGCATCCTGCAGATCGACGACCAGAAGATCCGCGCCGACCTCAAGGCCGGGCGCGTGGTGGTGGTGGCTGGTTTCCAGGGGGTCGACGAGCACGGCAACATCACCACCCTCGGTCGTGGCGGTTCCGACACCACCGGCGTGGCCCTGGCGGCGGCCCTGAAGGCCGATGAATGCCAGATCTACACCGATGTCGACGGCGTCTATACCACCGACCCGCGTGTCGTGCCCCAGGCCCAGCGCCTGGAGAAGATCACCTTCGAGGAGATGCTGGAAATGGCCAGCCTCGGCTCCAAGGTGCTGCAGATCCGTTCGGTGGAGTTTGCCGGCAAGTACAACGTCCCGCTGCGCGTGCTGCACAGCTTCAAGGAGGGTCCGGGTACCCTCATTACCATCGATGAAGAGGAATCCATGGAACAGCCGATCATTTCCGGTATCGCCTTCAACCGCGATGAAGCCAAGCTGACCATTCGTGGCGTCCCGGACACCCCTGGCGTTGCCTTCAAGATCCTCGGCCCGATCAGCGCCGCGAACATCGAAGTGGACATGATCGTGCAGAACGTTTCGCACGATAACACCACCGACTTCACCTTCACCGTGCACCGCAACGAGTACGAGAAGGCGCTGAGCGTACTGGAAAACACCGCCCGCGAGATCGGCGCGCGTGAAGTGGTCGGCGACACCAAGATCGCCAAGGTGTCGATCGTCGGCGTCGGCATGCGCTCCCACGCGGGGGTTGCCAGCCGCATGTTCGAAGCCCTGGCCAAGGAGAGCATCAACATCCAGATGATCTCCACCTCCGAGATCAAGGTCTCGGTGGTTATCGAAGAGAAGTACCTGGAGCTGGCCGTTCGTGCGCTGCACACCGCGTTCGAACTCGACGCTCCCGCCCGACAGGGTGAGTGACACGCTGCCTGGAGGGGCGCGGCTTGCCGCGCCCTTCGCGTTTCTGGCCGCTGCTGGTGCCCCTGTCCAGGCGCCATTGGCGGGTTGACCTGGGCCCTGGCCGTCGTCCCCGGCCAGGCCCTGCTTTTAAAGACTGTTGTCCCTGAAGATTCATGTGAGGAGAAAACTATGCTGATTCTGACTCGTCGGTGCGCCGAGAGCCTGATCATTGGTGACGGTGAGATCACCGTGACGGTCCTGGGTGTCAAAGGCAACCAGGTGCGTATTGGCGTGAGCGCGCCTAAAGAAGTGGCCGTTCACCGTGAGGAAATCTACCTGCGGATCAAGAAAGAGAAGGACGAGGAGCCAAGCCTTTAATTTTTTTGAAGTTTTTTTCAAAAAAAGGGTTGCAAACGAGGAAGGGTGTGTTTAATATTCGCCTCGTGTTGCGGTGAGGTGGCCGAGTGGCCGAAGGCGCTCCCCTGCTAAGGGAGTATACCTCATAAGGGTATCGGGGGTTCGAATCCCCCCTTCACCGCCATTATTCGCGCAGGGCGCTGTAAACGGCTAAAACGTTTGAGCGACCTGCAGCAGCAAGACACGGACTCATAGCTCAGCTGGATAGAGTACTCGGCTACGAACCGAGCGGTCGGAGGTTCGAATCCTCCTGAGTCCGCCACTTTTGAAGTGGCTTTGCCTGCAAGGCTACTTCAATCAACCAGTGGTAACCTGGTCTAAAACTACCCCACGGACTCATAGCTCAGCTGGATAGAGTACTCGGCTACGAACCGAGCGGTCGGAGGTTCGAATCCTCCTGAGTCCGCCACTTTTGAAGTGGCTTTGCTTGCAAGGCGACTTCAACCCACCAGTGGTAATCTGGTCTAAAACTACCCCACGGACTCATAGCTCAGCTGGATAGAGTACTCGGCTACGAACCGAGCGGTCGGAGGTTCGAATCCTCCTGAGTCCGCCACTTTTGAAGTGGCTTTGCTTGCAAGGCGGCTTCAACCCACCAGTGGTAACCTGGTCTAAAACTACCCCACGGACTCATAGCTCAGCTGGATAGAGTACTCGGCTACGAACCGAGCGGTCGGAGGTTCGAATCCTCCTGAGTCCGCCATACATCAAGAAGCCCGCTCATTTGAGCGGGCTTTTTGTTTTTCTGGCGCGCTGAATTGTCACGGATGTGCATCTACGCTTTTCTGTAGAGGTCTCGCGGTCTGTGTAGGAGCCGGCCTTGCCGGCGACCACCGGCGCAGCCGGTGCCCAACCATCGTGTCGCCTGGTTGGCCAGCAAGGCTGGCGCCTGCAGGTCGAGGTCAGCCGCTAATTGTTCGGGGTACTGAATGCGATGTGCTTTTTGCACCAGGCCCGCCGTCGCACTGTTGGCTTCGAGCGTTGTCATAGCTTTATCACGCAAACGATTGTTCTGGCCAAAAAATTTAAGCGATCCGACAGCTTACACAGTGTATGATTGCGCCCGTCAGCCCCGCCGGGGCTTGTGGAATCCCACCATGGACTTACCCAGTAGTTACTCCTTAACGCGCTTCATACCGCAAGATCTGACCGATTGATTCTCCCGGCGTGCTCCGCTGCTGGGAGTGGAGTTCGCCTATGACCGAAATCGAAGTAAAGAAAGCTCAGGAAAGCCTGCAGGATCGCCTGGCCCAGGTGATCGAACTGCTGCAGCGCCAGCGGGTAGTCGAGGACCTGACCCACCGTCAGGAAGGTCACCACCATGACCTGGTGGAAAACCTCGTCCACCGCCAGAACCTCGTCGAGTTGCAGCGCAAGCTCGATGACCTGCACCCCGCCGACATCGCCTATATCCTCGAAGCCCTGCCGCTGGAAGACCGCCTGACGGTCTGGCAGCTGGTCCGCTCGGACCGCGACGGCGATATTCTGCTCGAAGTTTCCGACGCCGTTCGCCAGACCCTGATCGCCGACATGGACGATCACGAGCTGCTGGCCGCCGCCAAGGAAATGGACGCCGACGAACTCGCCGACCTGGCGCCGGAGCTGCCGCGCGACGTTGTCCATGAGCTGATGGAAAGCCTCGATGCGCAGCAGCGCGAGCGCGTGCGTTCGGCCCTGAGCTATGACGAGGAGCAGGTCGGCGCGCTGATGGACTTCGAGATGGTGACCATCCGTGAGGACGTCAGCCTCGAAGTGGTGTTGCGCTACCTGCGCCGACTCAAGGAGCTGCCGGGGCATACCGACAAGCTGTTCGTGGTCGACTACGACGGCAAGCTCAAGGGCGTGCTGCCGATCAAGCGATTGCTGGTCAACGACCCGGACAAGAAAGTTGCGGAGGTCATGGCCAATGACCCGGTGACCTTCCATCCCGAGGAAGATGCCTACGATGCCGCCCAGGCGTTCGAGCGTTACGACCTGGTTTCCGCGCCGGTGGTAGACAAGAGCGATCGCCTCATCGGTCGTTTGACCATCGACGAGATGGTCGACCTGATCCGTGAGGAGAGCGAAAGCGAAGTGCTCAACATGGCGGGTCTGCGCGAAGAGGAAGACATCTTCGCCTCGGTCTGGCGATCGCTGCGCAACCGTTGGGCGTGGCTGGCCATCAACCTGATTACCGCCTTCGTGGCGTCGCGGGTCATTGGCCTGTTCGAAGGCTCCATCGAAAAACTGGTCGCCCTGGCCGCGCTGATGCCGATCGTGGCGGGTATCGGTGGCAACTCGGGCAACCAGACCATCACCATGATCGTCCGCGCCATGGCCCTGGACCAAGTCTCGCCGGGTAATACCAGCCGCCTGATGCGCAAGGAGCTGGCGGTTTCGCTGATCAATGGCCTGATCTGGGGTGGAGTGATAGGTGCGGTGGCGTTCTGGCTGTATGGCAGTTGGTCGCTGGGCCTGGTGATGACTGCCGCCATGACCCTCAACCTGCTGCTGGCCGCCTTGATGGGGGTGTTGATCCCGATGACCCTGACCCGCCTGGGTCGCGACCCGGCCATGGGCTCCAGCGTGATGATCACTGCGGTGACCGACAGTGGCGGCTTTTTCATCTTCCTGGGGCTGGCCACGGTGTTCCTGCTCTGAGCCTGTTGCCGCAGCCTTTGCCGCAGCAGTACAGCGCAGTCTTGAAGGCTGTGCGATCCCTGTAGGAGCGGCCTTGTGTCGCGAGCAGCCCCGGCAGTTCTGTATGATGCGCAGGTCTTGGGCCTGCGTTGCCAGCCCAGTGCGACCGGCCCGGCGCCCCAGCAAGGCCGCTGCAGAAGCCAAGGCAGAATGTAGCACCCACAAAAAAGCCAGCTTGCGCTGGCTTTTTTGTGTGCGGCGGTAAAGCGCGATCAGGACGCGTCTGCGGCCATTTCCACATCGTGAGCGATGAGGGCGACCAGGGCGTTCTGCTGGCGGTGAGACAGTTGGCGGAAGCGCTGCAGCAGCTCGCGTTCATGCAGGCTGAGCTCTGGGCTGTCCAGGCGCATGCTCAGCTCGTCGCCCAGCGCACCTTCCTGGATAAGGCTCTGTTCCAGGCGTGCGATGATCTCGGAGTTCATGCTGCGGTGATGGTTGCGCGCTACCTCGGCAATGCGCTCACGCATCCCGTCTGGCAGGCGAACGACGAACTTGTCAGCGGTGCGGCTCGAATAGATAGCCTGTTTCATTGGGCGCATATAAATTGACCGGTTGTTCTGGTTCAGGGGAAGCGGTTCTCAAATTGGCCGCACGGTGGAAGTACGACCGCGGCGACGACAAAATGTTCAACCGTGATGTGATTTTGGGTGTTCATCTTGCCTCATGGTCGCCGTTTCCTTGGCGTCAATTCTGTGACAAATAGTGAGCCGGATAAAGGCTTTTTGCCAGTACCAATTATCAGAAATGAGCACTGGTTTGAAAAGTTTCACATACATCCGTGTTCGGCAGTGTCAGACGTTTGTCGTCAAAATCTGGTAATAAGCAACAAACGCCAAGGGAAAAGCTTACAATTTGCGGGTTTCCTTCACATTGAGCATAGTGGCTATGCAATATGACGCAAGCAACGGGATGATCTCAAGCGCACGAGTGATATTGCTCATAGGACCGTCTGGCGCGGGAAAAGATTCCCTGATCGATGCCGCCCGTGAGCCATTGCGCGCGGGCGGGGTGGAAGTGGCCCGCAGGGTCATCACCCGTTCCGCCGAGGCCAAGGGCGAAGACGCTCACGGCGTGAGCGAGGCGCAGTTCCAGGCCATGCACGAAGCCGGGGCGTTTGCCCTGGATTGGCAGGCCAATGGCCTGCGCTATGGCATTCCCATCCAGGTCGACCGGTGGCTTGACGCCGGCAAGTCGGTGCTGATCAACGGCTCCCGTGGTCACCTGGCGGCTGCCCGGCGCCGTTATCCCGACCTGCTGGCGGTGGGCCTGGCGGTATCGCCCCAGGTCTTGCGCGAGCGTTTGCTCGCCAGGGGGCGGGAAAGCCTCGAGGACATCGAGCAGCGGCTGGCCCGCAACGACCGGCTGCAAGCCTATGATGCCGACGTCCATGTGCTGGACAATTCGGCTACATTGGCAGAAGCGTTGCGCGCCTTGCTCCGCTTGCTGGGCGAGCAGGGGATAATCCGGTCGAGCCTTGCGAAAAACCCCACATGCAATTTGCCCGATTGAGGCATGACAAACGGCGGCATGCTGGTTAACATGCTCGCCGTCCCGTCGTACAGCGTTCGCTGGCGGCTCGCATGTCTCAGTAGCTCAATTGGATAGAGCATCCCCCTCCTAAGGGGAAGGTTGCAGGTTCAAATCCTGCCTGGGACGCCATCTTCAGATTTCCCCCACCTGTTCATCGCGCCGTCGATTGTTCAAAGCTTGGGGGAATAGCGCTTTTCGATGTCCTGTTCAGTCGTCTTGTTCGCCACCTCAGCTACCATGCCTGGCGCCTGGGCGCGGTACTGCTGCTGCGCAAGACGGGCCTGGATCTTCAGCTCGGTGTCTTCCTTGATGCGCAGGGCGATCTGCTTGTCGATTATCAGCTTCTGCTCCGGCGGCAGGGCATCGTACTCTTGCGCTGTCAGGCCAAGTTCCTGAAGCATTTTTTCCTTGATCTTCTGCGCCGGTGACTTGGCCATGTAGTCGCGGAACTCCTGCAGGGCATCGGGGGCTTCCTGCTTGGCCGTGCGGGCCTGGCCTGTAGCATCGGCGCGAGGGTTCTGCAGCTTGGCCATCAGCTTGGCAAACGCCTCCTTGCCGCTGTCCTCGGCACCTTGTTGCGCTGTGCTGCCCTGGCTGTTCTGCTGCGCGTCGGCCTTGCCGGTCGCGGGGATGGCCTGGAAGGCTGGCTGTTCGCTGCTGCTGCTGCTGCTGCTGCTGCTGTGCTGTTGCACGTTGTGCCAACCCAGGCCGGTTGCATTGATAAGCATGGTTTCCTCCATGGACTAGAAGCAAAAGACCGGACGAAAGTGGCAAAAGCTGTGCCAGTACGCAATGTTCCGTGAAATAGACCGTTCGGGCTATTCCGGGGGTTGCGTGCACGGAATATGCTTGCCCGCGAGAGGAACAGGATTGCCGCCTGCGGCAATCATCATGAATGTCGGCAGCACCGTGACCGGGGCGCAGTTGCTGGATACCAAGGAGAGCGTCCATGAGTCAGGCAATCAAGCCGATTCCAGCGGGTTTTACCGAGCAGCAACTGCACACCTTGTTCGATCTGATCAGCGATGGCATCTGGGACTGGGATGCCAACAGCGGGTATGTCTACCGCAACCCTGGCTGGTACGCGATGCTGGGCTATGCCAGCCATTCCATGGCCAACTCGGTGCTGACCTGGGAGAGCGTGATCCACCCGCAGGACTATCCGCGGGTGATGGCGCATTTCGAGGCCTACATCAACCAGCGCAACGAGCGTTACCGCATCGAGTATCGTTGCCGCTGCCAGGACGGCAGCTACCTGTGGATCGAGGACAGCGGTCATATCATTGCCCGCAACCCGGATGGCTCGGTGGCCCGCATGCTGGGCGCGCACCGCAACATCGATGCCGGCAAGCGCCTGGTGGCGGGCCTGGAACAACGCAACCAGTCGCTGGAGACCCAAGTCGCCGAACGCACCCGCGAGCTGTCGTGGGTCAACCAGCAATTGCAGCGGCAGTTGGACGAGAACCGTGAGCTTGCCGAACGCGATGCGCTGACTCGCACCGCCAACCGCTATCGTCTGGAAAAGACCTTGCAGCAGGAGTGCGAGCGCGCCGGCCGTTTCCGCGAGCCACTGGCGTTGATCGCCATGGACCTGGATGACTTCAAGCCGATCAACGACCGCCATGGCCATGCCCGCGGCGATGCTGCGTTGATCGAGGTGACCGAGCGCATTCGCACCTGCCTGCGGCCTCAACACCTGTTGGCGCGCTGGGGCGGGGACGAGTTCGCGGTGGTGCTACCGGGTGGCGACCTTGACCAGGCCCGTGCGCTGGCCGTGGCGATTCGCCAGGCGATGGGGCCGATGGCAGCGATTGGTGATTGCCAGCTGACCATGAGCTATGGCGTGGTGCAATGGCAGGAGGGTGACGACGCCGCGCGCTTGCTCGAACGGGCCGACCAGGCGTTGTACCGGGCCAAGGCCGATGGCAAGAATGCCGTGGCTGAGTGACGCGATGAATGGCACCGGCTTTGCCGGTGTTCGCCGGCAAGGCCGGCTCCTGCACGTTTGCGGCGTACCCCGCCGCGTAGGCGCCAGCTTGCTGGCGAACCAGGCGAGGCGATGGACGATGTTAAAAAAAGACCCGCGGCGCCTGGGGCGCAGCGGGCCAAATTGCCGCTTCAGTGACTCAGATATGCAGTGCGTGCCCCAGGGCCCGCAGTGCCGCTTCCTGTACCGCCTCGCCGAGGGTCGGGTGAGCATGGATGGTACCGGCGATGTCCTCCAGGCGCGCGCCCATCTCCAGTGACTGGGCGAAGGCGCTGGACAGCTCGGAGACCGCCACCCCCACGGCTTGCCAGCCAAGGATCAGGTGGTTGTCGCGACGCGCCACCACCCGTACGAAGCCGGTCTTAGACTCCAGGGTCATGGCCCGGCCGTTGGCGGCGAAGGGGAACTGCGCGACGATGCAGTCCAGCCCCTGCTGGCTGGCTTGCTCCGGGGTCTTGCCGACGACCACGACCTCCGGGTCGGTGAAGCACACCGCTGCGATGGCGCTGGGTTCGAAGCGCCGAGGTTTGCCGGCGATGATTTCGGCGACCATCTCGCCCTGGGCCATGGCCCGGTGCGCCAGCATTGGCTCGCCGGCCACGTCGCCGATGGCCCAGACGTTGCGCATGCTGGTCTGGCAGCGCTCGTCGATGGCGATGGCCGCGCCGTTCATCTTCAGGTCCAGGCTTTCCAGGCCGAAGCCTTTGGTGCGTGGACGGCGGCCCACGGCCACCAGTACCTGGTCAGCCTCCAGGCGCAGTTGCCCGCCCTGGCCATCGCTGGCCAGCAAGCAGCCGTCGGCATGGCCTTCGACGCTATGGCCCAGGTACAAGGCGATGCCCAGTTTCTTCAGCGACTCGGCCACCGGCGCGGTCAACTCGGCATCGTAGGTCGGCAGGATGCGCTCGCGCGCTTCGACCACGCTGACCTTGGCACCGAGCTTGCGGTAGGCGATGCCCAGTTCCAGGCCGATGTAGCCGCCGCCGACCACCACCAGGTGCTGGGGCAGTGCCTTGGGGGTCAGGGCCTCGGTGGACGAGATGACCGGCCCACCGGTCGGCAGCATCGGCAGTTCGACGCTGCTGGAACCTGTGGCCAGCAGCAGGTGCTCGCACTGGATGTGCTGGCCATCGACTTCGACGCGCTTGCCGTCGAGGATCTTCGCCCAGCCGTGGATCACCTTGACGCCATGCTTTTTCAGCAGGGCGGCGACGCCGCTGGTGAGGCGATCGACGATGCCGTCCTTCCACTCGACGCTGCGGCCGATGTCCAGGCGCGGCGACGATACGCTGATGCCCAGTGGCGATGGCTCGGTGTAACGGCTGGTCTGGTGGAACTGCTCGGCCACATGGATCAGCGCCTTGGAGGGGATGCAGCCGATGTTCAGGCAGGTGCCGCCCAGTGCCTGGCCTTCGACCAGCACGGTGGGGATGCCCAGTTGCCCGGCGCGGATGGCGGCTACATAGCCGCCGGGGCCGCCACCGATGATCAGCAGGGTGGTGTCGATGATCGGTTGCATGGTCACTCCACGAACAGGCAGGCGGGTTGTTCCAGCAGGCCGCGCACGGCCTGGATGAACAGGGCGGCGTCCATGCCATCGACCACGCGATGGTCGAACGAGCTGGACAGGTTCATCATCTTGCGCACGACGATCTGGCCGTCGACCACCATGGGCCGCTCGACCATGCGGTTGACACCGACGATCGCCACTTCCGGGGTGTTGACCACCGGCGTGCTGACGATGCCGCCCAGCGCGCCGAGGCTGGTCAGGGTGATGGTCGAGCCGGACAGTTCCTCGCGGCTCGCCTTGTTGTTGCGTGCGGCATGGGCCACCCGGGCGATCTCGCTGGCGTTGCTCCACAGGCTGCCGGCTTCGGCATGGCGCAACACCGGCACCATCAGGCCGTTGTCGCCCTGGGTGGCGATGCCCACGTGCACTGCGCCATGGCGGGTGATGACCTGGGCTTCGTCGTCGTAGGTGGCGTTGATCTGCGGGAAGTCGCGCAAGGCGACGACCATGGCGCGCACCAGGAACGGCAGCAGGGTCAGCTTGCCGCGGCTTTCACCGTGCTTGGCGTTGAGCTGCTGGCGCAGGGCCTCCAGGTTGGTCACGTCGATTTCCTCGACGTAGCTGAAGTGGGCGACGCGGCGCTTGGCGTCCTGCATGCGCTGGGCGATCTTGCGGCGCAGGCCGATCACCGGCACCTGCTCGCTGTCGGTGCGCTTGCCATAGCCGCTCGGGGCCTGGCCGGCGCTGCTCTGCGGCTTGCTGATGAAGGCGTCGAGGTCTTCGTGCAGAATGCGCCCGGCCGGGCCGCTGCCATGCACGTAGCGCAGCTCGACACCGGCATCCAGCGCGCGCTTGCGCACGGCGGGGGAGGCCAGCGGCTTGTCGTGGGCCTCGCGCGGCACGATCGGCGCCGCCGTAGGCTGGACGGCAGGCTGCTGAGGTTGCGCCTCGAGGCGCGGCGCCGGTTGGCTTGCCACCTGCACCGGCGCGGGTGCCGGCTCCACTGCCTTGGCCTGCGGCGTGTCGACATGGTTGCCGCTGCCTTCGACCTCGATGCGGATCAGCTCGCTGCCGACCGCCATCACTTCACCTGGCTGGCCGCCCAGGGCCAGTACCTTGCCGGCAACCGGCGAGGGGATTTCCACGGTGGCCTTGTCGGTCATGACGTCGGCCACCACCTGGTCCTCGGCGATCAGGTCGCCGACCTTGACGAACCATTCCACCAACTCGACCTGCGCGATGCCTTCGCCAATGTCCGGCATCTTGATGACGTGCGTGCCCATTCAGACCTCCATGACCCGTTTCAATGCCGCGCCTACCCGTGAAGGGCCTGGGAAGTACGCCCATTCCTGTGCGTGGGGGTAGGGTGTGTCCCAGCCGGTGACGCGTTCGATCGGCGCCTCGAGGTGGTGGAAGCAGTGCTCCTGGACCAGCGACACCAGTTCGGCGCCGAAGCCGCAGGTGCGGGTGGCTTCGTGGACGATCACGCAGCGGCCGGTCTTTTTCACCGACGCGACGATGGTTTCCAGGTCCAGCGGCCAGAGGCTGCGCAGGTCGATGACCTCGGCGTCGACGCCGCTCTCCTCGGCCGCCACTTGCGAGACATACACGGTGGTGCCATAGGTCAGCACGGTGACGTCGTTGCCTGGGCGGGTGATCGCCGCCTTGTCCAGCGGCACGTTGTAGTAGCCGTCTGGCACCGCGCTGTGCGGGTGCTTGGACCACGGCGTCACCGGACGGTCGTGGTGGCCGTCGAACGGGCCGTTGTACAGGCGCTTTGGCTCGAGGAAGATCACCGGGTCATCGCACTCGATCGAGGCGATCAGCAGGCCCTTGGCGTCGTAGGGGTTGGATGGCATCACCGTGCGCAGGCCGCACACCTGGGTGAACATCGCCTCGGGGCTCTGGCTGTGGGTCTGGCCGCCGTAGATGCCGCCGCCGCAGGGCATGCGCAGGGTCAGCGGCGAGATGAACTCGCCGGCCGAGCGATAGCGCAGGCGGGCCATCTCCGAGACGATCTGGTCGGAGGCGGGGTAGAAGTAGTCGGCGAACTGGATCTCGACCACCGGACGCAGGCCGTAGGCGCCCATGCCCACGGCGGTGCCGACGATGCCGCTCTCGGAGATCGGTGCGTCGAACACGCGCGACTTGCCGTACTTGGTCTGCAAGCCTTCGGTGCAGCGGAACACGCCGCCGAAGTAGCCAACGTCCTGGCCATAGACCACCACGTTGTCATCGCGCTCGAGCATGACATCCATGGCCGAGCGCAGGGCCTGGATCATGGTCATGGTGGTGGTGGACATGGCGTTTTCCAGATGGATGCTGTTGTTGTGATCGTTCATCTCAGACCCCCAGTTCCTGGCGCTGCCGGCGCAGGTGATCGGGCATTTCCTTGTACACGTCCTCGAACATCGAGGCGGCGCTGGGGATATGGCCGTTGCTCAGGGTGCCGAACTGCTCGGCGTCCTTCTGCGCCTTGATCACCTCGGCCTCGAGCTCGGCGCTGACCGCCTGGTGCTCGTCCTCGGACCAGTGGCCGGCCTTGATCAGGTGCTGCTTCAGGCGAGCGATCGGGTCGCCCAGCGGGAAGTGGTTCCAGTCGTCGGCCGGGCGGTACTTGGACGGGTCGTCCGAAGTGGAGTGTGGGCCGGCGCGGTAGGTGACCCATTCGATCAGCGTCGGGCCCAGGCCGCGGCGGGCGCGTTCGGCGGCCCAGCGCGAGGCGGCATAGACCGCGATGAAATCGTTGCCGTCGACCCGCAGCGAGGCGATGCCGCAGCCCACGCCACGGCCGGCGAAGGTGGTCGACTCGCCCCCGGCGATGGCCTGGAAGGTGGAGATCGCCCACTGGTTGTTGACCACGTTGAGGATCACCGGGGCGCGGTAGACGTGGGCGAAGGTCAGCGCGGTGTGGAAGTCGGACTCGGCGGTGGCGCCGTCGCCGATCCAGGCCGAGGCGATTTTCGTGTCGCCCTTGATCGCCGAGGCCATGGCCCAGCCGACCGCCTGGACGAACTGGGTGGCGAGGTTGCCGCTGATGGTAAAGAAGCCGGCTTCGCGCACCGAGTACATGATCGGCAACTGGCGGCCCTTGAGCGGGTCGCGGGTGTTGGACAGCAACTGGCAGATCATGTCCACCAGCGACACGTCGCGGGCCATGAGGATGCTCTGCTGGCGGTAGGTGGGGAAGCACATGTCGCTGCGGTTCAGGGCCAGGGCCTGACCGCTGCCGATGGCTTCCTCGCCCAGGCTCTGCATGTAGAAGGACATCTTCTTCTGGCGCTGGGCGACGACCATGCGGCTGTCGAAGATACGCGTCTTGAGCATGGCGCGCATGCCCTGGCGCAACACCTGCGGGTCGATGCCCTCGGCCCAGGGGCCAACGGCGTCGCCGTGCTCGTTGAGCACACGCACGAGGCTGTAGGAGAGGTCCGCGGTATTGGCGGGTTCGACATCGATGGGCGGTTTACGCACAGAACCGGCGTCGTTCAGGCGCAGGTAGGAGAAATCGGTCTGGCAGCCTGGCCGGCCTGTAGGCTCGGGCACATGCAGACGCAGGGGGGCGTACTCGTTCATTGCTTTTTACGCTCGCTCGAATGTTGTTTTTGTGAGCTTTGAAGCGGCCGCCGCTGAGTACCGGCTTGTGACTGGCAAGTCAGCGTCTTTTACATCATAGGGGGATGGCCGGAGAATTTTTCTCTCAAGTTCGTTGCCTTTGCCCGGCGGGGAAGATAAACATTCCGCACAAACACAAAAACCAGGTGAATTTGTCTCATGCGTAAGTTGGATCGTACGGATATCGGCATTCTCAACAGCCTGCAGGAAAACGCCCGCATCACCAACGCGGAGCTGGCGCGCTCGGTCAACCTCTCGCCCACGCCGTGCTTCAACCGGGTCAAGGCCATGGAGGAGTTGGGAGTGATTCGCCAGCAGGTCACCTTGCTGTCGCCCGAGGCATTGGGGCTGGACGTCAATGTGTTCATCCATGTCAGCCTGGAGAAGCAGGTGGAACAGTCGCTGCATCGCTTCGAGGAAGAGATCGCCGAGCGCCCGGAGGTAATGGAGTGCTACCTGATGACGGGCGACCCGGATTACCTGTTGCGGGTGCTGCTGCCAAGCATCCAGGCGTTGGAGCGGTTTCTCGACTACCTGACGCGGCTGCCGGGGGTGGCCAATATCCGTTCCAGCTTCGCGTTGAAGCAGGTGCGCTACAAGACCGCGTTGCCGTTGCCGGCCAATGGCATGACCTTGCGTGAACCTTGAGGCGTGCAGGCGCCGGCGTTGCCGGCGAAGACCGCGCACTTGGGTGCTTGATATTTTAAACACCCACGGCCTATGTTGTGTTCATCGCCACTCCGGCATGCCAACACAACAACAAGGACAGCGTCATGACGACCGCAGGCCCGCATCACCAGGCCCAACAGCTGCAGGGCATCGATGAAATCGAATGCGTCACCCCCGACCTCAACGGCGTCGCCCGCGGCAAGGTGATGACTGCCGAGGGTTTCCTCGAAGGTCGGCGCTTGCAGATGGCGCGCGGGGTGTTGCTGCAATGCATCATGGGCGGCTACCCGCCGGCGAAGTTCTACGGCAGCGACGACGGCGACCTGGCGCTGGTGGCTGACCCGGCGCAGATTCACCGCCTGCCCTGGAGTGACGAGCCGCGTGCCCTGGCCATTTGCGATGCGGTCGAGCTCGATGGCCGGCCGTCGGGGTTGTCCAGCCGCGCTCAGCTGAAGGCGGTGCTCGCCCGCTATGCCGAACGTGGCCTGGCGCCGGTGGTGGCCACCGAGCTGGAGTTCTTCGTCTTCGCCCCCAACACCGATCCGAGCCAGCCGTTCTTGCCTGCGCTGGGCAAGGATGGGCGTCGGGAAATGGGCCATTCGGCGTTCAGCGTCAGCTCCAACAACGGCCTGCGTCCGTTCTTCAACGAGGTGTACCGCTGCATGGCGGCGCTGGGCCTGCCGCGTGACACCTTCATGCACGAGATGGGCGTCAGTCAGTTCGAGATCAACCTGCTGCACGGCGACCCGCTGCTGTTGGCCGACCAGACCTTCCTGTTCAAGCACTTGCTCAAGGAGGTCGCGCTCAAGCACGGCCTGATCGTGGTATGCATGGCCAAGCCCCTGGCGCACACCCCCGGCAGCTCGATGCATATTCACCAGAGCCTGGTCGACAGCACCAGTGGGCGTAACCTGTTCAGCGACGAACACGGCGCCCCGACCGATACCTTTCACCATTTCATCGGCGGCTTGCAGGCTTGTCTGGCCGACTTCACCCTGTTGTTCGCGCCCAACGTCAACTCCTACCAGCGCCTGTGCCACCCGTACGCCTCGCCCAACAACGCCTGCTGGTCAGAGGACAACCGTGCCGCCGGCCTGCGTATCCCCGCCAGCGCGCCGGCGGCGCGACGGGTGGAGAACCGTTTGCCGGGCGCCGACGCCAACCCCTACCTGGCGATCGCCGCGAGCCTGGCTGCCGGCCTGCATGGTATCGAGCGGCAGATCGTGCCGGCCGCGGCCATCCAGGGCGAGTTCGAGGTGCCCGAGCACCTGAGCCTGCCCTGTACCCTGCATGCGGCCCTGCAGCGCCTCAAGCACAGTGCCTTGGCCCGGGAACTGTTCGGCCGTGAGTTCATCGAAGGCTACATCGCCAGCAAGACCCTCGAGCTGGCCGACTTCTTAGACGAAATCACGCCGTGGGAGCGACGCGTGCTGGCGGCGCAGGCCTGAGCGCGACACAACCTGTAGTGGGCGCGCCGTCAGCGGCGCATTTCGCGGTTTGGGGCCTGCGCGGTCGATGATTTGCTCTTATGCTAGCCCTGCACCCAACGCCACCTGACGAAGGAGCCCGACGGGACGTATGCGCACTATCTGGAAGCCGTTTCAGTCGCTGTATTTCGCTGCCTTGATGATGTTGATCGGCTCTGGCTTGCTCAGTACCTACCTGGCATTGCGCCTGGCCGCCGAGCATGTCGACAGCCTGTGGGTCGGTGCGCTGATGGCCGCCAACTATTTCGGCCTGGCCCTGGGCGGCAAGATTGGCCACCGCTTGATCGGCAGGGTGGGGCACATCAGGGCTTACGCCACCTGTGCCGGTATTGTCGGCGCGGCCGTGCTCGGCCATGGGCTGACCAGTTGGCTGCCGGCCTGGGTCGGGCTGCGGATGATCGTAGGCCTGGGCATGATGTGCCAATACATGGTCATCGAGAGCTGGCTCAACGAACAGGCCGATGCCAAGCATCGCGGGGCGGTGTTCAGCGGCTACATGATCGCCTCCTACCTGGGCCTGGTGCTCGGCCAGTTGATCCTGGTGCTACACCCGCAGTTGGGGCCGGAGCTGCTGATGCTGGTGGCCATGTGCTTTGCCCTGTGCCTGGTGCCGGTGGCCATGACCCGGCGCATCCACCCCGCGCCGTTGCGCCCGGCGCCGATGGAGCCGAAGCTGTTCATCAAGCGCGTGCCACAGTCGCTGTCGACGGTGTTGGGTGCGGGTTTGATAGTCGGCTCCTTCTATGGCCTGGCGCCGCTGTACGCGGCCAACCAGGGGCTGTCCACCGAGCAGATCGGCTTGTTCATGGGCAGCTGTATTTTCGCCGGCCTGGTGGTGCAATGGCCGTTGGGTTGGCTCTCCGACCGCTATGACCGCGCCGTGCTGATCCGCAGCGTGGCGAGCGGCCTGGCGCTGGCGTCGGCGCCCTTGGCCATCCTGCCGAGCGTGCCGCTGGCGCTGCTGTTCGGCATCGGCTTTGTCATTTCGTTGTTGCAGTTCTGCCTGTATCCATTGGCGGTGGCGTTCTCCAATGACCATGTGGAGAGCGAGCGGCGGGTGTCGCTGACCGCCATGCTGCTGGTGACCTACGGCGTTGGCGCCTGCATCGGGCCATTGGCTGCCGGTGTGCTGATGAAGCTGTTCGGCGCGCAGATGCTGTATGCCTTCTTCCTGTTCTTTGCGCTGGTGCTGGTGTGGCGAATCCGGCCGAAAGCGGTGACCGGCTTGCACCAGGTCCAGGATGCCCCGCTCGGCCACGTGGCGATGCCGGCGGCCGGCTCGCCGTTGTCGGCGGCGCTCGACCCGCGGGTCGATGAGCAGACCGTGCAGGAGGTCATGCAAGCACCGGTGGCGGCGGAGGATACCGAGGCAGAACAGGCAGGCGAAGGGCAGGGTGCCCGGCCACAGGCAGGCGGCGACAGCTTGCGTTGACGGGCCTGGCATTGATGGCCGACCTGGCAGGTGCTGTATCAGACCAGCGTGATGTTGCGCAGGTGGAACTTCAGGATGTCGCCGTCATCGGGACCGGCATGCAAACCAAAGTAGTCATACAGCGCGGAGTAGGTATTGGCGACGCGATATACCGCCGCGTCGCGCAAGTAGAACTCGACCTGCTGCGCACTGGCCATGTCACCGTCCCACTCCCCAAGCACTTGAATTTTCCAGTACTGGCGTCGCGCAGTCAGGTTCAGGAAACTCAAGTGCGCGGTATTTCCCAGCGCCAGGTGATCATAGAATTTCAGCCAATTGTTGGTGCTTTTCTCCAACCGCTGTCGCTTGATCGATGAGGGTTCGGCAATCTCGATCTGGTAGTGGTGGCGAGCGCCATCGGTCTTGAGGTACTTGAAGTGGAAGGTGAGGCGCCTGAACCAGGCAGGGTCATTGCCCTGGTCGACGACGAGCCAGTTTTTGCGCAGAGCATGCTGGATGCCATCGTCCTCTGACGAAGGCACGCTGGTAACAACTATCTGCCCATACTGGCAGTGCAGTTCGGCGGTAAAGTCACGTTGGATCATAGCTTCTCCGATCATGAAGGCGACCCGCAATGGGGCTTGTCGGAGCGTGGCAGTGACTGGCGGGGGGTGGAACCGGGAAGCGTGTCCTGGCGTGCGCGTCGGCGGCATGAAAACGCCACCCGTAGGTGGCGTTCGACGATCAGTAATCGTCCTTGTCGAACCTGCGCGCTTCGCGCTGCAACTGGTAGACGAAACTCTCGATCTTGCGTTGCGCCTGGCCGTTGAGGTTATGGAAGCGTACCCCGGCGAAGGTGGTGTTGATGCGCTCCTCGAAATGCAGGTGGCGCAGCTCGACCATGGTGTCGGTCAGCCCCAGCGGGTTGCCGGCCTTGAAACGCTCGTAGACCTGGCCCAGTTGCAGGCGGTCTTCGACATTGCCTTCGAAGCGCAGCTTGCAGCCGGTGGCAGAGATGTCCAGCAGCTTGCCGCGCAGGGCGCCGTTACCCTTGAGGTGGGTGCCGTCGAGGGTCACGTCGACCAGTTGCGACAACTTCAGCGCGGCGCGAAAGGCATTGCGCCGCTGATGGTAGGTGACTTCCGTGGGCAGCGGGCCGCGGTAGCAGCGGTGGCCGTCGATCTCGCTGATGGTCAGCGGGGTGTCGCTTTCCCAGGCAATGCGCACGCCGTCATGGAAGCCTTCGATGCGAAACGCTTCGCCGTTCTCGATGTACTTTTCGCCGTCGCGCGGGATCATCTCGTCCAACGCCAGTACCCCGGCCTCGCGGTCGACATGCACCACGTAGCTCTGGAAGCGCTGGCTGCGTTCATGGAAGCTGATGATCAGCGGGTCGTGGCTCTCCAGCAGCTGGCGCAGGTTGGCCGCAATCTCCAAAGGAGTGCTCAGCACCTTCGGTGGCTGGGGAGCATCGGATTCGTTGAACACGGGTTTTCAATCTCCAGGCAAAAACGACACACGCAATTAACGGCATTTTGCCAGTATGTTCCGTGCCTTGATACCACTAATCACACTTGGCTGATCGCCCGGGGCTTGGCCATCGGCGAGGTACCGCCACGGCTGTCGTAGAGCGACGGAGAATCGCCGCCCTGAAGGATTCTGACCTGGTTGGCCGTGACGTGCTGCTGCACCTGGATGATCTGGCCGTTGGTCGCGTTGACCTGCTGGCAGGCGTCCATCAGTTGGCTCAGCTCGTCGAGCCGGGCGAGGATCGCCTGGCCATTGCTCGACTGGGCCGCCAGGGCTTGCGCGCCGGCGCGATCGGCACTGAGGCCGAGGCTGGCGAGCAGTTGGCTGCGGCGCCGACCCTGCTGCTCGAGCAAGATGATCAACGACTGCTTGCGGGCCAGGATCTGCTCCAGCACCACCATGTCGCGGCCGTGCAGGGCTATCGCTTCGTTTTGCAGAAGCTCGAGCAGTTCCTGCGTGGGCGCGATGTCGTTTTCGATCAGTTGCAGCAGAGTGATGTCGTGCATGGCTAACTCTTGGCGTGTTGCGTCCTTGAAGTCAGCGCGCCTGAAGGTCAGCGCTGGGCTTCGAAATCAAGCAGTTTGCTGGCGACCCGGTCGGCATCGACCTTGTAGCTGCCGTCGGCGATGGCCTGTTTCAACTCGGCCACACGGGCGCTGTTGACGGTTGGCTGATCGCGCAGCTTGTCGCTGATCTTCTGCAATTGCTGGGCCTCAGGGCTCAGATGTACCGCTTCTCCGCTGGCGCTGGCGCGTTTGGGCGCCTCGCTGGCTTCGCCGGTTTTTTCGGCGGTGCCTGGCGCGGCATTGCCGCGAACACCGCCCGTGATGGACGGAGAATTATTCAAACGACTGAAGTCGATGACCATGATCAGAACCCCTGGGTATTAGGACGCATGCCTGGTTTTCGGCCAACCCGAAGAAAACTTTAGGCAGGAAAACCATACTGGCGCAAAGCGCAGCTTGCGCAACCCGATTTCTGACACAGTTTAGGGCCCTCGGTTCCTCACCGCCAGCTTTGCGTCATCGTCTTGCAGCCAGGATTACATGGCCACCTCGACCTGTCCGGGCCCGGTCACCCGGGCCTTGACCACTCGCTTGGAGTTGAGGTTGCGCACCCGAATCTGGGTTTGCAGCCCGCCCTTGTCCAGCGCTTCGCCGGGCATGCGCACGCTGAGGCTGCCGCTGCGGGCGACGATCACCACATGATCGCCCTTGCGCACCACCTCGGCCTGCTCCAGATGTTGCTGGGTGAGCAACTGGTCGACTACCGTCGGGCGTAGCAATTTCAGGCCCACCGCCTGGTCCAGCTGGGTCAGGTAACCCTGGCCGAGGCTGCCGACATCGCGCTCGCGCAGGGCCACGTCGCCTTCGCCGATGACGCTGTCGCGCTTGAGTGGGCGGGTCATGACCACCACGTCGCGCAGCAGGCGCACCTGCGCCGGCACGAATACCGTCCAGGGCGCCGCGCCGTCGCAGCGCACCCTCACCGTCACCCGTCCCAGCGGCGTGGGGCCTTCCAGCGAGGCGTCCAGCTGCTGGCTGCACTGCGGCATGCGCAGGCGCGGGTCGAGTTTGTTCACCTGGATCTCGTAGCGACCCTGGGTCTGGGTGGTCGCCAGATAATCCTCCACGGTGAATTCAAGAAACCCTTGAGTGACACCGATAAGCTGTTCAGGCAAGGTAAAAGCGTCCGCCAGCGCCTGGGTGCCGGGTACCATCAGGCACAATGCGGCCAGGGATCCGGTCAGCAGGCGCGTCAGTCGTCGGAAAAATGTCGTTTTCGTGTACATGGCGCTCAAAAAAGCAAAGCCCGTGCCGACTTGGTACATAGGCAATCGTTGAAGGAGTCCGGCATGGCTGGAGTGATGGATTCGGTCAACCAGCGCACGCAGCTGGTGGGGCAGAATCGCCTGGAGCTGCTGTTGTTTCGCCTCAATGGCGACCAGCTCTATGGCATCAATGTGTTCAAGGTCCGCGAGGTGCTGCAGTGCCCGGATTTGACACTGCTGCCCAAGTCCCATCCGGTGGTGCGCGGTGTGGCCAACATTCGCGGGGCGACCATCCCGATCCTCGACCTGTCGATGGCCACCGGCTTGCCGGGCCTGCAGGAAGAGACGCGCAAGAGTTTCGTCATCATCACCGAGTACAACACCAAGACCCAGGGGTTCCTGGTGCACTCGGTGGAGCGCATCGTCAACATGAACTGGGAAGAGATCCATCCGCCACCCAAGGGTACCGGGCGCGATCACTACCTGACCGCGGTCACCCGGGTCGACAACCGCATGGTCGAGATCATCGACGTGGAGAAGGTGCTGGCCGAAGTGGCGCCGTCGTCCGAGTCGGTGTCCGAAGGGGTGATCGATGCCGAGGTGCAGGACAAGGCGGTGCTGTTGCGGGTGCTGACGGTCGATGACTCGTCGGTGGCGCGCAAGCAGGTCAGCCGCTGCCTGCAGACGGTCGGGGTCGAGGTTGTGGCGCTCAACGACGGTCGCCAGGCCCTGGACTACCTGCGCAAGCTGGTGGACGAAGGCAAGCGTCCGGAGGAGGAGTTCCTCATGATGATTTCCGATATTGAAATGCCAGAAATGGACGGCTATACCCTCACGGCGGAGATTCGCAGCGACCCGCGCATGCAAAAACTGCACATCTGCCTGCATACTTCGCTGTCTGGGGTATTCAACCAGGCCATGGTCAAGAAGGTCGGCGCCGACGATTTTCTGGCCAAGTTCAAGCCGGATGACCTCGCCCAGCGCGTGGTCGATCGGATCAAGGCGGCACATTGAAACGGCCGGGGCGCGTCCCCGGCGCAAGCGACATATAAAAAGAGGCGGCAGCATTGTCTACGGGTAATTTGGATTTCGAACAGTTCCGGGTCTTCCTGGAGAAAGCCTGTGGCATCCTGCTGGGCGAGAATAAGCAGTACCTGGTCTCCAGCCGTCTCAACAAGCTGATGGAGCAGCAGGGCATCAAGTCGCTGGGCGAACTGGTGCAGCGCATCCAGACCCAGCCGCGCGGTGGCCTGCGCGAGCAGGTGGTCGATGCCATGACCACCAACGAGACACTCTGGTTTCGCGACACCTACCCGTTCGAGGTACTGAAGAACAAGGTGATTCCGGAGTTCATCAAGGGCAACCCCGGCCAGCGTCTACGTATCTGGTCGGCGGCCTGTTCGTCGGGGCAGGAGCCGTATTCCATCTCCATGGCCATCGACGAGTTCGAGCGCAGCAACCTGGGCCAGTTGAAGATGGGCGCGCAGATCGTCGCCACCGACCTCTCCGGCGCCATGCTCAACAACTGCAAGACCGGCGAGTACGACAGCCTGGCCATTGCCCGCGGCTTGTCCCAGGAGCGTTTGCAGCGTTACTTCGACACCAAGGGGCCTGGGCGTTGGGCGGTCAAGCCACCGATTCGCAGCCGCGTCGAGTTCCGCTCGTACAACCTGCTCGACAGCTACGCGCCGCTGGGCAAGTTCGACATCGTGTTCTGTCGCAATGTACTGATCTACTTCTCGGCCCAGGTCAAGAAGGACATCCTGATGCGCATCCACGGCACGCTCAAGCCGGGCGGCTATCTGTTCCTGGGTGCGTCCGAGGCGCTCAATGGCCTGCCGGACCACTACCAGATGGTGCAGTGCAGCCCGGGGATCATCTACCAGGCCAAGTGAGGCGGGTGGCAAAGGGCAAAGGGAGCCGGCACCGCGAGATGCCGGCTTTTTCATGCCTGTCGATTTAACGTCTTCCACGCATGGGCACCCGCCTTGCTGGCGAGCCAGGCGCAGCGATCGTGTCGGTGTGGATGCCGTCAATATTTTGTTTTGCCGCCTCGGTGGCTGTCTGATTGCCGCCTGGCGACTGCAAAGCGGAAGCACTTTGCCGCTTTTCTGGCAGCGGCGGCCTGCTGTTTCAGCTCGAAGGCCCGGGTTGACAGGCTTTTTCTTGGTTGGCACAGCCCTTGCTTTAGCGTTAGCCAACGAAACTCTGGTCAACCTTCGAAGGTTCCCCGACATGAGCATCAGCTTCGACAAGGCGCTTGGCATCCACGAAAAGGCATTGGGCTTCCGTGCCCAGCGTGCCGAGGTGCTGGCCAACAACATCGCCAACGCTGACACGCCGAACTACAAGGCGCGCGACATGGACTTCTCGTCGGTGCTCGCCGCCGAGTCCGACAAGCAGCAGAAAGGCCGTATCGCCCTGGATCGCACCAATAATCGCCATATCGAGGCCGAGGGCCTGGCGATGATGGACGACACCTTGAAGTACCGCACGCCGATGCAGCCGTCGATCGACCAGAACACCGTGGACGCGCAGATCGAGCAATCGAACTACACGGAAAACGCCGTTGGCTTCCAGGCCAGCTTCACCCTGCTCAACAGTAAATTCAAAGGGCTGGTATCGGCCCTGCGTGGAGAGTGACCATGTCCCTTGCCAGTGTCTTCAATATCGCCGGTAGCGGCATGAGCGCGCAGAACACGCGCCTGAACACCGTCGCCTCGAACATCGCCAACGCCGAGACCGTCTCCTCGAGCATCGACCAGACCTACCGCGCCCGCCATCCGGTGTTCGCCACCACCTTCCAGCAGGCCCAGGCCGGCGCCGGCCAGTCGCTGTTCGAGGACCAGGGCGAGGCGGGGCAGGGCGTGCAGGTCAAGGGCATCATCGAGGACCAGAGCAACCTCGAGGCGCGTTACGAGCCGAACCATCCGGCGGCGAACAAGGACGGCTACGTCTACTACCCGAACGTCAACGTGGTCGAGGAGATGGCCGACATGATCTCCGCCAGCCGTGCGTTCCAGACCAACGCCGAGCTGATGAACACCGCCAAGAACATGATGCAGAAAGTGCTGACCCTGGGTCAGTAAGCAGGGAGCCGAAATGACTACCACCAATACCGATAACCAGGTTGGCAGCGGCTATCTGGAGTCACTGCAAAAGCCCACCAGCAAGAACAACGGCAGCACCGGCCAGGCCGGCAGCGCGCTGGGCAAGGACGCGTTCCTGCAGTTGCTGGTGACGCAGATGAAGAACCAGAACCCGCTCGATCCCCAGGACAACGGCGAGTTCGTTGCGCAGCTGGCGCAATTCAGCAGCCTCGAAGGCATCCAGTCGCTCAAGGAGTCGGTTGACGGCATCCTCACCGGCATCGGTTCGTCCCAGGCGCTGCAGGCGACCTCGCTGGTCGGCCGTTCGGTGATTGTGCAGACCGACAAGGCCGTGGTCGACACCACCAAGAGCTTCAATGGCCAGGTCGTGGTGCCGTCGAACATCAGCGAAGGCAAGGTCACCATCAAGGACAAGGACGGCAAGGTGGTCAAGACCATCGAGCTGAGCGCGCAGAAGGCCGGTACCGCCGACTTCATCTGGGATGGCACCAACGACAAGGGCGAGAAGGTCGACCCGGGCAACTACACCTTCAGCGCCGAGACCAAGGTCGACGGCAAGGCCAAGACGCTGGCCACGTTGCTGCCGGCCAAGGTCAACAGTGTCAGCTTCCAGAATGGCAGCGAGATGATGCTCGACCTGGCTGGCATCGGCAAAGTCGGCATCTCCAAAGTCACCACCATCGGAATTTAACGCCGCAGAATCGGCACAAGGAGCGAGTACATGTCTTTCAATATCGGCCTTAGCGGTCTCTATGCGGCGAACAAATCCCTGAACGTTACCGGCAACAACATTGCCAACGTCGCCACCACCGGTTTCAAATCGTCGCGCGCCGAGTTCGGCGACCAGTATTCGCAATCGATCCGCGGCACTGCCGGCGGCAAGACCCAGGTCGGCAGCGGCGTGAAGACCATGGCGGTCTCGCAGATGTTCAACCCCGGCAACATCAATGGCACCGGCCAGGCGCTGGACATGGCCATCGACGGCAACGGCTTCTTCGCCCTGAACGACAATGGCTCGCGCATCTATACCCGTGCCGGCGCCTTCTACAGCGACAAGGAAGGCTACGTGGTCAACGCCAGCGGCGCCAACCTGCAGGGCTATCCGGTGGATGAAAACGGCAAGGTGATCCCGGGCGTGCTGACCGACCTGAAGATCGACACCTCGAACCTGGCGCCGAAGCCGACCGGGCGCATTTCCGAGACCGTCAACCTGAACTCCAGCGCCAATGCGCCGACGGTTTCGCCGTTCGACCCGACCAATGTCAACAGCTACAACTACACCTTCAACACCCCGGTGTACGACAGCCAGGGTAACGAGCACCAGATGAACCAGTACTTCGTCAAGGATGCCGGCACCAACTCCTGGACCATGTACACCACCATCGCCGGCCGTAACCCGGCCGACCCGACGCTGACCACGCCATTGGTCAACAAGCTGCCGTTTACCTCGGCAGGCAAGCTGGATACCGCGGCCATGGCTGCTGGCGCGGTTCCCGGTGGCCTGACCATCGCCGCCGACAAGACCTTCCAGCTGAACAACTGGGTGCCGGCCGAGAAGAACGCGGCAGGTGCCTGGGTGGGCAACGGCGCCACTGCTCGCGTCGGTGGCGTGACCCTGGACATGCTGGCCACCACCCAGTTCAACGCAGCCTCGGCGACCACCGCCAAGGACCAGGACGGCTACGCCACCGGTGAACTCGCCGGCCTGACCGTCGACCAGAGCGGCAACATGTTCGCCAACTTCACCAACGGCCAGAACAAGGTGATCGGCCAGGTGGTGATCGCCAACTTCGCCAACCTGCAAGGCCTGACCCCGGTCGGCGCCACTGCCTGGAAAGAGTCCTACGCGTCGGGCGTGCCGATCATCGGCGAGCCGGACACCGGTACCCTGGGCCGCATTGCCGGCAGCTCTCTGGAAGACTCCAACGTCGACCTGACCGGTGAGCTGGTCAACCTGATCAAGGCGCAGAGCAACTACCAGGCCAACGCCAAGACCATTTCCACCGAAAGCACCATCATGCAGACCATCATCCAGATGACCTGATGAGCATGGCGTGATCGAGCCCCTGCTTGCAGGGGCTTTTTCACGTCTGGCAGAGGAGGTAGATGCCATGAACAAGTCGATGCTGGTGGCTGCCGGCGCCTTGTTGCTGGCGCTGTCGCTGCAGGCCGCGCCGGCGCCCTGGTACCAGTGGCAGAGCCTGGCGACCGGGCGCTACATGTGCTCGGCCAACGACCCGGGGGAGGGCTGGAAGCGCCATTCCGGCCCCTACACCAACGGCGCGTGTCGCGCCGACTGACGCGGCAGTTGCCGGCAGCGGCAACGATTCGCCGACAAACTGACGCTTGCGCTGGCGTGGGCCCCTGAAAGCCCCGTGTTAAAGGGCTTTGTCAGTTTGGTTCGATAATTGCTTCATCCTTGCCAACGACAGCGCGGCAAGGTTCGCGTAGAGGAGATGCTGTGGACAAGATGCTTTATGTGGCCATGACCGGCGCCAGCCAGAACGCGCTGGCGCAGAAGGCCCATGCCAACAACCTGGCGAACGTTTCCACCAACGGTTTCCAGCGTGACCTGGAGCAGGCGCGTTCGATGCCGGTGTTCGGCGACAGCTTTCCGGCGCGCGCCTTCGCCATGACCGAGCGTCCGGCCACCGACTTCAGCGAAGGCGCCCTGGTCGAGACCGGCCGTCCGCTGGACGTGGCCGTGGCCGGCAAGGGGTTCATCGCCGTGCAGGCGCCCGATGGCAGCGAAGCCTACGTGCGCACCGGCAGCCTGAACATCGACGCCCTGGGCGTGCTGCGCGCCGGCAACGGCATGCCGGTGATCGGCAATGGCGGCCCGATCGCCATTCCGCCGGAGCAGCAGGTCGAGGTGGGCGACGACGGCACCATCAGCATTCGCGCCATGGGCGAGGATCCGCGGGTGATGGCCGAGGTCGACCGCATCAAGCTGGTCAACCCGGACATCAAGGGCCTGACCAAGGGCCTGGACGGCATGATTCACACCGGCAATGGCCAGCCCGCCGACGCCGACGTCAATGTCCGCGTGGTCTCGGGCTTCCTGGAATCGAGCAACGTCAACGCGGTCGAGGAGATGACCTCGGTGCTGGCGTTGTCCCGTCAGTTCGAACTGCACGTCAAGATGATGAACGCGGCCAAGGAAGGCGATGAAGCCATGGCGCGCGTCTTGCAAATCGGCTAATCACATTTGAACGGGTGCCGAAAAACAGGCGCACGAGGAGAACACTAAATGCTTCCAGCTCTTTGGGTCGCGAAAACCGGCCTGTCCGCCCAGGACACCAACCTGGCGGTCATCTCCAACAACCTGGCGAACGTCTCGACCACCGGCTTCAAGCGCGATCGTGCCGAGTTCCAGGACCTTTTGTACCAGATCAAGCGTCAGCCCGGCGCCCAGTCGACCCAGGACAGCGAACTGCCTTCGGGCCTGCAGGTCGGTACCGGTGTGCGCATCGTCGGCACACAGAAGAGCTTCATCGCCGGCAGCCTGCAGACCACCGAAAACCCGCTGGACATGGCGGTCAACGGCCGTGGCTTCTTCCAGATCCTGCAGCCGGACGGCACCGTGAGCTACACCCGTGACGGTACCTTCCACCTGAACTCCGACGGCCAGATCGTCACCGCCAACGGCTTTGCCCTGGAGCCGGCCATCGTCGTGCCGCCAGATGCGCAGACCTTCACCGTCGGCAAGGACGGCACTGTGTCGATCACCACCGTGGGCAACCCGGCGGCGCAGATCATCGGCAACATCCAGACCGCCGACTTCATCAACCCGGCCGGCCTGCAGGCCATCGGCGGCAACCTGTTCCTGGAGACCGCCGCCAGCGGCGCGCCGCAGGTCGGTACCCCGGGCCTGAACGGCTTCGGCACCACCGAGCAGCAGACCCTGGAAGCTTCCAACGTCAGCACCGTCGAAGAACTGGTGAACATGATCACCACCCAGCGCGCCTACGAGATGAACTCCAAGGTCATCTCCACCGCCGACAAGATGCTGTCGTTCGTCACCCAGCAGCTGTAAGCCCTGGCGGCCTGCCTGGCGCGGGCCGTTGACTCTGCGCTCGTTGTTGCAGCGCCTGTTTCACCGTGAGGTAAGTGTCATGATGCGTTCGTTGTCCGTATTCGCCCTGGGGGGGGTGGTGTTGTTGGCCGGTTGCGTCGCGCCGACGCCCAAGCCCAACGACCCGTACTATGCGCCGGTCCTGCCGCGCACCCCGCTGCCGGCAGCGGCCAACAATGGCTCGATCTACCAGGCCGGTTTCGAACAGAGCCTGTACACCGATCGCAAGGCGTTCCGGGTCGGCGACATCATCACCATCACCCTCAACGAGCGCACCTCGGCGAGCAAGAACGCCGGCTCGCAGATCCAGAAGAACAGCAAGGCCAACCTTGGCCTGACCTCGCTGTTCGGTACCGTGCCCAACACCAACAACCCGCTGGGCAGCGGCGACCTGACCCTGGAGGCCGGCTACAGCGGTGACCGCAGCACCAAGGGCGACAGCAAGGCCACCCAGGGCAACACCCTGACCGGCTCGATCACCGTCACCGTGGCCGAGGTGCTGCCCAACGGCATCATCGCCGTGCGCGGCGAAAAGTGGATGACCTTGAACACCGGTGAAGAGCTGGTGCGCATTGCCGGCCTGGTGCGCGCCGACGACATCGCCACCGACAACACCGTGCCGTCCACCCGTGTGGCCGACGCGCGCATCACCTATTCGGGCACCGGCTCGTTCGCCGATGCCAGCCAGCCGGGTTGGCTGGACCGTTTCTTCATCAGCCCGCTCTGGCCTTTCTGAGTACGGATGACCATGTTCAACGCTAGGCGGTTGATTGCCGCGACCTTGCTCCTGTCCTGCGCGTTCGGTGCCCATGCCGAGCGCCTGAAGGACATCGCCAGCATCTCTGGTGTGCGCGCCAACCAGCTGATCGGCTACGGTCTGGTGGTGGGCCTCAACGGCACGGGTGACCAGACCACCCAGACGCCGTTCACCCTGCAGACCTTCAACAACATGCTCTCGCAGTTCGGCATCAAGGTGCCGCCGGGGTCAGGCAACGTGCAGTTGAAGAACGTTGCGGCGGTGTCGGTGCATGCCGACCTGCCGGCGTTCGCCAAGCCGGGGCAGGTGGTCGACATCACCGTGTCGTCCATCGGTAACTCCAAGAGCCTGCGCGGCGGTAGCCTGTTGATGACGCCGCTCAAAGGGGTCGACGGCAACGTCTACGCCATCGCCCAGGGCAACCTGGTGGTGGGCGGGTTCGACGCCGAGGGTCGCGACGGCTCGAAAATCACCGTCAACGTTCCGTCGGCCGGGCGGATTCCCGGCGGCGCGTCCGTCGAGCGTGCGGTGCCGAGCGGCTTCAACCAGGGCAACAGCCTGACCCTGAACCTCAATCGCCCGGACTTCACCACCGCCAAGCGCATCGTCGACAAGGTCAACGAGCTGCTCGGCCCAGGTGTCGCCCAGGCCATCGATGGTGGTTCGGTGCGGGTGACCGCGCCGATGGACCCGAGCCAGCGTGTCGACTACCTGTCGATCCTGGAGAACCTCGAGATCGATCCGGGCCAGGCAGTGGCCAAGGTCATCATCAATTCGCGCACCGGTACCATCGTCATTGGCCAGAACGTCAAGGTGTCGCCGGCGGCGGTGACCCACGGCAGCCTGACCGTGACCATCACCGAAGACCCGATCGTCAGCCAGCCGGGGCCGTTCTCCAATGGCCAGACCGCGGTGGTGCCGCGCTCGCGGGTGAATGCCGAGCAGGAAGCCAAGCCGATGTTCAAGTTCGGCCCGGGCACCACGCTGGATGAGATCGTCCGTGCGGTGAACCAGGTCGGCGCGGCGCCCAGCGACCTGATGGCGATCCTCGAAGCCCTGAAGCAGGCCGGCGCGTTGCAAGCCGACCTGATCGTGATCTGAGGAGGCCTGGGATGAATCCGAAGAGCCTGATTTCCAGCCCGGCCGACAGCGGCGCCTTCACCGACCTCAATCGCCTGAGCTCGCTCAAGCACGGCGATCGCGACAGCGAGGGCAACATCCGCAAGGTGGCCCAGGAGTTCGAATCCTTGTTCGTCAGCGAGATGCTCAAAGCCTCGCGCAAGGCCAGCGATGTGCTGGCCGACGAAGAAAACCCGATGAACAGCGACACCACCAAGCAGTACCGCGACATGTACGACCAGCAGCTGGCGGTCAGCATGTCCCGCGAGGGTGGTGGTATCGGCCTGCAGGACGTGCTGGTGCGCCAGTTGAGCAAGAACAAGAGTGGAGCGGTCAACAACAGCCCGTTCCCGCGTATCGACGGCCCGGCGCCAGCATTGTGGGGTGGTGGTCGTGTGGCCCAGCCGGCGCGGGGCGAACAGGCCGCGGCCGGGCGCAACGATGTGGCGGCGCTCAACTCGCGGCGCCTGGCGCTGCCGGGCAAGCTTACCGATCGCCTGCTGGCCGGCATCGTGCCGTCGGCGGCGGGCGCCACCGGCGATAGCGCCTTGCCCCAGCGCAACGGGCCGTCGCTGGCCGGTGTCGCCCGTGGCGACTGGCAGCCAGCGCAGACCTTCGCCGCGCCACGCGAGCGCGAGGGCATGCGTATTATCGGCCGCGCCGTGGCCCAGCCGCCGCTGGCGCCGAACAAGGCCTTCAGCGACAGCGACGCGTTCGTTGCCACCATGCTGCCGATGGCCGAGCAAGCGGCCAAGCGCATTGGCATCGACCCACGCTACCTGGTGGCTCAGGCCGCGCTGGAAACCGGTTGGGGCAAGTCGGTGATGCGCAACCCCGATGGCAGCAGCAGCCACAACCTGTTCGGCATCAAGGCCACCGGTAACTGGCAGGGTGGCGAGGCGAGGGCGATCACCAGCGAATTTCGCGGCGGCCAGTTCGTCAAGGAGACGGCGGCGTTCCGTTCCTACGACTCGTACCAGGACAGCTTCCACGACCTGGTCAGCCTGTTGCAGAACAACAGTCGCTATAAAGATGCCGTCGGCTCGGCCGATAAACCGGAACAGTTTGCAAGAGAGCTGCAGAAGGCTGGCTACGCCACCGACCCGGACTATGCCCGCAAGATCATCAGCATTGCCCGGCAACTGCAGCCGACCCAGGAATACGCCATGGCTGGCACTACCACGAATCTATAAGGATTGAACCATGTCTAACCTGATCTCGATCGGGCTGTCGGGCCTGAATGCCAGCCAGACCGCGTTGGCCATCACCGGTAACAACATTGCCAACGCGGCGGTTTCCGGTTATTCGCGGCAGCAAACCATCCAGACCACGGGGCCGTCGCACAACATCGGCGCAGGCTTTGTCGGTACCGGCACCACGTTGTCGGATGTGCGTCGCATCTACAACGCCTACCTGGACAACCAGCTGCAGACCGCGACCTCGCTCAATACCGATGCGGCGGCATTCCAGGATCAGATCACGGGTATCGACAAACTGCTGGCCGAGAGCAGCACCGGCATCAGCTCGGTGCTGACCGCCTTTTTCTCGGCCTTGCAGACCGCTTCGGCCAAGCCTAGCGATATCGCCTCCCGGCAGTTGCTGTTGACCCAGGCGCAGACCCTGAGCAACCGGTTCAACTCCATCTCCAGCGAGATGAACAAGCAGAACAGCAGCATCAACAGCCAGCTCGAGACCCTCTCCGGGCAGGTCAACAAGCTGACCTCGAGCATTGCCGATCTCAACAAGCAGATCACCCAGCTGTCGGCCTCTGGCGCTTCGCCGAACAACCTGCTGGATGCGCGCAGCGAAGCGGTGCGCCAGCTCAACGAGCTGGTTGGCGTCACCGTGCAGGAGCGCGACGGCAACTACGATGTGTACATGGGTAATGGCCAGTCGCTGGTCACCGGTAATCGCGCCAACACCCTGAGCGCCGTGCCAAGCGCCGCCGACAAGAGCCAGTACAGCCTGCAGATCAACTACCCGAACTTCTCCTCGGATGTCACCTCGGTGGCCAGTGGTGGGCAGATCGGCGGCCTGCTGCGCTATCGCAACGACGTGCTCAATCCGTCGATGAACGAGCTGGGGCGTGTCGCCCTGGTGGTGGCCGACAGCATCAACAGCCAGCTGGGGCAGGGCCTGGACGCCAATGGGCAGTTCGGCAGCGCGTTGTTCTCCAGCATCAACAGCGCTGCGGCGATCAGCCAGCGCAGCCTGGCCTCGTCGAACAACAGCGCCGGCTCCGGCAACCTGGACGTGACCATCGCCAACAGTGGTGCGCTGACCACCTACGACTACGAAGTCAAGTTCACCGGCCCCAACCAGTACAGCGTGCGTCGCTCCGACGGCACCGACATGGGCAACTTCGACCTGACTACCACGCCACCACCGGTGATCGACGGCTTCACCCTCGCTCTGAACGGCGGTGGCCTGGCGGCTGGCGACAGCTTCAAGGTCAGCCCGGCCCGTTCGGCGGCAGGTTCGATCAATACCGTGCTCACCGACGCCAACAAGCTGGCCTTCGCCGGGCCGATCAATGGCGTGGTGGGCAGCGGCAATACCGGCAGCGGCACCATTACCCAGCCGAACCTGGGCGACAAGCTGAATATCTACGGCGGCGCCGATACCGCGCTGATCCAGGATTCGATCAAGCACTCGATGCCAGTGCGCATGGTGTTCCAGGCCGCCAGCGGGGGTACCCAGGGCTACACCCTGTACGACTCCAAGGGCGTCTCCATCGGCACCGGCACCATCGTCCCGGGCCAGGACAACAAGCTGACCATCAATGTGCCGATGCGCGATGCCACGGGCGCGCCGATCCTCGATGGCAGCGGCAACCCGCGCACCTTCAGCGTCGAGACCACCGTGGGCGGCAGCCCGGCCACCAACGACAGCTTCACCTTCGGTTTCAATGCCGATGGCAAGTCGGACAACCGCAACGCCCAGGCGCTGCTCGGGCTGCAGACCAAGTCCACGGTCGGCCTGAACTCCGGTACCGGCTCCAGCTTCACCTCGTCCTATGCCTCGCTGGTCGAGCGGGTCGGGGCCAAGGCCAACCAGGCCAAAATCGATACCGTCGCGACCAAGGCCGTGCTCGACTCGGCCAAGGAGAGCCGCAACGGGGTTTCCGGTGTCAACCTGGACGATGAGGCGGCCAACCTGATCAAGTTCCAGCACTACTACACCGCATCGTCGCAGATCATCAAGGCGGCGCAAGAAACCTTCAGCATCCTGATCAACGCTTTGTAAGGAGTAGCCATCGTGCGTATTTCCACCGCTCAGTTCTATGAGGCGAGCGCCAGTAGCTACACCAAGAACTTCGCCGACCTGATGAAGAGCAAGACCCAGATCGACAGCGGCGTGCGGATCCAGACCGCCGCCGACGATCCGGTGGGTGCCGCGCGCCTGCTGCTGCTGCAGCAGCAACAGGCGCTGCTCAAGCAGTACGACGGCAACATGACCACGGTGAACAACTCGCTGCTGCAGGAAGAGAGCGTGCTGGCCACCATCAACGACGCCATGCAGCGCGCCAGCGAGCTGGCCCTGCGCGCCGGTGGCGCCGGGGTGACCGATGCCGATCGCGTGTCCATCAGCAGCGAGCTGAAGGAAATCGAAGCCAACATCTTCGGCCTGCTCAATTCGCGCGATGCCAACGGCGACTACATGTTCGGCGGTACCAAGACCTCGTCGCCGCCCTATGTGCGCAATGCCGATGGCACCTACAGCTACCAGGGCGACCAGACCCAGCTGAGCCTGCAGGTGTCCGACACCTTGAGCCTGGCCACCAACGACACCGGTTTCAGTATCTTCGATTCGGCCAAGAACAAGAGCCGTACCGAGTCCAGCCTGGTGGCGCCGCCGGTCGACGATGGCAAGGTCGCGCTCTCGCCGGGCCTGCTGACTTCCAACAACAGCTTCAACAGCAGCTTCACCGCGGGCCAGCCCTACAAGATCACCTTCACCAGTGCTACCCAGTACATGGTGACCGATGCCATGGGCAATGACATCACCGCTGAAACCCCGACCAACGGCACCTTCGACAGCAAGACCGAGGGTGGCAACCGCATCGCCCTGCGCGGTGTCGAGTTCGAGGTCACGGTTTCGTTGAAGGAAGGCGAGGACGCCAATG
Organism: Pseudomonas muyukensis; assembly: GCF_019139535.1. Lineage (NCBI taxonomy): Bacteria > Pseudomonadati > Pseudomonadota > Gammaproteobacteria > Pseudomonadales > Pseudomonadaceae > Pseudomonas > Pseudomonas muyukensis. The sequence continues at coordinate 4,567,947 of NZ_CP077073.1, read as the reverse complement.
CCATCGTGGCGGGCCGTGAGTTCAGCGTGCAGGCACGCCCCGACTCGCTGACCACCGTGCGCGGTGCCGGCAACCCGTCCAGTGCCCAGGTCACCAGCAGCGCCGTGACCGACCAGGCGGCTTACCGCAGCACCTTCCCGAGCAACGGTGCGGTGATCAAGTTCACCGGTGCCAACACCTACGAGTTCTACGCCCAGCCCTTGACCGCCGACAGCAAGCCGGTGGCCAGCGGCACCTTCACCGCGCCAGCGTTGACGGTGGCCGGCGTGACCTACCAGGTGTCCGGTGCGCCGCAGGCCGGTGACCAGTTCGCCGTCAATGCCAACAACCACCAGAACCAGAGCGTGCTGGAGACCCTCAGCCAGCTGCGTGCGGCACTGGATGCGCCGCCCGGCACCGCGGGTGACAATATCGCGATCAAGAACGCCGTCGCCTCGGCGGTGGCCAACTTCGCCAGCGCCCGTGAACAGGTCGATATCACCCGGGGCTCGATCGGTGCCCGTGGCAACTCGCTGGATATCCAGCGTCAGGAGAACACCAGCCTGAGCACGGCCAACAAGATCACCCAGGACGCCATCGGCAATACCGACATGGCTGAGGCGTCGATCATGCTGACCTTGCAGCAGGCCATGCTCGAGGCCTCGCAACTGGCGTTCTCGCGGATCTCCCAGTTGAGCCTGTTCAACAAGCTCTGATTGCGCCTGCGCTAAAAAAGCCCCGGCCAGCTTCGTGCTGCCGGGGCTTTTTCGTGTCTGTGGCGCGGCGGTGCCGGGCCTTTCGCGATAAATGAGTGTGACCAATGAGTCAAATCGCGCATCTTCCCTGTATCCTATGCGGCAGTAGCTGCAGCATTTTGTTACCGGTGTGCGAGCGACAGCCTGGTTTCGGTCTGTCTCGGGCTGCAGCGGTTTCGACCCGGTATTGGCGCCCTCAATTCATCGAGTGGTGGTCTTTGGCTGTTTTCATTGGGAAGCCAGAATGATTGGCATCAAAAGCATTGCGAGTTACGTGCCTACCGCTGGCCTGGACAACTATGTCCAGGGTGCGAAGTTCGGCAAGGACGAAGCGTTCATGTTCGGCAAGATCGGCGCCTCCTTCCTGCCGCGCAAGGCCGCTGAGCAGGAAACCTCCGACCTGTGCGTCGAAGCCGCCCGGGCACTGTTCGCCAACAATCCCGAGCTCGATCCGCAGGCGATCGACGTGCTGATCGTGGTCACCCAGAACGGTGACGAAGAAGGGCTGCCGCACACCGCGGCGATCGTTCAGGACAAGCTGGGCCTGTCCACCCGGGTGGCGGCGTTCGACGTGTCGCTGGGGTGCTCCGGCTATGTCTATGGGTTGTACGCCATCAAAGGCTTCATGCAGGCGGCGGGGCTGAAGAACGGCTTGCTGATCACCGCCGACCCGTATTCGAAGATCGTCGATCCTGAAGACCGCAACACCACCATGCTGTTCGGCGATGCCGCCACCGCCACCTGGATGGGCGAAAACGCCGTCTGGCAGCTGGGCGAGGCGCGCTTCGGTACCGATGGCTCGGGGGCCGAGCACCTGAAGGTCAGCGATGGCACCTTCTTCATGAACGGTCGCCAGGTGTTCAACTTCGCCCTGGTCAAGGTGCCGGCGCACCTGCACGAGCTGCTCGAGGCCAGCGGCCTGCAGTCGGCGGACATCGACGCGTTCTGCATCCACCAGGGCAGCGCCGCCATCGTCGATGCCGTGGCGCGTCGCTTCGAGGAGCAGCACCCGGAGAAGTTCGTCAAGGACATGCTCGAGACCGGCAACACCGTGTCCTCCAGCGTGCCGCTGCTGCTGCAGAAACACATGCTCGACAGCAGCTGGAAGCGCGTGGCCATCAGTGGCTTTGGCGTGGGCTTGTCGTGGGGGTCGGCGATCCTGTATCGGGATTGACCTTTGGCCTGATCAAAAAAACGCCTGGCGCATCCCGCCAGGCGTTTTTTTTATGCGTTCGCCTGGTGCGCGAACGTGTAGGCGCCAGCCTTGCTGGCGAACCAGGCGGTGCGGTGTCTGGCACCAGCTGTGCCGGTGCTCGCCGGCAAACCGGCTCCCGCGGCGATTTTGCCAGCAAGCCTGTTTCCGTCATGCGCAGGTCGCTTGCCTCAGGCCGCTGGTCGCCCCGGTCTTCCTTAACCCCCTGATTTTGTAGGGGTGGCGGGGTGATGGCATTTTTTTTTTGAAAATGCCCTCAAGCAACCCACGCAGACGACGATAACCATTACGAAGGTTCTCTAGGCCATACCCGGCGGATGCCAGGGCCGGAAGCCGCAGTACCCATCCAACGAGGATTTCGTCATGGCTTTAACTGTAAACACCAACATTGCTTCGGTTACTACTCAGGTTAACCTGAACAAGGCCAGCACCGCACAGACCACTTCGATGCAGCGCCTGTCTTCCGGCCTGCGCATCAACAGCGCCAAAGACGACGCTGCCGGCCTGCAGATCGCCAACCGCCTGACCAGCCAGATCAACGGCCTGGGCCAGGCAGTCAAGAACGCCAACGACGGTATCTCGATCGCCCAGACCGCCGAAGGCGCGATGCAGGCTTCGACCGACATCCTGCAGAAGATGCGTACCCTGGCTCTGTCCTCGGCCACTGGCTCCCTGAGCGCCGACGACCGTAAGTCGAACAACGACGAATACCAGGCTCTGACCGCTGAGCTGAACCGTATTTCCGCTACCACCACCTTCGGTGGCCAGAAGCTGCTGGACGGTTCGTACGGCACCAAGGCCATTCAGGTCGGCGCCAACGCCAACGAAACCATCAACCTGACTCTGGAAAACGTTGCTGCCAGCAACATCGGTTCCCAGCAGATCAAGAGCGTTGCTATGGCTCCGAACGCCGCTGGCGTTACCGCGGGCACCATCACCGTAACTGGTAATGGTCAGACCAAGGACGTAGCTATCGCTGCTGGCGATTCGGCCAAGACTATCGCTGCCAACATGAATGGCGCGATTGGTGGTCTGACCGCTACTGCCAGCACCGAAGTTAAACTGGGCGTTGATGCTGCTGCCATCGCCGGTGCTACCCCTGCTCAGGCTAACTTCGATCTGGAAGTTGGTGGTCAAACTGTCAAGATCATTGGTGTCACCAAGACTGCAGACCTGGCCGAACAGCTGAAGTCCAACGCAGCCAAGCTGGGTATCAGCGTCAACTACGACGAATCCAACGGTTCGCTGTCGATCAAGTCCGATACCGGTGAGAACATCAAGTTCAAAGCCGCTGATGCTGGTGCCCAGGCAGGTATCACTGCCAACACCCGCGCTGGCGACGGTACCTACGCTGCAGCCGGTACTGCTCTGACCGCTGCTGACATGGTCGCTACCGGTGCTGTATCGCTGGATTCCGCCAAGGGTTACGCTCTGAACGGTACCGGTGTTACCAACCTGTTCAGCGCAACTGCTGCCGCTTCGTCGACCAAGACCACCATCTCCAACACCGACGTCACCGACGCCACCAAGGCCCAAAACGCCCTGGCCGTTATCGACAAGGCCATTGGTTCGATCGACAGCGTCCGTTCGGGCCTGGGTGCTACCCAGAACCGTCTGACCACCACCGTCGACAACCTGCAGAACATCCAGAAGAACTCCACCGCTGCCCGCTCCACCGTGCAGGATGTGGACTTCGCTTCGGAAACTGCAGAGCTGACCAAGCAGCAGACCCTGCAGCAGGCTTCGACTGCGATCCTGTCGCAGGCTAACCAGCTGCCTTCCTCGGTCCTGAAACTGCTTCAGTAATTCAGGCGCCTGAGTAAGAGGTGGAAGGGCGCGTTTACGTGCCCTTTCGCCTTTTTGACATGAGGAGTTCGAAGCATGGACATGAGTGTCAAGCTGAGCCAGGTGTATCCTGCGGTGCCGCCCCAGCCGGTGGCTGCTGTAAAGGAGCCACTGGCGCCTGCCAAGGTGCAGGAGGCAGCGGCCGCGGACGACAAGCCGCATACCCGCGAGGACCTGGAGAAGGCGGTTGGCGAAATTCGTGATTTCGTCCAGTCGAGCCAGCGCAAGCTGGATTTTTCCATTGATGATTCCACCGGCCGGGTCGTGGTCAAGGTGATCGCCACCGAATCGGGTGACGTGATCCGCCAACTCCCGTCGGAAACCGCGCTGAAGCTGGCACAAAGCCTCAGCGAAGCTGGCAGCCTGCTGTTCGACGGCAAGGCATAGGCTGGCATGATTTTTGTTGCTGTCGATCTTTTGAGGGATTTTTCCGCCAAGGATCCGGCAGCCACCGTACAAGGAGAGCAATGATGGCAGGTTCAACAATCAGCGGTATCGGTTCGGGCATCGATACCCAGGCGATTGTGAAGTCCCTGGTGGACGCGCAAAAGGCGCCGAAGCAGGCACAGATCAATACCCAGACACTGAAGGCAACCACCACATTGTCCTCGATCGGTAAGATCCAGGCGGCCCTGGATGCCTTCCGTGGCGCGTTGACCAGCATGACCAACGACAACAGCTTCGGCGGTTTGGCATTGAAGTCTTCGGATGAGAAGGTCGCCACCATTACCGCTGGCGCGGGCGCAGCCAATGGCTCGTTCAGTCTGCAGGTGGAAAAATTGGCGTCTGCTTCCAAGGTGTCCACCAAGGTGTATGCCGGTGGTGCGAATAGCGTGGTCAATCCCGGCACCACGGCAACCACGCTGACCATCACCCAGAATGGCAAGGGGCATGATGTCAGCGTCCCTCCGGGGGCCACGTTGCAGCAAGTGCGCGAGGCGATCAACAGCCAGTTCGGGACCGCCGGCTTGAGTGCTAACGTGCTGACCGATGCCTCGGGTTCGCGCTTGGTGATCACCTCCAGCAAGATGGGCGTTGGCTCCGATATCACCCTGTCGGGCAATTCTGGTCTTGATACTGGTTATACCGTTGTGGAAACGCCGCAAAATGCCAAGTACACGCTTGATGGCATTGCCATGGAGTCCAAGACCAACGATATCAGTGACGCGGTGAGCGGTCTGAATATCAAGTTGGTCGGTGTCTCTCCCAAGGAAAAGGATAGCGAAGCCTTGGTCAAGACCACGCTGTCGTTGACCACCAGCACCACTGCTCTGAAGTCGGGCCTGAAGGGTTTTATTGACAGCTATAACGCATTGATGAAGGTGGTCAATGCGGAAACCCGGGTGACCAAGAACGCCGATGGCACCATGACGCCGGCGGCGCTTACAGGGGATGCCTCCATGCGTGCCCTGGTATCGTCGATCCGTGAAGAGATGAACGCACTGTCCGGTAACGGCGTGATGAAGTCTCTGGCCGCATTCGGCGTCACTTCGTCCCAGGACGGTGGCATGCTGAGCCTGGACGACAAGAAGTGGGACAAGGCCGCGGCCACCAATGCCGCCGACCTGACCAGTATCTTCAATGGCAAGGACGGCATGCTCGCTCGCCTACAGAAAGTCACCGAGCCTTATGCCAAGGCCAGCACCGGTACCCTTGCCGAGCGTTCTAAAACGCTGTCCGAGAGCCTGACCAAGCTCAAGACCGAGCAGGACACCCTCGATGCACGTATGGAAGCCCTGCGGGTCAGCTTGCAGGACAAGTACAACAACATGGATACCCTGGTCTCGCAGTTGCGCCAGCAGCAGAACAACGTGCTGGGCACGCTGAATGCGCTGAACAACGCCAAGAACGACAAATAATCCGTGAACGTCGCGTGAAGTCCGGGCATGATGCCCGGCTTCATGTCATCGGCCGGTAAAGTTTTTCGCCGCCGGCCCGATACAGGGACTATCGAACCTACCGTTTTTGCCCGTCACGAGGTCGCAAGATGAATCCCATGAGAGCCCTTCGTCAGTACCAGAAGGTCAATTCCCATGCCCAGATTTCCGAAGCAACGCCCCATCGCCTGGTGCAGATGCTGATGGAGGGTGGGCTCGATCGCATGGCCCAGGCCAAAGGTGCGCTGGCCCGTGGCGACATCGCTGAAAAAGGCCTGATGCTGGGCAAGGCGATCGACATCATCATCGGTTTGAACGACGGCCTCGATGCGCAGAAAAGCCATGATCCGGCCTACATCGAGCAGCTGTCGAGCCTGTACGCCTACATGACCAATCGCCTGATGCAGGCTAACATCGACAACGACCCGGCGATCATCGACGAGGTCGCGCAACTGCTGATCACCGTCAAGAGCGGCTGGGATGCGATTGCCGATGCACAGCCGGTCGGCTGAGGAGGCAGGATGAGCAGCGAGCTGCAACGTTTCGAAGCAACCCAGGACGCCTTGCGCGATGCCTTGGCCGCGCGCGACTGGGAAGCCATTCGCACGCTCGACGAGAGCTGCCGCACCTGCATCGACGACATGCTCAGTGCGCCGAGCCTCGACGAGGCGCTGGTCAAGGAGCGGCTGGAAGGCTTGCTGGCGGTCTATCGCGACCTGCTCGACGCCACCATCGGTGAGCGCCAGGCGATCGCCGATGAGATGACCCAGATCAAGCAAGCAAAGAATGCTTCGAAGGTTTACCATTTATTCAGTTAAGATGCACCGAACTGAGTAAGAGGCGCCATAAATTTGACTGTTACAGTCTTTTTGACTTTACTAGTGGCTGTTTTCGAAATTCAGACGTCCGAACACTGACCATTCAGTCGGAATGATGTCGTGCACGCCTTCGGGCGCCGATATGACTAGGGAAGTTGCTATTGCATGTGGCGTGAAACCAAGATTCTCCTGATCGATGACGACAGCGAACGCCGCCGCGATCTGGCGGTGGTCCTGAATTTTCTCGGCGAAGAAAACCTTTCTTGCTCCAGCCAGGACTGGCAGCAGGTGGTCGAAGGTTTGTCTTCCAGCCGTGAAGTGCTGTGTGTCCTGATCGGGACCGTAAATGCGCCAGCCAGCGTGCTGGGGCTCCTAAAGACAGTGGCGGGGTGGGATGAGTTCCTTCCGGTGCTGCTTTTGGGTGAAATTTCTTCCGCGGAGTTCCCCGAGGACCTGCGCCGTCGCGTGCTCTCCAACCTGGAGATGCCACCCAGCTACAGCCAGCTGCTCGATTCGCTGCACCGTGCCCAGGTCTATCGCGAGATGTACGACCAGGCCCGCGAGCGTGGTCGCCAGCGCGAGCCTAATCTGTTCCGCAGCCTGGTCGGCACCAGCCGTGCCATCCAGCATGTGCGGCAGATGATGCAGCAGGTGGCCGACACCGACGCCAGCGTGTTGATTCTCGGCGAATCCGGTACCGGCAAGGAGGTGGTGGCGCGTAACCTGCACTACCACTCCAAGCGTCGCGAAGCGCCGTTCGTGCCGGTCAACTGCGGGGCGATCCCGGCGGAGCTGCTCGAGAGCGAGCTGTTCGGCCACGAGAAGGGCGCCTTCACCGGGGCCATCACCAGCCGCGCCGGGCGTTTCGAGTTGGCCAATGGCGGTACCCTGTTCCTCGACGAGATCGGCGACATGCCGCTGCCGATGCAGGTCAAGCTGCTGCGGGTATTGCAGGAGCGTACTTTCGAGCGCGTGGGCAGCAACAAGACCCAGAGCATCGACGTGCGCATCATCGCCGCGACGCACAAGAACCTCGAGACCATGATCGAGGACGGCACCTTCCGCGAAGATTTGTATTACCGGCTGAACGTGTTCCCCATCGAGATGGCGCCGCTGCGTGAGCGGGTGGAAGACATCCCGCTGCTGATGAACGAGCTGATCTCGCGCATGGAGCACGAGAAACGTGGGTCGATCCGCTTCAACTCTGCCTCGATCATGTCGCTGTGCCGTCACGGCTGGCCGGGCAATGTGCGCGAGCTGGCCAACCTGGTGGAGCGCATGGCGATCATGCATCCGTACGGGGTGATCGGGGTCGCCGAGCTGCCGAAGAAGTTCCGCTACGTCGACGACGAGGACGAGCAACTGGTCGACAGCCTGCGCTCCGACCTCGAGGAGCGCGTGGCGATCAACGGGCATGCGCCGAACTTCGCCAACCATGCGATGCTGCCGCCCGAAGGGCTGGACCTCAAGGATTACCTTGGCAGCCTGGAGCAGGGCTTGATCCAGCAGGCGCTGGATGATGCCAACGGCATCGTTGCGCGCGCCGCCGAGCGCCTGCGCATCCGTCGCACCACGCTGGTGGAGAAGATGCGCAAGTACGGCATGAGCCGCCAGGGTGGCGAGGAGCAGGCTGACGAGTGATGGGCTGGCGGCTGCGCAGGTTTGCGCGTGCCTTGAGCGGCCTTGTGTCGCGAAAGGGGCGCGCGGCGGCATCGGCTCAGCGCTGTAATCAGGGGGCACTGCGCGGCCCCTGGATTACTCGCACAGAAACCAGGCCGGCTCAGACCCATGCTCCTTGAGCCTGATCAACAACCCGCCCGACAACTTTCCTTTATCCCCATCTCCGGCACGGCTATTGCTACACCGCAGGCAACATACCGTTTTTATGACGGTCAGCCATGCGAGAGAGCACGATGCCCCAGGCCGCCCACCGTTCCCCAGCCCCCGATCCGCGCGGGCATACCCCGCTCGAGCAGGAAAGCCGGCAGGGGCTTGAGCAGGCGTTCGCCCTGTTCGATCAGGTTTCCAGCCAGCTGAGCCAGTCCTACAACCTGCTCGAGGCCCGGGTCAGCGAGCTCAAGGGTGAGCTGGCGGTGGTCAGCGGCCAGCGCATGGCCGAGCTGGATGAGAAGGAGCGCCTGGCCAATCGCCTGCAGAACCTGCTCGACCTGCTGCCCGGCGGGGTGATCGTGATCGATGGCGATGGCTATGTGCGCGAGGCCAACCCGGCGGCCTGCGAATTGCTCGGCGAGCCGTTGCTCGGCGTGCTCTGGCGGCAGGTGATCGCCCGCAGCTTTGCGCCGCGCGAGGACGATGGCCACGAGGTTTCCCTGCGCGACGGGCGCCGCCTGTCGATCGCCACGCGCTCGCTGGATGCCGAGCCCGGCCAGTTGGTGCTGCTCAACGACTTGACCGAAACCCGTCGCCTGCAAGATCAGCTGGCGCGCCATCAGCGCTTGTCGTCGCTGGGGCGCATGGTGGCTTCGCTGGCCCACCAGATCCGCACGCCGCTGTCGGCCGCGATGCTCTACGCCAGCCACCTGGCTGACCCTGCGCAGGACCTGCCGGGGGAAACCCGCCAGCGCTTCGCCGGCAACCTCAAGGAGCGCCTGCACGAGCTCGAGCACCAGGTGCGCGACATGCTGGTGTTCGCCCGCGGCGAGCTGCCGCTCAATGACCGGATCAGCCCCAAGGCATTGTTTCAGGCCTTGCAGCAGGCGGCGCAAGCCCATGTCCAGGGGCATGCGGTGCGTTGGCAGTGCGATACCCAGCTGGGTGAGGTGCTGTGCAATCGCGATACCTTGGTCGGCGCCATGCTCAACCTCATCGAGAATGCCTTGCAGGCCAGCGCCGAGCCGGCGCGGCTGAAAGTGCACCTGCTGCGCCGCGAGGGGGTCTTGCACCTGTGTGTCAGCGATGCTGGCAGCGGAATCGATGCGCAGTTGCTGGAGCGCGTGGGCGAACCCTTCCTGACCACCAAGGCCACCGGCACCGGCTTGGGCCTGGCGGTGGTCCAGGCCGTGGTTCGCGCCCATCGTGGCGAGTTGCGCCTGCGTTCGAAGCTTGGCCGCGGTACCTGTGTGACGGTGGTACTGCCACTGTTCGAGGCGCGTGAGGAGAGGGGGTGATGAGTATCAAGGTGCTGCTGGTCGAGGATGATCGTGTGTTGCGTCAGGCCCTGGCCGATACCCTGGAGATCGGCGGGTTCGCCCACCGTGCCGTCGGCAGCGCCGAAGAGGCGTTGCGGGTGGTGGATGAAGAGGCCTTCGCCCTGGTGGTCAGCGATGTCAACATGCCGGGCATGGACGGCCATCAGTTGCTGGCGCAACTGCGCCGCCAGCAGCCGCAGTTGCCGGTGTTGCTGATGACTGCCCATGCCGCGGTGGAGCGGGCGGTCGATGCCATGCGCCAAGGCGCTGCCGATTACCTGGTCAAGCCATTCGAGCCCAAGGCCCTGCTCAGCCTGGTGGCGCGGCATGCCGTGGGCGCCGCGGAAGAGGAGGGGCCGGTGGCCTGCGAGCCGGCCAGCCGGCAATTGCTGGAGCTGGCCGTGCGCGTTGCGCGCAGCGATTCCACGGTACTGATTTCCGGTGAGTCGGGCACGGGCAAGGAAGTGCTCGCCCGCTATATCCACCAGCAGTCGCCGCGCGCGGGCCAGGCCTTCGTCGCGATCAACTGCGCGGCGATCCCCGACAACATGCTCGAGGCCACACTGTTCGGCCACGAGAAGGGCGCATTCACCGGCGCCATCGCCGCCCAGGCGGGCAAGTTCGAGCAGGCCGATGGCGGCACCTTGCTGCTGGACGAAATTTCCGAAATGCCGCTGGGCTTGCAGGCCAAGCTGCTGCGCGTGTTGCAGGAGCGCGAGGTCGAGCGGGTTGGTGGGCGCAAGCCGATCGTGCTGGATATCCGGGTGCTGGCCACCACCAACCGCGACCTGGCCGGCGAGGTCGCGGCGGGGCGTTTTCGTGAAGACCTCTACTATCGCCTGTCGGTATTCCCCATGGCCTGGCGGGCACTGCGCGAGCGGCCTGCCGATATCCTGCCGTTGGCCGAGCGCCTGCTGGCCCGGCATGTGGCGAAGATGCGCCATGCCCGGGTAACCCTGTCTGCCGATGCGCGCGCCTGCCTGCAGGCCTACGCCTGGCCGGGCAATGTGCGTGAACTGGACAACGCCCTGCAGCGGGCGTTGATCCTGCAGCAGGGCGGCGTCATAGAGGCGGCGGATTTCTGTCTGGCTGGCGCCATTCCATTGTCGTCGCCGAAAGTGGCCACTACTTCGCCATTATGCGTCGATACGGCTGCCGGGGCGGGGGCTGAGGTGGGCGGCCTGGAGGATGACATGCGTCGTCACGAGTTCCAGATGATCATCGACACCCTGCGCGCCGAACGCGGGCGCCGCAAGGAAGCTGCCGAGCGCCTGGGGATCAGCCCGCGCACGCTGCGTTACAAGCTGGCGCAGATGCGTGACGCCGGCTTCGATGTCGAGGCCAGCCTGTTCGGCTGAAGCACTGTTTTGAATAGTCCCTGGGCTGGCTGGCACTCCTCTTGCTAGTTCCAGCTCATTCGCTGCATGAGTGTCAAAAAAATGCGGCCGCCGGAGAGAGAAGTCCATGACCCAAGGTGTTGAATTCAATCGTCTGATGTTGGACATGCGTGCCATGCAGGCCGATGCCATGTCCCTGCCCAAGGCCGCTGCCGCGCCCGAGCTGGCGCCAGGGCAGAGCAGCTTTGCCGACATGCTCGGCCAGGCCATTGGCAAGGTGCATGAGACGCAGCAGGCGTCCACCCAGCTGGCCAACGCCTTCGAGATCGGCAAGAGCGGGGTCGACCTGACCGACGTGATGATCGCCTCGCAGAAAGCCTCCGTGTCGTTCCAGGCCCTGACCCAGGTGCGCAACAAGCTGGTACAGGCGTACCAGGACATCATGCAGATGCCGGTATAAGGGCGAGAGTGAGTCATGGCCGAAGCAGTCGTCGATAACGCCCCCGCCAAGAGTGGCCCGCCAGCAGCCAAGCCGCCGCTGTTCGGCATGTCGTTCCTGGAAAACATCTCGCAGATGCCCATGCTGCGTCAGGTTGGCCTGCTGGTCGGCCTGGCCGCGAGCGTGGCCATCGGCTTTGCCGTGGTGCTCTGGTCGCAGCAGCCGGATTACCGGCCGCTGTACGGCAGCCTGGCAGGCATGGACACCAAGCAGGTGATCGATACCCTGGCCTCGGCCGACATTCCCTACCGCGTGGAGCCCAACTCCGGCGCGCTGCTGGTCAAGGCCGACGACCTCTCCCGTGCGCGCCTGAAACTCGCCGCTGCCGGCGTGGCCCCCAGCGACGGCAACGTCGGCTTCGAGCTGCTCGACAAGGACCAGGGGCTGGGTACCAGTCAGTTCATGGAAGCCACCCGCTACCGCCGTGGCCTGGAAGGCGAGCTGGCACGTACCGTTTCGAGCCTGAACAATGTCAAGGCTGCCCGTGTGCACCTGGCGATTCCGAAAAGCTCGGTGTTCGTCCGTGACGAACGCAAGCCGAGCGCCTCGGTGCTGGTCGAGCTGTACCCGGGCCGCGCCCTGGAGGCCGGCCAGGTGATGGCCATCGTCAATCTGGTGGCGACCAGCGTGCCGGAATTGGACAAGTCCCAGGTGACCGTGGTCGATCAGAAGGGCAATCTGCTCTCCGACCAGTTGCAGGACACCGCCCTGACCATGGCCGGCAAGCAGTTCGACTACAGCCGCCGCATGGAAGGCCTGCTCACCCAGCGCGTGCACAACATCCTGCAGCCGGTGCTGGGCAACGATCGCTACAAGGCCGAGGTGTCGGCCGACGTCGATTTCAGCGCCGTCGAATCCACCTCCGAGCAGTTCAACCCGGATCAGCCGGCCCTGCGCAGCGAGCAGTCGGTCAACGAACAGCGTGCCAGCAGCCAGGGCCCGCAGGGTGTGCCGGGCGCGCTGAGCAACCAGCCACCGGCCGGTGCCTCCGCGCCTGAGAATGCCACGGCTGCCGCCACCCCGGCCGGTGCCATCCAGCCAGGTCAGCCGCTGGTGGACGCCAACGGCCAGCAGATCATGGACCCGGCCACCGGCCAGCCGATGCTGGCGCCGTACCCGAGCGACAAGCGCCAGCAGAGCACCAAGAACTTCGAGCTGGACCGTTCCATCAGCCACACTCGCCAGCAGCAAGGTCGCCTGACTCGTCTGTCGGTGGCGGTGGTGGTGGACGACCAGGTCAAGCTGGATGCCGCCAGCGGCGAAGCCACCCGCACCCCCTGGGGGGCCGAGGACCTGGCGCGCTTCACCCGCCTGGTGCAGGACGCGGTGGGCTTCGATGCCAGCCGCGGCGACAGTGTCACCGTGATCAACGTGCCCTTCGCCGCCGACCGTGGCGACGAGCTGGGCGACATTCCGTTCTACTCGCAGCCGTGGTTCTGGGACATCGTCAAGCAAGTGCTGGGCGTGCTGTTCATCCTGGTACTGGTGTTCGGTGTGCTGCGTCCGGTGCTCAACAACATCACAGGTGGCGGCAAGCAGGCGGCCACGGACAGCGACATGGAGCTGGGCGGCATGATCGGTCTGGATGGCGAACTGGCCAACGACCGCGTCAGCCTGGGTGGCCCGACAAGCATTCTGTTGCCAAGCCCCAGCGAGGGTTACGAGGCACAGCTCAACGCAATCAAGGGCCTGGTGGCCGAAGACCCGGGCCGCGTGGCCCAGGTCGTGAAAGAGTGGATCAACGCCGATGAGTGACAATCGAGCCATTACCGCCAAGCTGAGCCGCGTCGACAAGGCGGCCATCCTCCTGCTCTCGCTCGGCGAGACCGATGCCGCGCAGGTGCTGCGCCACATGGGGCCCAAGGAAGTGCAGCGGGTCGGTGTGGCCATGGCGCAGATGGGCAACGTCCATCGCGAGCAGGTCGAGCAGGTGATGAGCGAGTTCGTCGAGATCGTCGGCGACCAGACCAGCCTGGGTGTCGGCTCCGACGGCTATATCCGCAAGATGCTCAACCAGGCGTTGGGCGAGGACAAGGCCAACGGCCTGATCGACCGCATCCTGCTCGGTGGCAACACCAGCGGCCTGGACAGCCTCAAGTGGATGGAGCCGCGCGCGGTGGCCGACGTCATCCGCTACGAGCACCCGCAAATCCAGGCCATCGTGGTCGCCTACCTCGACCCCGACCAGGCCGGTGAGGTGCTGAGCAATTTCGACCACAAGGTGCGCCTGGACATCGTCTTGCGCGTGTCGTCGCTCAACACCGTGCAACCGGCTGCGCTCAAGGAACTGAACCAGATCCTCGAGAAGCAGTTCTCGGGCAACTCCAACGCCGCGCGTACCACCCTGGGTGGCATCAAGCGCGCCGCCGACATCATGAACTTCCTCGACAGCTCGGTGGAAGGTGCGCTGATGGACGCGATCCGCGAGATCGACAGCGACCTGTCGGAGCAGATCGAAGACCTGATGTTCGTCTTCAACAACCTGGCCGATGTCGACGACCGCGGTATCCAGGCGCTGCTGCGCGAAGTGTCCTCGGACGTGCTGGTGGTGTCGCTCAAGGGCGCCGACGAGCGGGTCAAGGACAAGATCTTCAAGAACATGTCCAAGCGTGCGTCCGAACTGCTGCGCGACGACCTGGAGGCCAAGGGGCCGGTGCGGGTCAGCGACGTGGAAACGGCGCAGAAGGAAATCCTCACCATCGCCCGCCGTATGGCCGAGGCCGGCGAGATCGTGCTTGGCGGCAAGGGCGCCGAGGAAATGATCTAAGCCAGCGACTGGTGACACTGTGGAAGCGGCCTTGTGTCGCGAAAGGGCAGCAAGGCTGCCCCGGCAATTTTGCGGTGACATCGAGATCGTGGGGCTGCTGTGCAGCCCTTTCGCGACACAAGGCCGCTCCTACAGGGGGCGCGTTGCTTGCAGATGGCTTTTGAGTACCTGAAAACATGTCCACCACCGAACACCCCAGCGACCTGATCCGCGCCCGCGACCTCGAGGGCGTCGACGTGTGGGCGTTGCCCAGCTTCGACCCGCAGCCGGAGCCCGAGCCAGAACCCGAGCCGGAAGTCATCGAGGAAGAAGTCGAAGAGGTGCCGCTGGACGAAGTCCAGCCACTGACCCTCGAGGAGCTCGAGGCCATCCGCCAGGAGGCCTACAACGAAGGCTTTGCCACCGGTGAGCGAGAGGGCTTCCACAGCACCCAGCTGAAGGTGCGCCAGGAGGCCGAAGTGGCCCTGGCGGCCAAGCTGGCCAGCCTCGAGCAGGTCATGGGTCACTTGCTCGAGCCGATCGCCGAGCAAGACACCCAGATCGAAAAGGCGCTGGTGCAACTGGTGGCGGGCATGACCCGCCAGGTCATCGGCCGCGAGCTGCGCGGCGACTCCAGCCAGATCACCCATGTCCTGCGTGAAGCGCTGAAACTGCTGCCGATGGGTGCCGACAATATCCGCATCCACCTCAACCCCCAGGACTTCGAGCTGGCCAAGGCCCTGCGCGAGCGTCACGAGGAAAACTGGAAGCTGCTCGAGGACGAGGCGCTGCTGCCAGGGGGTTGTCGCATCGAAACCGCCCATAGCCGCATCGACGCAACCATGGAAACGCGGATCGACAAGGCCATTGCGCAATTGTTCGACCAATCCCATGACCAGGCGCTGCACCCGGCGGCGCCGGACATTTCGGTCGAGCTGGGTGCCGACCAGGATCAAGCCGATGCGCCTTGATCGCACCAGTTTCGGCAAGCGCCTGGAAGGCTACGCCGACGCGGTGAAGCTGCCCGAGCAGCCGATCGTCGAAGGTCGCCTGCTGCGCATGGTCGGCCTCACCCTCGAGGCCGAGGGCTTGCGCGCGGCGGTGGGCAGCCGCTGCCTGGTGATCAACGATGACAGCTACCACCCGGTGCAGGTCGAAGCCGAGGTGATGGGCTTTGCCGGCAGCAAGGTGTTCCTCATGCCGGTTGGCAGTATCGTCGGCCTGGCGCCGGGGGCGCGAGTGGTGCCGCTGGACGACAGCGGTCGCCTGCCCATGGGCATGAGCATGCTTGGCCGGGTGCTCGATGGCGCCGGGCGTGCGCTGGACGGCAAGGGCGGCATGAAGGCCGAGGACTGGGTGCCTATGGATGGGCCGATCATCAACCCGCTCAACCGCGACCCGATCAGCCAGCCGCTGGACGTGGGCATCCGCAGCATCAATGGCCTGCTTACCGTTGGCCGTGGCCAGCGCCTGGGCCTGTTCGCCGGTACCGGTGTCGGTAAATCGGTGCTGCTGGGCATGATGACCCGCTTTACCGAGGCCGAGATCATCGTGGTTGGGCTGATCGGTGAGCGGGGTCGCGAGGTCAAGGAGTTCATCGAGCACATCCTTGGCGAGGAGGGGCTCAAGCGTTCGGTGGTGGTGGCTTCGCCCGCCGACGACGCGCCGCTGATGCGCTTGCGCGCGGCCATGTATTGCACGCGTATCGCCGAGTATTTCCGCGACAAGGGCAAGAATGTCCTGTTGCTGATGGATTCGCTGACGCGTTTCGCCCAGGCCCAGCGCGAGATCGCCCTGGCCATCGGCGAGCCGCCGGCCACCCGTGGTTACCCGCCTTCGGTGTTCGCCAAGCTGCCCAAGCTGGTGGAGCGTGCCGGCAACGGCGAGCCCGGTGGTGGTTCGATCACGGCCTTCTATACGGTACTGTCCGAAGGCGACGACCAGCAGGACCCGATCGCCGACTCGGCGCGGGGTGTGCTCGATGGTCACTTCGTGCTGTCTCGGCGCCTGGCCGAGGAGGGGCATTACCCCGCCATCGACATCGAGGCCTCGATCAGCCGGGTCATGCCCCAGGTGGTCGATCCGGACCATCTGCGCCAGGCGCAGAAGTTCAAGCAGTTGTGGTCGCGCCTGTCGCAGAGCCGTGACCTGATCAGCGTCGGCGCCTATGTGGCCGGCGGCGATCCGGAAACCGACCTGGCCATCGCCCTGCAGCCCAAGCTGGTGGACTTCCTGCGCCAGCGCCTGGACGAAAACGTCGGCATGGCGCAGAGCCGTGCAGAGCTGGCCGCGGTGTTCGCGCCGCCGGCGGGTTGATAGGCCATGGCCCAGCCCAGCCGAGCCGCGCGCCTGGCACCGGTGGTGGAGATGGCCGAGGAGGCTGAGCGCAAGGCTGCCCAGCGCCTGGGGCACTTCCAGAAGCTGCTCGGTGACGCCCAGGCCAAGCTGGCCGAGCTCGAGAGTTTTCGCGAGGCCTACCAGCAGCAGTGGATCAACCGTGGCTCGCAAGGGGTCGACGGTAACTGGCTGGTCAACTACCAGCGCTTTCTCGGGCAGCTGGAAACAGCGATGACCCAGCAGCGTCAAAGCATGGCCTGGCATCAGACCAACCTCAATAACGCGCGCAATACCTGGCAGCAGACCTATGCCCGGGTCGAAGGGCTGCGCAAGCTGGTGCAGCGGTACATGGACGAAGCGCGCCGGGCCGAGGACAAGCGCGAACAGAAATTGCTCGATGAGCTGTCCCAGCGCTTGCCGCGGCAAAATCCCCACTGAGCCGGTCGCGCGCTGCGTTGGATGGCACCGGCTGTGCCGGTGTTCGCGGCTAAAGCCGCTCCTGCAGGGGCTGTATGGCTTTCAGGCTTGGCCGGTACAGGCCGGCCAAGGCGATTACGCCCACAGGGCAAGCTTGCAGCCCGGGGTGCGCACTGCTAAACCTTCAGGAGTCGCATTCGCCATCATCGAAGGAATCGCTGGCATGGCAGTCGAAGCTGATTTTTCACAGGAAGGGAAAAAGCTGACGATCAAGGTCAAGGGTCGTTTCGATTTCGGCAAGCATCAGGAGTTTCGCGAGGCCTACGAGCGCCAGCGGCCCAAGCCGGATTCGGTGGTGGTCGACCTGAAGGAGGCCACCTACCTCGACAGCTCGGCGCTGGGCATGTTGCTGCTGTTGCGCGACCATGTCGGCGGCGAGGAGGCGGATATCCGCGTGGTCCACGCCAGCCCGGATGTGCGCAAGATCCTGGCTATTTCCAACTTCGAAAAGCTGTTCGACATCAGTTGAGTGTGGTCATGCCGACCGAACAGGCGTTGACCGTGCTGGTGGCCGAAGACGGCGCCGCCGATCGCCTGTTGCTGGCGCAGATCGTCCGGCGCCAGGGCCATGAGGTGCTCACCGCGGAAAACGGCGAACAGGCGGTCGCGCTGTTTGCCCGGCACCGTCCGCAACTGGTGTTGCTGGATGCCCTGATGCCGGTGATGGACGGTTTTGAGGCGGCGCGGCAGATCAAGGCGCTGGCCGGCGAGGCGCTGGTGCCGATCATCTTTCTCACCTCGCTCAACGAGGAGCAGGCGCTGGTGCGTTGTCTCGAGGCCGGGGGCGACGATTTCATGGCCAAGCCCTACAGTGCGGTGATCCTCGGCGCCAAGATCCGCGCCATGGACCGCTTGCGCCGGCTGCAGGCCACGGTGCTCGAGCAGCGCGACCAGATCACCCGGCACCACCATCATCTGCTCAACGAGCAGCGGGTGGCCAAGGCGGTGTTCGACAAGGTCGCCCATGCCGGTTGCTTGAATGCCTCGAACATCCGCTACCTGCAATCGCCCTATGCGCTGTTCAATGGCGACCTGCTGCTGGCCGCGTTCACGCCGTCTGGCGACATGCATGTGCTGCTCGGCGACTTCACCGGCCACGGCTTGCCCGCCGCGGTGGGCGCCATGCCCCTGGCCGAGGTGTTCTACGGCATGACCGCCAAGGGCTACGGCCTGGTCGAGACATTGCGCGAGATGAACGCCAAGCTCAAGCGCATCCTGCCCGTGGACATGTTCTGTTGCGCGCTGTTGCTCAACCTGAGCTTCCAGCGCGCCACGGTCGAGGTGTGGAATGGCGGGATGCCCGATGGCTACCGCTTGTCCGCTGCGGGCGAGGTGCTGGCGGTGTTGCCATCGCGGCATCTGCCGCTGGGTATCCTGAGTGCCGAGCAGTTCGACGACAGCACCGAGGTCATGCCGCTGGCGGCTGGCGAGCGGCTGTTCCTGTTGTCCGATGGCGTGGTCGATAGCGCTGATGCCCAGGAGCGTCTGTTCGGCGTGCAGCGCTTGCGTGAGGTGTTGGCGAGCAATCGCCAGCCGGCCTGCCTGTTCGACGAGGTCATGCAGGCGCTGGCGCGTTTCGGCGGGCAGACGCGCGATGACATCAGCCTGTGCGACATCCGTATGCTTGGGCCCGGACAGGTGGCCGCGGCGGCGGTGGTCTACTCCGACAGCGGGCGTTCCAGCCCGTTGGACTGGTCGCTGCATTTCGAGTTGCGCGGGGAGAGTCTGCGGCGTTTCAACCCCGTGCCTTACCTGGTGCAACTGCTGCAGGAGATCCATGGCCTGCGGCCCAGCAGCGGCCGATTGCACAGTGTGCTCAGCGAGTTGTACTCCAATGCCCTGGAACACGGTGTGCTTGGGCTGAATTCACGGCTCAAGCAAGACGCCCAGGGGTTCGCGGAGTACTATCGGCAGCGTGCCGAACGCTTGGCGGGGCAGGTTGCGGGCTTTGTCCGCATCGACCTGCGGGTGGAACCGCAAGGGGCTGGCGGGCGTCTGATGATTGAAGTCCGCGACAGTGGCGGGGGCTTCGATGTGGCGCAGGTGCTGGCCGATGGTCCGGCCGCGCAGGGCTTCAGTGGTCGTGGGCTGAGCCTGGTGCGAACCCTGGGGTTGCGTGCTCGCTGGCTGGAGGGTGGGCGTGTGGCGCAGGTGGATTTCGAATGGTGAGCGACATGGGTCGGGCAGGTGCCGGCCCTGGCGCAATCAGGCTTGATCAGGGAGTGAGCAAGTGGACATGCATATTGATCACAAGGTGCTGAATGACCTGCGCGAGGTCATGGAAGATGGCTACCTGCAGTTGCTGGAAACCTTCCTGGAGGATTCCGAGCGGCGCCTGAGCCAGCTGCATGAGGCCAAGGATGCTGGCGAGCTCGGGATGGCGGCGCACAGCTTCAAAGGCAGCAGCAGTAACATGGGCGCCAGGGGATTGGCGTCTCTGTGCCAGCAGCTCGAGGACCGTGTGCGGCAACAGCCGCTGTATGGCATCGAAGACCTGATCAATCGCATCGATCAGGAGTACCTCGAAGTCCAGCGGTTCTACCGAGGTGAGCGGCAACGAATTTCCGCGCAGTAGCGCAAACTTGGCGCGAGTCTTGCTTTTCCTGCTCCAGATATGATTTTTCAGTTTCTGGCGCGGAGACCTTTCAATGCCTGTCGCACCCAATCCATTGTTGCAAGCCGGCCTGTTGAGCAAGGCTCCGCGTCCGCCTGTCGGCGCGGCGGACAAGCCGCAGCAGGCGGCGCCCGAGCAGGGGGGCGGCTTCGACAAGGTCATGGCCAATCAGGGGCGTGACAGTGTGCCGGCGCGTGACGACAAGGCTGCGCCTGGCAAGAATCGTGACGCGGCGGAGCCTGCCGCCGGCGGCAAGGCGGGCGGCAGCAGTGCGCAGACGGTTGCCGATGACGGCAAGCGCTTGCCATCGACTATCAGGCCGCTGCCCGCCAGCGACAGCGATGACAGCACCGACAGCGAAGCGACCGCGCCGCTCGACGCCAGCCTGGTGGCCGGGCAGGTAACCGATGCCCAGCCGGGGGCGCAGTTGCTCCAGGCCCAGGCCGAGGCGGTGGCGCCGGTATTGCAGGCGGCGGTGCAGCCGCCATTGCAGCCGGCAGCTGCGCCGGTACCGGCGACGCTCGGCGCGGTGGACGAGGCGACCAAGGCCGCGTTCGACCCTGAAGCCGACCCGCTGGCCGACATGCCGACCCTGCGCCTGGCGCTCGAGCAGGACGCCCAGGCCAAGGGCACGACCTCGGCCCATGCGGTAAGCCCACGCAGTGAAACCAGTCAGCAACCCGCCGACCCCGCCAGTGTTGCCGTCAATACCTTGGCGAATCTGGCCGGCAAGGGCGAGCCAGAGGCGGGGCATGCCGAGCACGGCGACAAGGCTTTCGCCGGCCTGCTCGACGACGGTCTCAAGGATATCAAGGGCGCCAACAGTGATACGCGGGTCGATGACTTCGCCAATCGCCTGGCCAACCTGACCCAGGCAGTGACCGCGAAAGTCGCCAATGCCGTGCCGGCGACCCCGAGCCCGCTGCAGCAGCCCTTGGCGATGAACCAGGGGGCCTGGACCGAGGGCCTGGTCAACCGGGTGATGTACCTGTCCAGCCAGAACCTCAAGTCGGCGGATATCCAGCTCGAGCCTGCTGAATTGGGGCGCCTGGACATTCGCGTCAATGTCGCGGCGGACCAGTCGACGCAGATTCACTTCGTCAGCGGTCATGCCGGTGTGCGTGATGCGCTCGACAGCCAGGTGCATCGCCTGCGCGAGTTGTTCACCCAGCAGGGCCTGGCCCAGCCGGATGTCAGCGTTGCCGACCAGTCTCGCGGCCAGCAGCAACAGCAGGCGCAGCAGGGTGGTTCGAGCAGCCTGTCGGGCGTCGCCGCACGCCGTGCCGAGGCGGGCGCCGAGGGCGGCGAGCTGGCCGATGCCGCGCGCCCAGTGGAGCAGCAGATGGTGGTGGGCGACAGCGCGGTCGACTACTACGCCTGAGCCAGCGTCCAGGCGGGCCACGGCATTGTAGGAGCCGGCTTGCCGGCGAACACCGGCGCAGCCGGTGCCGTCCATCGCGGCGCTTGCTTCGCCAGCAAGGCTGGCTCCTACAGGGTTCAGGTGGGTCGCGGCATTGTAGGAGCCGGCTTGCCGGCGAACACCGGCGCAGCCGGTGCCCTTCATCGCGATGGGCTGGCGAACACAATCTGCGCAACTGACAAATCTGGCATAACACTTGCTCAAGCCACGTCATCCTTCTTTGAAACCGCGATGGACGACGGATTATTGGCATGGCGAAGAGCGACGCAGTGAAAGACCCCGCCACTAAAGGCAAACTCAAGCTGATCCTGCTGCTGGTGCTGGCCCTGCTCCTGGCGGTCGGCCTGTCGGTGGGCGCAACCTGGTTCTTCATGCACAAGAGCGAGTCGGCGCCCGCGGCGGATGCGGCCCAGAGCAACGTCAAGGCAGCGGCGATCTACGAGCCCCTGGCACCGGCCTTCGTGGTCAACTTCAACCAGAATGGCCGTCAGCGCTACATGCAGGTGAGCATCACCATGCAGGGGCGCAGCCAGGCTGACCTCGAAGCGCTGAAAGTGCACATGCCGGTGATCCGCAACAACCTGGTGATGATGTTCTCCGGCCAGGGCTTCGATACCCTCGCCAGCAGCCCGGTCGGCCAGGAGATGCTGCGCCAGAAAGCCACCGCGGTGGTGCAGGAAGTGGCGCAGAAAGAAGTCGGCAGGCCGGTCGTCGACCAGCTGCTGTTCACCAATTTCGTATTGCAGTAGGAGCACATAGATGGCCGTGCAGGACCTGCTGTCCCAGGATGAGATCGATGCCCTGTTGCATGGGGTGGACGATGGGCTGGTACAAACCGAAAGTGCCGCCGAGCCCGGCAGCATCAAGAGCTACGACCTGACCAGTCAGGACCGTATCGTCCGGGGGCGCATGCCGACCCTGGAAATGATCAACGAGCGTTTCGCCCGTTATACGCGCATCAGCATGTTCAACCTGCTGCGGCGCTCCGCCGACGTGGCGGTGGGCGGCGTGCAGGTGATGAAGTTCGGTGAGTACGTGCACTCGCTGTACGTGCCGACCAGCCTGAACCTGGTCAAGATCAAGCCACTGCGCGGCACGTCGCTGTTCATTCTCGACGCCAAGCTGGTGTTCAAGCTGGTGGACAACTTCTTCGGCGGCGACGGGCGGCATGCCAAGATCGAGGGCCGAGAGTTCACCCCGACCGAGCTGCGCGTGGTGCGCATGGTCCTGGACCAGTGCTTCGTCGACCTCAAGGAAGCCTGGCAGGCGATCATGCCGGTCAACTTCGAGTACATCAACTCCGAGGTCAACCCGGCCATGGCCAACATCGTCGGCCCCAGCGAGGCGGTGGTGGTTTCGACCTTCCATATCGAACTGGACGGCGGCGGCGGCGACCTGCACGTGACCATGCCCTACTCGATGATCGAGCCGGTGCGCGAAATGCTCGATGCCGGCTTCCAGTCCGACCTGGACGACCAGGACGAGCGTTGGGTCAAGGCCCTGCGCGAGGACGTGCTGGACGTCAATGTGCCGGTCTCGGCCACGGTTGCCCGGCGCCAGCTCAAGCTGCGCGACATCCTGCACATGCAGCCGGGCGACGTGATCCCGGTGGAGCTCCCCGAGCACCTGGTGCTGCGCGCCAACGGCGTGCCGTCGTTCAAGGCGCGGCTGGGTTCGCACAAGGGCACCCTGTCGCTGCAGATCATCGACCCGATCGAACGCCGCTGACGGCGTGCCGGTCGCTCTAACGTATTGAATGCCTGTCGAGGAAATCATGGCTAACGAAAACGAGATCACTTCTCCCGAGGAACAGGCCCTGGCCGATGAGTGGGCCGCGGCCCTGGAAGAGACCGGCGATGCCGGTCAGTCCGACATCGACGCGCTGCTGGCTGCCGACGCCTCGGGTACCGGCCGCCTGCCGATGGAAGAGTTCGCCAGCTCGCCCAAGCCCAACGAGAACGTCAGCCTCGAAGGCCCGAACCTGGACGTGATCCTGGACATCCCGGTGAGCATCTCCATGGAAGTGGGCAGCACCGAGATCAGCATCCGCAACCTGCTGCAGCTCAACCAGGGTTCGGTGATCGAGCTCGATCGCCTGGCTGGCGAGCCGCTGGACGTGCTGGTCAACGGCACCTTGATCGCCCACGGCGAAGTGGTGGTGGTCAACGAGAAGTTCGGCATTCGCCTGACCGACGTGATCAGCCCCAGCGAACGTATCAAGAAGCTGCGCTGAGTGAAGGGCATGGTGCGGGCCGTCATGGCCCTGGGCGCATTGCTGGCGAGCGAGGCGGCGATGGCCGCCGAGGTGTCCGCGGTGCCGGTTGCGGCGCCCGCGCCCGGCGGGTTGGGCGGGCAACTGGCGCAGATGGTCTTCGGCCTGTTGCTGGTGGTCGGCCTGATCTTCTTCCTGGCCTGGCTGCTGCGGCGCATGCAAAGCTCGGTGCAGCGGGGCGCCCAGGTGATCGAGATTGTCGGCAGCCGCGCCATCGGCCCGCGTGATCGCTTGCTGCTGGTACAGGTGGGCAAGGAACAGATCCTCATCGGCCACACCCCAGGCAGTATCGAGGCCTTGCATGTGCTGGCCGAGCCTGTCGAAGTGCCCGCCGGCACCCGCCAGGCCGCGCCGGAATTCGCCCAGCGGCTGCTCGAGCTGATGGGCAAGGACCAGAAGGACAAGAAGTGATGAGCGGCGCACTGCGCGTGTTGTTGACCCTGGCGCTGCTGCTGGCTGCGCCGTTGGCCCTGGCCGCCGACCCGCTGTCGATTCCGGCCATCACCCTGTCCAATGGCGCGGACGGCCAGCAGGAGTATTCGGTCAGCCTGCAGATCCTGCTGATCATGACGGCGCTGAGCTTCATTCCGGCGTTCGTCATCCTGATGACCAGCTTCACCCGCATCATCATCGTCTTCTCCATCTTGCGTCAGGCCCTGGGCCTGCAGCAGACGCCGTCGAACCAGGTGCTCACCGGCATGGCGCTGTTCCTCACCATGTTCATCATGGCGCCGGTGTTCGAGCGGGTGAACAAGGACGCGCTGCAGCCATACCTGGCCGAGCAGATGACCGCCCAGCAGGCCATCGACAAGGCCCAGGGGCCGCTGAAGGAGTTCATGCTGACGCAGACCCGGCAAAGCGACCTGGACATGTTCATGCGCCTGTCCAAGCGCACCGACATCGCCGGGCCCGAGCAGGTGCCGCTGACCATCCTGGTGCCGGCGTTCGTCACCTCGGAGCTCAAGACCGCGTTCCAGATCGGCTTCATGATCTTCATCCCGTTCCTGATCATCGACATGGTGGTCGCCAGCGTGCTGATGGCCATGGGTATGATGATGCTGTCGCCATTGATCATCTCGTTGCCGTTCAAGATCATGTTGTTCGTCCTGGTCGATGGCTGGGCGCTGATCATGGGTACCCTGGCCGGCAGTTTCGGCGGTGTCTGACGCCGTCAAGGAGAGCTTCCCATGACACCTGAAGTCGCCGTCGACCTGTTCCGCGATGCCTTGTGGCTGACCACCCTGATGGTGGCCGTGCTGGTGGTGCCGAGCCTGCTGATCGGCCTGGTGGTGGCGATGTTCCAGGCTGCCACGCAGATCAACGAACAGACCTTGAGCTTCCTGCCGCGCCTGCTGGTGATGCTGATCACCCTGATCGTCGCCGGGCCCTGGCTGGTGCAGAAGTTCATGGAGTACTTCATCGGCCTGTACACCAGCATTCCGCAGCTGATCGGTTGATGCCGCCATGCTGGAGCTGACCGACACGCAGATCGGCACCTGGGTCGCCACCTTCATCCTGCCGCTGTTCCGGGTGATGGCGGTGTTGATGACCATGCCGATCTTCGGCACCAAGATGCTGCCGGCGCGGGTGCGCCTGTATGCCGCCGTGGCGATCACCGTGGTGATCGTGCCCGGCCTGCCGCCGTTGCCTGAAGTCGACCCGCTGAGCCTGCGTGGCATGCTGCTGTGCGCCGAGCAGATCATTGTCGGCGCGTTGTTCGGTTTTTCCCTCCAGTTGCTGTTCCAGGCCTTCGTCATCGCCGGGCAGATCATTGCCGTGCAGATGGGCATGGCGTTCGCCTCCATGGTCGACCCGGCCAACGGTGTCAACGTCACGGTGATCAGCCAGTTCATGACCATGTTGGTCAGTGTGCTGTTTTTGTTGATGAACGGCCACCTGGTGGTGTTCGAGGTGCTGACCGAGAGCTTCACCACCTTGCCGGTGGGCAATGCCCTGGTGGTCGGTCATTTCTGGGAAATGGCCGGGCGCCTGAGCTGGGTGCTGGGGGCGGCGTTGCTGCTGATTTTGCCGGCCATCGCCGCGCTGCTGGTGGTCAACATCGCCTTCGGCGTGATGACCCGGGCCGCGCCGCAGTTGAACATTTTCTCCATCGGCTTCCCGCTGACCCTGGTGCTGGGCATGGGCATCTTCTGGGTCGGCCTGGCCGATATCCTTTCCCACTACCAGGCACTGGCCAGCGAAGCGCTGCAGTGGCTGCGTGAACTGGCACGGGCGCGCTGAGCATGGCAGAAAGCGAGAGCGGTCAGGACAAGACAGAGGAACCCACCGAGAAGCGCAAGCGCGACTCGCGCGAGAAAGGTGAGGTTGCCCGCTCCAAGGAGCTCAATACCGTTGCGGTGACCTTGGCGGGGGCGGGTGGGCTTTTGGCCTTCGGCGGCTACCTGGCCGAGACGCTGATGACGCTGATGCGCATGAATTTCAGCCTGCCCCGCGAGGTGATCGTCGATGAGCGGAGCATGGGGGCGTTCCTGCTGGCCTCGGGCAAGATGGCGATCTGGTCGGTGCAGCCGATCCTGATCCTGTTGTTCGTCATTTCCTTCGTTGCACCCATCGCCCTGGGTGGTTTTTTGTTCTCCGGGAGCCTGCTGCAGCCGAAGTTCAGCCGCATGAACCCGCTGTCGGGGATCAAGCGCATGTTCTCGATGAATGCGCTGACCGAGCTGCTCAAGGCGGTGGCCAAGTTCATCATGATCCTGATGGTGGCGTTGCTGGTGCTGGCCAGCGACCGCCAGGCGTTGCTGGCGATCGCCAACGAGCCCATGGAGCAGGCGATCATCCATGCCGTCCAGGTGGTGGGCTGGAGTGCCTTGTGGATGGCGGCTGGGCTGTTGCTGATCGCGGCGATCGATGTGCCGTACCAGCTGTTCCAGACGAACAAGAAAATGAAGATGACCAAGCAGGAAGTGAAGGACGAGTACAAGGACAGCGAGGGCAAGCCTGAGGTCAAGCAGCGGATCCGGCAGTTGCAGCGGGAGATGTCGCAACGGCGGATGATGGCGGCGGTGCCGGAGGCCGACGTGATCATCACCAACCCGACCCATTATGCGGTGGCCTTGCAGTACGACCCCGAGAAGGGCGGCTCGGCGCCGTTGCTGCTGGCCAAGGGCACGGATTTCATGGCTTTGAAGATTCGCGAGATCGGGGTGGAGCACAAGGTGCAGATTCTCGAGTCGCCGGCCCTGGCGCGGGCGATCTACTATTCCACCGAGCTTGAGCAGGAGATTCCGGCGGGGCTTTACCTGGCGGTGGCGCAGGTGTTGGCTTATGTGTTCCAGATTCGGCAGTATCGGGCGGGGAGGGGTAAGGCGCCTGATCCGTTGAACAAGGATTTGCCGATTCCTGAGGATTTGCGGCGGGATAGTTGAGTTTGTTGTTTGTTGTTTGTTGTTTGTTGTTTGTTTTGCGAGTTGTATGCGCATTCATTTTCTATATCGACGCTTAGTCACCTTTCCGCCCTTACGGCGGGTCCCTTTTTGAAGGATCAAAAAGGAACCAAAAAATCCTCGCTCCATTCATCCGGCCCCTACGCTTCGCTCCGGGGTTCCCTCACTCCGGCCTTGCTCCCGGGAGGACCGCGCTGTAGGGCCCATCCTGGGCCCCAGCGCTTGACGGGCATCCATGCCCGTCACCTCCCTACGCAAGGCCTGCGTTCGGCCTCCTGAAGTCGCGAAGTTAGGGGCGGCGCCTGCACTGACGCAGCTAATCGCTAGTTGAATTAGGGGGAACTCTGGATCGCATCGCGGGGCAAGCCCGCTTCCACGCCAAGCCGATAAAGTGGCCAATCGTGGGAGTGGGCTTTACCCTCGATGGCGTCTGGACAAGCAACACAGTTCCAACTAACAAACCATAAATCTCTGCTCTTGATCTGCTCTTGATCTGCTCTTGAACTGCTCTTGATTTTGCTTCTAAGTGCGCGATAGCCCAGGCGCCGCCAATTGCGACTTCAGGAGGCCGAGCGGAGTTCTTGCGTAGTGGGGCGACGGCCATGGATGGCCGTCGAGCGCTGGGGCCCAGGATGGGCCCTACAGCGCGGTACCCACGGGAGCAAGAACGGAGCGAGGGAACCCCGGAGCGTAGCGTAGGGGCCGGATGAACGGAGCGGAACGGTTTTGCCTACTTTTGCCACGACAAAAGTAGGCCGCCGTAAGGGCGGAAGGGTGACTGTACGTCGGCACAGCAAATGAATGCGCATACAAAAGCCAAAACAATTCCCGACCCCGACCCCGCCCCCGCCCCCGCCCCCCAAGAAAATCCCCCATCCCCAAAAGTTGGAAAGCTTCTTGCAAAGGCAGCGCCAGGCGCCACACAGGCGTCAAAGTTTTGCTTGAAGAGGACTCGCGGTGGATCGCACTCAGTTAATCAGCAACGCCCGCAACAACCTGGCCGGTCTCGGCCGGGGCAACCTGGGCGTGCCGCTGCTGCTGCTGGTGATGTTGGCAATGATGATGTTGCCGATACCACCGTTCCTGCTCGACGTATTCTTCACCTTCAACATCGCCCTGTCGATCGTGGTCCTGCTGGTCTGCGTCTACGCCCTGCGTCCACTGGACTTCGCCGCGTTCCCCACCATCCTGCTGGTGGCGACCCTGCTGCGCCTGGCCCTCAACGTCGCCTCCACCCGCGTGGTCATGCTCCACGGCCAAGAAGGCCACGGCGCCGCCGGCAAGGTGATCCAGGCCTTCGGCGAAGTGGTGATCGGCGGCAACTACGTCGTCGGTGCGGTGGTGTTCGCCATCCTCATGATCATCAACTTCGTGGTGGTGACCAAGGGCGCCGGGCGCATCTCCGAGGTCAGCGCGCGCTTCACCCTCGACGCCATGCCCGGCAAGCAGATGGCCATCGACGCCGACCTCAACGCCGGCCTGATCGACCAGGTCCAGGCCAAGGCCCGTCGCGCCGAAGTCGCCCAGGAAGCCGAGTTCTACGGCTCGATGGACGGTGCCAGCAAGTTCGTGCGCGGTGACGCCATCGCCGGCCTGTTGATCCTGTTCATCAACCTGATCGGCGGCATGCTCATCGGCATGCTGCAACACGGCATGACCTTCGGCGACGCCGGCAAGGTCTACGCCCTGCTGACCATCGGTGACGGTTTGGTGGCGCAGTTGCCATCGCTGCTGCTGTCCACCGCCGCCGCGATCATGGTCACCCGCGCCTCGGGCTCCGAGGACATGGGCAAGTTGATCAACCGGCAGATGTTCGATTCGCCCAAGGCCCTGGCGGTTTCCGGGGCGCTGATGATCGTCATGGGCCTGGTGCCAGGCATGCCCCACGTTGCCTTCCTCAGCCTCGGGGCATTGGCCGGTGGGGGGGCTTATCTGGTCTGGAAGAAGCAGCAGAAGGCCAAGGTGGTTGCGCTGGAGGAAGCCCAGCGCCAGCAGGATCTGCTGCCCTCGCCGCAGCGCGCCATGGAAACCAAGGAGCTGGGCTGGGACGACGTCACCCCCATCGACATGATCGGCCTGGAGGTCGGTTACCGCCTGATCCCGCTGGTCGACCGCAATCAGGGTGGCCAGCTGCTGGCGCGCATCAAGGGCGTGCGCAAGAAGCTTTCCCAGGACCTGGGCTTCCTCATGCCCACCGTGCATATTCGCGACAACCTCGACCTGGCCCCCAGCGCCTACCGCCTGACCCTGATGGGGGTGATCCTGGCCGAGGCCGAGATCTATCCGGACCGGGAGCTGGCGATCAACCCCGGCCAGGTGTTCGGCACCCTCAACGGCATCGCCGCGCACGACCCGGCATTCGGCCTGGAGGCGGTGTGGATCGACGTTGGCCAGCGCGCCCAGGCGCAGTCGCTGGGCTACACCGTGGTGGACGCCAGTACCGTGGTCGCCACGCACCTCAACCAGATCCTGCAGAAGCACTGCCATGAACTGATCGGGCATGAGGAGGTGCAGCAATTGCTGCAGGTACTGGCCAAGGTCTCGCCGAAACTGGCCGAGGAAGTGGTGCCGGGTGTCATTTCCTTGTCGGGGCTGCTCAAGGTGTTGCAGGCGTTGCTTGCCGAGCAGGTGCCGGTGCGCGACATCCGCAGCATTGCCGAAGCCATCGCCAACAATGCGAACAAGAGTCAAGATACCGCCGCGCTGGTGGCGGTGGTGCGTGTCGGATTGTGTCGCGCCATCGTGCAAAGCATTGTCGGCGTTGAGTCCGAGCTGCCTGTGATCACCTTGGAGCCAAGGTTGGAACAGATTTTGCTCAATAGTTTGCAAAGGGCCGGGCAAGGTCAGGAAGACGGTGTTCTTCTTGAGCCGAGCATGGCCGAAAAGCTTCAGCGTTCGTTGATCGAAGCCGCCCAGCGCCAGGAAGTGCAGGGCCAGCCGGCCATCCTCCTGGTTGCCGGCCCGATCCGCGCCATGCTGTCGCGCTTCGGTCGCCTGGCTGTACCGAATTTGCATGTTTTGGCGTATCAGGAAATACCTGACAACAAGCAAGTCACCATCGTTGCCACCGTGGGCCCCAATGGCTGAGGTAGTGGGTTATGCAAGTTAAGCGTTTTTTCGCCGCCGATATGCGTCAGGCCATGAAGCTGGTCCGTGATGAGCTCGGCTCCGACGCCGCCATCATCGGCAATCGGCGCATCGCTGGCGGTGTCGAACTGACGGCTGCGCTGGACTACAAGCTGTCCGCCCTGGCCCCGCGCGTGCCCAACGTCGAGCTGGAGGACGAGCTGCGCAAGACCCAGTCGCGCATCGTCACCGCCCAGGCTGAGCTGAGCGGCCGTGGCGAAGCGGGCGAGGGTGGCAATCGCCAGCTGTTTGCCGGCCAGTCGCTGACCGCGTCCGAGCCGCTGATCGAGCCGCAGGTCGATGAACCCGCGCCAGTGGCCGCTCCGGCCGCGGCGGCGGTCGACCCACGCCTGTTCGATGCCATGCGCTTCGAGCTCAATGGCCTGCGCGAGCTGCTCGAAGTCCAGCTCGGTTCGCTGGCCTGGAGCCAACTGCAGGGCAGCAAGCCGCAGCAGGCCAATCTCTGGCGCCGTCTGCAGCGCCTGGGCCTGTCCGGTGGCCTGGCCCGCGAACTGCTCGAGCTCACCGCCGAAATCGAAGAGCCGCGCCAGGCCTGGCGCATGGTCCTGGCGCACCTGGCGCGGATGATCGACGTGCCCGAGATCGAGCCCATCGAAGAGGGTGGGGTAATTGCCATGGTCGGCCCGGCCGGCATGGGCAAGACCACCACCCTGGCCAAGCTGGCCGCACGCTATGTGCTCAAGTACGGCGCGAACAACCTGGCGCTGGTGAGCATGGACAGCTTCCGTATCGGCGCCCAGGAGCAGCTCAAGACCCTGGGGCGAATCCTCAATGTGCCGGTCACCTACGTCGACCCGGGCGAGTCGCTGGCCCAGGCCCTCGAGCCGCTGCTGCGCAAGCGCGTGGTGCTGATCGACACCGCCGGCCTGCAGGCCAGCGACCCGGCCCTGCGCATGCAACTGGAAACCCTGGCCGGGCGCGGTATCGCCGCGAAGAATTACCTGGTGCTGGCAACCACCAGCCAGAAACAGGTGCTCACTGCCGCCTACCACAGCTACAAGCGCTGTGGCCTGGCCGGGTGCATCCTGACCAAACTGGACGAAACGGCCTGCCTTGGCGAAGTGCTGAGCCTGGCCATCCGTCACGAACTGCCGGTGGCCTATCTGACCGATGGCCCGCGCATTCCCGACGACCTGCAATTACCGCGCAAGCACCAACTTGTGAGCCGCGCGGTCAGCGTGCAGCTGCAGGACGAGCCCAGCGACGAGGCCATGGCCGACATGTTCGCTGATCTGTACCACAACCCTGGCAAGCGCGCGGGTTGAGGGTGAATACTGTGCAAAGTACCTACATCATGGGGTTGTCCGGCCGGACCGTGGCCTTGACTGTTCAGCCCCTCATGTGGCCTGGGTCCAAGCGAGACAAGGTAAAGAACAGACATGGGTAGCATGCATCCCGTACAGGTGATCGCCGTGACCGGTGGCAAAGGTGGCGTCGGCAAGACTAACGTTTCAGTGAACCTGTCCCTGGCGCTGGCCGAGCTCGGCCGCCGGGTCATGTTGCTGGACGCCGACCTGGGCCTGGCCAATGTCGACGTGCTGCTGGGGCTCACGCCCAAGCGCACCCTCGCCGATGTCATCGAGGGCCGCTGCGAACTGCGCGACGTGCTGTTGCAGGGACCGGGCGGTGTGCGCATCGTGCCGGCGGCCTCCGGCACGCAAAGCATGGTGCACCTGGCGCCGGCGCAGCATGCCGGGCTGATCCAGGCCTTCAGCGAGATCGGCGACAACCTCGACGTGCTGGTGATCGATACCGCCGCGGGTATCGGTGACTCGGTGGTCAGCTTCGTTCGCGCCGCCCAGGAAGTGCTGCTGGTGGTGTGCGACGAACCCACCTCGATCACCGACGCCTACGCCCTGATCAAGCTGCTCAACCGCGACTACGGCATGAATCGGTTCCGCGTGCTGGCCAACATGGCCCAGAGCCCGCAGGAGGGTCGCAACCTTTTCGCCAAGTTGACCAAGGTCACGGATCGCTTCCTCGACGTCGCCCTACAATACGTTGGCGCCGTGCCTTACGACGAATGCGTGCGCAAGGCGGTGCAGAAGCAGCGGGCGGTCTATGAGGCCTTCCCTCGGTCCAAGTGCGCGCTGGCCTTCAAGGCCATTGCGCAGAAGGTCGACAGCTGGCCGCTGCCTGCCAACCCGCGGGGCCACCTGGAGTTCTTCGTCGAGCGCCTGGTGCAACCCACCAGCGCAGGGCCCGTGCTATGAACGCGAGCGGTTTCAAGATGTACAGCAAGGCGGCGAAGGACGCCCAGTACGAGCTGGTTGAACGCTACGCGCCGCTGGTCAAGCGCATCGCCTACCACTTGCTGGCCCGGTTGCCGGCCAATGTCCAGGTCGAGGACCTGATCCAGGCCGGCATGATCGGCCTGCTGGAAGTCGCCAACAAGTACGATGCCAGCAAGGGCGCCAGCTTCGAGACCTACGCCGGTATTCGGATCCGTGGCGCCATGCTCGACGAGGTGCGCAAGGGCGATTGGGCACCGCGTTCGGTGCACCGCAACACGCGCATGGTCAGCGATGCGATTCGCTGTGTTGAAGCAAAGACCGGTCGCGACGCTAAAGATCACGAGGTTGCTGCCGAACTCCAATTGAGTCTCGATGATTACTACGGGATTCTGAACGACACCTTGGGCAGCCGCCTGTTCAGTTTCGACGACCTGCTGCAGGACGGCGAACACGAAGGGCTGCACGAGGACGGAGCCAGTGGCCAGCTGGAGCCATCGCGGGACCTGGAGGACGAGCGCTTCCAGGCCGCCCTGGCCGATGCCATCGCCAACCTGCCGGAGCGCGAGCGCCTGGTCCTGGCGCTGTACTACGACGAAGAGCTGAACCTCAAGGAAATCGGTGAGGTGCTGGGGGTCAGCGAGTCGCGTGTCAGCCAGTTGCACAGCCAGTGCGCGGCACGTCTGCGCAGCCGTCTGGGTGAATGGCGGGCGCGTTGAGCCAAGGTTCGATGCAGTCGTATTTTGTGGTGCCGAATTGATTGACTGCGCGCTCGGCGCCGAGCGCGTTTAAGACTGCTTGGAGGTCTAATTGAACAAAGACATGAAAATCCTCATCGTTGACGACTTTTCGACGATGCGGCGGATCATCAAGAACCTGTTGCGTGATCTGGGCTTCACCAATACCGAAGAGGCCGACGACGGCACCACGGCGCTGCCGATGCTCGAAGCCGGGCATTACGACTTCCTGGTGACCGACTGGAACATGCCCGGCATGTCCGGTATCGACCTGCTGCGCAAGGTGCGTGCCCACGACCGTCTCAAGGGCATGCCCGTGCTGATGGTGACTGCCGAGGCCAAGCGCGACCAGATCATCGAAGCGGCCCAGGCCGGCGTCAATGGCTATGTGGTCAAGCCTTTCACCGCCCAGGTGCTCAAAGAAAAGATCGAGAAGATCTTCGAACGCGTCAACGGCTGAGTCACGTCAGGGGGCGCCATGGAGTCAATCAACAACTCGCTGGGTGAGTTCGAATCAACCCTGAAAAAGCATGCCCAGGAACTGGTCGAGAGCCTTGAGCGCGGCCGGTTCGGCGAGGCCGTGCAGCTGATCCACCAACTGAACCAGACCCGCGACCGCGGCCTGTACCAGGAGGTGGGCAAGCTTACCCGCGAGCTGCACAGCGCGATCGTCAGCTTCCAGATCGACCCGGCGATGCCGCAGGCCGAGGAAGTCTCGCAGATCACCGATGCCACCGAGCGCCTCTCCTACGTGGTGCGCCTCACCGAAGGTGCCGCCAACCGCACCATGGACCTGGTGGAGGAGAGCACCCCGGTGCTCAATGCACTGGCGAGCGAGGCGCAGGACCTGTCCGCCGACTGGCAGCGCTTCATGCGCCGCGAAGTGGCGGCGCCGGAATTCCGCGAGCTGGTCAAGCGCGTCGACAGTTTCCTGACGCACAGTGCCGAAGGCAACCGCAAGGTCTCGGGCCACCTCAACGACATTCTGCTGGCTCAGGACTATCAGGACCTGACCGGCCAGGTGATCAAGCGGGTAACCGCGCTGGTCACCGAAGTAGAAAGCAATCTGCTCAAGCTCGTGCTGATGGCCAGTCAGGTCGACCGCTTTGCCGGCATCGAACATGACCACCAGCAGCTGCGTGCTGAAAAAGATCAAGAAAAACATCCGACTCGGGGTGAAGGTCCGCAGATTCATGCCGATAAGCGTGAAGACGTCGTGTCCGGTCAGGACGATGTCGATGATCTGCTGTCCAGCCTGGGTTTTTAAGGAGCACGTTTAATGAGCTTCGGCGCCGATGAAGAAATCCTCCAGGATTTCCTGGTAGAAGCCGGCGAAATCCTCGAGCAACTGTCCGAGCAACTGGTCGAGCTGGAAAGCCGGCCCGATGACGCGGACCTGCTCAATGCGATTTTCCGCGGTTTCCACACTGTAAAAGGGGGCGCCGGCTTCCTCCAGCTCAACGAGCTGGTGGAGTGCTGCCATATCGCCGAGAACGTGTTCGACATCCTGCGCAAAGGGGAGCGCCGGGTCGATGCCGAGCTGATGGACGTGGTGCTCGAGGCACTCGACACGGTCAACAGCATGTTCGGCCAGGTGCGCGAGCGCAGCGCCGTGACCCCGGCCACCCCGGAACTGCTGGCGGCGCTGTCGCGCCTGGCCGAGCCGGGTGGCGCCGAAGCACCGGCTGCAGTGGTCGAGGCCGAGCCGGTCGCCGAAGCAGCGGCCGCCGAGCCCGACATCACCGACACCGAGTTCGAGCAACTGCTCGATTCGCTGGATGCGGTCAAGGCCGAAGCAGCCGTTCACGAGCAGCTGCAAGGCGAGCAGGTCACAGGCGAGGGTGACGAAATCACCGACGCCGAGTTCGAGTCGCTGCTCGACCAGTTGCATGGCAAGGGCCAGTTCTCGGCTGAAGCGGCCGTCAGCGAGCCCGCGGCCGTGGCGCCGAGCAGCGACGAAATCACCGACGATGAGTTCGAATCGCTGCTCGACCAGTTGCACGGCAAGGGCACCTTTGCCGTCGACGCCCTGCCGGCGGCCGCAGCGCCCACCAGTGCCGCGCCAGTTGCCGCAGGCGACGAAAACATCAGCGAACACGAGTTCGAAGCGCTGCTGGACCAGCTGCACGGCAAGGGCAAGTTCTCCGGCGACGCCGTCGCGGCCGAGGCCCCTGCCGCCGCCGTGACTGCCGCACCGGCGGCGCCCAAGGCCGAGGTCAAGCCGGTTGCCAAGCCAGCGCCGGCGCCTGCCGCCGCCGCACCGGCGCCTGCCGCCGCCGCACCGGCGCCTGCCGCCAAGCCTGCCGCGCCAGCCCGTGCGCCGGCCGCTGCCGCCGAGAAACATGGCGCCAGCGAAGCGGAAACCACCGTGCGGGTCGACACCGCGCGCCTGGACGAAATCATGAACATGGTCGGCGAACTGGTGCTGGTGCGTAACCGCCTGGTGCGCCTGGGCCTGAACAGCGGCGACGAGGCCATGTCCAAGGCCGTGTCCAACCTCGACGTGGTCACCGCCGACCTGCAGACCGCGGTCATGAAGACCCGCATGCAGCCGATCAAGAAAGTCTTCGGCCGCTTCCCGCGCCTGGTCCGCGACCTGGCCCGCCAGCTCAAGAAAGAGATCAACCTGGAGCTGGTCGGTGAAGAGACCGACCTGGACAAGAACCTGGTCGAGGCCCTGGCCGACCCGTTGGTGCACCTGGTGCGCAACGCCGTCGACCATGGCGTCGAGATGCCCGACGAGCGCGAGGCCTCCGGCAAGGCGCGCACAGGCCGCGTGGTGCTGTCCGCCGAGCAGGAGGGCGACCACATCCTGCTGTCGATCTCCGACGACGGCAAGGGCATGGACCCCAGCGTGCTGCGGGCCAAGGCCGTGGAAAAGGGCCTGATGGACAAGGACGCGGCCGACCGCCTGAGCGAGTCGGACTGCTACAACCTGATCTTCGCCCCGGGTTTCTCGACCAAGACCGAGATTTCCGACGTGTCCGGCCGCGGCGTCGGCATGGACGTGGTGAAGACCAAGATTTCCCAGCTCAACGGCTCGATCAACATCTTCTCGGCCAAGGGCCAGGGCTCGAAGATCGTCATCAAGGTGCCGCTGACCCTGGCGATCATGCCGACGCTGATGGTAATGCTGGCCAACCAGGCGTTTGCCTTCCCGCTGGTCAACGTCAACGAGATTTTCCACCTCGACCTGTCGCGCACCAACGTGGTCGACGGCCAGGAAGTGGTGATCGTGCGCGACAAGGCGCTGCCGCTGTTCTACCTCAAGCGCTGGCTGGTCCAGGACCACGAGCACGAAGAGCAGCACGAAGGCCATGTGGTGATCCTGTCGGTTGGCACCCAGCGCATCGGCTTCGTCGTCGACCAGCTGGTCGGCCAGGAAGAAGTGGTGATCAAGCCGCTGGGCAAGATGCTGCAGGGGACCCCGGGCATGTCCGGCGCCACCATCACCGGTGACGGGCGCATTGCGCTGATCCTCGACGTACCGAGCATGCTCAAGCGTTACGCCGCCCGGCGTATTTGATTTCGGTGGCGCGCCCAGGCGGGTGCGCCGCCTAATGGAGTGTTTATGGCAGTCAAGGTCCTGGTGGTGGATGATTCCGGTTTCTTCCGCCGCCGTGTCTCGGAAATTCTCTCGGCGGACCCGACGATCCAGGTCGTGGGCACCGCGACCAACGGCAAGGAAGCGATCGACCAGGCGCAGGCGCTCAAGCCCGATGTCATCACCATGGACTACGAAATGCCCATGATGGACGGCATCACCGCGGTGCGGCACATCATGCAGCGCTGCCCGACGCCGGTGCTGATGTTCTCCTCGCTGACCCACGAAGGCGCCCGGGTTACCCTCGATGCGCTGGACGCCGGCGCGGTCGACTACCTGCCGAAGAACTTCGAGGACATCTCGCGCAACCCCGAGAAGGTCAAGCAGATGCTGTGCGAGAAGGTCCACACCATCTCGCGCAGCAACCGCCGTTTCAGCGCCTATGCCGCCCCGGCCCCGGCCGCCGCGCCCGCTGCGGCCAGCAGCCATGCCCCGGCCAGCAGCTTGGCCAGCAGCGCCCCGGCGCGTACCGCCGCCGCCTCGGCCCGAGCCGCGGCACCGGCTGGCGCGCACTCGCCGGCGCCCAAGCGCAAGCCTTACAAGTTGGTGGCCATTGGTACCTCCACCGGCGGCCCGGTGGCCCTGCAGCGCGTGCTGACGCAACTGCCGGCCAGTTTCCCGGCGCCGATCGTGCTGATCCAGCACATGCCGGCGGCTTTCACCAAGGCTTTTGCCGAGCGTCTCGACAAGCTGTGCAAGATCAGCGTCAAGGAAGCCGAGGACGGTGACGTGCTGCGCCCAGGCCTGGCGCTGCTGGCCCCCGGTGGCAAGCAGATGATGGTCGACGGCCGTGGCACGGTGAAGATCCTGCCGGGCGATGAGCGCCTGAACTACAAGCCTTGCGTCGACATCACCTTCGGTTCGGCGGCCAAGTCCTATGGCGACAAGGTGCTCTCGGTGGTGCTCACCGGCATGGGCGCCGACGGCCGCGAGGGCGCGCGCCTGCTCAAGCAGGGCGGCAGCACCGTGTGGGCGCAGGATGAAGCCAGCTGCGTGATCTATGGCATGCCCATGGCCATCGTCAAGGCCAACCTGGCCGATGCCGTGTACAGCCTGGACGAAATCGGCAAGCACCTGGTCGAGGCGTGCGTCTGATGGATGTCCTCAGCCTTATCGGCCTGATCCTCGCCTTTGTCGCCATCGTCGGCGGCAACTTCCTCGAGGGTGGCCACGTTGGCGCGCTGCTCAACGGCCCGGCCGCGCTGATCGTGCTGGGCGGTACGCTGGCGGCGGCGCTGCTGCAGTCGCCGCTGTCGTCGTTCAAGCGCGCCTTGCAGATCGTGCGCTGGATCTTCTTCCCGCCACGGGTCGACCTGGTGGGCGGCATCGACCGGGTGGTGAACTGGAGCCTGACCGCGCGCAAGGAAGGCCTGCTGGGCCTGGAAGGCGTGGCCGACGCCGAGCCCGACCCTTATGCGCGCAAGGGCCTGCAACTGCTGGTCGATGGCGCCGAGCCGGAAGCCATCCGCAGCATCCTCGAAGTCGACTTCCTGACCCAGGAAGCCCGTGACATCCAGGCTGCCAAGGTGTTCGAGAGCATGGGCGGCTACGCGCCGACCATCGGCATCATCGGCGCGGTCATGGGCCTGATCCACGTGATGGGCAACCTGGCCGACCCGTCGCAGCTGGGCAACGGCATCGCCGTGGCCTTCGTCGCCACCATCTATGGCGTGGCCAGCGCCAACCTGATCCTGCTGCCGATCGCCAACAAGCTCAAGGCCATCACCCTGCGCCAGTCGCGCTACCGTGAAATGCTCCTCGAGGGCCTGCTGTCGATCGCCGAAGGCGAGAACCCGCGCTCGATCGAGCTGAAGCTGCAAGGCTTCATGGAGTAAGCCATGGCCCGCCGTCGTCATACCGAGGAACATGAAAACCACGAACGCTGGCTGGTGTCGTATGCCGACTTCATCACCCTGTTGTTCGCCTTCTTCGTGGTCATGTACTCGATCTCCTCGATCAACGAGGGTAAGTACAAGGTCATCTCCCAGGCGCTGATCGGGGTGTTCAACGACCCCGATCGGACCATGAAGCCGATCCCCATCGGCGAGGAGCGGCCATTGTCGGTGCGCCCGGCCGAGCCGTTGATCAAGGACAGCGAGCAGACCGACGCGGGCCTGGCGCAGAGTAGCGCCGACCCGCTCAAGACCATCAGCGACGATGTTCGCGATGCCTTCGGTGACCTGATCAAGTCCAACCAGATGACAGTGCGCGGCAACGAGCTGTGGGTCGAGATCGAGCTCAACTCCTCGCTGCTGTTTGCCAGTGCCGATGCCATGCCCAGCGATGTCGCCTTCGAGATCATCGAGAAGGTGGCGAAGATCCTCAAGCCGTTCGCCAACCCGGTGCACGTCGAGGGCTTCACCGACAACCTGCCGATCCGCACCGCCCAGTACCCGACCAACTGGGAACTGTCCTCGGCGCGGGCGGCGAGCATCGTCCGCCTGTTGGCCATGGAAGGGGTCAACCCGGCGCGCATGGCCTCGGTGGGCTACGGCGAGTACCAGCCGGTGGCCAGCAACGACAGTGCCGAGGGCCGCGCGCGCAACCGCCGCGTGGTCCTGGTGATTTCGCGCAACCTCGAGGTACGTCGCAGCCTGACCGGCAGCGGCAGCGCCAATGCCACCCCCGATGCCGCGCTGCGCCGGGCTGGCACACAAAGTGCACCAGCCACGCCTGCATCGGTGGCGGGGCAATAACTCGTCAATTCTCTGTCGCCGCGTGCCTGTGGGAGCCGGTTTCCACAGGGTTCGGCGACATTAACGAGTCAAGAGTTGTCCTATGAGAGTCTGGGCAGTAGCCAATCAAAAAGGTGGCGTCGGCAAGACCACCACCACCATCGCTCTGGCCGGCCTGCTGGCCGAGGCGGGCAAGCGCGTGGTCGTGGTCGACCTGGACCCCCACGGCTCGATGACCAGCTACTTCGGGCATAACCCCGACGCGCTCGAGCACAGTTGCTATGACCTGTTCCTGCACAAGGGCACGGTGCCCGAGGGCCTGCCGGGCCAACTGCTGCTGCCCACCAGCGACGAGCGCATCTCGCTGCTGCCGTCGAGCACCGCGTTGGCGGTGCTCGAGCGCCAGTCGCCAGGGCAGAGCGGCCTGGGCCTGGTGATCGCCAAGAGTCTGGCGCAGCTGTGGCAGGATTTCGACTTCGCCTTGATCGACAGCCCGCCCTTGCTCGGCGTGCTGATGGTCAACGCCCTGGCCGCCAGCCAGCAACTGGTGATCCCGGTGCAGACCGAGTTCCTTGCGGTCAAGGGCCTGGAGCGCATGGTCGGGACCCTGGGCATGATCAACCGCTCGCGCAAGCAGGCGCTGCCGTATCAGATCGTGCCCACGCTGTTCGACCGCCGTACCCAGGCCTCGCTGGGCACCCTGAAAGTGCTGCGCGACACCTATGGCGAGCAGGTCTGGCAGGGTTACATCCCGGTTGACACGCGCCTGCGCGACGCCAGCCGCAACGGTGTCACGCCGTCGCAGTTCGACGGCAAGAGCCGTGGTGTGGTGGCCTACCGGGCGCTGCTCAAGCACCTGCTTACCTACCGCTCTGCGTTGCAGGTGGCGTGATGAACCAGGCGCGGCCTATCACCAGCAAGCCCCAGATGGCCCTGCAGTCCTACCTCGATGGGTTGCTGCAGGAGGCCACCGAAATATTCGACCTGCCGGAGCATGCACCGGCAGTCAGCGCGCCGGCGATCGAAGCGGCGCCCAGCGATGAATTCGAGGCGGCCGTCCGTGAGGAGCAGGCCCGCGACGCCCAGCGTCAGGACGCGCCTGCGCCTGTGCCGGCACCGGCACGGCCTTTCGCCGAGCCGCACGCCAAGGTCCTGCCCACTGTTCTGCCCCCGGCGCCCCCTGTAGAGGCGCCGGTGGTCAGCGTGGTGGCAACCACCCAGGTGGCCGAAGCCAGCATTGCGCTACCCAGCGAAGCCCCGGCCGCCGAGCTGGTGGTGCCACTGGTCGAACTGCAGGCCCCGGTCGCGCCTGCTGCGCCGACCCCACCGGCCACGGTCGATGGGCGTCCGGCCTGGGCCGCCGAGCCGTTCGAATGCTTGCTGTTCGACGTGGCCGGCCTGACCCTGGCGGTCCCCCTGGTCTGCCTCGGTTCGATCTACACCCTGGCCGGGCAGGAGCTGACACCGCTGTTCGGCCAGCCGGACTGGTTCCTCGGCATCCTCACGTGCCAGGCGGGCAACCTCAAGGTGCTGGATACGGCGCGTTGGGTCATGCCCGACCGCTACCGCGACGATTTTCGCCAGGGCCTGCAGTACGTGATTTCCGTGCAGGGCTACGAATGGGGCCTGGCGGTACACCAGGTCAGCCGTTCGCTGCGCCTGGACCCGGCCGAGATCAAGTGGCGCAGCCAACGCGGCCAGCGTCCGTGGCTGGCGGGCACGGTGATCGAACACATGTGCGCGCTGCTCGATGTGGCCGAACTGGCCGAGCTGATCGCCAGTGGCGCGGTCAAGCAGATGAACACCAAACACAACTGAATCAACGCCGCTACTGCCGCGGCTACACAGAGCACACCGCCAAAGGCGGATTTAGAGGGCTAGGGGAATGAAAAAGTCGTCTGCACAAGGTTCCGAAGATCCGATCCTGCAATGGGTCACCTTCCGTCTGGACAACGAGTCCTACGGCATCAATGTGATGCAGGTGCAGGAAGTGTTGCGCTACACCGAGATCGCCCCGGTACCGGGCGCACCGAGCTACGTGCTGGGCATCATCAACCTGCGCGGCAACGTGGTGACGGTGATCGACACCCGCCAGCGCTTCGGCCTGATGTCCAGCGAAGTCACCGACAACACCCGCATCGTCATCATCGAGGCGGACAAGCAGGTGGTCGGTATCCTCGTCGACAGCGTCGCTGAAGTGGTGTACCTGCGCCAGTCGGAGATCGAGACCGCGCCGAATGTCGGCAACGAAGAGTCGGCCAAGTTCATCCAGGGCGTTTGCAACAAGAACGGCGAGCTGCTGATCCTGGTCGAACTGGACAAGATGATGACCGAGGAAGAGTGGTCCGAGCTGGAGAACATCTGAGTTGATCTTCGAGGTTGCTGTCATCTTCCTGGCGCTGCTCTGGGCGCTGAGCCTGTGGTTCTTCCTCAACTACAGCAAGCGCCAGCGCGAGCTGGCCGCCCAGCAGGCCGAGGGCGATGCGCTGCGTGACCAGCGCATCAAGGACCTGGCCAAGCGCCTGGACGACTACCAGAACGGCACCGTGCGCATGGGCGAGGCGATCCACGAACTGCGCGCGGTGGTCGCGCCGTTGCCCGAGAAACTGCAGCAACTCGAGCAACGCGACCCCAACAGCGTCACCTTCACCCAGGCGGCCAAGCTGGTGGTGATGGGCGCCAGTGTCGAAGAGCTGACCCAGACCTGCGGCCTGACCCAGGCCGAGGCGCAGCTGATGAGCAAGCTGCACCGCGGCGAGTGATGAACCGGGCGACGTCAGTCGCCCGGTTTTTTTCAGGGTCAGCTCCAGGAGTGCTCGTTGCCGGGTTTGATCACCGTGGTCAGTGCCAGGTCGCGTTCCCGGGCAAGCTTGATGTCTGCCGCCAGCGGCTCGGTGAAATAACCACGAACGGTCATCGGTATGGACTCCAGCTTGATGACTTTTCGCAGAAACTCCAGGCGCGGCATGTACTCGGCAATCACATCGTTAAGCAAGCCAGGCCCGGTCATCCTGCTCAACTCTTGGACATAGTGTTCAAACGCCGGCTCGCCTTTTGCCGGCTTGCTGTCGTAGAACGTGGTGTTTTGCGCGTAGCGAAACTCCATCTCTTCCGAGATCTGTGTCAGCAGCGGGTTTTGCGCATGGCTGCCGATCGCGTTGGTGTTGTAATGGCACTGCATGTTCATCAGCTCATTGTCCATCGGCGCGCCCAGGATAAGCCCTTCCTTGGGGGTGTGCAGGTCGGTGATGGAGAGTTTTACAAAGGGCGGCACGGTGTCCGCGACATGGACCACTTCATCATCGATGTCCATGTAAATGCCTCCCTCGTCGAACAGCATAGGGTAGCGGAGCACGTCGCAAGCCGATGAGAAGTTTGCGCCCTCGCCGGTCAGGGCGTGCTGATATTGAGCGTGGTTTGCAGAGTCGATGAAGGTCTTGAAGAACTGTTCATCCTCCAGCGGGCGCAAGTCCAGAACTCCGTCGTCGATCAAGGTTTGCAGCGCTGCTCTGTTGGTATTGAACAAGGCCTTGTCGGTCTGGGTCAGGTATAACTTGAAGTCATAGCCCGCTTGTTTAAGCATCCTGGCATTGGCTGCTATGTTGCTCAGCAGATGCGCTGGAATTTCCTTGTTGCCGACCCAGAGGCTGAGCACTTGCTTTTTCAGTGCAAGCGCAGGGCTGTTGTCGTCCTCGGGGGGCATGTCGAGGGGGAGTTCCAGCTCAACCCCCAGTTTTTCCAGTGTCGCTTCGCGCATCTGATCGTCGACCTGGCGTGCGGACAGGTTGACTGGGTGCAGGTCGGCCGTTCCGTCAGTGATCTGGTAGTAGGGTGGATTCACCTCGTTAGCCTGCGACTTGAGGCGGAATGCATCGTTTTCTGGGTCGTACAGCACTTCTGCGGCCTGTCGCTCAGCGCCGTCGGCACTCAGGGCCGCCAAGATTCCACGGGTACCGTCCAGCCTGCTGGTCGGCAGCCTGATGATCTGGTTGCTCGGCACCGGGGGCGCGGGCGGGGAGAAGTAGTCTTCCAACCGCGGCGGCCGGGTTGGCCCCAGCGGGTGGCCCAGCCGATCATTCACGCGCACGATGAATCTCGAGCTTTTTCCTGGGAAGAACATGCGCACGCGCTCGGCAGCCAAGGCGGCAAAGGGGGTGGCATTCAAGAGGCCGAACCCGATGTTTTCCAGGCCATCTGGCGTGTCCTGGGCGGTCTTGCCGTTGACGATCTGGTCGATCCCCAGGCCAAGCTGCGCGATACCGCCGACGGCGAGCAGTGGAATCAGCTCGGGAACCACCAGGGCCAGGGGCGCCACCAGATTGAGCGTGGTCACCAGGTAGCCGCGCCAGCGTGCCTTGGACACTTGGGCATTGGTGGTGATGGAAAAATGCGCATCGTCCAGGCTGTGTTCTCGCTGTCGCTCGGTAATGGCGGTGAACAGGTCTCCTTCGAGCACTGGGCTGTAATGGTCGGCCTTGTAGTTGACGTATTCGCCAGCGGGCCAGTAGCCGTCGTAGGTAAAACCGGACTCATAGCCTCGTTCGTAGCGCTGTGGGTAGGCGGCAAGGCCCTGGAGGGCAGTATCCAGGCCACTGAAATTAAACCCGTCGGGGGCGTCGGACATCTTGAAGTATTGGCGCAGCCGCTGGCGCTTCGCGCTGTCGCGACACTGTTGCGCGAACCAGTCCTGCATGGCCGACAAGGTGTCGAACTCATGGAAGGGCGCAGCGTTGCCTGGCAGGTACAGCAGCACCTGTGGTTGTGTTGGGCGTTTGATGTAGATCAGGTCGGTGGCAGCGTAGCCATACACGTTCAGGGGCCTGACCTGCAGGTTGTCGACCCTCTCCATCACCCCGGCGGCTTGCCAGGCCATCTGTCGGCCAGCCTCGCTCAATGAACCTTGCGCAACCTGCTTGTTGCAGGCGGCGAGGTAGCTTAGTTGCAGGGACTGGGCATGGCTGTGCGTACCCTGTTGCCAGTAAGCATCCAGCTGCGAGACGAAGAGGGTGTGGAAATTCAGGTGCGAGATGTATTTCTGCATGGCCTCGACATCCACCGACAAGAGCGTGGTGCTGTCGTAGCGCTGCGGGGTGGTCCTGCGGAACAGGCCGTTGAAGACGCTGTAGGTGAGGGCGCCGTTGAGCGTCCCGATATCTGGGAGGCGATCGACAATGGTCAGAGCCCCTTGTGGAAAGCGGCCTGCCCAGTGGCCTGTGAAAATCCCGACCAGGACCTCGCTTTCACCCTGCCAGTCCGAGAGCAGTGCCTGGGTGAGGGACAGGCGCTGGTCGATGACGGCATGATTGCCGTGGTAGCGCAGGGTGACGACGTCTGTCTGATCCGGGTCGAGGTCATGACCTTGTTCTTGCAGCCAGGCACGCATGGCGATGGAAGCTTGCTCGTAGGGCTGCGGAATGTGTTTAAGGTGGTCGCGGACGAATTGTTTGCCCGCAGCGTTTACCAGGGTCGAGCTCATGGGAAGGCTACCGTTGTGGCGAAATGAGACGCCACGGTAGCGAGGGCCATGGCTCGACTTGTTGTACATGCTTACTACCTCGAGGCGCTCAGTCCTTGGCCGCTAAACGGTTGTAGGCGCCGGCCTTGCCGGCGAACACCGGCGCAGCCGGTGCCATCCTCCGCGGCGCCTGGTTCGCCAGCAAGCTGGCTCCTACAGGGATTACAGGCCGTAACGTTGTAGGAGCCGGCCTTGCCGGCGA
Source organism: Pseudomonas muyukensis (assembly GCF_019139535.1). Lineage (NCBI taxonomy): Bacteria > Pseudomonadati > Pseudomonadota > Gammaproteobacteria > Pseudomonadales > Pseudomonadaceae > Pseudomonas > Pseudomonas muyukensis. Next base: position 4,523,094 of record NZ_CP077073.1, on the reverse strand, counting down.
ACACCGGCATGGCCGGTGCCATCCACCGCGTCGCCTGGTTCGCCAGCAAGGCTGGCTCCTACAGGTATTGCAGGCCGTAACCGTTGTAGGAGCCGGCCTTGCCGGCGAACACCGGCATGGCCGGTGCCATCCTCCGCGGCGCCTGGTTCGCCAGCAAGCTGGCTCCTACAGGGATTGCAGGCCGTAACGTTGTAGGAGCCGGCTTGCCGGCGAACACCGGCATGGCCGGTGCCATCCACCGCGTCGCCTGGTTCGCCAGCAAGGCTGGCTCCTACAGGGATTGCAGGCCGTAACGTTGTAGGAGCCGGCTTGCCGGCGAACACCGGCATGGCCGGTGCCATCCACCGCGGCGCCTGGTTCGCCAGCAAGGCTGGCTCCTACTGGCTCGGTGGAGGTGTCAGGCCTTCAGGGCTTGGCCCATGAGTGATTGCCACCCACGCGCACCAGGCGATTGAACGGCAGCAACTGCCGCGAGACCGCCCGATAGCGGTCCAGGTCCACGTACAGGCCGGCGTTGATACGGGGCATCTGGTACAGGTTGGTGATCTGGCGCAGGATCTTCAGCGTCGGCAGGTGCCGGTCGACCACGTCGGTGAGCAGCCCGGGACCGGTCAGGCGGTTGAGTTTGGCGGCATAGCGATAGAAGCCCTGCGGGTCCTGGCGCAAACTGGGCCGGCTGGCATAGAAGCCTGGTTCGGCCAGGTAGCGGCTGCGCATTTCCTCGCTGATCGCCCGCAATGTCGGGTTGTCGGCATGGCTGCCGATCACGCTGGTATTGAACTGCCAGTTCATGCCGAGCTTTTCATTGGACATCGGTGGGAACAGCAGCAGCCCGTCGTCGCGGGTTCTGAGCTCGACGTGTTCGATGGCTTCGCCGGGGTTGCCGAGCGGCTGGCCGGCGGCGACGTGAGGATGCTCTCCCACGGCCAGCAGGCTGTCGTCCACGTCCATGTAGATGCCGCCCTCGCTATCTAGCATTGGATAACGCAATACATCCGAGGCCGACGAGAAGTTGCCGCCGGCAATCGCGGCTTGGTACTGGGCATGGTAGGGGCTCTCTCGAAAACGGCTGAACCATGGCTGTTGTTCCAGGGCCAGCACCTGGACGCCGGGTGCATGGATGCCCAGCAGGCGCAGGTTTTCGGCGTAGGCGCCAGCGTTGGCCTGGGACAGATAAAGGCGCAGGTTATATGAGGTGCCGTCGAGCCGCGCGGCGTTGTTGCCCAGGTTGGTCAGCAATGGCGTGTCGATGAGCCTGTCGCCTACCCACAGACCGAGGAACTGCCGTGGAATGGGCCGCATGCCGGTGGTTGGCACATCAGGTATCGCCACCGGCAGGTGCAGGTCCACGCCGAGTGCGCGCAGGGTGGCCATGCGCATCGGGTGGCTGACGGCCCGGTTGCGCAGGTTCACCGGCAGCAGGTCGCGGCTGCCGGCCTGGGGAGTGTAATGGAGCGGGTCGACTTCGTTGAGGTCGCCTTCGAAGATGAAGCTGTCACTCTCCAGGTCGTAGACCATCTCGGCGTTGTAACCGCCCACCGAGGCGCTCAGCAGGTCGGGTGTGCCGTCGTAGCGAGGGACCCGGTCGATGGCTGCGTAGGTGGCGGCATCGGCCCCCGGGATTGGCGCAATGGCATCGGGAATATGAAAGTAAGGCGCGACCTCGTCGACCGGCAGGTGCGGTGGCGAGACTGGGCTCAGTGGGTAGCCCAGGCGGCCATTGACCTGCTGTGGCGCGATGAAAGCCTCGTTCTTGGCCCGGTATAGCGCTACCTCGCGGGTCAGGCCTGCATGCACCAGTGGCAGGGCATTGAGCAGGCCGAAGGTGGCGTTGCCCACACCCTCGGCACGCGCCTGCTGGCCATGCGCAGAGATGGCTTGATCCAGACCCAGGCCAAACTGGGCGATGCCGCCCAGGGCGAAGATCGGCGCCAGTTCTGGCACCACGATAGCCAGCGGAGCGAGCAGGTTGACCGCCGAGTTCAGGTAGCCCCGCCAGCGGGCTTTGTTCACTGCGCCGTTGCCGGTGATGCGGTAGGCGGCATCCTCGTAGCTGCGCGTGCGTTGCTGCTGGGTCAGGGCCAGGAACAGGTCGTCCTCGATCAGCGGGCTGTACTGCTCGGGCTTGTAGTTGACGTAGGTGTGTGGCTGCCAAAGGCCTTCGGCGGTGAACCCTGGGCGGTTGCTGGACAGGTGGTTGGGCGCGGGGTACAGGCCAAGGCCGTCAAGCGCGGTGGCCAGGCCGCTGAAGTCGAGGCCGTCGGGTACGTCGGCCAGGGCGAAGTGCTGTTGCAACGCGGCGCGGGTGTCGCGGTTGCGACACTGGCTGGCGACCCAGTCCTGCAGCGCGCTGGGGCTGGCGAAAGCATGCAGCGGCGCGGCGTTGCCCGGGATGTAGAGCAGGGTCAGGCCGCTTGCCGGGTCGCTGATCTGCAGCAGGTCGGTGGCGACATAGCCATAGATGTTGAGAAAGCGCAGGTGCAAGGGTGCGGGCGCCTGCTCCAGCCCCGCCGCGCGCCAGGCAAGCCGGCGCGCCGGGTCGTCGAGGCTGCCTTCGGCGACCTGGCGGTTGCAGGCGGTGATGAAGGCGATCTTCGCCGCCAGGCGGTGACTGCTGGCGCGGCGCTGCCAGTAGGTATCCAGCATGGTCTTGTAGGTCGTGTGGAAGTCGAGGTCCCAGATGAACTGCTGGAAGTCTTCCGCCGCGAGCGCGACATGAGTGCGGGCGCTGTACTCGCTGGGAACGGTCTGGCGGAAAAGACCGTTGTAGATGCCGTAGGCGCCAGCGTTGGACAGCGGCTGCGGCGGGTCGAGCCGGTCGACCAGGGTGATGCGTTGGCTATCCGGAAAACTTCCGGCCCACGGCCTGCCGAAGGCTGCGCCGAGGAGGTTGTTGCTCGACTCGCCCTGCCAGTTGGCCAGCACCGCCTGGGTCAGTGTCATTTTTTCTGTCACCACCCCAACCTCGCCAATGCCGTGGCGCCATTGATGGTGCAGCACGACCACATCGGTACGGTCGGGGTCGAGGGTTTGGCCGCGGCGAGCGGCCCAGTTGCGGATGGCCGTGGCTGCGGCGCGATCAGGGCGAGGGAAGTCCTTGAGGTGGTCGCTTACAAAGCGTACACCGGCATGGCTGACGTAACGGGTGTTCATCGTGGTGACCCAGCATGGAAAGGGGGCGCCAGGATGATCGATGCGGCCTGCGCGCGAGCGGCAGCGGGTTACCACCCGCCATCAAGGGCGGTAGGGCAGGCCTGGCAGTTGTGGGGTGATATCACGCTCGGCGGCGGGTTCGTCGCTGAAACCGACCGGCACCTTGCCGCGCAGCTGCCAGGCGAACGCGATGATTTCGGCGATGGTCAGGTACAGCGCTTCGGGGATCTGCTCGCCCAGCTCCAGGCGCGCCAGCAGGCGCACCAGCTCGGCATTCTCGTAGATTGGCACCTCGTGCTCGCGGGCCAGGGCGAGGATGGCCTCGGCCAGCTCGTCGTCGCCCTTGGCGGTCAGGGTCGGGGCCTGCTGGCCATCGTAGTTCAGGGCGATGGCCTGGCGTGGTGGCTTTTTGCTCATGCGTTCTCGTCCACCCAGCGTTGTTCCAGGCGTGTGCGCGGGCCTTGCGGCGGGGTGCCAGGGTGGCACTCCAGGTCGCCGACGTCCAGGCCGCGGGCCAGCAGGCGCTCGCGCAGGGTGCCCAACTGGCTGTCGATCAGGCGCGCGGTGTGTTCCTGTTGTGCCCACAACTGGCCGGACAGGCGCCCCTGGGCCAGCTGTGCCTGGACTTGCAGCGGGCCGAGCGGCGACAGGTCGAAGGCCAGTTCGATGCGCCACAAGGCCTGCAGCGGGTCGTGCTGATCGCGTTCGCGGTCAGCTTGCTGTTGCGGGGTTTCCTCGCGTTGCAGCTTCACTTGCAGGGGAATGAACTCCTGCCCGTGGCGCACCGGGATCTCGCTCTGCCAGGTGGTCTGTTGGTTGCCGTTATCGAGGTTGCCGGTCTGCTGCAGGCTTGACAGCGAATGGCTCTGCAGCCGGGAAATTGCCGCCGCGGCCAGGCGCAGCAGTTGCTGCAGGTCGCCCTCGCTTTCCAGCTTCTGCAGCAGCCGCGAGGGCAAGGGGAAAGCGCTGGGCAAGGGGCGCGGGCTGACCTGGCCGAGCATGCCCAGGGCACTGCGGGCCAGGCCCGGCAGGGCGTGGGCGAGGGGCGTGCCGGCCAGGCTGGGGGGCAGGGCTTGGGCGGGGTGGCCCGGCTGGTTGGGCAGGGCCTGGGCCACCAGCCGGATCAACTGCGCCTTGAGGTCCGGGGCGACGGTGGCGGCCTGGCCGCCGAGCAGCTTGGCCTCGAGGAAGGTGCCGCTGTCGTTGAGCGCCTGGGCGAGGTTCTTCGCATCCCCCAGTTGCCGCGCGTCGGGCAGGCTGGCGAGCAGGCGCTCGGCGCTGGCGCGCAATTCGACACCGGCATCCGGGGCGCTGGCGATGCGCTGCAGCACGTTGAGCACCCCCGGCAGCGAGGCTTGCTGGGCTTGTTGAGTCGACAGGTGCTGGGTGACCGCCAGCTGGTCCTGACGACCGCTCAGGGGCACGAAACGCAGGGCCTGGTCGCCTTGCACCACGGCGCTGAGCAGGCTGCCCAGGGGTAGCCGGCGCGGGCTGTCGATGACCAGGGTGGCGCCGGCCTGGCTGCTGTTGAGCAGGCTCACCAGCGAGCGGAAACTGGTGGTTTCGCCAGGCGCCGGAGGCAGCGCCTGGCTGGTCAGGACCTTGCCCTGCAACAGGGTGCCAAGCGGGACCTGGCGGGTGTCGAGTTGGGTGAGGGTGGCGACGCTGGCGGCGTTGCCCAGTTGCACCATGACCGCCAGGCGGTTGCTGTCGGGCTGGCTGACAATAATCTGGCTGCCAGGGGCCAGGGGCTGGCTGGCATTGGCCAGTACCTGGCTCTGGCTGCCATTGGCCTGGGTCAGGCGCAGCAGCAACTGGAAGTCCGGGCCGACCTGGCGCAGGCTCACCACCTCGGCCTCGGCGCTTTCGCCGGGCGGCAGCAAGCCTGGCTGGGCCTGCAGCAGGCGCAGCAGTTCGCCGGTCATGGCGGCCTTGGCCACCTGGGGGCTTACCGCAGTTTGAGCGCCGAGACTATTGATTTCAGTCATGATTGTATACAACCTGTCGAACCCGCCCTCTTGGCAGGGCGGCACCGCGTGTAATAATGCCGCCTGCCCGCCACTGCCAGTATAACGGCAGGGCTTGAGGCGACTTGAGACAAGGCCTTGCGATCGCTACCGGGCGCAAGGCCACATTGCATAAGGCGATACCGTGACCCTTCACCTCCAAGCCGCGGGCCTGGCCTGCGAGCGCGACTGGCGGCTGCTGTTCGAGCAGTTGGACTTCGAGCTGCGTCCCGGCGACATGTTGCAGATCGCCGGCCCCAATGGCAGCGGCAAGACCAGCCTGCTGCGCCTGCTGGCCGGGCTGATGCAGCCGACCGCCGGGCAGATCCTGTTCAATGGCCAGCCCCTGGCCGAGCAGCGTCACGCCCTGGCCAGCATCCTGCTGTGGATCGGCCATGCCGCCGGGATCAAGGACCTGCTGACCCCGGAAGAAAACCTCGCCTGGCTGTGCGCGCTGCACCGCCCCGCAGGGCGCGAGGCGATCTGGCAGGCGCTGCAGGCCGTTGGCCTGCGTGGCTTCGAGGATGTTCCCAGCCATACCCTGTCCGCCGGCCAGCAGCGTCGTGTGGCCCTGGCCCGGTTGTACCTGGACAGCCCGCCGCTATGGATCCTCGACGAACCCTTCACCGCCCTCGACAAACAGGGCGTGGCGCAATTGGAGGCGCACTTGGCGGCCCATTGCGAGCAAGGCGGTACCGTGGTGCTGACCACCCACCACTCGCTTGCGCGCAAGCCGGGCGGCTACCGCGAGTTGAACCTGGGGCAGTGGGCGGCATGAGCGTATTTCTTTTGTTGTTGCGCCGCGAGGCGCGCCTGTTGTTCCGTCGCCCGGCGGAGCTGGCCAACCCGTTGGTGTTCTTCGCCATCGTGGTGGCGCTGTTCCCCCTGGCGGTCGGCCCCGAGACACAATTGTTGCAAACCTTGTCGCCGGGGCTGGTCTGGGTCGCGGCCCTGCTGGCCGTGCTGTTGTCGCTGGACGGGCTGTTTCGCAGCGACTTCGAGGATGGTTCGCTGGAACAGTGGGTGCTCTCGCCCCATCCGCTGGCCATGCTGGTGCTGGCCAAGGTGCTGGCGCACTGGATCTTTTCCGGGCTGGCGCTGGTATTGTTGGCGCCACTGCTGGCGCTGATGCTCGGCCTGCCGGCCAGTTGCCTGCCGGTGCTGCTGGCCTCGTTGCTGCTGGGCACGCCGGTGCTGAGCCTGCTTGGCGCGGTGGGCGCGGCGCTGACGGTCGGTCTCAAGCGCGGCGGCCTGCTGCTGGCGCTGCTGATTCTGCCGTTGTATATCCCTGTATTGATCCTGGGCAGTGGTGCGTTGCAGGCGGCATTGCAGAATATGCCGGCCACCGGTCATCTGCTCTGGCTTGCCAGCCTGACTGCCCTGGCCGTGACACTGGCACCCTTTGCGATAGCGGCCGGGCTGAAGATCAGCGTCGGCGAATAACGAGTCCCGGGCACCGCAGCCCGGCCAATACCCTGGATGTACCCTGATGAAAATTAGCTGGACGTGGTTCCACAAGCTGGGTTCCCCCAAATGGTTCTATGCCATCAGCGGCCGCATGCTGCCGTGGCTGACCGTCTCCGCCATCCTGTTGCTGCTGGTCGGCATCACCTGGGGCCTGGCCTTTGCCCCCCAGGACTACCAGCAGGGCAACAGTTTCCGCATCATCTATATCCACGTGCCCACGGCGATGCTGGCGCAGTCTTGCTATGTGCTGCTGGCGGTGGCCGGGGTGGTGGGGCTGGTGTGGAAAATGAAACTGGCCGATGTCGCGCTGCAATGCGCGGCGCCCATCGGCGCCTGGATGACCGCGGTGGCGCTGGTGACCGGGGCGATCTGGGGCAAGCCGACCTGGGGCAGTTGGTGGGTGTGGGACGCGCGCCTGACCTCCATGCTGATCCTGCTGTTCCTGTATTTCGGCATCATCGCCCTGGGCCAGGCGATCAGCAACCGCGACAGCTCGGCCAAGGCCTGCGCGGTGCTGGCGATCGTCGGCGTGGTCAACATCCCGATCATCAAGTACTCGGTGCAGTGGTGGAACACCCTGCACCAGGGCGCCACCTTCACCCTCACCGAAAAGCCGGCGATGCCGGTGCAAATGTGGGCGCCGCTGCTGATTACGGCGCTGGGTTTCTATTGCTTCTTTGGCGCCGTGCTGTTGCTGCGCATGCGCCTCGAAGTGCTCAAGCGCGAGGCCCGCGCCAGCTGGGTGCGCGATGAAGTGTTGAACAGCCTGGGCCGGGAGGCCGCCAGATGAGCTTCGCGTCCTTCAGTGATTTCCTGGCCATGGGGCACCATGGCCTGTACGTCTGGTCGGCCTATGGCATCTGCCTGGCGGTGCTGGCGCTCAATGTCGCCGCGCCCCTGCTGGCCCGCCGTCGCTACCTGCAAGAAGAGGCGCGCCGTCTGCGCCGGGAGAGCAAACCGTGAATCCGCAGCGCAAGAAACGCCTGTTCATCATCCTCGGCCTGCTGGCCGGTGTCGGCGTGGCGGTGGGCTTTGCCCTCAGCGCCCTGCAGCAGAACATCAACCTGTTCTACACCCCGACCCAGATCGCCAACGGCGAGGCGCCGCTGGACACTCGCATCCGTGCCGGCGGCATGGTCGAGAAAGGCTCGGTGCAGCGCTCGGCCGACTCGCTGGACGTGCGTTTCGTGGTGACCGACTATACCAAGTCGGTGCCGATTACCTACCGCGGCATCCTCCCCGACCTGTTCCGTGAAGGGCAGGGCATCGTCGCCCTCGGCAAGCTCAACGCCGACGGCGTAGTGGTGGCCGACGAGGTGCTGGCCAAGCACGACGAGAAATACATGCCGCCTGAGGTCACCAAGGCCTTGAAGGAAAGCGGCCAGGCCGCCACGGGTGGGGAGGCCAAGCCATGAATGCAGCCCTGGTGATTCCCGAGCTGGGCCAGTTGGCGATGATCCTGGCGATCTGCTTCGCCGCCGTGCAGGCCACCGTGCCGCTGCTCGGCGCCTGGCGCGGCGACCGCCTGTGGATGAGCCTGGCGCGTCCGGCGGCGTGGGGCCAGTTCGCCTTCCTGGCGTTTGCCTTCGCCTGCCTGACCCACGCCTTCATGACCGACAACTTCTCGGTCGCCTATGTCGCCAGCAACTCCAACAGCGCCTTGCCCTGGTACTACAAGTTCAGTGCCGTGTGGGGCGCCCACGAGGGCTCGCTGCTGTTGTGGGCGATGATCCTGGGGGGCTGGACCTTCGCCGTGTCGATCTTCTCGCGCCAGTTGCCGCAGGTGATGCTGGCCCGGGTGCTGGCGGTGATGGGCATGATCAGCGTGGGTTTCCTGAGCTTCCTGATCATCACCTCCAACCCGTTCTCGCGCCTGCTGCCGCAGGTACCGGGCGATGGTCGCGACCTCAACCCGCTGTTGCAGGATTTTGGCCTGATCGTCCACCCACCCATGCTGTACATGGGCTATGTCGGCTTCTCGGTGGCCTTCGCCTTCGCCATCGCCGCGCTGCTCGGCGGGCGCCTGGACGCGGCCTGGGCACGCTGGTCGCGGCCCTGGACCATCGTCGCCTGGGCCTTCCTCGGCGTGGGCATCACCCTGGGCTCGTGGTGGGCCTACTACGAGCTGGGCTGGGGTGGCTGGTGGTTCTGGGACCCGGTGGAAAACGCCTCGTTCATGCCCTGGCTGGTGGGCACCGCGTTGATCCACTCGCTGGCGGTTACCGAAAAACGTGGCGTGTTCAAGAGCTGGACGGTGCTGCTGGCCATCGCCGCCTTCTCGTTGAGCCTGCTGGGCACCTTCCTGGTGCGCTCCGGCGTATTGACCTCGGTGCACGCATTTGCCGCCGATCCGTCGCGCGGCATCTTCATCCTGATCTTCCTGTTGTTCGTGGTCGGCGGCTCGCTGACCCTGTTCGCCTTGCGTGCGCCGGTGGTCAAGAGCCAGGTGGGCTTCGCCCTGTGGTCGCGCGAGACGCTGCTGCTGGCCAACAACCTGGTGCTGGTGGTGGCGGCGTCGATGATCCTGCTCGGCACCCTGTACCCGCTGGTGCTCGATGCCTTGACCGGGGCCAAGCTGTCGGTCGGCCCGCCCTACTTCGATGCGTTGTTCCTGCCGCTGATGGCGTTGCTGATGCTGGTGCTCGGCGTTGGCGTGGTGGTGCGCTGGAAGGACACCCCCGGCAAATGGCTGGCCGGCATGCTGACCCCGGTGCTGATCGGCAGCGCGGTACTGGCGCCGCTGGCCGGGCTGCTGGTCGACGACTTCGACTGGCCGGCCCTGAGCGTGTTCGCCCTGGCCGCCTGGGTGGTGCTCAGCGGTGTGCGCGACATCCTCGACAAGACCCGGCACAAGGGCCTGGCCAAGGGCCTGGGTGGCCTCTCGCGCAGCTACTGGGGCATGCAGCTGGCCCACCTGGGGCTGGTGGTGTGCGCCCTGGGCGTGGTGTTGTCGAGCAACAACAGCGCCGAGCGCGACTTGCGCATGGCGCCGGGTGAAACCGTCGAACTGGGCGGCTATCACTTCCTGTTCGAGGGCGCCAGGCACTTCGAAGGCCCGAACTTCATTTCCGACAAGGGCACCATTCGTGTTTCGCGCGAGGGCCGTGAAGTGTCGGTGCTGCACCCGGAAAAGCGCCTGTACACCGTGCAGCAGTCGATGATGACCGAGGCCGGCATCGATGCCGGTTTCACCCGCGACCTGTACGTCGCCCTGGGCGAGCCGCTGGAAAACGGCGCCTGGGCGGTGCGGGTGCATATCAAACCCTATGTCCGCTGGATCTGGCTGGGCGGTCTGCTGACCGGCCTGGGCGGTTTGCTGGCGGCCCTCGACCGGCGCTACCGCGTCAAGGTCAAGACCCGGGTGCGTGAGGCCCTGGGCGTGTCTGGAGCAACTGCATGAAGCGTTGGATCATGGTAGTGCCACTGGCGGTGTTCCTGCTGGTGGCGGTCTTTCTCTACAAGGGGTTGTTCCTCAAGCCCGACGAGTTGCCCTCGGCGATGATCGGCAAGCCGTTCCCGGCGTTCTCGCTGGCCACGGTGCAGGGCGAGCGCAACCTGACCCAGGCCGACCTGCTGGGGCGCCCGGCACTGGTCAACGTGTGGGGCACCTGGTGCCCATCGTGCAAGGTCGAGCACCCCTACCTGAACCAGCTGGCTGAACAGGGGGTGGTGATCCATGGCGTCAACTACAAGGACGACAACGCCGCCGCGCTGAAATGGCTGGCTGAGTTCCACAACCCCTACCAGTTGAACATCGCCGATCCGCAGGGCACGCTGGGCCTGGACCTGGGCGTGTACGGCGCGCCGGAAACCTTCCTGATCGACGCCAAGGGCATCATCCGCTACAAGCATGTCGGGGTGGTCGATGCCACGGTGTGGCGTGAGCAGTTGGCGCCGCTGTACCAGGGCCTGGTCGACGAGGCCCGGCCATGAAGCGCTGGCTTGCCGCCGTGGTGTTGGGGCTGGGCCTGGCCGGGATGGCCAAGGCCGCCATCGATACCTATCAGTTTCGCGACGCAGCCGAGCGTGAGCGCTACCAGCAGCTGACCAAGGAGCTGCGTTGCCCGAAATGCCAGAACCAGGACATCGCCGACTCCAACGCGCCGATCGCCGCCGACCTGCGCCGCGAGATCTTCCGCATGCTCGGCGAAGGCCAGAGCAACCAGCAGATCGTCGACTTCATGGTCGACCGCTATGGCGATTTCGTGCGCTACAAGCCGGCGCTCAGCGGCCGCACCTGGCTGCTCTGGTTCGGCCCCGGGATCCTCCTGGCCGGGGGCTTCGTGGTGCTCGCGGTGATCGTCCGCCGGCGCCGCGGCCAAGCCGTGGCCGGCAACACCGAACTGTCCGCCGACGAACGCGAGCGTCTCGCCAAACTGTTGGAAAAAGAACGTACCCATGACTGAATTCTGGCTTAGCGCGGGCCTGCTGCTGCTCGCCGCCCTGGCTTTCCTGCTGTTGCCGATCCTGCGCGGCCATCGTCGCCAGCAGGCCGAACAGGACCGTACCGCCCTCAACGTGGCGCTGTACCAGGAGCGTGTCGCCGAGCTGGCCGCCCAGCAGGCCGCCGGTGTGCTCGATGCACAACAGCTGGCCAAGGGCCGCGACGAGGCGGCCCGCGAACTGCTGGCCGATACCGAGCGCCACGACCTGGCCCGCCAGGGCCACCTGGGCAAGGTCATCCCGCTGCTGGCGGCGATCCTGGTGCCGGCCATGGCGTTGGGGCTGTACCTGCACTTCGGTGCCGCTGACAAGGTGGCACTGACCCAGGAGTTCGCCCATGCGCCGCAATCGATGGCAGAGATGACCACGCGCCTGGAGCGTGCGGTACAGGCCCAGCCAGATTCGGCAGAAGGGCTGTACTTCCTCGGTCGTGCCTACATGGCCGAACAGCGCCCGGCGGACGCGGCCAAGGCTTTCGAACGCGCGGTGAGCCTGGCCGGGCGCCAGCCCGAGCTGCTCGGGCAATGGGCCCAGGCGCTGTACTTTGCCGCCGACAAGCAGTGGTCGACGCAGTTGCAGGCGCTCACCGACGAAGCCCTGAAGGCCGACCCGCGTGAAGTCACCAGCCTGGGCCTGCGCGGTATTGCCGCCTTCGAGGGCGAGCGTTTCCAGGAGGCCATCGACTACTGGCAGCGCCTGCTGGCGCAACTGCCCGAGGGCGACGCCTCGCGCGCCGCGCTGCAGGGCGGTATCGACCGCGCCGCCGACAGGCTCAAGGCCGGCGGCGGCAAGGTTGTCGAGGCGGCGCGCCTGAAAGTACGGGTCGAACTGGCCGCGGCGCTCAAGGACAAGGTGCGCCCGGACGACACCGTGTTCATCTTCGCCCGCGCGGTCAAGGGCCCGCCCATGCCGTTGGCGGCCAAGCGGGTGACGGTGGCGCAGCTGCCGATCGAAGTGGAGCTGTCGGACGCCGACGCGATGATGGCGCAGATGAAACTGTCGGACTTCGCCGAAGTCCAATTGGTAGCCCGCGTCTCCCGCGCCGGGCAGCCCACCCAGGGTGAGTGGAAGGGCCAGAGCGCGCCGTTGGCCACTGCAACCCAGGGCACCCAGCATGTGACCATCGACAGCCCCGACTCATAAGAGAGCACCTCCATGAACAGCATCGTCCGCTTGACCCTGATCTCCTTGGCCCTGGGTCTTGGCGCGTGTACGGTGCAGCAGCCGGGCGAGCGCGAACCGCTGCCGCCGATCGAGACCACGCCGCCCCCGCACCAGGGGCCGGTGGTCAAGCCCCTGCCGGGTGGCCAGCCCGGTAGCCAGCCGAGCAAGCCGGCGGCGCTGCCCAAGCCGATGCCGCGCACCTCTGCCAGCTTCGCGCCGCCACCTGGCGGCGCCAGCCACTGGGACCCGAAGCTTGGGGTCTATGTACTGGAGAAACAACCCAACACCTTCTACCGCCAGCGCACCTACTACCGTTGGAACAATGGCTGGAGCTGGTCGCTGAGCCCTGCCGGGCCGTGGCAGGACACCGACAGCAGCGGTGTGCCGGGTGGGCTGGGCAGGGCGTTCGGGCAATAATTATCGTTGGCCCCGCGACAGGGCCGGCGGCGCCAACAACTGGCATAATCCCCCTTCGCATTCGACCGGAGGGTGGCATGAGCAAGACAGTCCTGGTGCTGGTGGAAACCGTCGATGACTACCTACCGCTACTGGAGCAGGCCGGCTACCGGCTGATCCGCGCACCCTCGGCGCAGATGCGTGCCGAGGCCATCGCCCGGCATGCCGGCGAGATCGATGCAGTGCTGACCCGTGGCCCGCTGGGCCTGAACGCCGCTGAAATCGCCACCCTGGTCAAGCTGCGGATCATCTGCGTGATCGGTGCCGGTTACGAGCAGGTCGACCTGGCCGCCGCCGCTGCCCGTGGCATCACTGTCACCAATGGCGCCGGTGCCAATGCAGGCCCTGTCGCCGACCATGCCATGGCCTTGTTGCTGGCGCTGTTGCGCGATATCCCCCGGGCCGACGCCAGCACCCGGCGTGGCCAGTGGAACCGGGTGATCAGCCCATCGGTGAGTGGCAAGCGCCTGGGTATCATCGGCCTGGGCGCGGTGGGCCAGGCCATTGCCCGGCGGGCTGCCCAGGGCTTTGACATGAGCGTCAGCTACCACAGCCGCACGCCGCGCGCCGAGGTGCCCTATACCTGGTACGACAGCCCGCTGCACCTGGCCGATGCGGTGGATATCCTGGTGGTGGCCACGCCCGGTGGCAACGGCACTCGGCACCTGGTCGATGCCGCGGTGCTGGAGGCGTTGGGCGCCGAGGGTTACCTGGTCAACATTGCCCGGGCCAGTGTGGTGGATACCGAGGCGTTGGTCGGCGCCTTGCGCGGCGGCGTGATCGCTGGGGCGGCGCTGGATGTATTCGATGACGAGCCGGCGGTGCCGGAGGCGCTCAAGGCGCTGGGCAACACGGTGCTCACGCCGCATGTGGCGGGGCAGTCGCCGGAGGCGGCGCGGGACACGGTGGGCCTGGTGCTGCGTAACCTGCAGGCGTTCTTCGCCGGCGAGCCGGTGCTGACGCCGGTTTGTGCGTGATTGTTCGCGGGGCAGGCCGTTTACTTATGTGGTCTTTGATTGCTTGCGTGGCGGGTTCCGGGGTTGATCGCGCTGGCTTTATTAAGTAGCGATGTGTGGTGTTGGTTTTAGATCGCTGTTTTGTCGGAAAGAGTCGGTTGGCGTTGATTTTTTTTCGTGTGTAAACCTGGTCAATTTTTCACGACTACAGCAGCTTGCTATCGTTGTGCCGTAGAGCAAGGGATAGTGTTTTTTTGATCTGTTATTGATCTGTTATTGATCTGTTTTTGATCTGTTTTTGATTTTGCTTCTAAGCGCGCGATAGTTCAGGCGACACTCATTGCGACTTCAGGAGGCCGAGCGGAGTTCTTGCGTAGTGGGGCGACGGCCATGGATGGCCGTCGAGCGCTGGGGCCCAGGATGGGCCCTACAGCGCGGTACCCACGGGAGCAAGAACGGAGCGAGGGAACCCCGGAGCGCAGCGTAGGGGCCGGATGAATGGAGCGAGGATTTTTTGGTTCCTTTTTGATCCTTCAAAAAGGGACCCGCCGTAAGGGCGGAAAGGTGACTATGCGTCACCATCGCCAATGAATGCGCGTATAACTTTCAAAACTCACGCTCTGAAAGTCAAAGTCAAAGTCACAGTCAAAGTCGATCGGCGTGGGTATTCACAGAGGTAAGCGCATTCATTGGCTATATCGACGCTTAATCACCTTTTCGCCCTTACGGCGAGTCACTTTTTGTCAAACGCGACAAAAAGTAACCAAAAAACGCTGCGCTCCATTCATCCGGCCCTACGCTCCGCTCCGGGTTCCCTCACTCCGGCCTTGCTCCCGGGAGGACCGCGCTGTAGGGCCCATCCTGGGCCCCAGCGCTTGACGGGCATCCATGCCCGTCACCTCCCTACGCAAGGCCTGCGTTCGGCCTCCTGAAGTCGCGAAGTTACGCGCGGCGCCTGCACTGGCGCAGCTGTCGCTCGCAGGGTTTGGCGTCAGCCTCTTGATCGGCAAGGGCAAGGGCAAGGGCAAGGGCAAGGGCAAGGGCAACTTCACAAGCACAAGAGCGCTGCATGCCCAGCAGCGCGATCAGATAAACTCCTGTCATGTCTGAGTTCTCCCTGCCCCAAGCCCCCTTGCAACGCCTCGACTTGCCTTGGCTGCGCCGCGCGGGCATAGAAGGGGCCATCCTGCGTCTGGACCTGATCGACCCGCTGATCAGCGGCAACAAATGGTTCAAGCTGCGTCACCATCTGCTTGCCGCGCGCGAGGCCGGCGCTCCGGGCCTGATCAGTCTCGGGGGCAACCACTCCAACCACCTTCACGCCCTCGCCGCCGCCGGCAAGCGCTTCGGCTTCGCCAGCGCCGGGCTGCTGCGCGGCCAGCCCCAGGACACGCCAACCGTGCGTGACCTGCAGGCACTGGGCATGCAGCTCCACTGGCTCGGCTACGGCGGCTACCGAGCGCGTCACGCGCCCGAGTTCTGGGCGCCCTGGCAGGCCCGCTACCCCGGATGGCAGTGCATTGCCGAAGGCGGCGGCGGCTTGGGCGGCGCGCAAGGCTGCGCGCTGATCGTCGAGCAGTGCCGGGCGCAACTGGCCACGCTCGGCTGGGCAGACTACGACGCCTGGTGGCTGGCCGTCGGTACCGGCACCACCCTGGCCGGCTTGGTGCTGGCAGAGGCGGGTGAACACCCGGTGCATGGCGCGCTGGCGGTGCCGGCTGACCATGGCGTGCCAGCGCAGATCGCCGCGCTGGCCGGGGAGGCGGGCTATCGGTTGCACGACGCCAGCCGCGGCGGCTTCGCCAGAATCGACCCAGCATTGCTGAGCTTCATCGACGACACCGAACGGCAAACGGCAATACCGCTGGAGGCCCTGTACACCGGCAAGGCACTGCTGGCCCTGCGCGATGAGGTCGAGGCCGGGCGGTTCGCGCCCGGCACCCGCCTGGTGGTCCTGCATACCGGAGGCCTGCAGGGGAGACGTGGCTACTTGTAGGGCAGCATGCGCAGCAGCGTGTTGTCGCGGCGCACGTAGTGGTGATAGAGCCCGGCCACGGCGTGCAGGCCGATCAGCCAGTAGCCCCAGCTGCCAATGCGTTCATGCCAGCCCTTGATGAACTTGGCCAGGTCCTGGTCCGGCGCGGCAATGGCCGGGAGCTCCAGGCCGAAGAACGGGATCGGCTTGTCGGCGGCGCTGAGCAGCGCCCAGCCGGCCAGGGGCAGGCCGATCATCATCAGGTACAGCAGCAGGTGCACCAGGTGCGACAGGCCGGTCTGCCAGGCCGGCGGCCTGGGTACGATCGGCGGGGTCGGGCGCGACAGGCGCAGGGCCAGGCGCAGCCAGACCAGCACGAACACGCTCAGGCCAAGCATGAAGTGCAGGTCTTTCATCAGGTCGCGTTCGGCGCTGCCCTTGGGGAACAGGCCGCGCAGCTCGATGCAGGCGTAGACGGCAGCCAGCAGCACCAGCATCAGCCAGTGCAGGGCAATCGACAGCCGCGCGTAATGGGCCGCGGGGGTGGATGAAACCATGGTGGGTCCTCGTCATCAGGTCGGGAAGACGCTCTTGCTGGCGCCTGGTACCCACTGTAAACGGTCGCGGTAAAAATTTCGTTGCGCTGGGTCTGTTTCAGCGGTTTCGCCAGCAAGGGCTGGCAGGTCAAGGCCGCAACAGGGGCCAAAGGTTCGCCACCAGGAACAACCGCTCGGCCTCCTGCCAGGCGCCGTCCGTGTCCTCCTCCAGACGCACCAGCAGTTGCGCCGGCGCCAGTTCATCCAGTGCCGCCAACCAGTCGTGAAATTGCCTGCTGCTCCAGCAGGCCTGGGGCTGCACCCGGGCCGGTGCCAACCAGGCATGGCGGGGCAAGGGTTGCCAGTGAGCGGCAGGCCACTGCGCCGCGTACCCCGGCCATTCCCGCCGATGCAGCCAGCGCCCGCGCAGGTGCGCCGGATGGGCGCCGGTCGGCGCTTCGGCATGTCCTGGCCAGGGATAGAACAGGTAACCGCCTAGCCACAGGTGCGCCGCGGCTGCGGTCACTCCCCGTTCGGCCAATGCCGCCCGGCTGTGGGGCTGGGCGGACATCGGCAGCTGATGCCCGGCCAGGTGCCCCAGCTTGCTGCCGAGGCGGTCATGACAGCCGGGGCCGATCCAGTGCGCCGGGTCATGCCCGTCGCCCTGCGGCGGCCCCAGGTAGAGCTTGATCGCCAGCTCCAGGTGATGATCGCCTTCGCGGTCGCGCAACAGGATGTCCAACTCGCCCAGGGTGCGCCCGCCATCGCGGATCGCCAGGTTGGCCGCGAGCAATTCGACCCCTGGGGCCTGGCGTAGGGCAAACTGCCACAGCGCTTCGTAGTACAAGCCCAGGCGGCGGCTGGTCAGGCGCGCCAGCCAGGCCAGCAGCGGGCTGGGGTCTCGGTCCAGGCCGGCGAGCCAGGCGGCCAGGCGCCCTGGGTCGCCGGCCCAGTCACTGGCACTGAGCGGGTGGCGTTGCGGGCAGGCACACTGCGCCAGCAGCGGCGGGGCGAGCAGCGTCCAGGCCAGGTCGCGCACGGCTGGATGGCGCAGTTGGCGGGGCAGGGGCTGGAGGTCGGCGAAGGGCATCATCCTGCGAGCATAGCCGGTTTGCCGCTGGCCAGTCCTTTCGCCCATAATCGCGCCATTGTCACCCGCCGCAGAGCTTTGCAGGAGCACCATGGAGCAATTTCGCAATATCGGTATCATCGGACGCCTTGGCAGCTCCCAGGTGCTCGACACCATTCGCCGACTGAAAAAATTCCTCCTCGAGCGCCACCTGCACGTGATCCTCGAGGATGCCATCGCCGAAGTGCTGCCCGGCCACGGCCTGCAGACCTCCACGCGCAAGCTGCTGGGCGAAGTCTGCGACCTGGTCATCGTCGTCGGTGGCGACGGCAGCCTGCTCGGTGCCGCCCGCGCCTTGGCCCGGCACAATGTACCGGTGCTGGGCATCAACCGTGGCAACCTGGGCTTTCTCACCGATATCCGCCCCGACGAGCTCGAGGAGAAGGTCGCCGAGGTACTCGACGGCCATTACCTGGTGGAAAACCGCTTCCTGCTGCAGGCCGAGGTCCGCCGCCATCACGAGGCTATCGGCCAGGGCGACGCGCTCAACGACGTGGTGCTGCACCCGGGCAAGTCGACGCGGATGATCGAGTTCGAAATCTACATCGACGGCCAGTTCGTCTGCAGCCAGAAGGCCGACGGCCTGATCGTCGCCACGCCCACCGGCTCCACGGCCTATGCGCTGTCCGCCGGCGGCCCGATCATGCACCCCAAGCTCGACGCCATCGTCATCGTGCCGATGTACCCGCATACCCTGTCGGGCCGGCCGATCGTGGTGGACGGCAACAGCGAGCTGAAGATCGTCGTGTCCAAGGACCTGCAGATCTACCCGCAGGTGTCCTGCGACGGTCAGAACCACTTCACCTGTGCCCCTGGCGACACCATCACGGTGAGCAAGAAGCCGCAGAAGCTGCGCTTGATCCATCCGCTGGACCACAACTACTACGAGGTCTGCCGCACCAAGCTCGGCTGGGGCAGCCGCCTGGGAGGCAGGGACGACTGATGTTCGATCCGGCGCGCAGTTTCGATATCATCGGCGACGTGCACGGTTGCGCACTGACCCTCGAGCGCCTGCTCGACACCCTCGGCTACAAGCGGGTCGGCGGGGTCTGGCGCCACCCACGGCGCCAGGCGCTGTTCCTCGGCGATATCGTCGACCGCGGCCAGCGCATTCGCGAGGCGCTGCACATCGTCCATGACATGGTCGAGGCCGGCCAGGCCTTCTGCATCATGGGCAACCACGAATACAACGCCCTGGCCTGGGTCACCCCGGCGCTGCCGGGGAGCGGCAAGGCCTTTGTGCGCGAGCACACCCCCCGGCACGCGCGGCTGATCGACGAGACCCTCACCCAGTTCGCCCAGCACCCCGGCGACTGGCACGACTTCCTCCAGTGGTTCTACACCTTGCCGCTGTTCGTCGACGCCGGGCGTTTCCGCCTGGTGCATGCCTGCTGGGACCCGCAGCTGATCGCGCCGCTGCGTCAGCAATACCCCAGCGGTTGTATCGACGAGCACTTCGTGCAGGCCTCGGCGGTGTCCGGCAGTTTCGCCTCGACCGTGTGCAACCGCCTGCTGCGCGGCACCGACATGCGCCTGCCGGATGGCCTGACCCTGACCGGCGGCGATGGCCTGACCCGCGCCTTCTTCCGCACCAAGTTCTGGGAAGAAGACCCGCAGACCTACGGCGATATCGTCTTCCAGCCCGACGCGCTACCCGACGAGGTGGCCCGCACGCCGTTGAGCCACAGCCAGAAGAACGCCCTGTTGCGCTACGCCGAGGACGAACCGCTGCTGTTCGTCGGTCATTACTGGCGCAGCGGCCGGCCCGCGCCGATCCGCGCCAACCTGGCCTGCCTGGACTACAGCGCAGTGCTCTACGGCAAGCTGGCGGCTTATCGGCTGGACGACGAAACCCGCATCGACCCGCACAAGTTCGTCTGGGTCGATGTCGAACGCCCGCAGGCCAGCCAGTGACCCCGGTTGCGGCGCTGCGCCTGGGGCGGGAGGTCGACCTGCAGGGTTTCCTCGACCTGTTGGCGCGCCTGGACATCAGGCACCAGGTCAGCGAGGAGGAGGGGCAGCACGTGCTGTGGGTGGATGAGGCGCTGGCCGAGCGCGTTCGCGGGCTGTACCAGCGCTTCCCCGAAGGCGAGGCCGAGGTCCGCCGCAGGCGTGGATCGGTCATGGTGGTCGAGCGACGTCCGCCCTTGGCCGAACAGCTGCGCGCGGCAAAA
Source organism: Pseudomonas muyukensis (assembly GCF_019139535.1). Taxonomy (NCBI): domain Bacteria; kingdom Pseudomonadati; phylum Pseudomonadota; class Gammaproteobacteria; order Pseudomonadales; family Pseudomonadaceae; genus Pseudomonas; species Pseudomonas muyukensis. The sequence goes on along the minus strand of NZ_CP077073.1, from coordinate 4,503,635 downwards.
ATGACCCTGTTCGTGCTGATTGCCAGCCTGCTGGTCGCGGCCATCACCGCTTTGGGCGCCAACCTGGCGACCCTTGGCTGGTTCACCTTCCTGCAGTTCGAGGTGCAGGGTGACTATCTGTATTTCACTTCGCTGGCCCAGGAAATGGCCGAAGGCCAGTGGTGGCGGCTGGTGTCGCCGATGCTTGTGCATTTCGGCTGGCTGCATCTGCTGATGAATGCCTTGTGGTACTGGGAGCTGGGGCGGCGTGTGGAGCGGCGTCAGGGGCCTTGGCCACTGCTGGCGCTGACCTTGCTGTTTGCTCTGGTGTCGAACCTGGCTCAGCATTTCACCAGCGGACCGAGCCTGTTCGGGGGCTTGTCCGGCGTGCTGTACGGGTTGCTGGGGCATGTCTGGTTGTATCAGCGGCTGGCGCCCGACAAGGTCTATCGTCTGCCACCGGGCACGGTGGGCAGCCTATTGATCTGGCTGCTGGTGTGCCTGTCCGGCCTCATCACCTTGCTTGGCTTCGGCCAGATCGCCAACGCCGCCCATGTCGGCGGGTTGCTCATCGGATGCCTGACCGGGCTCTTGGGTGGAGCCCTCGCCAGGCGTAGACTGTCCGCCTGACTGAGGAGACCGCATGTCCACTTTCGCGCAAATGATCGAAAACATCACCCCCGAGATCTACCAGAGCCTGAAGACGGCCGTGGAGATCGGCAAATGGTCCGACGGCCGCAAGCTGACCGCCGAACAGAAAGAGCTGTCGTTGCAGGCGGTGATCGCCTGGGAAATGAAAAACCTCCCCGAAGAGCAGCGCACCGGCTACATGGGCCCGCAGGAGTGCGCCTCGAAGTCCGCGCCAATCGCCAACATTTTGTTCAAGTCGGACTCGGTACATTGATCGAACTCGCTCGTGGCTCTTTGAGCAAGATGGCGGTGCGCCTGGACGCACCGGTCGTTCAATACAGTTTCCGCCTGGATGACACCGAGGTACCGGTCAATCCGTTGATCGGCCAGTCGATCCGCCTGGAGTACCTGGGCGCGATCCATTGCAGCCATTGCGGCAAGCGCACCAAGACCAGCTTCAGCCAGGGTTACTGCTACCCATGCATGACCAAGCTGGCCCAGTGCGACGTGTGCATCATGGCTCCGGAAAAATGCCATTACGACGCCGGCACCTGCCGCGAACCCTCGTGGGGCGAGCAGTTCTGCATGACCGACCATGTGGTCTACCTGGCCAACTCGTCGGGCATCAAGGTCGGCATCACCCGCGCCACCCAGTTGCCCACCCGCTGGCTCGACCAGGGCGCCAGCCAGGCGCTGCCGATCATGCGCGTGGCCACCCGCCAGCAATCCGGGCTGGTCGAGGACGTGCTGCGCAGCCAGGTGCCGGATCGCACCAACTGGCGCGCGCTGCTCAAGGGCGATGCCGAGGTGCTCGACCTGCCGGCCATTCGCGAACAGATCTTCGACGCTTGCGCCGACGGCATCCGCAGTTTGCACGAGCGCTTCGGCCTGCAGGCCATCCAGCCGTTGCCCGACGCCGAGGTGGTGCAGATGCGCTACCCGGTCGAGGCCTACCCGAAAAAAATCGTCAGTTTCAACCTCGACAAGGACCCGGTCGTGGAAGGCACGCTGCTGGGGATCAAGGGCCAGTACCTGATCTTCGACACCGGCGTGATCAACATTCGCAAGTACACGGCCTACCAACTGGCCGTGCTTCAGTAAAAGGACCGTCACCATGCGCACCGAACAACCGCAAGTGATCCACCTCAAGGACTATCAGGCGCCCGACTACCTGATCGAAGAGACCCACCTGACTTTCGAGCTGTTCGAGGACCACAGCCTGGTCCATGCGCAGTTGCTCATGCGCCGCAACCCCGAGCGTGGCGCCGGCCTGCCGCCGCTGGTGCTCGACGGCCAGCAGCTGGAGCTGCTGAGCGTGCAACTGGACGACCAGGCACTGGGCGCCAACGACTACCAGCTCGACGACGACAGCCTCACCGTGCAGCCGAAGCGCGAGCGCTTCACCCTGGACACCAGTGTGAAGATCCACCCGGAGAGCAACACCGCGCTGGAAGGCCTGTACAAGTCCGGCAAGATGTTCTGCACCCAGTGCGAGGCCGAGGGTTTCCGCAAGATCACCTATTACCTCGACCGCCCGGATGTGATGAGCACCTTCACCACCACGGTGATCGCCGAACAGCATCGTTACCCGGTGCTGCTGTCCAACGGCAACCCGGTTGGCAGCGGCCCGTCCGAGGATGGCCGGCACTGGGCGACCTGGGAAGACCCGTTCAAGAAGCCGGCCTACCTGTTCGCTCTGGTGGCCGGCGACCTGTGGTGCGTCGAGGATACCTTTACCCGCCAGTCGGGTCGCGACGTGGCGCTGCGCATCTATGTCGAGCCGGAAAACCTCGACAAGTGCGACCACGCCATGGTCAGCCTGAAGAAGTCCATGCGCTGGGACGAGGAAGTCTATGGCCGTGAATACGACCTGGACATCTTCATGATCGTCGCGGTCAACGACTTCAACATGGGCGCCATGGAAAACAAGGGCCTGAACATCTTCAACTCCAGCTGCGTGCTGGCCCGCGCCGAAACCGCCACCGACGCCGCGCACCAGCGCGTCGAGGGCGTGGTCGCCCACGAGTATTTCCACAACTGGTCGGGCAACCGCGTGACCTGCCGCGACTGGTTCCAGCTGTCGCTCAAGGAAGGCTTCACGGTATACCGCGACGCCGAGTTCAGCGCCGACATGAACTCGCGCACGGTCAAGCGCATCGAGGATGTCGCCTACCTGCGCACCCACCAGTTCGCCGAGGATGCCGGCCCCATGGCCCACCCGGTGCGCCCGGAAAGCTTCATCGAGATCTCCAACTTCTACACCCTGACGGTGTACGAGAAGGGCGCCGAAGTGGTGGGCATGGTCCACACCCTGCTGGGCGCCGAGGGCTTCCGCAAGGGCAGCGACCTGTACTTCGAGCGCCACGATGGCCAGGCGGTGACCACCGACGACTTCATCAAGGCCATGGAAGACGCCAACGGCGTCGACCTGACCCAGTTCAAGCGCTGGTACAGCCAGGCCGGCACGCCGCGCCTGGAGGTCAGCGAGCAGTTTGACGCCGCCGCGCAGACCTACAGCCTGACCTTCCGCCAGAGCTGCCCGCCGACGCCGGACAAGGTCGAGAAGCTGCCGTTCGTGATTCCTGTGGCGCTGGGCCTGCTGGACGCCGCAGGCAACGACCTGCCGCTGCGCCTGGTCGGCGAAGCGCAGGCTGCCGGCACCAGCCGCGTGCTGTCGGTGACCGAGGCCGAGCAGACCTTCACCTTCGCAGGCATCACCGCCAAGCCGTTGCCATCGCTGCTGCGTGGCTTCAGCGCGCCGGTCAAGCTGGGTTTCCCGTACGACCGCGACCAGTTGATGTTCCTGATGCAGCACGACAGCGACGGCTTCAACCGCTGGGAAGCGGGGCAGCAGTTGTCGGTGCAGGTGCTGCAGGAGCTGATTGGCCAGCATCAGCGTGGCCAAGCGCTGCAGCTCGACCAGCGTCTTATCACCGCCCTGGGCACCGTGCTGGGCAACGAAGCGCTGGACCCGGCCATGGTCGCCGAGATGCTCTCGCTGCCGGGTGAGGCTTATCTCACCGAGATCAGCCAGGTGGCCGATGTCGATGCGATCCACGCTGCCCGCGAGTTCGCCCGCCAGCAGATCGCCGAGCAGCTGTTCGACGCCCTGTGGGCGCGCTACCAGGCCAACCGCGAGGTCTCGCGCAAGACACCGTACCTGGCCTCGGCCGAGCACTTCGCCCGTCGCAGCCTGCAGAACATCGCGCTGTCATACCTGATGCTGGGCGGCAAGGCGCAGGTGCTCGAGGCGACCCTGGAGCAGTTCGACCAGTGCGACAACATGACCGAGCGCCTCACCGCCCTGGCGGTGCTGGTCAACTCACCGTTCGAGGCCGAGCGGGCCAAGGCCCTGGAAAGCTTCGCCGAGCACTTCAAGGACAACCCGCTGGTCATGGACCAGTGGTTCAGCGTACAGGCGGCGAGCAGCCAACCAGGTGGATTGGCGCGGGTCAAGACGCTGATGCAGCACCCGGCCTTCACCCTGAAGAACCCGAACAAGGTGCGCGCGCTGATCGGAGGCTTCGCCGGGCAGAACCTGGTCAACTTCCATGCGGTCGATGGCTCGGGCTATCGCTTCCTGGCAGACCTGGTGATCGAGCTCAACGCGCTGAACCCGCAGATCGCCTCGCGTCTGCTGGCACCGCTGACCCGCTGGCGCAAGTACGACGAGCAGCGTCAGGCGCTGATGAAGGGCGAACTGGAGCGGATCCTTGCGTCGGGAGCGCTGTCCAGCGATGTGTATGAGGTGGTGAGCAAAAGTCTCGCTTGAGACCCTTGGGGCTGCTGCGCAGCCCTTTCGCGACACAAGGCCGCTCCTACAGGGGATCGCGAATCTCTGTAGGAGCGGCCTTGTGTCGCGATGGGCCGCAAGGCGGCCCCGGTTTTTTGTGGTTAACAAAACATAACGTCCCGCTCGTTGTGTTCTGTCGGACAATCCCGATAGCATGGCCAGAAGCTATTCCAGGCCTCTGGAACAGGGGTTTCGGCAGTACCTGGCAATAGATTGACCCACCACAAGAACACAACAGGGGGCAGTCATGAGAGAGCGGATTACGCCACGTCGCCGGCTGGCGACAGGCGCGATGCTGGCATTGGTGCTGGGCATCGGCGCTGGCAATGTCGAGGCGGCGGTGGCCGCCGACGACTATTCGGTGGAATCGGCCAAGGCCAGCCAGAGCCTGCTGATCGGCGCCACCCATGCCGGGCAACGCCTGGTGGTGGTCGGTGATCGCGGCCACATCCTGTTCTCCGACGACCAGGGCAAGACCTGGACCCAAGCCCGGGTACCCACCCGGCAACTGCTCACCGGCGTGTTTTTCGTCGACGACAAGCGCGGCTGGGCCGTTGGCCATGACGCGCAGATCCTCGCCAGCAGCGACGGCGGCGCCACCTGGAGCAAGCAGTTCGAAGACTTGTCCCGTGAAGCCCCCTTGCTCGATGTGCGCTTCCTCGACCCGCAGCACGGCTTTGCCGTGGGCGCCTACGGTGCCTTGCTGGAAACGCTCGATGGCGGCCAGCACTGGCAGGACGTCGCCGAGCGCCTGGATAACCCCGACCAGCTGCACCTCAACGGTATCACCCAGGTGAAGGACGCCGGCCTGTTCATCGTCGGCGAGCAGGGCAGCATGTTCCGCTCCAGCGACAACGGCCAGAGCTGGACCAAGGTCCAGGGCCCCTACGAGGGCTCGCTGTTCGGCGTGATCGGCACCGCCCAGCCCAACACCCTGCTGGCCTACGGCCTGCGCGGCAACCTGTTCCGCTCCACCGATTTCGGCGACAGCTGGCAGCCGATCGCGCTCAAGGCTGAACGCGGCCCGCTCGAATTCGGCCTGGCAAGCGCTACGCTTCTCGAGGACGGCAGCCTGGTGCTGGTCGGCAACGGTGGCAGCGTGCTGCGCAGCCATGACGATGGCCAAACCTTCAGCGTGCGCAACCGCGCCGACCGCATCGCCCTGTCGGGCGTCAGCGGCCTGGGCGTCGGCGGCCTGCTGCTGGTTGGGCAAGGCGGCGTGCACCTGGCCTCGGCCGACGGCGTAGAGGAGGTGCGTCCATGACCAGCCGGGAGAGTTTCGACATGCAGCACAAGGACAAGGCCACCCTGCTGGAACGCCTGATCTTCAACAATCGTCCGGCGGTCATCGCCATCTGCCTGCTGGTCAGCGTGTTCCTGTTCTGGCAGGCCACGCAGATCCGCCCGTCCACCAGTTTCGAGAAGATGATCCCGCTGCAGCACCCGTTCATCGAGCAGATGATGGAGCACCGCAACGACCTGGCCAACCTCGGCAACACCGTGCGCGTGTCGGTCGAGGCGGTCAACGGCGACATTTTCGACAAGGACTACATGGAGACCCTGCGCCAGATCCATGACGAGGTGTTCTACATCCCCGGTGTCGATCGCGCGGGCCTCAAGTCGCTGTGGAGCCCCAGCGTGCGCTGGAGCGAGGTCACCGAAGAGGGCTTCTCCGGCGGCGAGGTCATCCCCAACACCTACAACGGCTCCCAGGACAGCCTCGACACGCTGCGCGACAACGTGCTCAAGTCCGGCCAGGTCGGGCGCCTGGTGGCCAACAACTTCAAGTCGAGCATCATCGACATCCCGCTGCTGGAAAGCCACCCCGACCCACAGGATCCGGGCAAGCAGGTCAAGCTCGACTACCAGCAGTTCTCGCACCAGCTCGAGGAGAAGATCCGCGACAAGTTCCAGGCGCAGAACCCCAACGTGAAGATCCACATCGTCGGCTTCGCCAAGAAGGTCGGCGACCTGATCGACGGCCTGGTGATGGTGGCGCTGTTCTTCGGCGTGGCGCTGCTGATCACCTGGGCGCTGCTGTACTGGTTCACCTGGTGCATCCGCAGCACCATCGCCGTGCTGGTCACCACCCTGGTGGCGGTGGTCTGGCAGCTGGGGCTGATGCATGCGGTGGGCTTCGGCCTGGACCCGTACTCGATGCTGGTACCCTTCCTGATCTTCGCCATCGGCATCTCCCACGGGGTGCAGAAGATCAACGGCATCGCCTTGCAGTCCAGCGACGCCGACAACGCCCTGACCGCCGCGCGGCGCACCTTCCGCCAGCTGTTCCTGCCGGGGATGATCGCCATCCTCGCCGATGCGGTGGGTTTCATTACCCTGCTGATCATCGATATCGGGGTGATCCGCGAGCTGGCCATCGGCGCCTCGATCGGCGTGGCGGTGATCGTGTTCACCAACCTGATCCTGCTGCCGGTGGCGATCAGCTACGTCGGCATCAGCCAGAAAGCCATCGCCCGCAGCAAGAAGGACGCCACCTGTGAACACCCGTTCTGGCGCCTGCTGTCCAACTTCGCCAGCGCCAAGGTGGCGCCGGTGTCGGTGGTGCTGGCGCTGCTGGCCTTCGCCGGCGGCCTCTGGTACAGCCAGAACCTGAAGATCGGCGACCTCGACCAGGGCGCCCCGGAGCTGCGCCCGGACTCGCGCTACAACCAGGACAATAGCTTCATCATCAGCAACTACTCGACCAGTTCCGATGTGTTGGTGATCATGGTCAAGACCCCGGCCGAGAGTTGCTCGATCCACTCGACCATGGCACCGATCGACGCGTTGATGTGGACCATGGACAACACCCCGGGGGTGCAGTCGACCATCTCCCTGGTGACCGTGTCCAAGCAGGTCATCAAGGGCATGAACGAGGGCAGCCTGAAGTGGGAAACGCTGTCGCGCAACCCGGACATCCTCAACAACTCCATCGCCCGTGCCGACGGCCTGTACAACGCCGACTGCTCGCTGGCGCCGGTGCTGGTGTTCCTCAACGACCACAAGGCCGAAACCCTGGAGCGGGTCACCGCCGCGGCCAAGGCCTTCGCCGACAGCCACAACAAGGATGGCCTGCAGTTCCTCCTGGCGGCCGGTAACGCCGGCATCGAGGCGGCCACCAACGAGGTGATCAAGTCGGCCGAGCTGACCATCCTGATCCTGGTGTACATCTGCGTGGCGGTGATGTGCATGATCACCTTCCGCTCCTTCGCCGCGACGCTGTGCATCGTCCTGCCGCTGGTGCTGACCTCGGTGCTGGGCAACGCGCTGATGGCGTTCATGGGGATCGGCGTCAAGGTCGCCACGCTGCCGGTGGTGGCGCTGGGCGTGGGTATCGGCGTGGACTACGGCATCTACATCTACAGCCGCCTGGAAAGCTTCCTGCGTGCTGGTCTGCCGCTGCAGGAGGCCTACTACGAAACCCTGCGCTCCACCGGCAAGGCGGTGCTGTTCACCGGCCTGTGCCTGGCCATCGGCGTGTGCACCTGGATCTTCTCGGCGATCAAGTTCCAGGCCGACATGGGCCTGATGCTGACCTTCATGCTGCTGTGGAACATGTTCGGTGCACTGTGGCTGTTGCCGGCGCTGGCGCGGTTCCTGATCAAGCCGGCCAAGCTGGCAGGCAAGGAGGGCGGGTCGATCTTCGCCCATTGAGTGTCGCCAGGATCGCAGGTCATGCCTGCTCCCACGATGTGCTTGGCGTGGGAGCGGGCATGACCTGCGATTGCGTATAATGGTGGCATTTGTCTGAAATGGTACTGCCATGACCACCCTCGCCACCGCCCTCGAATCCTGCGACATGCTGCTGATCGACGGCCTGCACGCTTTCGATTTCACCTTCGACGAATCCGGCCTGAGCATCGAATGCATGGACGGTCGCCAACTGCGCCGCTGGACCTTCAGCCCCGACCAGGTCGCCGCCGCCACCGGCACGGGCGATGACTGGAGCCTGGCCAGTGACGAAGGCGAGCATCGTCTAGTCTGTATGAGTGCTTTTCGTGCCCCGGATGAAGAAGACGATGAACAGGAAATGGACACGCCTGCTGACCGCTAGCCTCATGGCTTTGTCAGTCAACGCCCAGGCCGCCACGTTGCTGGTGGGCAGCTACACCGACAACGGCAGCGAAGGAATCTACCGCTACGACTTCAATTCCCACACTGGTCAGATCGACGCCATACCCCGACAGGTGGTCAAGAGCGTCAGCCCTTCGTGGCTGGTGCTGTCGGCTGACCAGCGCCAGTTGTTCGCGGTCAATGAAACGCCCCAGGGCCAGGTCAGCAGTTTCTCGCTGGGCAAAAATGGCGAGATCAAAGCGTTGAACCAGGTCCCCAGCCTGGGCGACGAGCCGACCCACGCCAGCCTCAGCCACGACCAGCGCTACCTGTTCGTCGCCAACTACGCGGTGGCACCCGACCCGGGTGGCAGCCTGGTGGTGATCCCGGTGGCCAGGGATGGCAAGCTCAAGCCTGCGGTGCAGCAGGCCCGGCATACGCCGAGCAAGGTCAATCCCGAGCGCCAGGCCAGTGCCCATGTGCATTCGCTGGTGCTGTCGCCCGATGGCCGCCACCTGTACGCCTGCGACCTGGGCGCGGACAAAGTGTTCATCTACCGCTACGACGGCGCCAGCCCCGAGCATCCGCTGAGCCCGGCTATACCGCCGTCGGTGGATCTGCCGCCAGGTAGCGGCCCGCGCCACCTGCTGTTCGATGCCAAGGGTCGACATGCCTACCTGACGCTGGAAATGAGCGCCGAGGTGGTGGTGTTCGATGTGCGTGACGGTGCTTTGACCGAGCGCCAGCGCCTGCCGCTGACCGAGCGCCAGGAGGCGCAGGCGAAGGCCGCTGGCGGTCTGCACCTGTCGGCCGATGGGCGTTTCCTGTATGTCAGCAATCGCGGTACCGCCAACGAGATCGTGGTGTATGCGGTGGGCAAGGACGACGGCCAGCTGACCTTGCTGCAGCGGCGCTCGGTGGAGGGCGATCATCCCCGCGAGTTCGCCCTCGATCCGGATGGCAACTACCTGCTGGTGGCGAACCAGAAAAGCAACCAGATCGTGGTCCTGCGCCGCGACCCGCGCAACGGCAAGCTCGGTGACACCGTGCAGAAGCTTGAGCAGCCGGCGCCTTCGGACCTCAAGTTTGTCGAGTAAACGTGTAGGAGCGGCCTTGTGTCGCGAAAGGGCCGCAGCGCGGCCCCAGGGTTTCAGCGTGAAAGCAGAAATCGCTGGGGGCTGCTGTGCAGCCCTATCGCGACACAAGGCCGCTCCTACAGGGCGCGCGTCCTATTATCGATAGGCGTAATAATCGCTACTGCCGCAATGAATTTCAGCAGGCGCCCCCATCGGCGTAAGTTTTGACCCAAGGCCCCGACGGGGCAATGTCAAAACCACCGATGTCGAGGTCCGCCCACATGAACTTCAATCTCTTCCCGGTCATCGCCGCTTCCGCCATTTCCGCTTCGGTTGTCCTGCCCGCTCACGCCCAGCTGGAGCAGGGCGGCAAGGTCGCCAACACCCACAGCTACACGCAAAAGTACTTGCAGCAGAGCGCGCATTTCCATGCCGCGCTGAGCAAGCATTCCCATTGAGTGTAAAGCCGTTGGTAATAGCACAACGCCATGTGATTTAATTTGACGCTAAATTTTTGACTCTCCGAAGGGGCAGAGCATGATGTGGCGTATCACGGCGGTTGTGTTGTTGCTGATGTCCGCGCCGATCCTGGCGCTGTGACAGCGTTTCATTTGGCCATGACGGCTTTGAACAAGGCTGAATCCAGCCACCCTTGCAGCCAGCTGCGCAGTCGCGGATAAGCCGCCTCGGCGAACCATTCGGGTTCGACCCCGGCAAACTGGCGCATCAACGGCAGCAGCGCGGCGTCGGCCAGACTTGGGTGGTTGGCAAACAGGAAGGCGCGGTCGGCGAGCAGGTTTTCCAGCTCGGCCAGCCAGGCCTCGGCCTGTTGTCGATAATGCTCCCGGGCATGTTCGGGATAGCGTTCGGCATACTTGTACAAGTTCACCTGCGCCTTGAACGTACTGTCGTTGCGGGCGATCAGCGCATCGGCCTGGCGCGCCGCGACCGGGTCGGCCAGCAGGCGCCAATCCTCGGGGTCGTGTCGCTCGAGCGCCCAGCGCATGATGTCCAGGCTCTCTTCCAGCACCCCGGCACCGCTGTCGAGCACCGGCACCGTGCCCTTGGGCGACAGTGCCAGCAGCTCGGCCGGCTTTTCCTTCATCTTCACTTCGACCACCTGCACCGCGCACCCGGCGTAGCGCAGGGCCAGGCGCGCGCGCATGGCCCAGGGGCAGCGGCGGAACGAGTAAAGAATCACCCACACACCTCGACATCGCTCAGGCCGTTGCCCTGGCGGCGTACCTGGATCTGCACCGGGATGCGCTCGTGCATTTCCTGTACGTGGGAGATCACTGCCACCTTGCGGCCCTGGGCCTGCAGGCCGTCCAGGGCGTCCATGGCCAGTTGCAGCGACTCGGGGTCGAGGCTGCCGAAGCCCTCGTCGATGAACAGCGATTCGATACGCAAGGTGCTCGACGCCATCGACGCCAGGCCCAAGGCCAGGGCCAGGGAGACCAGGAAGGTCTCGCCGCCCGACAACGAATGCACCGAGCGCAGTTCGTCGCCCATCTCGGTGTCCAGCACCAGCAGGCCCAGGGCGCTGCCACCGCGCTTGAGGCGATAGCGCCTGGCCAACTGGCGCAGCTGGCTGTTGGCGTGGTGCAGCAGCAGGTCAAGGTTGTAACCCTGAGCGATCTTGCGGAACACGTCGCCCGAGGCCGAGCCGATCAGCTGGTTCAGGCGGGCCCAGCGTTGCCATTGCAGGCGTGCTGTTTCGATCTGTTCGGCGAGGGCCTGGCTGGCCTGTTGGCGGCGCTGATCCTCGGCCTGTCGGGCGCGCAGTTCGGCACATTGCTGCTCTTGGGCCGGCAACTGCGCGACCAGCTCGGCGAGGGCCGATTCCAGGGCTTCGACGGGCAGTTCATCATGGGCCTGGGCGGTGTGTTGCTGCAGCTGCTGCTCACGCTCCCCTAGCAGCACGCGGCCTTGCTCGACGGCTTTTTCAGCGGCCTGCAGGCGTTGGCGCAGTTCGCCCACCTGGCTGTCGTCGATGGCCAGCAGGCGCTCCAGGCCTGCGTCGTCCAGCTCTGGGTGTTCGCTGCGCCACTGGGCGATGTCGCCCTGCAGCTGCTGATGCTCCTGCTCCAGTGCCTGCTGGCGCTGCTGGTTGGCCTTGAGCTCGCCGGCCAGTTGCACGCCCTGGGTGTGCAGCGCTTGCAGTTGTCGAGCGCTGTCAGCCTCGGCGGCGCGGGCCTGTTCCAGCTGGCTGTCCATGTGCTGTTGCCAGGCTTCGGCGCTGGGCTGTTCACCGAGCAGCTCGCCCAGGGTGGCCTGGGCCTGGCGGCGTTGTTCGTCCAGCGCGGCGAGCTTCTGTTGCAGCTGCTGCTGGCTGTGCAGGCGGGCCTGTTGCTGATCGCGCTGTTTGTCCAGCTGGGTCTGGCGAGCCTGTTGTTCTTCCAGCTCGTCCTTGCGCAGGTCGAGTTGCTGGCGACGTTGGGCAATCTGCTGGTCGAGGCCGAGGAAGGCGTTGGCCGGGTCGTCGCGCAGGGCCTGGAGAATCTCTGGGGGCAGCACGCTTTGGAGGCTTTCGAGGGCTTGCGCAAGTTGTTGCTCGTCGGCGGCCAGGGCCTGGTGCTGCTGGTCGAGGTGGCGCTGGGCCTGTTGCTGGGCTTCGCTGGCGGCCTGCAATTGCTGGGTGAGGCGGGCAGCATCCTTGTGCAGGGCGAGCAGGGCGCCCTGGCGTTTCTCGTCGCTGTCGATCTCCTCGCCAAGGCGGCGCAGCTGGCTGTCGAGCCACTTGCCACGGGCGCTGTCGTCCTGCGGCGCCAGCGCTGGCCACAGGGCATGCGCCTGAACCTGCTCAAGCACGGTCTGGAGCTGTTCGCCCAACTGCTGCTGTTGCTGCTGGTAATCCTTGAGCTGGGCATTGACCACGCCCAGCTGGGTGCGCAGCTCCACCAACCTGGTATTGAGCTGTTCGACCTGCTGCTGCGCCGCGGCTTCCTCGGCCTGGTCGTGGCGCCCAAGGCTGTGCAGCAGCGCTTCGGGCTGATGGAACGGGTGTTCGGCGCTGCCGCAAACCGGGCAGGGCTCGCCGTCGCGCAGTTGCGCGCGCAGTTCCTCGACGCTGGTGTTGCGCGCCAGGCGCTGGCGCTCGAGCAACTGGCGGGTCAGGGTCAAGGCTTGTTCGGCACTTTCCAGTTCGGCCTTGGCCGCCGTGCCTTCGCCGATCAGTTGCTGGCGTTGCTGCATGGCCTGCTGCTGGCGTTCGTGCAGTGCGTCGAGGTTGGCGCGCAGTTCCCTTTCGCGGCCATGCAGGCGCGACAGTTCCTCGACCGCGCGCTGCTGCTTGCGGTTGTCCTGGAGCATGCTGCCGAGCAGGTCGATCTGCTCGGCCAGCGCCTGGGGTTCGGCCCCCGCCTCGCGGAACAGCAACTCGAAGTGCTCGCGCTGGGCTTGCAGCTGGGCGTTGGCCTGGCTGGCCTGGGCCTGCAGGCCGGGTAGTTCCTCGCGGCCCTGGGCCAGGCGGCCGCCAATCAGCATCACCTGCTTGAGTTGCGGCAGGTAGGCCTGCCAGGCGTCGGCCAGGGTGCCAAGCAGTTCGCTTTCAGCCAGGGCGCTGTCGATCCGGGCCAGTTGCTGCAGGCTGCGTTGCTGGTTGTCTTCAAGTTGCTGCAACTGCTGGCGGGCTGTATCGACGTCCTGTTCGGCCTGGGTGCAGGCTTGGCGTTGCTCGGCAAGTTCGCTGTCCAGGCGCGCCAGGTCGCCCTGGGCGGCAAAGGCCTGGCGCAGGCGCGGGGCGTTTGCGCCATGCAGGGCCTGGTGCTGGACCAGTTGCTGGCGGGCTGTTTCCAGGGCTTGTTGCAGCGCGTCGGTGTGTTGCTGCAGTTCGGTTTGTTGGCGCTGTTGCTGGTCGATATCGGCCAGCACGGGAGCCAGTTGCCCGGCCAGGTGCTGCTGGCGGTGGAACTGGTGACGCTGGGGCGCCAGGCGTTCCAGGCGTTGCAGGTCGACGCGTTGTTCGGCCAGTTGCTGCCACTGGTGTTGCGCATCGTGCAGCGCCGTGCCGGCTTCGCTGTGCTGGGCCTGCAGGCGCTGCTGTTCGGCAAGCCAGGTGCGCTGCTGTTCCAGCTGGCGCTGGCGTGCCTGCTCGGCCTTGAACTGCTGCTGGGCCTGTGCCAGCGCCTGGTCGAGGGCGGCGCGGGCTTCGGCCTCCATCGGCAGCAGGTGCTCGGCCTGCTTTTTCAGGTCGTTGTGAACCTCGCCGGTTTCCCGTGCCTTGCTGAAGGCCCGTTGGCCAAGGCGGGTGTAGATCGCGGTGTTGGTGAGCTTTTCCAGCAGTTCGCTGCGCTCACGGTCGTCGGCCTTGAGGAAGGCGCCGAACTCGCTCTGGGCCAGCATCACCGCACGGGTGAACTGCTCGAAGTTCAGGCCCAGGCGGGCTTCGACCAGTTGCTTGTATTCGTTCTTGCCACTGCCCAGCAGTTGCTCGCTGTCCAGGTCGTAGAGGCTCTGGCGGCTGTTCTGCAACTTGCCGGTGGCCTTCTCGCGGGCGCGGTTGGCCTCCCAGCGGGCACGGTAGCGGCGCCCGTCGATTCCGACGAAATCCACTTCGGCGAAGCCGCTGCCGGTACCGCGGCGCAGCAGGTTGCGGGGGTCGGAGGTGGGGATGTCGCCGTCGGCATCGGGCACCTTGGCTTCCCGGGCGATGTCGTTGAGCCGCGGCACGCTGCCGAACAGCGCCAGGCACAGGGCGTCGAGCAGGGTGCTCTTGCCGGCGCCGGTGGGCCCGGTGATGGCGAACAGGCCCGCGCTGGCCAGGGGCTCGGCGGTGAAGTCGATGTCGATGGGGCCGGCAAGGGAGGCCAGGTTCTTCAAGCGGATGGCGAGAATCTTCATGGCTGTTCCTCTTCTTGCAGCACGTCTTGCAGCAACTCGGCGAAGTCGGCCAGGGCCTGCTCGTCGGCGGCGTTGCCGTAGGCCTGCTCCCAGGCGCGGCCAAACAGGTCTTGCGGGGTCATCTGGGCCAGCTCGACGAACGCCTGCTCGTCGTCCTCCTGGCGCCCGGGGCCGGCGTACTCGGCGCTGATGCGCACCAGGCGCACGGCCTTGCCCTGCAGGGCGGTCTCGATCTGCTGGCGCAGGTCCGGTTGCGGTTCGTCCAGGCGCACCCGTACCTCCAGCCAGGGCTGGCGGTTGGGGTCTTCGAGCAGGTCGATCATCGGCAGCTGGGCGAGCTGTTCGAGCAGTTCGCCCAGCGGCGCCGGGCCGACCCGTTGCAGGGCCACGGCGCGGGGGACCAGGCGCGCCTCGACGCTGACCAGCTCGCTGCCCTGCAGCTCCACTTCCAGCACTTGGTGCGGGTAGTTGATCTCGGCGAACGACAGCGGGATCGGCGCGCCGCTGTAGCGGATGCGCTGCTCGCGGTTGACCTGCTGTGGCTTGTGCAGGTGGCCGAGGGCGACATAGCTGATGGCCTTGTCGAACAGCCGCGCCGGCAGCGCCTCGGCATTGCCGATGATCAGGCTGCGCTCGGAGTCCTCGCTGATGCTGCCGCCGGCCATGTGCGCGTGGCTGACGGCGACCAGTGCCTGGTCCTTCTTGCGGACTTTTTGCGCGGCGCCGATCAGTTGCTCGTGCACCTGGGTGATGCCCTTGAGGTAATCGTCGCCCAGGGCCGGGCCGGTGACTTCGGCCGGGCGCAGGAAGGGCAGGGCCAGGCACCAGGCGCAGACCTTGCCACGGGCATTGGTCAGCGGAATCAGCAGGCGCTCGGCGTCCAGCTGGCCTTCATCGAGCCAGTGCACACGGCCCAGGGCATGGGTGCGCAGGCGGCGCATCAGCGGCGCCGGCAGCTCGATGCGCGAGCCGGAATCGTGGTTGCCGGCGATCATCACGATGTCCAGCTTGGGCTGTTGTTCGTGGGCCTGGACGATGAAGTCGTAGAGCCGTTCCTGGGCTTTGACCGGCGGGTTGACGGTGTCGAAGATGTCGCCGGCGATCAGCAGGGCGTCGGGCTGGCGCAGGCGCAGCTGGCCGAGCAGCCAGTCGAGGAAGCAGGCGTGTTCGAAGTCGCGTTCCTGGCCGTGCAGGCTTTGGCCCAGGTGCCAGTCGGAGGTGTGAAACAGACGCATGGTTGACCTGTGGTTTGTCGAATCAGGCAAGCCGCCGCGTGTCATGAATGGGCTCGCGCAAGGGCGCGTATGGTAACCCAAGTCGGCCTTGGGCATCGGCGTCGGCATGGCCGCTTGTTGGATATTCCCGCGAATGGTTAAATATTTTGAAACAAGGATGTTTCATGAAGCCCCGCATCGCGTCCGCGCCAATCCCTTTCGCATCGTCGTCCCGGACACCATCGTCCCTGGCGCGCTTGCGCGTGGGCCGAGGGTTTCAGTAACCATGCGCGTGGTGGCAGGGATGCTGTCGCCGTGTGAGACCTGCTTTATCGAATGTCTAAGGATCTGCAATGGAAAGTATTCCCCAAACCCAAGCCCCGGCCGACCTGAGCCGCTACAAGCCGAAATGGCAGGAGCGTTTCGCTTTCTTCGAGCACAGCGGCGGCCCTCGTGACCCACGCTTCAAGCAAGCCTTCAAGGCACTGCCGCTGGGCAAGCGCCTGCTGATCAACATGAACTGGCTGGCGTTCTTCTTCGGGCCGATCTACCTGTTCGTGCTTGGCCTGTGGAAGAAGAACCTGGCGTTGCTGGGGATTTCGGTGCTTGTGGGGGTGGCGCTGGGCTTTTACGAAGGCATCACCGGCACTGAGCTGCCACGCGCCGTGGACACCGGCGTGAACTGTGGCCTGGCGGCGTTGTGGGCCACCGTGACCAACTACGCCTACTACCTCAAGGAGGTCAAGGGCCAGCAAGGCTGGAACCCGTTCGAGAAGTAATCGCCACCCCCAGGGCGGCGCTGCTCGCGCCATGCCTGGCCGCAGGCGGGCGCTCATTACCGACGCGGTGATGAGCGCCCGTTTCATTTCGGATATAGCGGCGGCAGGTTGCCGGTTTCCCCGGCCGGTGTCAGCACCTGTTCGGCGGGCGGGATGGTGCCGATCGCCCGCCACAGCTCATCGCCATGCCAATACTGGCCACTCTCGCTGTACAACGCCCCATTCAACCCATCCAGCGCATCGGACAACGGCACGAAACGCGCCGCCATCTCGGCCAGGGTTTCTGGCTGCTGCCGTGCCCAGGCGTCCAGCGCCTGGCGCGTGGCCTGCGGGTCGTTGGCCTGGCAGGCGCGCTTGAGGTCGTCGAGCAGGGTCCGCGGGCTTGGGCCGCTCTGCGCGGCGCGCAACACTGCCGGTTGCGAGCGGGCACGCCACCACAGGGCGAAGCCGGCCAGGGTGGTCAGGGCCAGCACCAGCGTGGCCAGTTGCCAAGGCCAGAGCAGGGCGTTGCCGACGCGGCTGTCGCCCACTGGGGTTTCCGCGCTCAGGGCCGGATTGTCCTGCACATCCAGGGTGCGTGCCGGCAGGCTGCTGTGTTCCAGATGATCCTCGCGGGTGTTCCACCAGGTGAGCTCCAGCGCTGGCAGCGCCAGTTGGCCGCTGTGGGTCGGCACCAGTGCCTCGCGCTCCTCGCGGTTGGCGATCATGCCGCGCTCGCTGATTTCGTTGCGCAGCAGCGGTTGGTCCGGATAGCGGCGCAGGCCGACGGCCTCGGTAGCCGGCAACGGCGGCAACTGGGTGCTCGACAGGCCCTCGGCGCGCAGGGTGACGTTGCGGGTCAGCGAGTCGCCGATTTGCGTGGCTTGCCGGGCCGGGTCGGGGTTCCAGTGTTCTTCCAGGGTCAGGCTGCGCGCCGGCAGCCATGGGCGGTCGGCCGGGTAGCCGGCAGGGATCGGCTTGACCTCCAGGCGCAACGGCAGCGAGCTGACCTGCACCTGGCGCCCGACCCGCGGCGTGCCGGCGGGCTGTTCGCCGTTGTCGGCGGCGGTGGCGGTGAACTTCAGTGGCGGCACTTCGAGCGGGCCGCTCTGTTGCGGGTAGAGCGCGTAGCGGGTTTCGATCACGCCATGGCGTACGCCATTGATGTCTTTTTCGTAGGTGCGCGATTCACCCAGCGGGTCGACCTTGGCGTTTTCCAGCTGTAGCGGGCTGAGGCTGCTGTCATCGTACAGCGCCACCGAGTGGTAGATGCGCAGGGTCAGCACGGCCTGGGCCTGGACATACACGACATTGCTGTCGAGGGTGGCCTCGATGAACACCTGGGAGGCCACGTCCGGGCGCTGGCTGTCGGCCTGCTGCACCTGCAGCTCGATCGGCTGGCTGCGGGCCTGCCCCAGTTGCAGTGGCGCGATGCTCAGGCTGCCGCTGCGCCGTGGTAGCAGGGTGATGATCCAGCGGGTGCTGGCGCGGGTTTCGCCGTCCAGGCTGTGCAGGCTGTTGAGCTGGCGCGTGCCGCGCACTTCGAAGTCGCTTTCCAGGGCGCGCAGGTCGGGCTTGCCGAACTGGGTCACGTCCTGGCTCTCGAGGGTCAGTTCCAGGGTTTCGCCGGCCTCCAGGCGCGTGCGGTCGACACTGGCCTGCAGGGTAGGTTCGGCCTGGGCCGCGAGGCTCCACAGCAGGCCAAGGAGACAGACGCCGAGGCGACTCATCGTGGGGTTTCCTGATGCAATTGCTGTTCGTACCAGAATTTGCGCCGCAGCAGCTCTGCCGGGTTGTCGGGAATCTCCCGCAGCCATTGTTCCAGGGCCTGGCGCTGTTCGGCGTCGAGGCTGGTGGAGAGCGGCCGCTGTGGCGGCTGGGTGACGCTGTCATCGTCGCCGCCGGTGTTGCCGGGCGGTGCCTGGGTGTTGCCGTTGCTGTCGCCGGAAGCCTGGGCCTGGGCCTGCTCGTCGCTGCCGGGCGTGCCCTGGGGCTGGCTGCTGGCCGAGCTGCTGTTGCCCTCGGTGTCGTTGCCCGGGCTGCCCTGGGCATCGGCGTCGGCGGGTTGCTCCTGGGCCTTGGCCTGGCGTTGCTGCAACAGTTGCTGGACCAGCGCCTGGTTGTCCAGCGCAGGCTTGAGCTCGGGCTGGCGCTCCAGGGCTTGCTCGTAGGCGTCCAGCGCCGCTTCCAGCTCACCGGCGCGGGCCAGGGCATTGCCTCGATTGTAGTGCGCGGCGGCGCTACTGCCTTGGGCGAAGGCCGCTGCCGCGCCTTCGAAGTCGCCGGCCTGGTACAGGGCCATGCCGCGCCATTGTGGGTCTGCGAAGTGCCTGGCGGCGGCGGTCGGTTGTTGCCGTTCGAGCAGCCGTTGGCCCTGCTGGTCCGGGCGCAGCCACAGGTCGTTGAACTCGAAGGCCTGGCTCGGCTGCGGCAGCGCCAGCAGCAGCGGCAGGCAGAACAACCAGCCGCGCCGGCCGGCGCAGGCGGCGAGCAGCAACAGGGGCAGCAGCAACCAGTATCCCTGGTCGGCCCAGCTGTCCAGTTGCAAGGTCTGGCCGTCGTTGTGCAGCAGGCGCGGGTTGTCGAACAGCCCCAGGCCACGCAGGTCGAGGTCGTCGATGCGGGCATGGCGGTAGCGCCCGCCGGTGCCGCTGATGAAAGCCTTGAGCGAGGCGCTGTCCAGGCGCGGCACGAGGATGGCGCCTTGCGCGTCCTTCAGGTACTCGCCGTTGGCCTGGCGCACCGGCGCGCCCTCGGCACTGCCGATACCCAGCATCAACAGGCTTGGGCCCTGGCGACCCAGGGCCTGGAGGATGCCGGCGCGTTCCTGCTCGCTCAGTGCCGAGCCGATCAGCAGCAGGCGGCCTTGGCCCAGGCCGCTCTGGGCCAGCAAGGCCAGGCCTTTGCGCACGGCCAGGTCAGCCCGCTGGCCGGGCTGCGGCATGATCGAAGGGTCGATCGCCTCGAGCAGGTTGCGGGTGGTGCCCAGGTCGTCGGACAGCGGTACCAGGGTATGGGCGGAGCCGGCATAGACGATCAGCGCGGTCTGGCTGTCACGGCGGTGCTCGAGCAGGTCGAGCACCTTGCGTCGGGCCTGCTCCAGGCGATTGGGCGCGCTGTCCTCGGCGAGCATCTGCGGCGTCAGCTCGAGCAGGATCACCAACGGGTCGGCCGGGCGTTGGCGGGTTTCTTCCAGGCGCTGCCAGCTTGGCCCGAGCAGCGCCAGCACTACCAGCAGCCAGGCCAGGCCCAGGGCGATCCAGGGCAGTTTGCCGCTGCCGCCGCGCCCGCCGCCGAGCAGCACGGCGTGGAACGGCTGCGGCAGGATCAACTGCCAACGCCCGGCGCGCTTGCGCCGGTGCCAGAGTTTGAACAGCAGCCAGCCGAGCAGCGGCACCGCCAGTAGCCAGAGCGGGCGCAACCATTGTGGCCAGAGGTCGATCATCGTCGCCTCCTCAGGCGCAGGCGCTTGAGGCGCTGGCGCCATTCCGGGTGCGGTTGCAGGAAGCGCGGCTTGCGCAGCAGGCGTTGCAGCAGGTTGTCCGGCCACTGCACGGCCACCACCAAGAGCACGCTGAGCAACAACGCCAGGCCCAGTGGCCAGGCATACAGCTCGGTGGCGGTGCGCGCCTGGGTGGGTTGCTGGGCCACCGGCTCCAACTGGTCGAGGGTGTCGCCGATGGCGCCCAGTTCGGCGCCGTCGTGGGCGCGGAAATAGCTGCCATGGGTGATGTCGGCGATCTCCTTGAGCGCGGCTTCGTCCAGGTCCAGGCTTGGGTTCAGCCCGAGTAGGCCGGGGGTGCCGCTGGCCTCGGGGTTGGCGCCGATGCCGATGGTGTAGATGCGCACGCCTTCCTGAGCGGCCAGGCGCGCGGCGGTCAGCGGGTGGATCTGCCCGCCGTTGTTGGCGCCGTCGGTGATCAGGATCAGCACCCGGCTCTGCGCGGGGCGCTGGCGCAGGCGCTTGAGCGCCAGGCCAATGGCGTCGCCGATGGCGGTGTTCTTGCCGGCGATGCCGATCTGCGCTTCGTCGAGGAAGGTGCGCACGGTGCGTCGGTCGAAGGTCAGCGGTGCCTGCAGGTAGGCCTGGCTGCCGAACAGGATCAGGCCGACCCGGTCGCCCTGGCGGTCCTGGAGAAAATCACCCATCAGCGCCTTGACCAGGTCCAGGCGGCTGATTTCATCGTTTTGCCACTGCATGTCGGGGAAGTCCATGGACCCGGACACATCCACTGCCACCAGCAGGTCGCGGCCGCTGGCCGACACCGGTACCGGCTCGCCCAGCCACTGCGGTCGCGCCGCAGCCAGCAGCAGGAGCAGCCAGATCAGCAGGAACGGCGCCTGCTGGCGCCAGGTCGGCAGGTTCAGCCGCGCGCGCCGCCCGGCCAGGCCTTCGAGCTCATCGAGAAAGCCCACCTTGAGCACCGGCTCGCCACTGTCGGCGGCGGGCAGCAGCAAGCGCGCCAGCCAGGGCAGCGGTAGCAGCAGGAAGAGCCACGGCCAGGCCAGTTCAAACATGCTTGCGGATCCAGGTGTCGACCGCCTGGGCAAGCCCGGCGATGGCCTTGTCGTCGAGCTTGCACTCGGGCTTGTAGGCGCCTTCGACCAGCACCATCCAGCGGGTCAGACCGGCGGCCGGGCAGCGGTTGTCGAGAAACGCCAGCCACTGGCGGCCATTGAGGGTGTGGCTGTTGGCGCCGGGGTAGTGGTTGCGGCACAAGCGCTTGAGCAAGGCGTTGATCTGCTGCAGCCAGGCGCCGGCCGGGGCGCCATCGTAAGGGCGTGGCAGCCGGGCGAGCTCGGCCAGGGCTTCGACGCGCACCGGGTCCAGGGGCTGTTCGGCGCGCACCACCCGGGCCTTGCGTGGGCGCCAGTGGCGCAGGCGCCACAGGCCCCAGCCGAGCAACGGCAGCAGGGCGAGCAGCAGCCACCAGCCCGGAGCAGGTGGCCACAGGCTGATTGCCTGCGGGGCGATCAGCGGCTGCAACTGGTCGAGCGGGTTCATCGCTGGCCGCCCTTCATGATGCGTTCCGTGGGCGTTGCGCGTTCAGGTACTCGCGCAGTTGTTCGATCATGTCGCTCTGGGTGCTCAGCGGCATCAGCACCACGCGCAGCTTCTGCGCCAGCAGCTCCCAGCGCTCGATGCGCGCCTCGGCTTGCTGGCGGTAGGCCTGGCGCAGGTTGGCGTCGAGGGTGTCGAGCTCCAACTGCGCGCTGCGCTGGGCGAAGCGCAGCAGGCCGGCGGCGGGCAGGGCGTGGTCGAGGGGGTCGCTGACCGGCATCAGCAGCACGTCGCAATGGCGCGAGAGCATCGCCAGGTGCTGCTCGACGCTGGCGCTGAGGGCGCGTTCGTCGCAGATGACGATGGCCAGGCTGCCTGGGCGCAGCACTTCGCGCGCCCGGCGCAGGGCCAGGCCGAGGCTGTCGGGTTGCGGCACGGCTTCGGTGTGCAGGGCCTGGTTGACCTTGGCCAGGCGGTTGAGCAATTGCAGCAGGCTCTGCTTGCTGCGCCGTGGCTTGATCTCCAGGTGGTCGTTGTCGCCGAACACCAGGCCGCCGATGCGGTCGTTGTGGCCTAGCGCTGCCCAGCCAAACAGCGCCGCGGCCTGGGCGGCGAGCACCGACTTGAACATCAGCCCGGAGCCGAAGAACAGCCGCTGGCTCTGCTCGACCATGATGAAGATCGGTCGTTCGCGCTCTTCGTGGAACAGCTTGGTGTGCGGCTCCTGGGTGCGGGCGGTGACGCGCCAGTCGATGTTGCGCACGTCGTCGCCGGCCTGGTACACGCGCACCTGGTCGAAGTCGACGCCGCGCCCGCGCAGCCGGGAGTGGTGCAGGCCGACCAGCGGGCTGCGCTGGCCGGGGCGCGAGAACAGCTGGATCTCGCGCACGCGGTGACGCATGTCGATCAGCTCGGCGAGGCCGATGCGGATGCCGGGTTCGGCCACGTGCGCGGTGGGCATGGGTCAGGCGACGGCGACGACGTCGAGGATGCGCTGGACCACGCGGTCCTGGTCGACCCCGGCGGCTTCGGCCTCGAACGAGAGGATGACGCGGTGGCGCAGCACGTCGAACAGCACCGCCTGGATATCCTCGGGGCTGACGAAGTCGCGCCCGGCCAGCCAGGCGTGGGCGCGGGCGCAGCGGTCGAGGGCGATCGAGCCGCGGGGGCTGGCGCCGTAGGCGATCCAGTCGGCCAGCTCGCTGTCGAACTTGGCCGGGGTGCGGGTGGCCATGACCAGTTGCACCAGGTATTCCTCCACGGCGTCGGCCATGTACAGGCCGAGGATTTCCTTGCGCGCGGCGAAGATTGCCTGCTGGCTGACCCGGCGCTCGGGCTTGACCTCGCCGCCCAGCGCCTCGCCGCGGGCCTGCAGGAGGATGCGCCGTTCGACGGCGGCGTCGGGGAAGCCGATCTTCACGTGCATCAGGAAGCGGTCGAGCTGGGCTTCGGGCAGCGGGTAGGTGCCTTCCTGTTCGATCGGGTTCTGCGTGGCCATCACCAGGAACAGCGGCGACAGTTCGTAGGTGCTGCGCCCGACGCTGACCTGGCGTTCGGCCATGGCTTCGAGCAGGGCCGACTGGACCTTGGCTGGGGCGCGGTTGATTTCGTCGGCGAGCACCAGGTTGTGGAAGATCGGGCCTTGCTGGAACACGAAGCTGCCGGTTTCCGGGCGATAGATTTCGGTGCCGGTGATGTCGGCGGGCAGCAGGTCGGGGGTGAACTGGATGCGATGGAACTGGGCTTCGATCCCTTCGGCGAGTTCCTTGATGGCCTTGGTCTTGGCCAGGCCCGGGGCGCCTTCGACGAGCATGTGGCCGTCGGCCAGGAGCACGATGAGCAGGCGCTCGACCAGTTTTTCCTGGCCGAGGATCTGGGAAGAGAGAAAGGTGCGCAGCGCGATCAGCGCCTCACGGTGTTCCATCGTCGAGGGTTCCTGGGGATGGGCCCTGGCGCGCTGGGAGCGGTTGCCGGGCGGGGGTGGATACTTTAATCCATCCGGGGGGGTGGCGACCAATGGCGGTTTGCAAAAATCGTATAAAGGATAGGTGCGGGGCTATGGGTAGCTATTGCGCGAGGGGGGTGGGATGGGGGCGTGGGTTGAGAGTCATTTGTGTGTTGGCGGTGGTTGTTTCTAGGTCAGCTATTACCTGTGAGGAGGTCTGATTTTTTTCCAAGAGAGAGAAGTAGGCCGCCGTTGGGCCGAAAGGTGAGTATGCGTCGCCATCGTCAATGAATTAGCGTATAACTTTTAAAACCTACGCTCTGAAAGTCAAAGTCAAAGTCAAAGTCAAAGTCAAAGTCGGTCGGCGTGGGTATTTACAGATGTAAGCGCATTCATTGGCTATATCGACGCTTAGTCACCTTTTCGCCCTTACGGCGAGTCACTTTTTGTCAAACGCGACAAAAAGTAACCAAAAAACGCTGCGCTCCATTCATCCGGCCCCTACGCTTCGCTCCGGGGTTCCCTCACTCCGGCCTTGCTCCCGGGAGGACCGCGCTGTAGGGCCCATCCTGGGCCCCAGCGCTTGACGGGCATCCATGCCCGTCACCTCCCTACGCAAGGCCTGCGTTCGGCCTCCTGAAGTCGCGAAGTTACAGGCGGCGCCTGCACTGGCGCAGCTAGTCGCTAGTTGAATCAGTGGGAACTCCGGATCGCATCACGGGGCACGCCCGCTCCCACGCCAACTCGATAAAGCGGCCAAGCGTGGGAACGGGTGGCCCCACGATGGTGGCGGAACAAACAACACATTTCCAACTAACAAACCAATATCTCTGCTCTTGATCTGCTCTTGATCTGCTCTTGATCTGCTCTTGATCTGCTCTTGATCTGCTCTTGATCTGCTGTTGATTTTGCTTCTAAGCGCGCGATGGTCCAGGCGCCGCCAATTGCGACTTCAGGAGGCCGAGTGGAGTTCTTGCGTAGTGGGGCGACGGCCATGGATGGCCGTCGAGCGCTGGGGCCCAGGATGGGCCCTGCAGCGCGGTACCCACGGGAGCAAGAACGGAGCGAGGGAACCCCGGAGCGCAGCGTAGGGGCCGGATGAATGGAGCCAGCGGTTTTTGCCTACTTTTGCCCGCGTGCAAAAGTAGGTCGCCGTAAGGGCGAAAGGGTGACTAAATGTCGACATCATCTACGAATGCGCATAAAAAAATCAAAACAATCACTGCAGATCCAGATCCAGATCCAGATCCAGATCCAGATCCAGATCCAGATCCAGATCCAGATCCAGATCCAGATCCAGATCCAGATCCAGATCCAGATCCCCCCCCACGACCTATACTCCAACTCCCCAAAAACAACAGCAAGGAGCCCCCCAATGCCCCTGGAAAAACAAGGCACCTGCCTGTGCAAGGCCACCCACCTGAAACTCACCCTGGAAAACACCCACGTCAGCGCCTGTCACTGCAGCATGTGCCGCAAGTGGACCGGCGGCCCGCTACTGGCGGTGCAGTGCAGCCAACCCCCGGAGATCGAAGGCCCCGCGCCCAGCGTCTACGACTCATCCGCCTGGGCTGAGCGCGGCTTCTGCGCCAAGTGCGGCACGCACCTGTTCTACCGCCTGAAGGCAACCGGCATGTGCGTGGTCCCGGTCGGTGTGCTGGATGGTGAACAAACCTGGACCTTCACCGAACAGATCTTCATCGACGAAAAACCCACCTGGTATTGCTTCAGCAACCAGACCGAGAACCTCACCGGCCAGCAGGTGTTCGATCAATTCGCCCCGTCCTGAGCCTGCCCGCCTTGCCAAACCACGACATTCCTGAGAAAACGGCGGCCACTGAAAAACCGCTTCGAGGAACCTGCCATGAGCAGTGAGCTGCAAGTCATCGATCTCCAGCAAGGCGACGGCAAGACCGTGGTCAAGGGCGCGCTGATCACCACCCAGTACCGCGGTACCCTGGCCGACGGCAGCGAGTTCGACTCGTCGTGGGCGCGCGGCAAGCCGTTCCAGTGCGTGATCGGCACCGGCCGGGTGATCAAGGGGTGGGACCAGGGCCTGATGGGCATGCGCGTCGGCGGCAAGCGCAAGCTGCTGGTGCCGGCGCACCTGGGCTATGGCGAACGCAGCGTGGGCGCGATCCCGCCTGATTCGGACCTGACCTTCGAGATCGAACTGCTCGAAGTGCTGACCCGCGACGACTGATCCGCCACGCAACAATTCGGCAACACAGGCACGCTAACCTTGAGCCTGTCCACGGAACGGCACGCGTAGTCACGGACGACCCCGCCATGGATGGCGATCACGACAAGGATGCCCTGCGGCTTCGGCCGCGGGGCAATGTCGTCTTGCTGCGGTTGCTGCTACTGTCGCTGCTGACGCCCAGGACAGGAAGGCAGGGATGAACCGGCAGGTAACAGTGATCGGCGGCGGCGTGGTTGGCCTGGCTACGGCCTACGCACTGGTGCGTGACGGCTGGCAGGTCGACCTGGTCGAGGCCCGCGACAGCGTGGCCAGCGCCACCAGCTTCGCCAATGGCGGGCAACTTTCCTATCGTTACGTAGCGCCGCTGGCGGATGCCGGGGTGCCCTGGCAGGCCCTCGGCTGGCTGCTGCGCGGCGACTCGCCGCTGCGCTTGCGCCTGCGCCTGGACCCGGCGCAGTGGCGCTGGCTGGCGGCCTTCCTGTTGGCTTGCCGGCGCTCGGTCAATCGCCGTCACACGGCGCAACTGCTGAACCTTGCCCTGCACAGCCAGGTGGTGTTGCAGCGCTGGCGCGAAGAGGACGGCCTCGACGGCTTCGCCTGGCGGCGCAACGGCAAGCTCGTGGCCTTTCGCACGCAAGGCGCCTTTGCCCAGGCTCGCGCCCAACTGCTCGACCCCGACAGCCAACAGGTGCTGGATGCCGTGGCGGTGCGCGGGCTCGACCCGGCGCTGGCTCAGGCGCCTTTCGTCGGCGGGGTGTTCACCGCCGCCGAGGAGGTTGCCGATTGCCACCGTTTCTGCCTGCGCCTGGCCGAGCGCCTGCAGGCCTCGGGGCGCTGCCGGATGCACGTGGGCCAGCCGGTGACACGGCTGGTCGCGCAGGATCAACGCGTGGTCGCGCTGCAGCTGGGCCAGCAGCGCCTGGCGGTGCAACGCCTGGTGCTTTGCGCCGGGCACCGCAGCGCCGGCCTGGCCCTGCCGGGGCTCAAGCTGCCGGTGTATCCGCTCAAGGGCTACAGCCTCACCGCGCCGATTGGCGCCAGCCACGAAGCACCCGAGGTCAGCCTCACCGACTACGAGCGCAAGATTGTCTACGCCAGGTTGGATGACCAGCTGCGGGTGGCGGCGATGGTCGACATCGTCGGCTATGACGAGTCGGTCGATGCCGGCCGGCTCAGGAGCATGCGCCGGCTGGCCTGGGAGACGCTGCCCCAGGCCGCCGACTACCAGCAGGCGGTGGAGTGGGCGGGGATGCGCCCGGCGACGCCGAGCGGCGTGCCGATCGTCGGCGCCACGGGCTACCGCAACCTATGGCTGAACCTGGGGCATGGCGCCCTGGGGTTCACCCTGGCCTGCGGCAGCGCCGAGCGGCTGGCGACGTTGTTGCGCTGAGTGCGCGGGCCTGCCCCAGGCCCCTCAAACCATGCGCACCTGCTGTAGGAGCCAGCCTTGCTGGCGAACCAGGCACCGCGGAGGATGGCACCGGCAGCGCCGGTGTTCGCCGGCAAGGCCGGCTCCTACAACGTTACCGCCTGCAATCCCTGTAGGAGCCGCTTGCTGGCGAACCAGGCGACGCGGAGGATGGCACCGGCAACGCCGGTGTTCGCCGGCAAGCCGGCGCCTACAACGTTACGGCCTGCAATCCCTGTAGGAGCCAGCTTGCTGGCGAACCAGGCGACGCGGTGGATGGCACCGGCAACGCCGGTGTTCGCCGGCAAGGCCGGCTCCTACAACGGTTACGGCCTGCAGTACCTGTAGGAGCCAGCCTTGCTGGCGAAGCAGGCACCGCTGTTCGCGGGCACGTCCGCTGCCACAGGGACCGCGCCAAAGGGCTCAGCGGCCGAAGCGCATCGGCCAGCCCAGCACCTGCTTCGCCCGCGGCGTGGCATAGGTGCGCACCTTGGAGGTGCTCAGGCCCAGGCGCACCAGCGACTCGGCGATGGTCACCGCCGCACTCACCCCATCCACCACCGGCACCCCGGTGCGCTGGCGGATCTGCTCATCGAGCCCGGCCATGCCGCCGCAGCCCAGGCAGATCACCTCGGCCTTGTCCTCGCGTACCGCGCGCTCGGCTTGCTCGACGATGGCCTGCACCGCGCGTTGCGGGTCTTGTTCGAGCTCCAGAACCGCCAGGCCACTGGCGCGTACCGAAGCGCAGCGCTGGTACAGGCCGGACAGCTTCAGGCGGTCCTCGATCAGCGGCACCGTGCGATCCAGGGTGGTGACCACCGAATAGGCATGGCCCAGGTACATCGCGGTGCTGGCGGCGGCGTCGGTGATGTCCACCACCGGCACGTTCAGCAGTTCCTGCAAACCCTCCCGGCCATGCTCGCCGTAGCCGGCCTGGATGACCGCGTCATAGGGCTGGTCGTAGGCCAGCACCCGGTCCATCACGGCGATGGCGGCCAGGTAGCTCTCGAAATTGCCCTCCACCGATTCGGCGCCGAACCAGGGGGTCAGGCCGACGATCTCGGTGCCCGGGGCGGCGACGCTGCGCGCTTGCTCGGCGATGGCCTCGGTGATGGCGCTGGTGGTGTTGACGTTGGCGATCAGGATACGCATGGCGGATCTCCTTGAAATCAATGGCTGCTGTGGTCGACGGCGATGCATTCGCCGCTGACGTCGTGGTAGTGGCCGTGGCGCGGAGCGACCAGCAGGTACACGGCGGCGGCGATGCCGGCACCGATCAGCCAGGAGAACGGCGCGACGCTGTGGAAGTTGGGCACCAGGGCCAGGACGATGGCCAGCAGCGCGGCGGGGATGAACGCCGCCACCGCGCGCAGGTTGATGCCGCGGCTATAGTGGTAGGCGCCGGCGGGGTGTTCGCTGTACAGCTGCGGAACGTTGATGCGGCCCTTACGCAGCAGCCAGTAGTCGGCCATGATCACGCCGTACAGCGGGCCGAGCAGGGCGCCCAGGCCGGAGAGGAAGTACACGATCACCAAGGGGCTGTTATAGAGGTTCCACGGCAGGATCACCACGGCCAGCGTCGCGCTGATCAGCCCGGCGCGGCGGAAGTTCAGGTGGCGTGGCGCCAGGTTGCTGAGCACGAAGGCCGGGGCGACGAAGTTGGCCATGATGTTCACCGCCACGGTGACGATCAGGAAGGCCAGGCAGCCCAGCACCAGGAACGCGGTGTTGGGGATACTGGCGACGATCTGGGTTGGGCTGTCGATGATCTGGCCGTTGATCTGGAACTGCGCGCCGCACAGCACCACGGTGATCGCGGCGAACACCAGGATGTTCACCGGCAGGCCCCAGAAGTTGCCGACGCGGATGGTCTTGCGGCATGGCGCGCTGCGGGCGAAGTCGCAGAAGTTCAGCACCAGGGTGCCGTAGATCGCCAGCCACAGGGCGCCGCCGGCGAAGATGTTGCGCCACATCTCGTAGCCGCTCAGCGGTGCCGCCACCGACCAGGCGATGCGCGCGTCGGCCTTGAAGTACATGAACACCGCCAGGCTCGCCACGGTCAGCAGGATCACCGGGCCGGCGAAGGCCTCGTAGCGGCGCACCATCTCCATGCCGTAGGCGAGGATCACCAACTGCACCAGCCAGATCGCCACGAAGCACGCCCAGCCCAGGCTCGACAGGCCGAGGATGCTGTCCTGGTCGTAGGCCGCTACCTGCGGCCACACCGCGCTGAGCAGCACCCGCAGCACCACCGAGGCCAGGTAGGTCTGGATGCCGAACCAGGCGATGGCGATCACCGCGCGGATCAGCGCCGGCAGCTGCGCGCCATGGATGCCGAAGGCGATGCGGCTGATCACCGGGAAGGGGACCCCGGTCTTCTGGCCCATGTAGCCGGACAGGTTCATGAAGAAGTACACCAGCGCCGCGCCGATCGCCAGCGACAGGAGGATCTGCCAGCCGCCCAGGCCAAGGGCGAACAGCCCCATGGCGAAGGAGTAGTTGGCGATGTTGTGCACGTCGTTGGTCCATAGCGCGAAGATGCTGTAGCCCCCCCAGCGGCGTCCGGCGAGCTTGGTCGGGGCCAGGTCGCGGTTGTGCAGGCGCGGGCTCAGCTCGAGGTCGGCCGGATGGCCTTCGAGGGTGGTGCTGGAAGGGCTGGTGCTGGCAACGGAAAGTTCAGGGGCAAGGGGGAGGCTGCTACTCATTCCGGCGGCTCCTGATGCGCGTGACTGCGATGAGCGGGCGCTGGCGCACGGGCTCGCCATCTCGTCGGTGCAGGCGTTGGCATCACTGGGTTCTGGGCGCAACGGTCGCCGCTGGGGCGACGCTGCGGGTTCTTGTGTATTTATGTTTCGCTTAATTTGTATACAAAACACAGACACACAAAAGCCAGTTCCATGCCAGCGGGAAACCAACTTCTATGGAGCCATTACTTTGAATCTATCTTGTTGAAAGCTAAGTAGATGAAACTCATTAATTATAAGTTGACCGAATGAACAGGTTATATTTTGTTCTGCTGTTGTTAGTTGATCAATTGGTCAGATTTATATGCGGTAAATGTGTAACGGATTGGGGCGTTACCTGGGGTAAGTGCACACAAAAATGGCACTTTAGGTGACATTTATGTATACACATTCAGCGCTGTGAAGGTTGTGAGCGCAACGCTGGGAGCGGGCTTGCCGGCGAACACCGGCGTGCCGGTGCCAGGTACCGCGTCGCTGGGTTCGCCAGCCAGGCAGGCTCCTGCAGGGGGAGCGCATGGCTTGGGCGCAGCTCGATCCCTGCGCGCGCTCAGGCCATCGGCGGCAGCCGCCGCTTCACCGGGGTCTTCTTGATGATCGCGGTGTTGGTCTCGGCCAGTACATTGAGCCGGTCGAGCAGGGTATCGAGCTGTTCCATCGAGCGCACCTGCAAGCGCGCGATGAAGCAGTCCTCACCGGTGACCTTGTCGCACTCGGTGAATTCGGCAATGGCGATGATCTGCCGCTCCACCTCCTGCAACTGCCCAGGCAACGGGCGGATGCGCACGATGGCCTGCAATTGGTAGCCGAAGCTGCGTGGGTCGACCTCGACCGTATAGCCGCGCAGCACGCCGCGCTCCTCCAGGCGGCGCAGGCGTTCACTGACGCTCGGCGCCGACAGGCCACTGATCTGCGCCAGGGCTTTGAGCGAGCGGCGCGAATCTTCCATCAGGGTACTGATCAGCAACTGGTCGATGGTGTCGGTCATGACTACCTCATTAGGCAAGTGACGGATTTGGCCTTGATAGTAAAGGCCATTGGTGGATTTGGCCTTGGTAATCCGCTGGAAGGACGCAAGTTGCCCCACGCATACTGTGGCCATCGTCGACAGGAGGTGTGAGATGGACAATGGGTTGCGTCGCGGTTCCCTGGAAATGATCGCCGCCATGCTGATCTCCGGGACCATTGGCTGGTTCGTGCTGGTGTCCGGCCAACCGGTGCTGGACGTGGTGTTCTGGCGCTGCGTGTTCGGCGCCCTGACCTTGCTGGCGATCTGCGCGGCCATGGGCTTGTTCAAGCCCGGCGTGCTGACCCGCGCCACCTTCCTGCTGGCGGTGGTCAGTGGCGTGGCCATCGTCGGCAACTGGGTGTTGCTGTTCGCCTCCTACTCCCGGGCGTCGATCGCCATCGGCACGGCGGTGTACAACGTCCAGCCGTTCATGCTGGTGGGGCTGGCGGCGTTGTTTCTCGGCGAAAAGATCACCTTGGCCAAGCTGACCTGGCTGAGCGTGGCCTTCGTCGGCATGCTGGCCATCGTCGGTGCCCATGGCAGCGGCCAGGCCAGTGGCGAGGCGTACCTGCTGGGGATCGTCCTGGCGTTGGGCGCGGCGTTTCTGTATGCGTTGGCGGCGTTGATCATCAAGCGCCTGACCGGCACCCCGCCGCACCTGATCGCCCTGGTGCAGGTCAGCACCGGCGTGCTGCTGCTGGCCCCCTGGGTCAAGCTTGGCGGCCTGCCGGGCGAGTGGCCGGCACTGGGCAGCCTGCTGACCCTGGGCATGGTCCACACCGGGGTGATGTACGTGCTGTTGTACAGCGCCATCCAGCGCCTGCCCACGGCGCTGACCGGCGCCTTGTCGTTCATCTACCCGATCGCGGCGATTCTGGTCGACTGGTTCGCCTTCGGCCATCGCCTGGCGCCGTTGCAATGGCTGGGGGTGGGCTTGATCCTGCTGGCGGCAGCGGGGATGCAGCAGGGCTGGTGGTTGCGAGGGGCGCGGGGCACGCAGCAGGCTTGAGTGCTGGGCGGGTAAATCATCCGACAGTTTTTGTCGGTAATGGCTAGTTGATGGCGCGCTGACCCTCTAGTACTCTGCGCGCCTTTGTCGCAGTGATGCGACCCATTCCCAAGTGATGGATCACCCTGCATGTCCCGTTCCTTTCGCGCCGTGGCCACAGGCCTTGCGCTGTTGCCCTTGTTTGCCAGCGCCGCGCCGTTCCAGTCCCCCGGTGATCGGGATTTGATCCGCGATCGCCAGGAGAACCTGCTGCAAGAGCAGCGCAAGCGCCTCGAGGAGCTGCAACAGTTGCCTGGCAAGCAGGCCCCACAGGCCCCGGCACAGCCCAGCGAAGACGGCCGCTGCTTCCAGATCGAGCGCATCGACCTGCAGGGTGCGACGCTGCTCAGCGAGGGCCAACGCCATGCCCTGCTGGCAGACGATGAAGGCCAGTGCCTGCCGGTTGCCCGGTTCAATGCGTTGCTCAAGCGGATTACCGACCATTACCTGGACCGTGGCTACCTGACCACCCGTGCCTACCTGCCGCAGCAGGACCTGGGCAGTGGCGTGCTGCAGATCATCGTCGTCGAGGGGCGCCTCGAAGGCCTGGACAGCTCGAGCCTGGCCAGCCCTCGGGAGCTGGCCATGACGTTCCCCGGCAGGGTGGGCGAGGTGCTCGACCTGCGCCAGATGGAGCAGATGGTCGACCAATTGGGCCGCCTGCCCTCGCGTCGGGCCGAGGTGGAACTGGTGCCGGGCCAGGCCGTGGGCGGTAGCCGGGTGCAGCTCAAGGGTGAACGCGACAAGCCCTGGCGGGTCTCGGCCAGCCGGCACAATAACGGCGATGCCAGCAGTGGCGAGCAGCAGATGGACCTGGGCTTCGAATGGGACAGCCCGCTGGGCCTGGCTGACCAGCTCAGCCTGCGCAGTGGCCGCGACGTGGTCAGCGACCAGTGGCGCCATAGCGACAGCCAGGGCCTGAACTACAACCTGCCGTGGGGCTGGTGGACCTTCAACTACAGCTACAACCGCAACTACTACCGCACCCGCGACACCTCCAGCGGCTTCCCCTTCAAGCTCGACGGCGACAATGCCGTGCACCAGTTCCAGGCCGAACGGGTGATCCACCGGGACAGCCTGAGCAAGACCGCGGTGAACCTGGGCATCAGCCACCTGCGCGCACGCAACTACCTGGACGACACCCTGATCGATGTCTCCAGCACCCGCATCACCGAGCGCCAGCTGGGCGTCAACCATGGCCGGCGCATCGGCAACGCCTTCGTCAACCTGGACGCCGGCTGGCAGCAGGGCATTGGCGCCCTCGATGCCCAGGGCGCGGGTGACCCCCACGGCAACGAGCCGGTGGCGCGCTATAACAAGTACACCCTGACCCTGAGCTACCTGCAGCCGTTCCAGCTGTGGGGCGAACAGTTCAGCTTCGACAGCCTGGCCACCGGCCAGCGCAGCGAGGACGCCCTTTACAGCGGCCAGCGCATCAGCGTCGGCGGGCTGACCTCGGTGCGTGGCTTCAAGGAGCAGACCCTTACCGGCGATAGCGGCGGTTACTGGCGCAACCAGTTGCGCTGGCGTCGCCCGGTCACCTGGGCGCCACTGCAGCCCTGGTTGCGCGAATACGGCATGGCCGTGGCCTATGACGCCGGGGTGATCAAGGGCCAGCACGGCAATGGCCAGGACCATGGTCGCCTGAGCGGCAACGCCTTCGAGTTCAATGTGCGCGGCCAGTACTTCGCCGCCAGCGCCACCTTTGCCCGCTCGCTGCAACGCCCCGACGT
This sequence comes from Pseudomonas muyukensis, assembly GCF_019139535.1. Classification (NCBI taxonomy): domain Bacteria; kingdom Pseudomonadati; phylum Pseudomonadota; class Gammaproteobacteria; order Pseudomonadales; family Pseudomonadaceae; genus Pseudomonas; species Pseudomonas muyukensis. Next base: position 4,470,201 of record NZ_CP077073.1, on the reverse strand, counting down.
CATCACCCGCCGTGAGCACCCGATCTACTTCCGTGTCGACGCGTTCTTCTGAGCCTCGACCCCCTCATTACCCGTGACACCGCCGCTCCGTCAGGGGCGCGCCTGCAACTGGCCCGAGCAGCGCCTGGAGTTCGTTCGACATGGATATTCGCACCCCCCTGAACCAATGCATCGCCCTGATCGTCGCGGGGGTGCTGTTTCTCAACCCCATCGTCGCCACGGCCGCGCAGCTGACCGTCGATGCGGCGGCCAATGCCAATACCAGCATCAACCAGGCCGGCAACGGGGTGCCGATCGTCAATATCGCCACACCCAATGGCAGCGGCCTGTCGACCAACACCTTCCGCGACTACAACGTCGGCAGCAACGGGCTGATCCTCAACAACGCCACCAGCAAGACCCAATCGACCCAGCTGGGCGGCATCATCATCGGCAACCCCAACCTGCGCGGCCAGGCCGCCCAGGTGATCCTCAACCAGGTCACCGGTGGCAACCGCAGTACCCTGCAAGGCTATACCGAGGTGGCCGGGCAGGCCGCCCGGGTCATCGTCGCCAACCCCCACGGCATCACCTGCAAGGGCTGCGGCTTCATCAACACGCCGCGGGCCACCCTCACCACCGGCAAGCCGATCATGGACGGCGAGCGCCTCGACCGCTTCCAGGTGGACGGTGGCGACATCGCCATCGAAGGCGATGCGCTCAATGCCCGCAACCTCGACCAGTTCGACCTGATCACCCGCAGCGCCAAGCTCAACACCGAACTGCATGCCAGGCAGTTGAACATCGTCACCGGGCGCAACGATGTCCAGGCCGACACCTTGCAGGCCACCCCACGTGCCGAGGACGGCAGCGCCAAACCACTGCTGGCCATCGACAGCGCGGCGCTGGGCGGCATGTATGCCAACACCATTCGCCTGGTCGGCACCGAACAGGGCGTGGGCGTCAAGCTGGCCGGCAACATGGCCGCCACCACCGGTGACATCCAGGTGGACGCCAACGGCAAGGTGACCCTGGCGCAGACTTCCAGTGCCGGCAACCTGAAGATCGCCGCGCAGAGCACCGAGCTGACCGGCAAGACTTACGCGGCCGGCAGCGCCACCGTGCGGGTGCGCGACGAGGTGAGCGTCGGCCAGAGCCTCGCCGCCAGGGACAGCATCACCGTGGCCGGCGCGCAAATCGACAACCAGGGCATCATCGAAGCTGGCGTGGAGCCGGACAACACCCGTAATGCCCACGGCGATGTGACCCTCACTGGCCAGAGCCTGCGCAACCGTGGCAGCGTGGTGGCCAACCGCACCCTTGAGGCTACCGCCAGCACCCTCCTCGACAACCAGGGCGGCACCGTCAAGGGCCGAGCCACCACCTTGACGGCAGGCCAGCTGGACAACCGCAAAGGCCAGGTACTGGCCGACGACACCCTGACGGTCAACGCCGGCACCCTCGACAACCGTGACCAGGGCCTGCTGCAAGGCAAGGGCCAGGCCGTGGTGGATGTCAGCGCAAACCTCGACAACCGGGGCGGCCGCCTGGTGGGCCAGGGCGGCCTGCAGGTCACCGCCACCCGGTTGGACAACCGTGACAAAGGCCTGGTCGGCAGTGACCGCCAGGCCAAGCTGACCACCCATGCGCTGCTGGACAACCAGGGCGGCGGCAAGCTCAGCGCCGACCGCCTGGACATCACCACCGCCGGCCTGCTCAACGGTGGCGGCCAGTTGCTTGGCGGCGATGTCCTGATCAACGCCAGCGCCGACATCGACAACCGCCTCGGCCTGGTATCGGCCAAGCGCCTGCTCGACCTCAAGGCCGTGGCCCTGGACAACAGCGGCAAGGGCAACCTGCGCAGCGACGGCACCCTGGGCATCAAGGTGGCGACCCTGGACAACCGCGACAACGGCCTGCTGTCGAGTCTCGGCGACCTGACCCTGCATGGCAGCGAGCGCCTCGACAACCGCGGCGGCCTGGTCCTCGCCGACCGCTCGCTGACCGTCACCGGCGGGCATTTCGACAACCGTGACAAGGGCGCGGCCACCACCCAGGGCAAGGCCCGTATCGATGTCGCCAGCCTGGCCAACAGCGATGCCGGCCACCTGCAGAGTGACGGCCGCCTCGAGCTGGTCGCCGGCAAGGTCGACAACGAGCGGCTGGGCAACATCACCGCCAAGGGCGACCTCGAGGCCCACCTGGGAACGTTGAACCATCAAGGCGGCAGCTTGACCAGCCTGGGCAGCCTGCTGCTCACCGCCGACACCCTCGACAACCAGCAGGGCGGCAAGATTGGCGCGACCACCGTGGCCGACATCAGCGCGGCGCGTATCCTCAACCAGCAGGGTGAGATTTCCAGCACCGGCAAGGTCATCCTCAATGCCAGCCAATTGCTGGACAACCAGGGCGGCAAGGTCATCGGCGACCGTGGCCTGACCCTCACCGTGCAGCGCCTGCTCAACCAGAACAAGGGCCTGCTCAGTGGCTATGACCGCCTGAGCCTGCACGGTACCGAGCTGCTCAACAACGGCGGCAAGCTGAGCAGCCACACGCACATCGACGTGACCCTGGACGGCCAGCTGGACAACAGCGACGCCGGCCTGATCGTCAGTGACGCCAGCGTCACCCTGAATACCGGCACGCTGCTCAACCGCCAGGGCGGCAAGGTTTCGGCCAACGCGGCCCTGGACCTGACCAGCCAGGACCTGCTGGACAACCAGGGCGGCACCCTGGTGAGCAACGCCGGGCTGCTGCTCAAGGCCGCTCGCCTGGACAACAGCCACCTCGGCGTGATCAGCGCCCAGCAGCACGCCGAGCTGCGCAGCGGCGCCATCGACAACAGCGCCAAGGGCAATATCGGTGCCGGCAGCCTGCTGCTGGTCGCCACCCAGCTCGACAACTACGGCTATGGCCGCATCAGCGCCGCCGGCCAGATCGATGCCACCCTGACCGGCCTCGACCAGAACGACCACGGGCAACTGGTCAGTGAAACTGGCATCGACCTCGACCTGCAGCACGGTCGGCTGGTGAACCGCAACGGCGGCCTGCTGCGTTCGCCGGGCAGCCTGTTGTTGCGTCAGATGGGGGTGGTGGACAACCGTGACGCGGGCGAGATTTCCAGCAATCAGGGTTTCAGCCTGGTCGCCAGCCGCCTCGACAACCGCGGTGGGCGGGTGGTCAGCAGCCAGGACCTGACCCTGCGCATCGCCGGCGTGCTCGACAACAGCCTGAAGGGGGTGTTGTCGGCCAGCCACGACCTCGAGGTCGGGGCCGGCAGCCTCGACAACTACAGCGGCGGCAGCCTGGCCAGCGGCCGGACTCTCAAGGCAACGATCGACGGCCAGCTCGACAACCACGACGAGGGCATCCTGTCCGCCGTGGGCGGGCTGACCGTGACCAGCGCCAGCTTGCTCAACGCCGAGCGCGGCCTGTTGTCGGGCAACACCGGGGTGACCGTCACTACCGGCCAGTTGGACAACCATCAAGGCGGCCAGCTCATCAGCCAGGCGGCGCTGACCGTCGACAGCAGCGAGCTCGACAACCGTGGCGGTGCCCTGAGCAGCAAGCAGGCCATGAAGCTGACCACCGGCGAGTTGCGCAACGGCGCCGATGCCCTGCTGCGCGGCGGCCGGATCCACAGCGATGGCGCGTTGACCTTGGTGGCGGCGCAGGTCGATTCCAGCCAGGGCGGTGAAATTTCCGCCAAGGGCGACCTGCTGCTGCGCGTCAGCGCGTTGATCCAGCGCCAGGGGCGGCTGATCGGCGAACAGAAGCTCGACCTCGACCTGAACGGCGGCGACCTGCAGAACCAGGGCGGCCTGATCAGCGCCAACGGCCCACTGAACATCCAGAACCTGCGCAAGCTCGACAACAGCGCCGGCGAAATCACCAGCCAGCAATCCTACCAGCTGCTCGCCCAGCGCATCGACAACCAGCAGGGGCGCATCCTCAGCGATGGCCAGCTGACGGTGGAGGCGCCACTGCTGGACAACAGCGCCAAGGGCCTGATCTCCGGCGCCCAGGGCCTGCTGGCCAAGGGTGTTGATCTTAACAACAGCGGCGAAGGCACCCTGTCCAGCAAGGACGGTGACCTCACCGTGACCCTGGCCGGTACCCTCGACAACCGCGAACTGGGCGCCCTGGTCAGCAAGGGTCACCAGCAGATCAGCGCGGCCAGCCTGCATAACAGCAAGGGCATCGTTTCTTCCGAGCAGGCCATCACCCTCAGTGTCAGCGACCAGCTCGACAACAGCGGCGGCGGCCTGATTTCCGCCACCGGCGACCTGGCGTTCGACCAGGACGGCACCGTCATCGACAACCAGGGCGGGCAGGTCAACGGCCAGGCGATCACTGTCACAGGCAAGCGCCTGGAAAACGCCAAGGGCCAGCTGACCAGCCGCGCGCTGCTTGAGCTGACCTTGGCCGAGGCCCTGGTCAACACCGACGGCGCGCGCCTGGTCAGTGGCGCCGACCTGCTGCTCAACACCGGCCGTGTCGCCAACAACGGCGGCAAGCTGATCAGCCACGGCCTGTTGCGCGTCGACGCAACGACGCTGGACAACAGCCTTGGCGGTAACCTGGCCAGCCAGCAGAACCTGGTACTGCGCCTGGGCGGCGACCTGCTCAACGGCCAGGATGGCCTGCTGTTCAGCGAACACGGCAAGCTCGACATCCATGCCAATGCCCTGGACAACCAGGCCGGTACGCTGAAAAGCCAGGGCGGCATCGAAGTGCGCCTGGACAAGGCGTTGAACAACCACGGCGGGCGCCTGGAGAGCCAGGCGGGCGGCCTCGAGCTGCACGCCGCGAGCCTCGACAACGGCGGCAGCGGCATGCTCAGCGCGGCCAAGGGCCTGTTCAAGGGCGTCTTCGCCGGCCTGTTCGACAACGGCGGCGGCACCACCCAGGCGCAATCGGTGGACATCAAGGCCGACACCCGGGTGAACAACCAGGGTGGCTATCTCTCGGCCCTGGGTGGCGACAACCAGCTCGTCAGCGCCGAGTTCGACAACCGCGGTGGCGGCCTGTATGCCGCCGGGCTGCTGCACCTGCAGGGCCAGCAACTGTTCAACCAGAGCGGCAAGATCGGCGCCGGGCGCATCGACTTCGGCCTGGACGGCGCCCTGTACAACGGCCTCGGCCAACTGGAAAGCGAAGGTGACCTGCTGCTGCGCGCCAGCGAACTCGACAACCGCACCGGCAACCTGCGCGCGCTCGGCAAGACCGGCACCAGCCGTTTCATCATCGCGGGCAACCTGCTCAACGACAACGGTGTGCTGGCCACCGCCAACCACGACCTCGACCTGCAGATCGGCGGCCTGAGCAACAGCGGCGGGCAACTGCTGCACACCGGCCTTGGCACCTTCGGCCTGGCCTCGGACAAAGTCACCCAGGCCGGCGGCGTGCTGCATACCGATGGCCTGCTGAGCATCGGCGCCGCCAGCTGGACCAACAGCAGCGTGCTGCAGGCCCGGCGCCTGGAGCTGGACATCGGGCGTTTCGTGCAGACGGCCAGCGGCAAGCTGCTGGCGGTCGAGAGTTTCAAGGGCCGCGGTGGCGACTGGAGCAACGATGGTCTGCTGGCCAGTGACGGCAGCCTGCAGTTGGACCTCACCGGCAACTACGACGGCAATGGCCGCCTGACCAGCCTCGGCACCCTGGGGTTGAGCGCCACCGATATCCGCCTGGCCAATAGCGCCAGCCTGGCCGCTGGCGCCAGCGGCGTGGTGACGGCCCGCAACCTGCTGAGCAACGACGGTCGCCTGACCGCCCTCGATGGCCTCACGGTCAACGCCGCCAGCCTGGAAAACCGCGGCACCCTCGGCGGCGCCGCCGCGGTGACACTGACCGCCAACAACCTGAGCAACCAGCGCGGCCTGGTGTTCAGTGGCAACGACATGACCCTGCGCGTGGGCAGCCTGAGCAACTACTACGGCGATATCTACAGCCTCGGCGGCCTGGACCTGGCCGGCAACGGCAGCGCCCGCGCCGTGTTGCTGGACAATATCTCGGCCAGCATGGAAAGCGCCGCCAGCATGACCCTGGCGGTGGATACCTTGCTCAACCGCAAGGAACACTTGAGCTCCAAGCAGAAGCTGGTCGCCGGCTACGTCAACGTCTATTCCGACGACCGCTGCAAAGGCAAGGGCTGCGAGCTGTACTTCTCGGCCACCGAGAGCTGGCAGGATGTCATTGACCAGGACAGCCCTACAGCCTTCATCACCACCGGCGGCAAGCTGAACTTTGCCGGTGACGCGTTCCGCAACCACTACAGCAGTGTCTCGGCGGCCGGCGATATCGCCATCAACACGGCCGTGTTCGAGAACAAGGGCGCCGGTGGCGGCGAGCAACGCAACCTTACCGCCAGCATGTACACCCGTGATCGCGGCCAGTACAACGCGTTCATCAACGCCAAGAACCAGTTCAACCAGAACCCCGGTTCGCTGACCCTCGATCAGGTCATGGCCGCGTCTGGCTACCCGCATGCCAGCATCTACAACGTCATCGACAACAAGACGCCGATCGCTGGCGCCGTGGTCGCCCCGGCGGTGGTGCAGTCGGCCGGCGCAGTGACCATCAACGCCACCCAGCGCATCGACAACAGCGTGGTGCGCGTCAACCAGGCCGGTGCCGGCACCATCAATGCCCGTGGCGATGCCACCGCCGATGCGCGCCAGGCCCAGACCCAGGTGCGCGCGCTCAACCCGCAGTTGCCGCCGGACCTGGCCCAGCGCCAGGTCAACCCGGTCACCCTGCCCAGCTTCAGCCTGCCCCAGGGCAGCAACGGCCTGTTCCGCATCAGCAGCCAGGCCGGCCAGGCCGCCGTCAGCGGCGACGCCCTGGGCGCGACCGCTGACCGCACCCAGGCCGGCAGCGGCACCTTCATTGCGCCGCTGGCCACCACCTCCGGTGCCGACAGCCGCGCCGCGCAGGCCCTTGGCGCCGACGCCGCGGCATCTGCCCAAGGCGCCGTGGCCGGTTCCGGCGTGGCGCTGGGCGGCCTGGCCGCCGGCGTCAAGCTGGTCCAGGGCGTGCCTGAGCGCGGCGTGCCGAATGTCGCGCACAAGTACCTGGTAGAGACCAACCCGGTCCTGACCGACCTCAAGCAGTTCCTCAGCTCCGACTACATGCTCGGCCAGCTCGACGTCAAGCCGGACCAGGCCATCAAGCGCCTGGGCGACGGCCTCTACGAGCAGCGCCTGATCCGCGAGGCGGTGGTGGCCCGTACCGGCCAGCGCTACATCGACGGCATGACCAGCGACGAGACGCTGTTCCGCTACCTGATGGACAACGCCATCGCCAGCAAGGACAAGCTGTCGCTGAGCGTGGGCGTGTCGCTCAGCGCCGAGCAGGTGGCGGCGCTGACCCACGACATCGTCTGGATGGAGCAGGTCGAGGTCAACGGCGAGAAGGTGCTCGCCCCGGTGCTGTACCTGGCCCACGCCAACGGCCGCGTGGCCCCTAACGGCGCGTTGATCCAGGGCCGCGACGTCAACCTGATCAGCGGTGGCGAGCTGGTCAACGTCGGCACCTTGCGCGCCAGCAACAACCTCGCCGTCAGCGCCAGCAACATCGGCAACGCCGGGTTGATGGAAGCGGGCGGGCGCCTGGACATGCTGGCCACCGAGTCGATCCGCAACGCCCAGGGCGGGATCATCGCCGGGCGTGAAGTGAGCCTCACCGCGTTGACCGGCGACGTGATCAACGAACGCAGCGTCACCCGCCTTGAGGGCAGCGCGGGCGGTGAGCACGTGACCAAGGACCTGGTCGACACCGCCGCGCGCATCGAGGCGGCGAACAACCTGACGATCACGGCGGGGCAGGACATCGGCATTGTCGGCGGTGCCGTGCAGGCCGGTGGCAACATCGACATGGATGCCGGCCGTGACCTGATCATCGCCAGCCAGGAAGGTGTCGACAGCCACGAGTACCAGCGCCGCCGCGTCAGTGGCCACGACACCAGCATCACCCAGTACGGCAGCGAGGTGAAGGCCGGCGGCAACCTCACCGCCACGGCCGGCCAGGACCTGAGCATCGTCGCCAGCGAGATCGAGGCCCGCCGCGACCTGGCCCTGCAGGCCGGGCGCGACGTGACCCTGGCCGCCGCGGCGAACGAGGAGCACAGCTACGCCAAGGGCAAGAAAGGCAAGACCAAGTACGAGCGCCAGGAGGACGACGTCGAGCAGCAGTCGGCCGAAGTGAAGGCCGGCGGCGACCTGACCATCGACGCCGGGCGCGACCTGCGCATGGTGGCGAGCAAGGCCAGCGCCGGCGACGAAGCCTACCTGGTGGCCGGCGACAAGCTCGAGCTGCTGGCCGCCAACGACAGCCAGTACTCGCTGTATGACATGAACAAGAAGGGTGGTTGGGGGAGCAAGAAGACCCAGCGTGATGAAGTGACCGACGTCAAGGCGGTGGGGAGTGCGATCACCAGTGGTGGCGACCTCACCCTCGAGAGCGGCGGTGACCAGCTGTACCAGGGCGCGAAGCTCGCCTCCGGTGCGGACCTGACCATTGATAGCGGCGGTTCGGTGACCTTCGAAGCAGTCAAGGACATGCATCAGGAGAGTCACGAGAAGAGCAAGGGTGACCTTGCCTGGAACAGCATGAAGGGCAAGGGCAGCACCGACGAGACCCTGCGTCAGAGCCAGCTGACCGCCAATGGTGATCTGGTGATCAAGGCGGTGGATGGCTTGAAGGTCGATGTGAAACATGTCGACCAGGCGACCATCAGCCAGAGCATCGACGCCATGGTCGCAGCCGATCCGCAGTTGGCTTGGTTGAAGGAAGTCGAGAAGCGCGGGGATGTGGACTGGCGGCAGGTGAAGGAGGTGCATGATTCCTTCAAGTACAGCCATTCCGGGCTTGGGGCCGGGGCGCAGATCGTCATTGCCATCATCGTCACCTACCTGACGGCAGGGGCGGCTGGCGCAATGATTGGCAATGCCACAGGTGCCGTGGCAGGTTCCGGCTCGGCTTTGGCCGCAAGCGGAACCGCGACCGCCAGTGCCGTGGCCAATGGCGCGGTGGTCGGTTCGACAGTTTCAGCCGGTTGGGCAAACGTGGCACTGAGCAGCATTGCCACAGCGGCCACCAACAACGCCGTTGTCAGCGGCATCAACAACCGTGGCAACCTTGGGGCGGTGTTCAAGGATGTGACCTCATCGAGCAGCCTGAAGGGGTATGCCACAGGCGCAATTACCGCCGGGGTTACCGCTGCTTATCTCAATGATGCGTTTGGTATTTCCGCCGAGGACCTGAACAAACCTACCTTTGGCTTCGATCTGAGCAAGCTTTCGGGCTTTGGCAAGTTTGCCGGTTACACCGGCTCGCAGGCAGCGATAGGCGCTGTTGCCAAATCCGCGCTGGAAGGGAGCAGCCTGGGTAGCAACCTGACCGATGCCGGCAAGACCTTCGTGGGCAATGCGCTGTCGGCGGCCATCTACAAGCGACTTGGCGACAAGCTGTACTTCGAAGGGCTGCCAACCAAGACTGTGGCGCACGCCTTGGTCGGTGGCCTGATCGCCGAGGCCGCGGGTGGTGATTTCCGTACAGGGGCGATTGCGGCAGGTGCGAACGAAGCCTTCGTCGCCACCGTTGGTGAACACATTTTCCCCGGGGAGTCGCATGAGCAACTGCTGACCATGACCTCGCAGTTGCTGGGGCTGACCGTGGCCGCAGGTTTGGGGGCCGATGAGAAAGGGCAGCAGGTGGCAGGCTGGGTGGCGCAGAACGCTACCCAATACAACAACCTCGATCACCCGACTGCGGAGCGCATGCTGGGTGAGTTGAAGGCATGTCGGGCAACCAAGCAGTGCACGGCGGGCCGGATCCAGGACATCGTCGATCGATACGAAAGCATCTCCATCGCCCGCTCGAAGGCGATGGACGACTGCAAGACGCGTGCGTGTGCGCAGGGACTGGTCGACAGTGCGATTGTCATCGACAGCCCGGTTGCCAAGGAACTGATTGCGTTCTTTAGGAACCAGGGATACGACACCGTCGGTTTGCTCAATGGCAACCCAGGGCAACACCTGATGCCGTCGATGAACCCTGCCGGTACCGGCGGCTTGTTTGTGCCCGATAAGGACCTGTTCACCGCGAAACTCATCAAGGAAGGCTGGTTGACGCCTGCGGAGCAAGCCGGGCTTCAGCGATGGGATACGGAAACATCATGGCTGGACAATGCCGCTGGTCGTAAATTGACGATCCAGGAAAAGGCTACCCTGATCACCGAACTGGGTACGACCGGGGCGCTGGCCATCATGGCCGGTGGTCGAGGCGCAGTCGCCGCGACGGGGGGCGGTAAGGGCAAATCCGGAGAGGGCAAGGTCAGCCCAGGTGAGGGCGCGAAGGTCCCGCCATGCCCGCGTTGCTTCGCAGCTGGCACCCTGGTGGCAACGCCGGATGGCGACCGGGCGATTGAAACGCTCAAGGTCGGCGATTTGGTGTGGACCAAGCCAGAGCACGGCGGCAAGCCGTTTGCCGCGGCGATCACCGCGACCCATGAGCGGGACGACCAGCCGATCTATCGCCTGGCCCTGGAGAGCACCCGTACCGATGGCGCGGTAAGATCGGAAACATTGTTGGTGACACCGAGCCACCCGTTCTACGTACCCGCCAAGCGTGACTTTGTGCAGATGGGCGAGCTACGGCAGGGGGATCTGCTGCAGTCGCTGGCGGATGGAGAGGGTGAAGGGACGTCGACTCGGGTGGTCTCGGCGCGGTTGTACAAGCCGGTTGGGAAGACGTTTAACCTGACGGTGGATGTGGGGCATACGTTCTATGTGGGGGATCTTAGGACGTGGGTGCACAATACTGGTGGGCCTTGTGATATTCCTGTTGGGACGAAAAGCTCAAGTGGAGGTGAGCAGACAAGCGGGAAGTTCAAGAATTTATATCCGAATGATCCCGTCACCCCGGGGCCGCGGTATGAACTGGTTAAGACAGAGGGAGGCTATAAGTATCGTGTGCCAGGTGGTATGCGTACACCTAAAGGAAAGTATGATTTTATTCAGGTGGACGGAAAAATTTATATAGCCCCCCCAAGGGATAATGTGGTTTCAGGTCATCTCTCATTATCGAAAGGAGGGGAAGTCGATTTTGCAGGGCAGATCCACTTCTCACAAAAAGGAGGTTTGAAGAATTGGGATAACCATTCTGGGCATTATCAACCTCCTGCGGGTGCTGCGCCGATTGTCAAATTGCCGCAAGATATTTTCAAAATGTATGAGTGAGCGGAGTATGAATGGGCAGTCGAGAAGTGAACAAGTTGAAGAGCTGATCGCCAGGTTGTCGGTCAATAGAAATTCGCGGGACGAAAATGAACTGTGTTGCGAAGTTAGATCGATTTCAGAGAATGAAAAATTACAGGTTGTTCGTGATCTGATAGTTTTTAATGTTCGCCTCGCTGCTGCTGTCGCCGCACGAGTGCATTTGGCAAAGCGGCAGCAGGTGCAGTTGATGAGGGAGCTTTTAGAAAGTGGGGGGGGTAATACTATAAGACAATTTGTAGGTCGTTTGTTTTCGCATCGACTAAGTGCTTCATTGGTTTTGAAAGAGCTAATGAGGGCGAGGGCGAATAATCCTGATGCAGTTAGTTTGATGGCGTATTATTTTTCCGGCACATTGGTGTTTAGAAGCGCAGATCAAAAATCTATTATTTGTAAGTTAAGGTCTGGTGACGCTGGGTGATGGAGTCAATAGCGAAAGCAGAAAAGTAGCAGAAAAAACGGAAAAGGGGACAAGTATGAAAAAAGAAAATGAAAAGTGGATAGATGTATTTTTCCTATTTTTCGACCCCAGTGTGGTCGAAGGGGTCGAGCAGCCATGCAGGTAGGCCGACATTAGAGTAGGAAAAATAAATCTGTCCCTTTTTGATTCCCTTTTTTGATTCTCGATTTATTGCGCGGTGTAAAAGTTGTTGTAATTTCTTGTCGTAAGGTGGGTCGCCGAAAAAGCGGACAGATCTATTTTCTTTGCTCTAACTTTGGTCCCTGCGGTGTCGAAAGAACGAAAAGCGAAAAGGGAAGCGAAAAGGGAAGCGAAAAGGGAAGCGAAAAGGGAAGCGAAAAGGGGGCAAGCGAAAAGGGGGCAAGCGAAAAGGGAACAGATTTATTTTTCCTACTCTAATTCCAGCTCCTGGCAGCGAAGGGATCTAGCTGTCATGTAGGTAGGCCGAGATTAGAGTGGGGAAAATAAATCTGTCCCCTTTTTTGTCGTCCCCTTTTTTGTCCCCTTTTTTCGACGCGAAGGCTGGAGGTAAGCAAGCGAGCATTATGACAATAATTACTGATCATAAAGGTAATCTTGTGAACGCTTTTCCAGGGAAAATATTCTGAATGTACTGTGCTCTGTTGTGGAGTAAGGAAAGGGCCGCTGCGGGGGGGGATGGAGTGCTTAAGGTAATTGAAATTCCTAAAGACGCCATTTCAATGCTTATAAATGCGGATTCTAAAAATTATCCATTGCTCTCGGAGCTGTGTCTTGATGATTATGGGTTGTACTCTGGAGATCAGTTGGATCGGTTGCGGCTTGAGTTGAAAGATATGTCAAGAGCAACAGGGGGGGCGGATGAGTTATTTTGTTCTTTGGATACTCTTGCTTTGGAGGCAAGGGTGCTTGGGGAGAGTATTTTGTTTGATCCGTTTAGGGGTAAGTAGCGAGGGAAAGAAGGCTTGGGAAAGGGAAAAGGGGACGAAAGGAAAAGGGGACAGGTTAAAGGAAAAGGGGACAGATTTATTTTTCCTACTCTAATTCCAGCTCCTGGCAGCGAAGGGATCTAGCTGTCATGTAGGTGGGCCGAGATTAGAGTGGGGAAAATAAATCTGTCCCATTTTTTCTAACAAAATCACGGACGCCCGCTTTCCAGGTCTTGTTGAGTACCGTTATCAGTTGCCTAGAGCCAACACTAAGGGTGAATTGATTGGTGGGTATAAGCCTACATCCACGAAAACGACATGCGATCCAAAGGTGCTATCGGATAGCAAGGTGGCTGATATGTCTAGTCGCGCGGAAGTTCAGGCCGAGGCTTTGTTCAAAACCAGTCCGGCGTTGAGAGAGGCTAGTATTAAGGTTGACGGCTATTACTTCCAAGTGACACGTAATAGCAAAACTGGAGAGATAACAAACTCCTTCATTACTATGCCGCCGAGGACGAACTGATGGCTAGCTTGGCTTGGCTTGAAAGCCTCAAGGAATCATTTGCTTCAACTGATCTGGATTATGAGGACCTTTATGAACTGTTAGAGGCCTCTATAGTGAGAGGGCGAACTAGTTTTCCTACGTTTATCTATGACGCTTCGCGGGGAGTTGGCTTCTCTGTGAGTGAGGGTTTTTTTTACTCTCTTGATCAGGACTGGGACGACCCGGAAGAATTCGATGAGGTTAGTTTCTTTTTGGGTGATGTGGAAATTTCAAGTATCCCAGTATCTGACTACGTTCTCCTGATGAAAGTTGCAGCTTATGTTTACTCTGCTTTCTTTTCTGATGAGGGGAGGGATGTTCTAAGGTCTGCTGAAATATTAGAAGAGCGATACTCAAAGAAGTCCCTGTCTAATAAATAAAAAAAGGGGTAAACAAAAGGGGCGGGGCGGGAAAAGGGGGCGACGGGAAAAGGGGGCGACGGGAAAAGGGGGCGGATTTATTTTTCCTACTCTAATTTCGGTTCCTGGCGGCGAACGGATCTAGCCTACATGTAGGTAGGGCGAGATTAGAGCAGGGAAAATAAATCTGTCCCCTTTTCGCTGCGCTTCCGAATCCTCGCAATGCTGCCAATCTCATCGGTGGACCTCTAGAGAATGCGACCAAGGTGAGTGGGAACTTCGATAAGGTAAACGGGCCAGCTAATGGGACTCTTTACAGAGCTGACAATCGAAGGAATATTACTAGTTACGCGGTTTATGACTCACAAGGGATGATCTTGAAGCGAGTTGACGTAACAGGGGCAGCCCATACGAATATTCCAACACCTCATGTTATTGAGTATGGGCGTAACAAGTTGCCGGATGGATCGATTAGAGTTCAGTCGCCTTCCTCAAAACTACCACCAAGACCAGCAACCTTGGAAGAGATACCATGAAAACAGTTAAATTTTTTGCGGAAATAATAGGGCTAAAAAAATTTGAGGCTTGGCGAGCTGGCTGGCAGGATCCTGAGTCTATTGACATATTTTCTTATGTTGAGGATGTCGTAAGCCCAGAGGATAGTTTGATTTTTTGTAAGTGGCTATTTCCGGATTTTGTTGTGTTTGAGGATTCGGTGATATTAGCCATGAAATTTGATGAGGCCGCGTTTCGCATCTGGCTGCAGCATTTTTCAGGCGATAAAGCCGGAGTTGAAAAAATGTTGAATCACACTCATCTTTATGATGTGTTTTCAGGGTGTGGATCTTCCGTGGGTGAGGTTGTATTTGAGCAACTTTCCAATGTGCTGGCTATGTCCTGGCGAATGGTGTTAAAGGAGCGATTCCCGGATAGAAGATTTCACGTTGAGGCTACCAACTCCGATCAGGAGTATGGGCCGGTGGTCACGTTCCATGAAGTGCGTGGGGAAAAGGGGACGGATTTATTTTTCCTACTCTAATTCCGGTTCCTGGCAGCGAAGGGAGCTAGCTGTCATGTAGGTGGGCGGGGATTAGAGTAGGGGAAATAAATCTGTCCCCTTTTTGCTGAAATCGAGCTGGAGTAATGTAAAGTGACCAACTTTTATCTGAAGATAAAGATTCTTAATAGGGAGGAGGCAGGGCGATTTGTAGCGATGGCTTCGATTGGGTTGCTTGTGTCAGTTAGGAATGGTGTAGTAGAGCTGGGTGAGGCAGAGCGCTTGTTGTTCTCGCCTGGGGTGTCAAATATTTTGAGAGAGAAAGGAATTTCCTCTGTTGTCTGTGATCTGGTTATGGAATGTTGCGAGCTGGATGATGTGCTTGGTCTATTGCCCGGGAAGTTTGATGGCGAGATTGCTCGACTGATTGATGCTTTTTCGGCGTATTTGAGCGCTACAGTGCCGCTAGATGCTTATTCAGAATATATGGAGTTCAGGTAGTTCATATGTTGGTGGTAGGGTGGAAAAAGGGACGGAAAAAGACGGAAAAGGGGGCGGATTTATTTTTTCTACTTTAATTTCGGCTCCTAGCGGCGAAGGGATCTAGCAGCCATGCAGGGCAGGCCGAAATTAGAGTGGAGAAAATAAATCTGTCCCCTTTTTCGCCTTTTTCGGTTAGGTTAAGGGAAAGGTGCCCAAATGTTCAGTTGATGTATTTGCGCGATTTTTAGGTGATAGATGAAATATTTAGAGATTAGGTCCGAGGTGGAGCTAATGTTTCAGCGAGGGGGTGGTGAGCGAAGCCTGACATTGTATCAGGCGTTTGGTTACGCCTATGATGAGATGGAAAACTATTTTCAATCTAAAGTCGAGGACGTTCGCTTGGCCGCCTATGTCTCATTGTTTATAATTCCTGTAAAAGCTGGGTTGGAGTTTGTAGCGGAGGATCCGTTTACTCAAGATATTGCTTCTGAGTTTGTGGAGGTGTACGCTCATTTTAAAAATAGAGGGTTTTGTCAATTGATCGAAGATGAGGCGGCGATGCTGGTAGATGCTGCGGAAGTGTTTTGTTACTTGGCGAAATTTTGTTTGGCTTGATGTTTCACAATAAGCGCGAACGTGCCATCCAGGGAGCGCAGGGCAAGGAGAATAAGGCGGAATTATTTTTGCTGCTCTAAATTCGGCTGGTAGTAAAGTTTTATCTTGATAGTGCGGAGAGTCGTGGCTTGCTAGTGATTTGGAAGAATATGAATAAGCTGTATTGTTTGTGTTGGCATCTGGCGGCGGTATAGGAATTCAGGTTGAGCTGTCAATTAACGGAAAGTAGAGATTGAATGGGGTTGAGGGAAACAGGGGGAAGGGCAGTGCACAGTGCTGAGTTGAATGAGGTGTTGGTTGCTCATAATTGCTTGCGTTCTATCGATATTCAATTGAATGATGAGGGAGTGGCCTATGACCTGTTTCTATCCGTTTCGGTACCTGAAGAAATAGGTGGCGCTGTTGTGCGTGTGAGGTTCTTCGATGTCAGCCAGCTTGCGATTGAAGATTTTGGTGGCGGGTTGACTCAGCTGATGCATATGCATGTAGACAAGTTGGACTCTGGTCTTGATAGGGTGCGTTATAGATTTAGCGACCTTGAGGGCGAAAGGGTGTCATTTTATTTTTCATCATTCTCTGTTGATTGATTCAGCGCAAAAGGGTGAATCTATTTTCCCGGAGGGAAAATACCTACCCCCGCCTGTTACCGGCCGCCGTCCAGAACAAGGAAGTCGTCATGTTTTCCAAAATCAGTCTCGAACAATGGCGGGCATTCGTCTGCACCGTCGAATGCGGCGGCTTCCAGCAAGCCGGCGAGCGCCTGTTCAAGTCGCAGTCGGCGGTCAGCCACGCGGTCAACCGCATGGCGCAGTTGCTCGGCCAGGAGTTGTTCGTCATCGAGGGGCGCAAGGCCGTGCTCACCCCTCTGGGCCAGGCGCTGTTGCCCCAGGCCAAGCACCTGCTCGGCGCGGCGCAGAAGCTCGAGCACCTGGCCAACCAGTACCAACCGGGGTTGTTCAGCGAACAGGCGCTGGCAGTGGATGTATTGTTCCCCCTCGAAGTGCTGCAGCAGGCGCTGGTGGCGTTCGCCGAGGACTACCCGGATCAGCGCATCCGTTTGTACGAACCTGCGCTTTCCGGGGCGTGCGAGCTGCTCGAGGACGGCAAGGTCGAACTGGCCATCGCCAGCCGCCTGCCGGCGGGTTACGTGCAGGAGCTGCTGCTGAACATCACCCTGGTCTGCGTGGCGGGCGCCGAGCATCCGTTGGCCCTGGCGCAGGGCAAGCTGAGCCTGGATGACATCAGGCCGCATCGCCAGGTGGTGATTCGCGACTCTGGCATCCGTCACTCGCAAAACAGCGGTTGGCTGGGCACCTCCCAGCGTTGGACGGTAAGCAGCCTGGCAACCGCCGAACGCTTTGTCGAACAGGGGCTGGGTTTTGCCTGGTTGCCGGAACACTGCGTGAACCCTGGGCTGCGCCAAGGGCGCTTGCGGCGGGTCAAGCTGCAGCACCAGCAGACACGCGAGGTGCCGATGTACATAGGCTATCCAGAAGCCTCTCGGCATAGCCCACAGGTGCAGCGGCTGGCCCAGGGCCTGCGCCAGGGTTGCCGGCAGCAGTGCCCCGCCGAGCCGTGAGGCTGCCCGCCTACTGCGCCTCGCGCACGCGAACGATGGCCTGGCGCAACTCATCCAGGCCCAGGGCGCCTGATACCAGGTAGCGCCCGTCGATCACCAGGCTGGGCACCGAACGGATGCCCAGGCGCTGACCCAACGCCAGCTCGTCGTGCAGCAGTTGTGGCGCCTGCTCGTAGAACGCCAAGGCGAATGCGGCGGTGTCCAGGCCCGCTTCCTCGGCAAGGGTCAGCACCGTGGCGTGGTCGCCGATATTGCGGTTTTCCACCAGGTGCGCCTCTTGCAGGCGTTCGAACATCCTGGCGTGGCCGGGGTTGCCGGCCAGCAGCGTGGCGGCCTGGCAGGCCAGGCCGGCGAGCAGGCCGGTGGGGTAGTCGAAGGCCTGTTGGCGCATGCCCTCGATATTGATGCGCGGGGTGTCTTCGGCCTCGGCGCAGGCGCGCCAGTGCTCGAGGATGGTCTGCTTGGCCTGGGTCATCGAGCCGAAGCGCTCGATCATCGCCTCGCGGCTGGTTTGCAGGATGAAGGTGCGGTGCTGGATGTCCAGGTTCAGTTCGGCCTGCAGCGCTTGCAGGCGTGGCGCCAGCACGAAACACCAGGCACAGACGGCATCGTGGAAAAATTCGACCTTGAGCGGGCGCATGGGCAATTCCGTTTGCAAAGGGGAGGGCGGCACTATCCCCAGTACCTGGCTGGGAAAAAAGCGACAAAAATGGCGCCAATCCACTCATCCTGTTCATCAATGGCGGCCAGTGCCGGTATCGAGCGGGTAGAATGGCGTTTTTGCCTGATCCAAGACCTCCATGAGCCCAGCCATCGTTACCCTCGAGCAGCACCTGCTCGCCGCCCTCGACCCCGCCCCGAGCGAAACCCGTCGCCTATTCCATGGCCGTGGCCGCTGCTGGCCGGGGCTGGAGCAGATCACCGTCGACTGGCTTGATGGCGTGCTGCTGGTGGCGCTGTTTCGCGAGCCGCCCGAGGGCCAGTTGGCCGAGCTCGAGGCGATGCTGCGCGCCCTGGCCGAACGGCCGCAGTGGACCGGCCAGGCCATGCTGCTGCAACACCGCTACCTGCCCGACAGCCCGGGCCAATGGTTGCTCGGCGAACCTTGCCAGCAGCGCGAGGTGGTCGAGGATGGCCTGCGCTACCTGCTCGACCTCGGCGTGCGCCAGAACAACGGCCTGTTCCTGGACATGCGTTATGGCCGGCGCTGGGTGCGCGAGCAGGCGGCGGGCAAGCGGGTACTCAACCTGTTCGCCTACACCTGCGGGTTCTCGGTGGCGGCGATTGCCGGTGGCGCCGAGCAGGTGGTCAACCTGGACATGGCCAAGTCGGCGCTGTCGCGCGGGCGCGACAACCATCGGCTCAATGGCCATGACGCCTCGCGCGTGGCATACCTGGGGCATGAGCTGTTCAAGTCGTGGGGCAAGGTGCGCAAGTACGGGCCGTACGACCTGATCATCATCGACCCGCCGACCTTCCAGCGCGGCAGCTTCGTGCTGACCCAGGACTACGCCAAGATCCTGCGGCGGTTGCCGGAGTTGTTGCACGAGGGGGGGACGGTGCTGGCCTGCGTCAACGATCCAGGGATCGGGCCGCAGTTCTTGATCGATGGCATGGCCGAGCAGGCGCCGGGGTTGGCGTTCGTCGAGCGGTTGGCGAACCCGCCGGAGTTTGCCGATGCCGACCCTGAAGGTGGGTTGAAGGCGTTGGTGTTTCGCCAGCAGCCTTGAGGGCGGGCTGTTCGCCAGCAAGGCTGGCTCCTACAGGTGCAGGAGCCGGGTAATGCTGGCGAAGGAGGCTTACTTGTCGGTGTAGATCTGGTCGAACACGCCGCCGTCGTTGAAGTGGGTCTTCTGCACGGTGCGCCAGTCACCGAAGGTTTTTTCCACCGAGAGGAAATCCACTTTCGGGAAGCGGTCGGTGTACTTGGCCAACACCGTCGCGTCACGCGGGCGCAGGTAGTTGTTGGCGGCAATTTCCTGGGCCGCTGGCGACCACAGGTACTTCAGGTATTCCTCGGCCACAGCCTGGGTGCCTTTCCTGGCCACCACCTTGTCGACCACGCTCACCGGCGGCTCGGCCTCGGCCGACACGCTCGGGTAGACCACCTCGAACTGGTCGCGGCCGAACTCGCGGGCGATCATCTCGGCTTCGTTCTCGAAGGTGACCAGCACATCGCCGATCTGGTTGGTCATGAAGGTGGTGGTGGCGGCGCGGCCACCGGTGTCGAGCACCGGCGCCTGCTTGAACAGCTTGCCGACGAAGTCGCGGGCCTTGGCCTCGTCACCGCCCTGCTTGAGCACGTAGCCCCAGGCCGAGAGGTAGGTGTAGCGGCCGTTGCCCGAGGTCTTTGGGTTGGGCACGATCACCTGCACGCCGTCCTTGAGCAGGTCGGGCCAGTCCTTCAGCGCCTTGGGGTTGCCCTTGCGCACGATGAACACGGTGGCCGAGGTGAACGGCGCGCTGTTGTTCGGCAGGCGCGTGACCCAGTTGTCCGGCACCAGCTTGCCGTTGTCGACCAGGGCGTTGATGTCGGTGGCCATGTTCATGGTGATGACATCGGCCGGCAGGCCATCGATCACCGCGCGGGCCTGCTTGCTCGAACCGCCGAAGGACATCTGCACGTTGACCTTCTCGTTGTGCTCGGCTTGCCAGTGTTTCTGGAACGCCGGGTTGTAGTCCTTGTAGAAGTCGCGCATCACGTCGTAAGAGACGTTGAGTAGGGTGGGCGCGGCTTGGGCGAGGTTGCCCAGGGCAAGGCCGGCGGTCAGGAGCGAGGCACTTAACAGTTTTTTCACTGGGGCGAATTCCTTGTTCTGGTTCAAAGGGTTGGCGATATGCCAGCGACTATAGCGGGTGGCTTTGCGCGGGCTAAAGAACAAAACGGTCTTTGGTTATGTCGGTGTCGCCCTGTTCGCCGGCAAGCCGGCCCTGCGCTAGGGGCCGGCTTGCCGGCGAACGCTTCACAGCTTTGCAAACAACGCATTGCCACACCGCGAACAGAACGCCGCGCCGTGCTCATGGTGCTTCTTGGCGCAGCTCGGGCAGTCATGCTGCAACTGCTCGCCGCGCAGGGCATTGGCCAGCTCGGCGGTGAAGATGCCGGTGGGCACGGCGATGATCGAGTAACCGGTGATCATCACCAGCGACGACAGCACCTGGCCCAGCGGGGTCTTCGGCACGATGTCGCCAAAACCCACGGTGGTCAGGGTGACGATGGCCCAGTAGATGCCCTTGGGGATGCTGGTAAAGCCATGCTCGGGGCCTTCGATCACGTACATCAGGGTGCCGAACACGGTGACCAGGGTCGAGACGCTGACCAGGAACACGATGATCTTCTGCTTGCTGCCCTGCAGCGCCGCCAGCAGGTAGTGGGCCTGCTTGAGGTAGGGGCTGAGCTTGAGCACGCGGAAGATCCGCAGCATGCGCACCACGCGGATCATCAGCAGGTACTGGGCGTCGCTGTAGTACAGGGCGATGATCCCCGGCACGATCGCCAGCAGGTCGACCAGCCCGTAGAAGCTGAAGGCGTAGCGCAGCGGCTTGGGCGAGCAGTACAGGCGGGTGAGGTACTCGGCGAGGAAGATCGCCGTGAAGCCCCACTCGATGCCGGCCAGCAGCCCGGCATAGTTCTGGTGCACGTCGTCGATGCTGTCGAGGATCACCGTGACCAGGCTGGCCAGGATGATCAGCAGGAGAATCTTGTCGAAGCGCCTTCCGGCCGTGGTGTCGGTCTGGAAGACGATGACGTAGAGCCGCTCGCGCAGGCTCGCGGGGTTGTCCATGGGCTCGTTCCCTTGTGCGAATGGGCAGAGCCTAGGGGTTGGGTTTCAGCTGTGCAAGCGAGGCGCGTCGCGACGCTGGTTGAGCCGGGCCAGGTGGCTGCCCAGGTGCATCAACCAACAGGCGGTCACGAACGGGGCGGTCAGCCCGGCAATCGGCAGCAGGTTGAACAGCGCTTGCAGCAGCAGGGCGCAGGCGATGGCAAGCAAGGTCACCCAGGGTTTCTCGCCCTGGCGGCTGAAGGCCAGGGCGGCCAACGCGGCGTTGAAGCCATACAGGCCCAGCCAGGCAGCCTGGGTTTCACCGGCCAGCAAGGCGAAACCGCCGCCGATGGCTGAGCCGATCAGGGCCCAGGTGGCGGCATAGGGGTTGGCGAGGTACAGGCCGATGACGATCAGCAGGCCGGCCATGGGCTTGTCCAGCAGGAAGATCTGCCCGACCCCGCGCAGCAGGGCATAGGCCACATCGGCCTCGACCGGGCCGTTGGCCGCGGGGCTGGCCAGCAGCAGGGTGGCCCAGCCGAGCAGCACGAAGGGCGCGGTATAGGCGATCAGCAGCTTGCCGCCGCGCTTGCGCCACTGGTGGGTGAGCATGCTCGACAGGCCGCCGGCGGCGATGATCAGCGGCGGCAGGATCGCCGACCAGGGCAGCACGGCGCTGATCAGCAGGCCGATGAGCACGCCGTTGTAGCAGTACAGCCCGGCCTGGCGGTCGGCGCGTTCGTAGCCGCGGCGCTGGGCGGTGAGCAGGCCGGCCAGGGCCCCGAGCAGGGCGCCGCCGACCAGGTTCGGCGCGGTCAGCAGGATCGCCAGCAGGCAGCACAGGCCGCACAACGGGTTGCGCAGCAGCAGCACCTGGCTGAAGCCGTTGAGCAAGGCCGTGGCCCAGTCGGGGCACGGGTTGATGAAATTCTTGGTGTACATGGGCAGTCGATACGGTGAGTGGGGGAGCGGTGGGCCTCTTTGGGGCTCGGTTTTGCGCAGTTCTTTTGCATCGGTGTATGGGCAGGGCTGCGCCCTGCAATCGCGACACAAGGCCGCTCCTACAGGGATCGTGTATTCATGCCTGGGTGCGATCCCTGTAGGAGCGGCCTTGTGTCGCGAAAGGAGCGCAGAGCGCCCCCGGCGATCTCAGACCAAGGTCTCGATCCGCAAGGTGTTAGTCGAGCCCGGCTTGCCGAAAGGCACACCGGCGGTGATCAGCAGGGTGTCGCCGCGGCTGGCCATGCCTTGGGCCTGGGCGATTTCCAATGCGGTGGAGACCACCTCGTCGACCTGGCGCAGGCGGTCGTTGACCACCGAGTGCACGCCCCAGGTCACGCTCAGGCGCCGCGCGGTGTTCAGGTTCGGCG
Source organism: Pseudomonas muyukensis (assembly GCF_019139535.1). Taxonomy (NCBI): domain Bacteria; kingdom Pseudomonadati; phylum Pseudomonadota; class Gammaproteobacteria; order Pseudomonadales; family Pseudomonadaceae; genus Pseudomonas; species Pseudomonas muyukensis. The sequence goes on along the minus strand of NZ_CP077073.1, from coordinate 4,447,867 downwards.
TCAGGTTGAGGATCGGCGCCCGTGGCCGCTCGCGGGCGGCGCGCAGGGTCGAGGCCCCCGACTCGCTGTAGTTGACCAGCACCGCCACCGGCAAGATACCGCTGATGCGGCGGATCGCGCAGCTGATGGCATCCGACACCGTGGCCTCGGCCTTGGGCCGGCCGACGTCGAGCTGGGCCTGGTAGTCCGGGCCGTTTTCCACCTGGCGGATGATCTTGCTCATCATCTGCACCGCTTCCAGCGGGTAGTCGCCCGAAGCGGTCTCGGCCGACAGCATCACCGCGTCCGCGCCTTCGGCCACGGCGTTGGCCACGTCGGTGACCTCGGCGCGGGTCGGGGCCGGCGAGAAGCGCATCGATTCGAGCATCTGGGTGGCCACCACCACCGGTTTGCCCAGCTGGCGGCAGGTGCCGATGATGCGCTTCTGGATCTGCGGCACGCTCTCGGCCGGCACCTCCACGCCCAGGTCGCCACGGGCGACCATGATCGCGTCGGACAGCTCGGCGATGGCCTGCAACTGCTCGACCGCCGAAGGCTTCTCGATCTTGGCCATCAGGTAGGCGCGGTCACCGATCAACTGGCGCGCTTCGGTGATGTCCTCGGGGCGCTGGACGAACGACAGGGCCACCCAGTCCACGCCCAGCTCCAGGCCGAAGGCCAGGTCGCGGCGGTCCTTCTCGGTGAGCGGGGAGAGGTCGAGCACCGCTTGCGGCACGTTGACGCCCTTGCGGTCGGACAGCTCGCCACCGTTGAGCACTTCGGTGTCGATCGCGTCGCTGTGCTTGGCGGTGACCCGCAGGCGCAGCTTGCCGTCGTCCAGCAGCAGGTCCATGCCCGGCTCGAGGGCGGCGATGATCTCTGGGTGCGGTAGGTTGACCCGGCGGCTGTCGCCGGGGGTCTTGTCCAGGTCCAGGCGCAGGGCCTGGCCGCGTTGCAGCTGGACCTTGCCGTCGGCGAAGCGGCCCACGCGCAGCTTCGGCCCTTGCAGGTCCATGAGGATGCCCAGCGGGTAGTTGAGCTGCTGCTCGACTTCGCGGATCCACTGGTAGCGCAGGGCGTGGTCGGCGTGCTCGCCGTGGCTGAAGTTGAGGCGGAAGATGTTCACCCCGGCTTCGACCAGTTGGCGGATGTCGTCGATGCCTTCGATCGCAGGGCCGAGGGTGGCGAGGATCTTTACTTTTTTATCAGGCGTCATGATTGGGCAGTCTCGAGGATCAGGATGGCGCGGAAATCGTTGACGTTGGTGCGGGTCGGCTCGGTGACGATCAACGCATCGAGGGCGGCGAAGTAGCCATAGCCGTTGTTGTTGTCCAGCTCATCGCTGGCCGACAGGCCCAGGGCTTCGGCGCGGGTGTAGCTGCTTGGGGTCATGAAGGCGCCGGCGTTTTCTTCCGAGCCGTCGATACCGTCGGTATCACCGGCCAGGGCATGCACGCCCGGCAGGCCCTTGAGGCTTTCGGTGAGGCTGAGCAAAAACTCGGCGTTGCGCCCGCCACGGCCGTTGCCGCGCACGGTGACGGTGGTCTCGCCGCCGGAGAGGATCACGCAAGGCGCCTTGAGCGGCTGGCCGTGCAGCACGATCTGCCGGGCGATGCCGGCATGGACCTTGGCCACTTCGCGCGACTCGCCTTCCAGGTCGCCGAGGATCAGTGGGCTGAAGCCGGCCTGGCGGGCTTTTACCGCGGCAGCCTCGAGCGATTGCTGGGGGCGGGCGATCAGCTGGAAGTGGCTGCGCGCCAGCGCCGGGTCGTCGGCCTTGACGGTTTCCGAGGCGGGGTTGTGCAGCCAGTCGAGCACCGCTTGCGGCGCCTGGATGTCGTAGCGCTTGAGGATCGCCAGGGCGTCGGCCGAGGTGCTCGGGTCGGCCACGGTGGGGCCGGAGGCGATGACCGTGGCGAGGTCGCCGGGCACGTCGGAGATCGCGTAGGTGTAGACGGTGGCCGGCCAGCAGGCCTTGGCCAGGCGGCCGCCCTTGATCGCCGAGAGGTGCTTGCGCACGCAGTTCATCTCGCCGATGGTGGCGCCGGACTTGAGCAGCGCCTTGTTGATCTGCTGCTTGTCGGCCAGGGTCAGGCCTTCGGCTGGCAGGGCCAGCAGGGCCGAGCCGCCGCCGGAGAGCAGGAAGATGACCCGGTCGTCTTCGCTGAGGTTGCTGACCAGGGCCAGCACACGCTTGGCCACGGCCAGGCCGGCGGCGTCGGGGACCGGGTGGGCGGCTTCGACCACCTCGATCTTCTGGCAGTTGGCGCCGTGGCCGTAGCGGGTCACGACCAGGCCCGAGACCTCGCCCTGCCAGCTCTTCTCGACCACTTCGGCCATGGCGGCGGCGGCCTTGCCGGCGCCGATGACGATGACCCGGCCGCTACGGTCGGCGGGCAGGTGGGGTTCGAGGACCTGGCGCGGGTGGGCGGCGGCGATGGCTGTGTCGAACAGCTCGCGGAGAAGTTTTTGCGGATCGACCGACATGGCAGGCTCCCAGTTATTGTTGTTCTGCAGAATCGAAAACGCCCCTGGAACTGCCTCCGTGCAGGCCGAACCAGGGGCGGGTGTTGCTCGGGGTCACCAGGTGAGCCTGTGGTTGCAGGTTCACCGGTGTTGAATCTGAGATCTTGGGGGCGCTTTGCGCCCCTATCGCGGCACAAGGCCGCTCCTACAGGGGATTGCGTACCGCCTGTAGGGGCGGCCTTGTGTCGCGAAAGGGCTGCGCAGCAGCCCCCGGATTCAAATCACTTGTCGTCGCGGATCGAGAAGTTGGCCATGTGCTCCAGGCCCTTGATCAGCGCCGAGTGGTCCCAGTTGCCGCCGCCCAGTGCCACGCAGGTGCTGAACACTTGCTGGGCGTTGGAAGTGTTGGGCAGGTTGATGCCCAGCTCCTTGGCGCCTTGCAGGGCCAGGTTCAGGTCCTTCTGGTGCAGGTTGATGCGGAAGCCCGGGTCGAAGGTGCCCTTGATCATGCGCTCGGCGTGCACTTCGAGGATCTTCGACGAGGCGAAGCCGCCCATCAGCGCTTCGCGCACCTTGGCTGGGTCCGCGCCGTTCTTGGCGGCGAACAGCAGGGCTTCGCCGACGGCCTGGATGTTCAGGGCGACGATGATCTGGTTGGCCACCTTGGCGGTCTGGCCGTCGCCGTTGCCGCCGACGCGGGTGATGTTCTTGCCCATGGCTTCGAACAGCGCCAAGGCACGCTCGAAGGCTTTCGGGCAGCCGCCGACCATGATGCTCAGGGTGCCGGCCTTGGCGCCGACTTCGCCACCGGATACCGGGGCGTCCAGGTAGGCGGCGCCGGTGGCCTTGATCTTCTCGGCGAAGGCCTTGGTGGCGGTGGGCGAGATCGAGCTCATGTCGATCACCACCTTGTTCGGGCCGACACCTTCGACGACACCGTTCTCACCGAACAGGACCGCTTCGACCTGCGGGGTGTCTGGCACCATGACGATGATGAATTCAGCTTCCTGGGCCACTTCCTTCGGGTTGGCCAGGGCCACGGCGCCAGCGGCGATCAGGTCGGCCGGGGCGGCGTCGTGGTGGGTGGAAACGAAGATGCTGTGACCTGCCTTTTGCAGGTTCTGGGCCATGGGCTTGCCCATGATGCCGGTGCCGAGGAAACCGATTTTAGCCATGAGAGTTCTGCCTCTTTGTATTTGTATGAGCAGGCGACCTGGCCCTTGTAGGAGCGGCCTTGTGTCGCGATTGGGGCGCGAAGCGGCCCCACGATTTCGGTCAATTCAGCGATTGCCGGGGGCTGCTGCGCAGCCCATCGCGACACAAGGCCGCTCCTACAGGGACCGAGTGCATCCTTAGATTGCGTTGTGCGTCTTGAGCCAGCCCAGGCCGGCTTCAGTGGTGGTCCTGGGCTTGTATTCCGCGCCCACCCAGCCCTGGTAGCCGATGCGGTCCAGGTGCTCGAACAGGAAGCGGTAGTTGATCTCGCCGGTGCCTGGTTCGTGGCGGCCGGGGTTATCGGCCAGCTGCACGTGGTTGATCAGCTTCAGGTGGGTTTCCAGGGTGCGCGCCAGGTCACCTTCCATGATCTGCATGTGGTAGATGTCGTACTGCAGGAACAGGTTGTCGCTGCCTACCTCGGCCTGGATCTCCAAAGCCTGCTGGGTGGTGTTCAGGTAGAAGCCGGGGATGTCGCGGGTGTTGATCATTTCCATGACCAGGCGGATGCCGGCGGCCTTGAGCTTGTCGGCGGCGTAGCGCAGGTTGTCCACGAAAGTCTTGCGCACGGTGGCGCAGTCCGGGCCTTGCGGGCGGATGCCGGCCAGGGCGTTGACCTGGGTGTTGCCCAGCACCTTGGCGTATTCGATGGCCTTGTCGACCCCGGCGCGGAACTCTTCGACGCGGTCGGGGTGGCAGGTGATACCGCGCTCACCTTTCGACCAGTCGCCCGCAGGAAGGTTGAACAGCACCTGGGTCAGGCCGTGGGTGTCGAGCTGCTGCTTGATCTGGGTGGCGTCGAAGTCGTACGGGAACAGGTATTCGACACCGCTGAAACCGGCGTCGGCGGCCGCCTTGAAGCGGGCCAGGAAGTCCTGTTCGGTGAACAGCATGGACAAGTTGGCAGCGAAGCGAGGCATGGGTTGTCTCCTTGCGATGAAGGCCCCCGGGCATGCCGGGGGCGTCAGGCGATCAGTCCAGCAGCGAGATGGCGGTTGGCGCGTCGTTGCCGACCAGGGCGAGGTCTTCGAATTCGTTGACCGCGTTGATCTCGGTGCCCATGGAAATGTTGGTGACGCGCTCGAGGATCACCTCGACCACCACCGGTACGCGGAACTCTTCGGCCATCTTCTGCGCCTTGAGCAGGGCAGGGGCGATCTCGGCCGGTTCGAACACGCGGATGGCCTTGCAGCCCAGGCCTTCGACCACGGCGACGTGGTCGACCCCGTAGGTGGCGGCGTCGGTCGAGTTGATGTTCTCGAACGCCAGTTGTACACAGTAATCCATGTCGAAACCACGCTGGGCCTGGCGGATCAGGCCGAGGTAGGCGTTGTTCACCAGCACGTGGACGTACGGCAGGTTGAACTGCGCGCCGACGGCCAGCTCTTCGATCATGAACTGGAAGTCGTAGTCACCGGACAGCGCGACCACCTTGCGCTTCGGGTCGGCCTTGACCACGCCGAGGGCCGCCGGGATGGTCCAACCCAGTGGGCCGGCCTGGCCGCAGTTGATCCAGTGGCGCGGCTTGTACACGTGGAGGAACTGCGCGCCGGCGATCTGCGACAGGCCGATGGTGCTGACGTAGCAGGTGTCCTTGCCGAACACCTCGTTCATTTCCTGGTACACGCGCTGCGGCTTGACCGGCACGTTGTCGAAGTTGGTCTTGCGCTGCAGGCTCGCCTTGCGCTGCTGGCAGTCTTCCAGCCAGGCCTTGCGGCACTTGAGCTTGCCTGCGGCCTTCCACTCGCGGGCCACTTCGAGGAACACCTCCAGGGCGGCGCCTGCGTCGGAGACGATGCCCAGGTCGGGGGTGAATACCCGGCCGATCTGGGTCGGTTCGATATCGACGTGGATGAAGCGGCGGCCTTCGGTGTAGACGTCGACGGAGCCGGTGTGGCGGTTGGCCCAGCGGTTGCCGATACCGAACACCAGGTCGGATTTGAGCAGCGTGGCGTTGCCGTAGCGGTGCGAGGTCTGCAGGCCGACCATGCCGACCATCAGTTCGTGGTCGTCCGGGAGGGTGCCCCAGCCCATCAGGGTCGGTACCACCGGCACGCCGGTCAGTTCGGCGAACGCGACCAACTTGTCGCTGGCGTCGGCGTTGATGATGCCGCCACCGGCCACCAGCAGCGGACGCTCGGCGTCATTGAGCATGGCCAGGGCTTTTTCCGCCTGCTTGCGGGTCGCGGCTGGCTTGGTCACGGGCAGCGGCTCGTAGGCATCGATGTCGAACTCGATCTCGGCCATCTGCACGTCGAACGGCAGGTCGATCAGCACCGGGCCTGGGCGGCCAGTGCGCATCTCGAAGAAGGCCTTCTGGAACGCGTAGGGCACCTGGCCCGGCTCCAGCACGGTGGTGGCCCACTTGGTCACCGGCTTGACGATGCTGGTGATGTCGACGGCCTGGAAGTCTTCCTTGTGCAGGCGCGCACGCGGGGCTTGGCCGGTGATGCAGAGGATCGGGATGGAGTCGGCCGAGGCACTGTACAGGCCGGTGACCATGTCGGTGCCGGCAGGGCCGGAGGTGCCGATGCACACGCCGATGTTGCCCGGGTTGGCGCGGGTGTAGCCCTCGGCCATGTGCGAGGCACCTTCGACGTGGCGAGCGAGGACGTGATCGATGCCACCGACTTTCTTCAGGGCCGAATACAGCGGGTTGATGGCAGCCCCTGGAATGCCGAACGCGGTATCTACACCTTCACGGCGCATGACCAGAACGGCTGCATCGATTGCTCTCATTTTGCTCATGGGTTGTGCCTCATCGATTTTGTAATTGTATACAACTTGTGTTGCGGCAGAGTGTATTCATGCTCGGCGCAAAAGGTCAATCCATTTTCGTCGGCAGCTTTGACTCAGCGGTCATGCCACGGAAAGGCGGCATTTCGTCGCACTGAGAGAGAATGAATTAAAAAATTGTATACAAACTGTGCCTTTGTTGTGTTCTATCTTGTCTATTGGTTTTCAACTGCCCTCAGGGCTTCTCACAACAAGAAGAGGACCTTTTCATGAACGCATTGACCCTGAAACAGGCCGTTGGCGTGGTCAACGCCGCGCTGGCCGCCGGCCGCAAGATCAACGCCGCGCCCCTGACCGTGGCGGTGCTCGACGCCGGTGGGCACCTGCTGGCGTTGCAGCGCGAGGATGGCGCCAGCCTGTTGCGCCCCGAGGTGGCCATCGGCAAGGCCTGGGGCGCGGTGGCGCTGGGCAAGGGCTCGCGCCTGCTGGCGCTGGACTCGCAGCAGCGCCCGGCCTTCTATGCCGCCTTGAACGGCCTTGGCGAACGGTCGGTGGTGCCGGTGCCGGGTGGCGTGCTGGTGCGTGATCAGCAGGGCAAGGTGCTGGGCGCGGTGGGGATCAGTGGGGATACGTCGGATATCGACGAGCAGTGCGCGATCAGTGCGATCGAAGAGGTGGGGCTGACGGCGGATGCGGGGGTTGCTGCGTAAGGCTCGTCATTTTGGGGCCGCTCTGCGGCCCATCGCGACACAAGGCCGCTCCTACAGGGAAATGCGTAACCTCTGTAGGAGCGGCCTTGTGTCGCGATGGGCTGCAAAGCAGCCCCGTTGGCCTGTCAGGCGGCCTCAGGCTCGCAGCCCTTGAGCACCAGGCGGATGATGGTCTCGGCCGCCGCGTCGTAGTCGCTGTCGTCCAGCTTGGCCTTGCCGGTCACCACGGCAATCTGCCAGTCGAAATCGGCGTAGGTCTGGGTCGCCGCCCAGATGCTGAACATCAGGTGGTGCGGGTCGACATTGGCGATCTGCCCGCGTTCGAGCCAGCGCTGGATGCATTCGATGTTGTGCCGGGCCTGCTCGTTGAGCTGCTCGACCTGGCGCGGCGACAGGTGCGGCGCGCCGTGCATGATCTCGCTGGCGAACACCTTGGAGGCATGCGGCAGGTCGCGGGAGATGCGCACCTTCGAGCGAATGTAGGCGCTCAACACCTCTTGCGGATCACCGTCGGCGTTGAACGGCGTCGACGCCTGCATGATCGGCGCGATGATGCTCTCCAGCACCTCGCGGTAGAGGTTTTCCTTCGACTTGAAATAGTAATAGACGTTCGGCTTGGGCAAGCCGGCCTTGGCCGCGATATCGCTGGTCTTGGTGGCGGCGAAGCCCTTGTCGGCGAATTCTTCACTGGCCGCGCGCAGGATCAGTTCCTTGTTGCGCTCGCGAATGGTGCTCATTGTCGGGGATCTTCCTCGTGTCTGGCCCCTTGCAAGAAGGGTCCGGCATGGTAGCACCCGCTCCGACGGACGCTCAAGGCAGCGACTTTCGGCTAGAATCCGCAGCATTCAACCCACTGGAAACAGGCAAACATGGCAGGAAGCAGTCTACTGGTATTGATCGACGACATCGCCACGGTGCTCGACGATGTCTCGCTGATGACCAAGGTCGCGGCGAAGAAGACCGCCGGGGTGCTGGGCGACGACCTGGCGCTCAACGCCCAGCAGGTCACCGGCGTGCGCGCCGAGCGGGAGATCCCGGTGGTCTGGGCGGTGGCCAAGGGCTCGCTGCTGAACAAGGCGATCCTGGTGCCGGCGGCGCTGTTGATCAGCGCGTTCATCCCTTGGGCGGTGACCCCGCTGCTGATGCTCGGTGGCGCCTACCTGTGCTTCGAGGGCTTCGAGAAACTGGCGCACAAGTTCCTGCACAGCAAGGCGCAGGACCAGGCTGAGCATGAGGCGCGCAAGGAGGCGGTGGCCGATGCCAATGTCGACCTGGTGGCTTATGAGGAAAGCAAGATCAAGGGCGCGGTGCGCACCGACTTCATCCTCTCTGCCGAGATCATCGCCATCACCCTGGGCACCGTGGCCGATGCGCCGCTGAGCCAGCAGATCATCGTGCTGTCGGGCATCGCCATCGTCATGACCCTGGGGGTCTACGGCCTGGTGGCCGGTATCGTCAAGCTCGACGACCTGGGGCTGTGGATGACGCAGAAGGCGTCGAGCCTGGCCCGCGCCGTGGGTAACGGCATCCTGCGCGCGGCGCCGTACATGATGAAGAGCCTGTCGGTGATCGGCACCGCGGCGATGTTCCTGGTCGGTGGCGGCATCCTGGTGCATGGCATCGCGCCGTTGCATCACGCTATCGAGGCGTTCAGCGAAGGCCGGGGTGGGGCGTTGACCGGGGCGCTGCTCAATGGTGTGGCGGGGGTGATTGCCGGGGCTGTGGTGCTGGCGGTGGTAGCTGTGGCGAGCAAGTTGTGGCGGGCGGTAAAACAGGCCAACTGAAGCGCCTGGCCGGGGCTTTTCCCGGATCGCCCGTAGGAGCGGCCTTGCGTCGCGAAAGGGCCGCGCAGCGGCCCCAGGATCTCGGCATCATGCAAAATCGCCAGGGCCGCTGCGCGGCCCTTCGCGACGCAAGGTCGCTGCTACAGGTTATGCATCAGATCAGAAGTGCACCTTCACCAGGAAGCTCATGGTGTTCTGATCGGTGGTGAAGGCATCGCTGTCCTTGATGCCGTACTTGTTCTTCCAGTAGTCGTACTCGATACCCACGTACAACTGCTTCTCGCCCAGGTGCAAGGCCTTGCCCAGGTCGTACTTGACCTGTGGGTTGAAGTGCAGGTTCGCCTGATAGGTGCCGCGACGGTTCTCGTCGTTGTCCACCACCCAGTCCATGAAGCCATCGATGAGAATGTCGGAGGAGCCCACCGGGAGGGTGTAGGACCACACCGGGGTGATCTGCCAGACGTTGTCGCCCGGACGGCTGCCGTCAGTGGTGCGCTGGTAGAAGTTCAGCTGGAAGTAGTCGAAGCCAGGGATCGCCAGGTCGAAGCCGGGGCCGATCAGGTACGACTCGGTGTCACCCTCGCCAAACTCGTAGGTCATCGCCAGCAACACGTCCTTCACTGGGCCGAACTCGAGCTTCTGGTCGAAGATCTTGCCGAACGACAGGCGCGGGCTGAACTCGCCGTAGTAGGTGTTGGGGCCGTTGCTGGCGTCTTTCTTGCCCTGGTAGAAGATCTTGTCGAAGAAGAAGAAGTTGTCGCCGTACTTCCATGCATCGGCGTGCTCGAAGGTGACAGTCTGCTGGGTTTCGGGGTTGACCTTGAAGTTCTTGCCCCACAGGTAGGTCAGGCTGTTGTTCTGCCATTGCAGCAGGTCGCCGGCTTGGCTGGCGCCGCAGGCCAGCAGGCCGCCGGCGAGGATCAGGCTGTTGATGGTACGCATTGCGAGTGTCGCTCCCTTGAGTTGGATCTGTTGTCAGCGCTCGGGCGCTGTTCTTGTCTTTTGGGTCAGCTTTTTTCGATTGGCCACAGCTGTTTGGCAAGAGCTGCGCCAACTTTTCCACGTTGGGCACAACCATCCTGCTCGACGTCTTTCTGAACGGATGAAATGGGTATTTCACGCTGGCAACACGTCGGCCAACCGCCCGGAATCATTGACTTGGCGGTCAGCAAACGCGGGCAGGATCCTTCCTGCCCCGATCGAGGGGGCGCGCAGATTACTCACTTGCGCGCTGGGCCTCAAGTGCTCCGTCCCGGAGCACGGTGTCACAGGGTTGGGCGAGCGCCCGTCGGGTTAGAAATGCACCTTCACCAGGGCACTGGCGACACTCTGGTTGCTGTCCAGGTTGCCGCGGCTGTCGATGCCGTACTTGTCCTTCCAGTAGCTGTACTCAAAGCCCACGTAGAGCTGCTTGGCGCCCAGGTTCAAGGCCTTGCCCAGGTCGTACTTGACCTGTGGGTTGAACTGCAGGTTGGCGTGGTAGGTGCCGCGGCGGGTCTGGTCGTTGTCCACCACCCAATCGATGTAACCGTCGATCAGAATGTCGGACTTGCCCACCGGGATGGTGTACGACCAGGCCGGGGTGATCTGCCAGACGTTGTCGCCGGGGCGGCTGCCTTCGGTGTTGCGCACGTAGAAGTTCAGGGTGAAGTAGTTGAAGCCGGGTACGTTCAGGTCGAAGCCGGGGCCGATCAGGTAGGCCTCGTTGTCGCCCTCGCCACGTTCGTAGGTCATGGCCAGCAGCACATCCTTGATCGGGCCGAAGGCCAGGTTGCGATCGAGGATCTTGCCGAACGACAGGCGCGGGCTGAACTCGCCGTAGTAGGTGGTCACGCCTTTGCCAGGGTCGGCCTTGCCGTTGTAGAAGATCTTGTCGACGAACAGGAAGGTATCGCCGTACTTCCATTTGTTGGCGTGCTCGAAGGTGATCGTCTGCTGGATCGAAGGGTTGACCTTGAAGTCCTTGCCATACAGGTAGGTCAGGCTTTCGCCGTGCCACTGCAGCCATTCGCCGGCGTGGGCGGGGAGGGTGGCCAGCAAGGTGCTGCCGAGCAAAACGGACGAGGTGATGCGCTTCATGTTGTGATTCCCGGACTTATTGTTTTTGTTTGGGCTTTTTTGGCGCGCAGGCGCCCCGGGCGGCCCATTCCGGCGGGCCGACGGTAGTGCGTTACGACAGGGGTGGAGCGGGGCGGCCGGCGAGGCGCCGCCCCTGGTCACTCAATGCTGATGACAGGCGTCGTTGTGCGCGGCGCGCTCGGCGCCGCCGAGGATGTTGAACAACAGGTTCAGCACCAGAGCGCTGAGGGTGGCCATGGCGATACCGCTGTGGGTGATCGGTTCCATCCACTGCGGCATCTGCGCGAAGAACTCCGGGCGCACCACCGGGATCAGGCCGAAACCGACGCTCACCGCCACCAGCAGCTGGTTGCGACGGTCGGCGATGTCCGCCTCCTGGAGGATCTTGATCCCGGTGGCGGTGACCATGCCGAACATGGCGATGGACGCGCCGCCCAGTACCGCAGGCGGGATCGAGGCGATCAAGAATGCCGCCTTGGGCAGCAGGCTGAGCAGGATCAGCAGCGCCCCGGCCATCACCGTGACGTAGCGGCAGCGCACCCCGGTCATCTGCACCAGGCCGATGTTCTGGGCGAACGAGGAGTGGGTGAAGGTGTTGAAGAAACCGGCGATGAACGAGGCGCCGGCGTCGCACAGCAAGCCGCGGCGCAGCATCCCCGGGGTCACTTCACGGTCGGTCACCTTGCCCAGGGCGAGGAACATGCCGGTGGACTCGACGAAGATGATCACCACCACCAGGCACATCGACAGGATCGGCGCCAGGCTGAAGGTCGGCATGCCGAAGTGCAGCGGGGTGACCACCTGCAGCCACGGCGCCTGGTCCAGGCCCGACAGGTCGACCATGCCGATGGAGCCGGCGAGGATGTAGCCCAGGCCCATGCCCACCAGCACCGAGACGTTGACCCAGAAACCACGCATGAAGCGGTTGATCAGCAGGATCACCGCCAGCACCAGGCCGGCGACCATCAGGTAGATCGGCGCGCCGAAGGCCGTGGCCTGTTGCCCGCCGCCGGCCCAGTTGACCGCCACCGGGAACAGCGACAGGCCGATGGAGGTGATGACCGTGCCGGTCACCAGCGGCGGGAAGAAGCGCACGACCTTGGACATGAACGGCGCGATCAGCATGCCGAAGAAGCCGGCGGCGATGGTCGCGCCGAAGATCCCCTGCAGGCCGACGCCGGGCATGCCGGCCATGGCCACCATGCTGCCGACCGCGGCGAAGCTGGCGCCCATCATGACCGGCATGCGAATGCCGACCGGGCCGATACCGAAGGATTGGATGATGGTGGCAACGCCGGCGACCAGCAGGTCGGCGTTGATCAGGAAGGCGACTTCCTCGCGGGACAGGCCGGCGGCCTGGCCGATGATCAGGGGCACGGCGATGGCGCCCCCGTACATCAGCAGCACGTGTTGCAGACCCACCAGGATCAGCTGGAACAGGGGCAGGGGCTGTCGTGGCGGCGCAACGGGGATGTACGCCTTGGGTGATTCGGACATGCAGCACCTCGAGTTTTGTTTTTATTCTCGGATCCAAGCCACAAGCTTCAAGCGGCAAGCTTCAAGTAGAAGCTTGTGGTTTCCGCTCGAAGCCTGAGGCTCGATGCTTGCTTGTTGCCTGACGACTTACAGCTTGAGGCTTGAAGCTTGCAGCTTGCGGCTGCTTTTTAGTTGACCTGCGCGCCTTTGGCGATCCAGTCGCCGACCAGTTTGCGTTCCTCGACGGTCATCTGGGTGATGTTGCCCAGCGGCATGATCTGGCTGGCCACGGCCTGCGCCTGGATGCGCGCGGCCTGGGCCTGGATCTGCTGCGGGGTGTCGAACATCACGCCGGCCGGGGCGGCGCTGAACAGCGGGCTGGTCGGCTTGGCCGAGTGGCACACGGTGCAGCGTTCCTGGATGACGTCGTGGATCTTGCCGAAGCCGCCGGTGGCGGCCTGGGCACTGGCCTGGGCCGGTTGCTCGGCAGGCACCTGGGCAGGCTTGGCGGCCTCCTCGGCGCGCAGCTCGGCGGCAGTCTTGCCACCGACGGCGGTGGCCGGCAGCGGCTGGTACTCGACCTTGGCGGCGGCCTGCTCAGGAGCGCTCGGCAGCGGCTTGGGGCCGGTCACGTAGGCCAGGCAGATCATCGCCAGGGCGCCCACAGGCAGGGTCCAGGCGTACTTGTTGCTGTCGTGGCGGGTGTTGAAGTAGTGACGGATCAACACCGCGGCCACCGCGATCCCGGCCAGGATCAGCCAGTTGTACTGGCTGCCGTAGGTGCTCGGGAAGTGGTTGCTGATCATGATGAACAGCACCGGCAGGGTGAAGTAGTTGTTGTGGCGCGAACGCAGCAGGCCCTTGGCCGGCAGCACCGGGTCGGGGGTCTGGTTGTTCTCGATGGCCGCCACCAACTGGCGCTGGGCCGGCATGATGATGCGGAACACGTTGCCCACCATGATGGTGCCGATGATCGCGCCGGTGTGCAGGTAGGCGCCACGGCCGCTGAACACCAGGCTGAAGCCCCAGCAGGCGGCGATGATCAGCACGAACAGCACGGCGCCGAGCAGGGCCGGCTTCTTGCCCAGGGGCGAGTCGCAGAGGAAGTCGTAGATGAACCAGCCGGCGATCAGCGAGCCGATACCGATGGCCACGCCCTCGGCACCGCTCAGGGTGCTGCCCGGGGCCAGCAGGTACAGCGTCGGGTTCCAGTAGAACACCACGCACAGCAAGGCGATCCCGGACATCCAGGTGAAGTAGGCTTCCCATTTGAACCAGTGCAGGTTCTCGGGCATTTTCGGCGGTGCCAGCTTGTATTTTTCCAGGTGGTAGATGCCGCCACCGTGGATGGCCCAGAGGTCGCCCGACAACCCATCGCGCGGGTTGCTGCGGTTCAGGTGGTTCTCCAGCCAGACAAAGTAGAACGATGCACCGATCCAGGCCACGCCGGTGATCATGTGAACCCAGCGAATGCTCAGGTTCAGCCATTCGTGAAGGTGTGCTTCCACAGTATTTACCTCTCGCCAGTCACCTGTTCGATGACCGACCCTTTCTTATTGGTGGGGATTGAGGATCAACATCTGTTCCTCGGGGAAGTAATGCTCATCGCAGTTGTTGCCGGAACCACTGCGATCAACCACCAGGAAGTCATCCCGCTTTTCGATCGTCAGCACCGGGTGGTGCCAGACGCCGCGATGGTAATTAATGCCCTGCCTGCCATTACTGCGGAAGGCGCGGACCAAGCCTGATACAGGTGCATCGCCAACGGGCGCGACCACGATCAGAAAGGGGTTGCCGAGCAGCGGGATGAAAGCCTGGCTGCCCAGCGGATGGCGTTCCAGCATGCGTACGGTCAGCGGCATGTCCAGCGCATCGGCGCGGAAGATGCTGATGATCGCCTTGTCCTCGGGCTCGGCGGTCTCGACCGTGGCGAGCTTGTGGAAGCGCATGGTCGAACCGTTGTTGATCATGAAGTGGTCGCTGCCATCGGTTTCGATCACGTCACCGAAGGGGGCGAAGGCTTCTTTGCTCAGGGGTTCGATCATCAGGGTGCGCATGCGGTTATCTCTTCTATTCGTTGTTCTGGATGTTGGTGGCCTGGCTGGCCGGGGCCCTGGGTGCGGACGCGTCACGCACTCGGGCCAGGGCGCAGCCTGTGCCTTACAGCTGCAGCAGGCGGAACAGGGCGATCAGGTTGATCTGCGCCAGGGCTTCCTTGAACTCGGCATCCGGGTCGTTGTGGATGCGGTTTTCGAAGGCGGCGAGGATCTGGTGCCGGTTGCTGCCCTTGACCGCCATGATGAACGGGAACTGGAACTTGGCCTTGTAGGCGTCGTTCAGTTCGGTGAAACGGGCGAACTCCTCGGCGCTGCACTGGTGGATACCGGCGCCGGCCTGTTCGTTGGTGCTCGATTCGGTCAGCTCGCCCTGGATCGCGGCCTTGCCGGCGAGGTCCGGGTGGGCGTTGATCAGCGCCAGCTGGTCGGCGTGCTTGGCGCTCAGCAGAATGTCGCTCATGCGCTGGTGCAGCGCCTCGATCTCGTCCAGTTCACCCAGCTGGCCGAGGTCGTAGGCTTTTTCGGCGACCCACGGCGAGTGCTCGTAGATGTCGGCGAAGGCCTCGACGAAGGCGGCGCGGTCCAGGGTGGAGGGGGTGAGGGTAGTGAAGGCGGTCATCAGGCGTTCTCTTTCTTGTACGGATGGGTGGCGTGCCAGTGGCGGGCGATGTCCACGCGACGGGCGAACCAGACCTGCTCGTGGCTCTTGGCGTAGTCGACGAAACGCTTGAGCGCGGCCAGGCGCGCCGGGCGGCCGACCAGGCGGCAGTGCAGGCCGATCGAGAGCATCTTCGGCGCTTCGGCGCCTTCGGCGTAAAGCACGTCGAAAGCATCCTTGAGGTACTGGAAGAACTGTTCGCCGCAGTTGAAGCCCTGCACCTGGGTGAAGCGCATGTCGTTGGTGTCCAGGGTGTAGGGGATCACCAGGTGCGGCTTGCCGGTGGGGTTGTTCGGCTCCCAGTAGGGCAGGTCGTCGTCGTAGGTGTCGCTGTCGTAGAGGAAGCCGCCTTCCTCCATCACCAGGCGCCGGGTGTTCGGGCCGGTGCGGCCGGTGTACCAGCCTTGCGGGCGCTCGCCGGTGAGCTCGGTGAGGATGCGGATGGCTTCGAGCATGTGCTCGCGTTCCTGGGCCTCGTCCATGTACTGGTAGTCGATCCAGCGGTAGCCGTGGCTGCAGATTTCGTGGCCGGCCTCGACCATCGCGCGAATCACGTCGGGATGGCGCTGGGCGGCCATGGCCACGGCGAACACGGTCAGCGGCACGCCGCTGTCCTTGAACAGCTTGAGCAGGCGCCAGACGCCGGCGCGGCTGCCGTATTCGTAGAGCGACTCCATGCTCATGTTGCGCGCGCCCTGCAGCGGCTGGGCGGCGACCATTTCGGAAAGGAACGCTTCGGACTCCTTGTCGCCGTGCAGGATGTTGCGCTCGCCACCTTCTTCGTAGTTGAGCACGAAGGACAGTGCAATGCGGGCATTCCCCGGCCATTGCGGATGAGGTGGGTTGTTGCCGTAACCGATCAGGTCGCGAGGGTAGTCAGCGCTCACTGCAGTCTTCCTTCTTGTACGTTTAGTGCGGGGGGTGGGCGGGCCGCGTCAGGGTGTCGCACCACCGGATGGAGTGATTGTATACAAGTTCTTAAATCTTTTGTAAGCCTGTTTTTCCGCATTTCTGCCCATTTGTCGGCGCAAAAAACCTTGCAAGAAACCTGCCTGCTTGGTCAGCTAATGGTGTTGGCGTATGCATGGGCCGTGTCTTTGCGACTGGCGGAGTCTTTGCGAAGGTTGCCCCGGAAGCGGATAAAAAATTGTGTACAATTTGTCGGTAAACTGTCTTAATGGCTTCATTCCCGCACGCCGCAGGCCCTGTGCCCGGTGATTGCCGTGTATTTTTTGCCCACGCATACGACAAGAGGCGACAAGCAAATGGGACGTTTGACCACACACGTACTGGACGCCGCGCATGGCTGCCCGGGCAGCTCGATCAAGGTCGAGCTGTATCGCGTAGAGGGCCAGCAGCTGGAGCTGCTGAACAGCGCACTGACCAACAGCGATGGCCGCGTCGACGCGCCGCTGCTGCAAGGCGACGATTACCGGACCGGCGTCTATCAGTTGCAGTTCAGTGCCGGTGACTACTACCGCGCCAAGGGCGTGAAGCTGCCGGACGCCGCGTTCCTCGACGTGGTCGTGCTGCGCTTTGGCATCGACGAGCAGCAGGAGCACTACCACGTGCCATTGCTGATCTCGCCTTACAGTTACTCGACCTACCGTGGAAGCTAGTTGGTCGCTAGAAGAATCTTCGTAGGTCCTTGGCCCGCTCTCACACTGGCGGGCTTTTTTTCGTCCGTTGTTTGTGCGTGCTGGTCGAGCAGTTGCGCACCAATGCCGGTGGCCGCTCCGCGCAGATCAATGGCAGCGCCGAGCGTACCTTGTGGCTGGCCGTGCTGGTGATGCTGGCCTCGGCGCTGCTGGTCGAGTTGTTCAGGCTGTGGCTGGTCAATCGCAGCCGGGTCGAGTCGATCCGGCAATTGATCGAGTACGTTGCCCAGCTCAGCCAGGGTGGTTTTGCTGCGCGGGTCGACAATCGCCGCGATGGCGATCGTTCGTCGGCACGCCGGTCCTGCCGTGCAGATTCCCTCTGTTACGTAACTGTAATCTTGACTATCCTGCGATCTGTCCCAGTACACTTTGCAACTGTTACGGTATTCTGGCTCCGGCAGTGAGCCGCACAAGAACAACGATCCCGTCCGTGCTTCGAGACAACGCCATGACCAACCTGCTGTTGTACCAGCGCATCGCCCAGCAACTGGCCGACGATATCCGGCGTGGTGTCTATCAGCCCGGCGAGCGCGTGCCTTCGGTACGCAAGATGAGCGCCCAGCTCAATGTCAGCCACGCCACCGTGCTGCAGGCGTACGCCAACCTCGAAGACCAGGGCCTGATCCGCGCCCGGCCGCAGTCGGGCTATTACGTGCACCAGACCCCCGCCCTGACCGCGCAAACCCCGGACATCGCCCGCGTCGAACGGCCTGGCCTGGTCACCCGTGCCAGCATCATCCAGCAGGTGCTGGTCGAGGCGCGCCGTGACGGCGTGTTCCCGTTCGGCGCGGCGGTGCCGCATGTCGACTACCTGCCGGTGCGCGCGCTGCACCAGCAACTGGCCAAGGTCACCCGTTTCCACAGCCCGCGCGCCTTCAGCTATATGTTCAGCCCAGGGTTCGAGCCGCTGCGTCGGCAGATCGCCATTCGCATGCGCGACGCCGGGGTCCTGGTCGATCCGCGCGAAGTGGTGGTGACCCACGGTTGTGTCGATGCCCTGCAAATGTCGTTGCGGGTGCTGACCCGCCCCGGGGATCTGATCGCCGCCGAATCGCCGACCTACTATGGGTTGCTGCAGCTGGCGGACCTGCTGGGCCTGAAGGTCATCGAAATCCCCAGCGATCCGGCCACCGGGATCAGCCTTGAAGCCTTGCAGCTGGCGGCCAACCAGTGGTCGATCAAGGCCCTGGTGTTGACGCCGCGCTTGAGCAACCCGCTGGGCGGAACCATGCCGGAGGAGCGGCAGAAGCAATTGCTGCGCCTGGCCTCGGACTTCGATATCCAGATCGTCGAGGACGACATCTATGGCGAGCTGATGTTCGAGCAAGGGCGTACCAAGGCGCTCAAGGCGTTCGATCGCCTCGACCGGGTGATCTACTGCTCGAGCTTTTCCAAGACCTTGTCGCCGGGCGTGCGCGTCGGCTGGATGATCGCCGGGCGCTACCAGGACGAGATCCAGCGCCTGCAGACTTTCACTACCCACTCGGCGTGCAGCGTGACGCAAATGGGGGTGGCGGCCTACCTGGAGAACGGTGGCTATGACCGCCACCTGCGCTACATCCGCCAGGAATACCGCAAGAACCTCAGCGCCTACCAGCTGGCCGTGCAGCAGCACTTCCCCGAAGGCACGCAGATGACCCGGCCCACCGGCGGGTTCATTCTCTGGGTGAGCCTGCCGGGGCGCGTCAACACCCAGGACTTGCACGTGCGGGCGCTGGAGCAGGGCATCAGCATCGCCCCAGGGCTGATCTTCAGCAATACCGAGCAATTCAACCACTGTATCCGGCTCAATTGCGCCATTCCCTGGAACAAGGAGGCCGAGCGCGCGGTGATCACGCTGGGCCTGCTGGCCCGGCAATTGTGCCAGGAGATGTCGCTCTCACTTTTGTAGGCTTGTCAGATGCGCGGGGAACAGGGAGCATACGCGTTTTAAAGGTTGCCCCCGGTACTCATGAACGCGCTTCGTCCCCTCGTCCTCGCCCTGTGTCTCGCCTTGCCCTGGTTGCCCAGTGCCGCGGCCCAGGCCGCCGAGCCCGTGGCCAAGGCTCGGAGTGCCCAAGGCAAGGCTGCCGCCAAGGCGCCTGCCAAGCCCAAGGCGAGCGCCAAGCCCAAGGTGGCGGCAAAGCCTCAGGCCAAGGCTAAACCCAAGTCCAAGCCAAAGCCCAAGGCTAAACCGGTCAGCAAGGCGCTCGCCAAGCCGCTGCCCAAGGCCAAGGTCGACTTGAGCCTGCCCAGCGAGCTGGTCAGGCATCTCGAGCCGGACCTGGGGGATACGCCGGTGGTACGCAAGCCCTTGCTGCCCTCGATGTTTCCCACCAAGCCTGAATCCGACAGCAGCCCCTTCCAGCTCAATGGTCGGCTGATCAGCAACGAAATGCAGTTGCAACTGCGCAACGACAGCCGCCGCGAAGTGGAAGGGGCGGCCATCGATTTCGAATTTCGCAACTGACTATTGGGTCACGCGCGATTTCATCCGTCCGGTAATTTCAAACGTGTGTTTGAGCGGTTAGTATCCAGGGACGTTCGTCCCGCTTTGCTCCTGGGAGTCCTGTTGTCATGAAATGCCGCGAGGGTTGTGGTGCCTGCTGCATCGCCCCGTCCATCAGTTCGCCGATTCCAGGCATGCCCCAGGGCAAGCCGGCCGGCGAACGTTGCCTGCACCTGAATGTCGATAACCTCTGTGCGCTGTTCGGCAAGCCCGAGCGGCCGCCGGTGTGTGGCGGCTTCAAGGCGCAAGTGGACATCTGTGGCAGCGATCGCGACGAGGCCATCCGCATCATCGGGTGGCTGGAGCAGGTGACGGCGGCGTGACAGGTTGGATCTTCGACAACAAGGAACAACATGATGAGATCGATCAAGCGTATTGCCCTGCTGTGTGGCATGGGAGTGGTGCTGGCGCCGGCGGCCTGGGCCGAGAACTGGCAGGTGGCCAAGGACGAGGAGGGCATCAAGGTCTCCCTCAGCGAAGTGGCGGGCTCCAAGTACAAGGCTTATCGCGGTGTGACCGTGATCAAGGCGCCGTTGGCCAAGGTCAAGGCGTTGCAGGAGGACGTGGTGGGCGCCTGCGCCTGGATTCATGAGTGCAAGACTCAGAAATTGCTCAAGACCGAGGGCGAGCAGAGCTGGACCTACACCCAGTTCAACACGCCCTGGCCGGTGACGCCGCGGGATTCGATCCTGCATGTGACCACGGTCCAGGAAGCCGATGGCAGCCTGACCCGCAAGCTTCAGGAGCAGCCGACGTATCTGCCGGAAGAGAAGGGTTTCGTGCGTGTCGCCCAGGTGGAGGGCTTCTGGAAGCTGGTGCCCAAGGGCGACAGCACTGAGGTGACCTACCAGGTGCACACCGAGCCGGGTGGTAGCGTGCCGTCGTGGCTGGCCAACAAGTTCGTGGTGGATGCGCCGTTCAATACCCTCAAGGGGTTGAAAGAGCGTGCCGAGAAGCACTGAAGGCTAGCTTGCGCCCTGTCGGCGCTGGTCTGCGCGGGCCCCGACAATCTCCACGGCTGCCAAGACCCTGAGGGCGCTGCGCGCCCTTTTCGCGACACAAGGCCGCTCCTACAAGGGGGTTGGGCAGATCGGAACAAAAAAGGCTGCCCGAGGGCAGCCTTCTTGCGTTCGGCCGGCAGGCTTACTTGCGGTCTTTCAGCGCAACGATGTCGCGCTGCTCGTGACCGGTGTACAGCTGGCGCGGACGGCCGATCTTGTACGGGCCGGAGAGCATTTCCTTCCAGTGCGAGATCCAGCCCACGGTACGTGCCAGGGCGAAGATCACGGTGAACATGCTGGTCGGGATGCCGATGGCCTTGAGAATGATGCCCGAGTAGAAGTCGACGTTCGGGTACAGCGAGCGCTCGACGAAGTACGGATCGGTGAGGGCGATCTCTTCCAGGCGCATGGCCAGTTCCAGCTGCGGGTCGTTCTTGATGCCCAGCTCGCCGAGCACTTCGTCGCAGGTCTTCTTCATCACGGTGGCGCGCGGGTCGCGGTTCTTGTACACGCGGTGACCGAAGCCCATGAGCTTGAACGGGTCGTTCTTGTCCTTGGCCTTGGCGATGAACTTGTCGATGTTCGAGACATCGCCGATTTCATCGAGCATGGTCAGCACGGCTTCGTTCGCGCCGCCGTGGGCAGGGCCCCACAGCGCGGCGATGCCGGCGGCGATACAGGCGAACGGGTTGGCACCCGAGGAGCCCGCCAGGCGCACGGTGGAGGTGGAGGCGTTCTGCTCGTGGTCGGCGTGGAGGATGAAGATCCGGTCCATCGCCTTGGCCAGCACCGGGCTGATCGGTTTGATCTCGCACGGGGTGTTGAACATCATGTGCAGGAAGTTTTCCGCGTACGACAGGTCGTTGCGCGGGTACATCATGGGCTGGCCCATGGAGTACTTGTAGACCATCGCCGCCAGGGTCGGCATTTTCGCGACCAGGCGCACGGCGGAGATCTCGCGGTGCTGCGGGTTATTGATGTCCAGCGAGTCGTGATAGAACGCCGACAGGGCGCCGACCACGCCGCACATCACCGCCATGGGGTGAGCGTCGCGACGGAAGCCGTTGAAGAACGACTTCAACTGCTCGTGAACCATGGTGTGGTTCTTCACGGTGCTGACGAACTGGGCCTTCTGCTCGGCATTGGGCAGTTCGCCGTTGAGCAGCAGGTAGCAGGTCTCGAGGTAGTCCGATTGCTCGGCGAGCTGTTCGATCGGGTAGCCGCGGTGCAGCAGGACACCCTTGTCGCCGTCGATGTAGGTGATCTTCGACTCGCACGAGGCGGTCGCCATGAAGCCGGGGTCGAAGGTGAAGTGGCCGGATGCCCCCAACCCGCGGACGTCGATAACATCGGGACCAACGGTGCCGGTTAAAATGGGCAGCTCGACGGGGGCAGCGCCCTCGATGATCAACTGCGCTTTTTTGTCAGCCATGTGGCCTCCTATTAATGCTTGAAATCATCAGACAGACCCCCCACGCAGGGCCCGCACCACTATAGAGGGATAAATTCGAATGTCAATTTGCCTAAAGGCTGGTTGAAACGCCCTCTAAGGCCTGGTTTTTCACGAAATTCTCGCCCGTTTACGCCTTTTGTTCATTAAAGGCAATGCGCTATTTGGGCGAGCCCCTCACGTTGTCATGAGCAGCCTAACTGTCTATACTCGGCAGCCGACTCCCAGGGGCTTTCCAGCCCGTCCTGCTGGGTGTCGTCGCTCTCCTGGGTGGTGGGTACCTGACCAGTACACTTACCAACAACTTTGCCCTGTTAGCTAGGGGCTCTTCAGTGTGAAAAAAGCCGTGAAAAGCCAACGACCTGTAAACCTAGACCTAAGGACCATCAAACTCCCGATCACCGCGTACACGTCCATTCTTCACCGTATCTCCGGCGTCATCCTGTTCCTCGGCCTTGCCATCATGCTTTACGCATTGGGCAAGTCGCTGGGTTCCGAGGAAGGCTTTGCCGAGGTGAAGGCGTGTCTGACCAGCCCGCTGGCCAAACTGGTGACCTGGGGCCTGCTGTCCGGCCTGCTGTACCACCTCGTGGCAGGTGTGCGCCACCTGATCATGGACATGGGTGTCGGTGAGACGCTGGAAGGCGGCAAGCTGGGCTCGAAAATCGTGATCGTCATCTCCGTGGTGCTGATCGTTCTGGCGGGAGTTTGGGTATGGTAACTAATGTCACGAACCTGTCGCGTTCGGGCCTCTATGACTGGATGGCGCAGCGCGTCTCGGCGGTCGTTCTCGCGGCTTACTTCATCTTCCTGATCGGCTACCTCGCCGCCCACCCGGGCATCGACTACGCCCAGTGGCACGGTCTGTTCTCCAACAACGCGATGCGTATCTTCAGTCTGCTGGCCCTGGTTGCCCTGGGCGCTCACGCCTGGGTCGGCATGTGGACCATTGCCACCGACTACCTGACGCCGATGTCGTTCGGCAAGTCGGCGACTGCGATTCGTTTCCTGTTCCAGGCGGTATGCGGCGTTGCGATGTTCGCTTACTTCGTCTGGGGTGTGCAGATTCTCTGGGGTATCTGATTCATGGCTAACATTCCAACCATTTCCTTCGACGCCATCATCATCGGTGGCGGCGGGGCAGGCATGCGCGCAGCGCTGCAACTGGCTCAAGGCGGCCACAAGACCGCCGTGGTCACCAAGGTCTTCCCGACCCGTTCGCACACCGTTTCCGCCCAGGGCGGCATCACCTGCGCCATCGCTTCGGCCGACCCGAACGACGACTGGCGCTGGCACATGTACGATACCGTCAAGGGCTCCGACTACATCGGTGACCAGGACGCTATCGAGTACATGTGTCAGGAAGGCCCGGCCGCGGTCTTCGAGCTGGACCACATGGGCCTGCCGTTCTCCCGTACCGAAACCGGTCGCATCTATCAGCGTCCGTTCGGTGGCCAGTCCAAGGACTTCGGCAAGGGTGGCCAGGCTGCCCGTACCTGCGCTGCCTCCGACCGTACCGGTCACGCGCTGCTGCACACCCTGTACCAGGGCAACCTGAAGGCAGGCACCACCTTCCTCAACGAGTACTACGCCGTTGACCTGGTGAAGAACCAGGACGGCGCTTTCGTCGGTGTGATCGCGATCTGCATCGAAACCGGCGAAACCATGTACATCAAGTCCAAGGCCACCGTACTGGCCACTGGCGGTGCCGGCCGTATCTACGCCTCCACCACCAACGCCCTGATCAATACCGGCGACGGTATCGGCATGGCCCTGCGTGCCGGCGTGCCGGTGCAGGACATCGAGATGTGGCAGTTCCACCCGACCGGCATCGCCGGCGCCGGTGTACTGGTCACCGAAGGTTGCCGCGGTGAGGGTGGCTACCTGATCAACGCCCACGGCGAGCGCTTCATGGAGCGTTACGCGCCGAACGCCAAAGACCTGGCCGGCCGCGACGTGGTTGCCCGTTCCATGGTCAAGGAAATCATCGCCGGCAACGGCGTGGGCCCGAACAAGGACCACGTGCTGCTGAAGCTGGATCACCTGGGCGAGGAAGTGCTGCACAGCCGCCTGCCAGGCATCTGCGAACTGTCCAAGACCTTCGCCCACGTCGACCCGGTGGTCGCGCCGGTTCCGGTCGTGCCGACCTGCCACTACATGATGGGCGGCGTTGCCACCAACATTCACGGCCAGGCCATCACCATGGACGCCGAAGGCAAGGATCACATCATTCCGGGTCTGTTCGCCGTGGGTGAAGTGGCGTGCGTATCGGTTCACGGTGCCAACCGCCTGGGCGGCAACTCGCTGCTCGACCTGGTGGTCTTCGGTCGCGCCGCCGGCCTGCACCTGGAGAAGGCGCTGAGCGATGGCGTCGAGTACCGCGATGCCAGCGACACCGACGTCGATGTTGCCCTGAACCGTCTGAACAAGCTCAACGAGCGTACCAGCGGCGAAGACGTTGCCAGCCTGAAGCGCGAGCTGCAGAGCTGCATGCAGAACTACTTCGGTGTGTTCCGTACCGGCGAATACATGCAGAAGGGCATCGAGCAACTGGCCGGCCTGCGTGACCGCATCGCCAACGTCAAGATCAACGACAAGTCCCAGGCCTTCAACACCGCGCGTATCGAGGCGCTGGAGCTGCAGAACCTGCTGGAAGTCGCCGAAGCTACCGCCATTGCGGCCGAAGCCCGTAAAGAGTCCCGCGGCGCGCATGCCCGTGAAGACTTCGAAGACCGTGACGACGAAAACTGGCTGTGCCACACCCTGTACTACCCGGGTGAGAAGCGCGTCGCCAAGCGTGGCGTCAACTTTGCGCCGAAGACAGTTCCTGCCTTCGAACCAAAAGTCCGGACTTACTAAGGGTGGCCGCTATGTTGAAAGTCGAAGTTTATCGTTACAACCCGGACACCGACTCGGCGCCCAAGATGGAGTCGTTCGACGTCGATACCGGCGGCAAGGACCTGATGGTGCTGGACGTGCTGGCGCTGATCAAGGAGAAGGACGAGGGCTTCTCGTACCGTCGCTCCTGCCGTGAAGGCGTTTGCGGTTCCGATGGCATGAACATGAACGGCAAGAACGGCCTGGCCTGCATCACCCCGCTGTCGGGCGTGGTTAAGGGCAACAAGCTGGTGCTGCGCCCGCTGCCGGGCCTGCCGGTCATTCGTGACTTGGTCGTCGATATGAGCATCTTCTACAAGCAGTACGAGAAGGTGAAGCCGTTCCTGCAGAACGACACGCCGGCCCCGGCCATCGAGCGTCTGCAGTCGCCGGAAGATCGCGACAAGCTGGACGGTCTGTACGAGTGCATCCTGTGCGCTTGCTGCTCGACCTCCTGCCCATCGTTCTGGTGGAACCCGGACAAGTTCCTGGGCCCCGCCGCGCTGCTGCAGGCCTATCGCTTCCTGGCCGACAGCCGTGACACCAAGACTCAGGAGCGCCTGGCGTCCCTGGATGACCCGTTCAGCGTATTCCGCTGCCGCGGGATCATGAACTGCGTGAACGTGTGCCCGAAGGGTCTGAACCCGACCAAGGCAATCGGTCACGTGCGTAACATGCTGCTGCAAAGCGGCACCTGATTCACCGTTGTACCTGCAGTAAGCCGAGGTGCGGGTGGTGAGCCCGCACCGAGGTAAAACCCGAGCAAGGGCCGATAACGCCCGCGCTCATTACCTATGAAGATATGAGACCAGCAGGGGCTTCCGGGCTGGTACCCGGAAAATCAGCAGGATCCAGGTGGCGTGGTTCAGTCGCTGTGTTCGGACTTTTCCAGGTTTGCTGTGGCTCTCGCCGATCAGTCCCCTAACCGAGGGTGACCAAGCATGCAAGAAAGCGTGATGCAGCGCATGTGGGAAAGCGCCCACCTTTCAGGTGGTAACGCTGCATATGTGGAAGAGCTTTATGAGCTCTACCTGCACGACCCTAACGCTGTGCCAGAAGAGTGGCGCACTTACTTCCAGAAATTGCCCGCCGACGGCAGCACCGCTACCGATGTATCGCACTCGACGATCCGCGACCATTTCGTACTGCTGGCAAAGAACCAGCGCCGCGCCCAACCGGTTTCCGCCGGGAGCGTGAGCAGTGAACACGAGAAGAAGCAGGTTGAAGTTCTGCGACTGATCCAGGCCTATCGTATGCGCGGCCATCAGGCTGCCAAGCTCGACCCGTTGGGGTTGTGGCAGCGTCCTGCGCCCGTAGACCTGTCGATCAATCACTACGGCTTGACCAATGCCGATCTTGATACGACCTTCCGTGCCGGCGACCTGTTCATCGGCAAAGAGGAAGCGAGCCTACGCGAAATCTTCGAGGCGCTCGAGAAGACATATTGTCGCACCATTGGTGCCGAATTCACCCACATCGTCGATTCCGAGCAACGCAGCTGGTTCCAGCAGCGCCTGGAAAGCGTACGTGGCCGTCCGGAATTCTCCGCCGACGTGCAGGCTCACCTGCTCGAACGCGTCACGGCCGGTGAGGGCCTGGAGAAGTACCTGGGCACCAAGTACCCAGGTACCAAGCGTTTCGGCCTGGAAGGCGGCGAAAGCCTGATCCCGATGCTGGACGAAATGATCCAGCGCTCCGGTTCCTACGGCACCAAGGAAGTCGTGATCGGCATGGCCCACCGTGGCCGCCTGAACGTGCTCGTCAACACCTTCGGCAAGAACCCGCGCGAGCTGTTCGACGAGTTCGAAGGCAAGAAGATGAACGAGCTGGGCTCCGGTGACGTGAAGTATCACCAGGGCTTCTCCTCCAACGTGATGACCACCGGTGGCGAAGTGCACCTGGCCATGGCGTTCAACCCTTCCCACCTGGAAATCGTCTCGCCAGTGGTGGAAGGTTCGGTTCGCGCCCGCCAGGACCGTCGTAACGACACCGTGGGTGACAAGGTTCTGCCGATCTCCATCCACGGCGACGCTGCGTTCGCCGGCCAGGGTGTGGTCATGGAAACCTTCCAGATGTCGCAGACCCGCGGTTTCAAGACCGGCGGCACCGTGCACATCGTGATCAACAACCAGGTTGGCTTCACCATCAGCAACCCGCTGGACGCGCGCTCCACCGAGTACGCCACCGACGTTGCCAAGATGATCCAGGCGCCGATCCTGCACGTGAACGGCGATGACCCGGAAGCGGTGCTGTTCGTCACCCAGCTGGCCATCGACTACCGCATGCAGTTCAAGCGTGACGTGGTCATCGACCTGGTCTGCTACCGTCGTCGCGGCCACAACGAGGCCGACGAGCCGAACGGCACCCAGCCGTTGATGTACCAGCAGATCAGCAAGCAGCGCACCACGCGCGAGTTGTATGCAGAGGCGCTGATCCAGGCCGGTCGCATCGACGCCGAGCGCGCCCAGGCCAAGATCGACGAGTACCGCAACGCGCTGGACAACGGCCTGCACGTGGTCAAGAGCCTGGTCAAGGAGCCGAACCGCGAGCTGTTCGTCGACTGGCGCCCCTACCTGGGCCATGCCTGGACCGCGCGTCACGACACCCGCTTCGACCTCAAGACCCTGCAGGAACTGTCGGCCAAGCTGCTGGAACTGCCGGAAGGCTTCGTCGTCCAGCGCCAGGTCGCGAAGATCTACGAAGACCGCCAGAAGATGCAGGCCGGTGGCTTGCCGATCAACTGGGGCTATGCAGAGACCATGGCCTACGCCACCCTGCAGTTCGAAGGTCACCCGATCCGCATGACCGGCCAGGACATCGGCCGTGGCACCTTCTCGCACCGTCACGCGGTGCTGCACAACCAGAAGGACGCCAGCACCTACGTACCGCTGAAGAACCTGTTCCCGGGCCAGCCGCGTTTCGACCTGTACGACTCCTTCCTCTCGGAAGAAGCGGTACTGGCCTTCGAATACGGCTACTCGACCACCACGCCGAACGCGCTGGTGATCTGGGAAGCCCAGTTCGGCGACTTCGCCAACGGTGCGCAAGTGGTGATCGACCAGTTCATCACCAGCGGCGAGCACAAGTGGGGCCGCCTGTGCGGTCTGACCATGCTGCTGCCACACGGCTATGAAGGGCAGGGCCCGGAGCACTCCTCCGCGCGCCTGGAGCGCTACCTGCAGCTGTGCGCCGAGCACAACATCCAGGTCTGCGTACCGACCACCCCGGCACAGATCTACCACCTGCTGCGTCGCCAGGTCATTCGTCCGCTGCGCAAGCCGCTGATCGTCCTGACGCCGAAGTCGCTGCTGCGCCACAAGCTGGCCATCTCGACCCTGGAAGACCTGGCCGAAGGCTCGTTCCAGACCGTGATCCCGGAAATCGACGCGATCGATCCGGCCAAGGTCGAGCGCCTGGTGCTGTGTGGTGGCAAGGTCTACTACGACCTGCTGGAAAAACGCCGTGCCGAAGGCCGCGAAGACATCGCCATCGTGCGTATCGAGCAGCTGTATCCGTTCCCTGAGGACGACCTGGTCGAAATCCTGGCGCCGTACACCAACCTCAAGCATGCGGTCTGGTGTCAGGAAGAACCGATGAACCAGGGCGCCTGGTACAGCAGCCAGCACCACATGCGCCGTATCCTGGGCCGCCACAACAAGGCGCTGGTCCTGGAGTACGCCGGTCGCGACGCATCCGCCGCGCCAGCTTGTGGTTACGCATCGAAGCACGCCGAACAGCAGGAAAAACTGCTGCAAGACGCCTTCACTGTCTAACGCCTTCGCGCACCTGAAACCGAATTTAAGGAAACACTGCTAATGGCTATCGAGATCAAAGCCCCAACCTTCCCGGAATCGGTCGCCGACGGCACCGTTGCCACCTGGCACAAGCAGCCGGGCGACGCCGTCAAGCGTGACGAGCTGATCGTCGACATCGAAACCGACAAAGTCGTCCTGGAAGTCCTGGCCACCGCCGATGGCGTGCTGGGTGCCATCGTCAAGGGCGAGGGCGACACCGTCCTGTCCGACGAAGTCCTGGGCTCGATCGTTGAAGGTGGCGCTGCCGCCGCCGCGCCTGCTGCCGCCCCGGCCGCTGCTGCTCCGGCTGCCGCCGCTGCTGCCGACGCTGGCGAAGACGACCCGGTTGCCGCCCCGGCCGCGCGCAAGCTGGCTGAAGAGAACGGCATCGACCTGGCGACCGTTGCCGGCACCGGCAAAGGCGGTCGCATCACCAAGGAAGACGTCGTCGCCGCCGTCGCCAACAAGAAATCGGCCCCGGCGCCGGCTGCCAAGCCTGCCGCCGCCGCTGCTGCTGCCCCGGTTGTGGTTGCCGCAGGCGACCGCACCGAGAAGCGCGTGCCGATGACCCGCCTGCGCGCCAAGATCGCCGAGCGTCTGGTCGAAGCCCAGTCGAACATGGCCATGCTGACCACCTTCAACGAAGTCGACATGACCGAAGTCATGGCCCTGCGTTCGAAGTACAAGGACCTGTTCGAGAAGACCCACAACGGCGTGCGCCTGGGCTTCATGTCGTTCTTCGTCAAGGCTGCCACCGAGGCGCTGAAGCGCTTCCCGGCCGTCAACGCCTCGATCGACGGCAACGACATCGTCTACCACGGTTATGCCGACGTCGGCGTCGCGGTCTCCAGCGACCGTGGCCTGGTGGTTCCGGTGCTGCGCAACGCCGAGTCGATGTCGCTGGCCGAGATCGAGAACGGCATCGCCACCTTCGGCAAGAAGGCCCGTGACGGCAAGCTGGCCATCGAAGAGATGACCGGCGGTACCTTCACCATCACCAACGGTGGTACCTTCGGCTCGATGATGTCGACCCCGATCGTCAACCCGCCGCAGGCAGCCATCCTGGGCATGCACAACATCATCCAGCGCCCGATGGCCATCAATGGCCAAGTGGTGATCCGCCCGATGATGTACCTGGCGCTGTCCTACGACCACCGCCTGATCGACGGCAAGGAAGCGGTAACCTTCCTGGTGACCATCAAGAACCTGCTGGAAGATCCGTCTCGCCTGCTGCTGGACATCTAATCAACTAGCTGCCTATCGTCCGGCCCCGGCCTCGCAAGAGGCGGGGCCGCACGGTTCGCGGCTTGTAGCTTGTAGCTGATAAGGAATCTTTTATGACCCAGAAATTCGACGTAGTGGTGATTGGTGCAGGTCCTGGCGGCTATGTGGCTGCCATCAAGGCTGCCCAGCTTGGTCTGAAGACTGCCTGTATCGAGAAGTACACCGACGCCGAGGGCAAGCTGGCCCTGGGCGGCACCTGCCTGAACGTGGGCTGCATTCCTTCCAAGGCGCTGCTGGACAGCTCCTGGAAATACAAGGAAGCCAAAGAGAGCTTCAACGTCCACGGCATCTCCACTGGCGAAGTGAAGATGGACGTCGCCGCGATGGTTGGCCGCAAGGCCGGCATCGTCAAGAACCTGACCGGTGGCGTCGCCACCCTGTTCAAGGCCAACGGCGTGACTTCGATCCAGGGCCACGGCAAGCTGCTGGCTGGCAAGAAGGTCGAAGTCACCAAGGCTGACGGCACCACCGAAGTCATCGAAGCCGAGAACGTGATCCTGGCTTCCGGTTCGCGTCCGATCGACATTCCACCGGCTCCGGTCGACCAGAACGTCATCGTCGACTCCACCGGCGCCCTGGAATTCCAGGCCGTGCCCAAGCGCCTGGGCGTTATCGGTGCTGGCGTGATCGGCCTGGAGCTGGGCTCGGTATGGGCTCGCCTGGGTGCTGAAGTGACCGTCCTGGAAGCCCTGGACACCTTCCTGATGGCTGCCGACACCGCCGTGTCGAAAGAAGCCCAGAAGACCCTGACCAAGCAAGGCCTGGACATCAAGCTGGGCGCGCGCGTCACCGGCTCGAAAGTCAACGGCAACGAAGTCGAAGTGACCTACACCAACGCCGAAGGCGAGCAGAAGATCACCTTCGACAAGCTGATCGTCGCGGTCGGCCGTCGTCCGGTGACCACTGACCTGCTGGCCGCCGACAGCGGCGTGACCATCGACGAGCGTGGCTACATCTTCGTCGACGATCACTGCGCCACCAGCGTGCCGGGCGTGTTTGCCATCGGTGACGTGGTGCGCGGCATGATGCTGGCGCACAAGGCCTCGGAAGAGGGCATCATGGTCGTCGAGCGCATCAAGGGCCACAAGGCGCAGATGAACTACGACCTGATCCCGTCGGTCATCTACACCCACCCGGAAATCGCCTGGGTCGGCAAGACCGAACAGGCGTTGAAAGCCGAAGGCGTTGAGGTTAACGTGGGCACCTTCCCGTTCGCGGCCAGCGGCCGTGCGATGGCGGCCAACGACACCGGCGGTTTCGTCAAGGTCATCGCCGATGCCAAGACCGACCGCGTACTGGGTGTGCACGTGATCGGCCCATCGGCTGCCGAGCTGGTGCAGCAGGGCGCGATCGCAATGGAATTCGGCACCAGTGCCGAGGATCTGGGCATGATGGTCTTCAGCCATCCGACCCTGTCCGAAGCGCTGCATGAAGCAGCGCTGGCGGTGAATGGCGGTGCCATTCACGTCGCCAACCGTAAGAAGCGTTAATTATAAGAAACCACGGCGGGCTGCCCGTCGTGGGTCTTGCGTGCAAGACTCACCGCGGAACGTCCGCCGGACCGGATCACACGGGAAACCCGGGGTCAACGGTCACAGGTGGTGCGGCGCCAGTGATGGCGCAGCGCCGAAGCGCAGTACCTAACGAAGACGGTAAAAAGCATGAATCTTCACGAGTATCAGGGTAAGCAGCTGTTCGCTGAATACGGCCTGCCAGTTTCCAAGGGTTTCGCAGTCGATACCCCTGAGCAAGCGGCAGAAGCCTGCGACAAGATCGGCGGTTCCGAGTGGGTTGTTAAGGCCCAGGTTCACGCCGGTGGTCGCGGCAAGGCGGGCGGCGTCAAGCTGGTTCGCAGCAAGGAAGACGCCAAGGCGTTCGCTGCGCAGTGGCTGGGCAAGAACCTGGTGACCTACCAGACCGACGCCAATGGCCAGCCAGTTTCCAAGATCCTGGTCGAATCCTGCACCGACATCGCCAAAGAGCTGTACCTGGGCGCTGTCGTCGATCGTTCGAGCCGTCGCATCGTGTTCATGGCGTCCACCGAAGGTGGCGTGGACATCGAGAAAGTCGCTCACGAAACGCCTGAGAAGATCCTCAAGGCCACTATCGACCCACTGGTCGGCGCTCAGCCGTTCCAGGGCCGTGAACTGGCATTCCAGCTGGGTCTGGAAGGCAAGCAAGTTCAACAGTTCGCCAAGATCTTCGTAGGCCTGGCCAAGCTGTTCAAGGATCACGATCTGGCCCTGCTGGAAGTGAACCCGCTGGTGATCAAGGCCGATGGCGATCTGCACTGCCTCGATGCCAAGATCAACATCGACGCCAACGCCATGTATCGTCAGCCTAAGCTGAAAACCTTCCACGACCCGTCGCAGGACGACGCCCGTGAAGCCCACGCCGCCAAGTTCGAACTGAACTACGTCGCCCTCGAAGGCAACATCGGCTGCATGGTCAACGGTGCCGGCCTGGCCATGGGTACCATGGACATCGTCAACCTGCACGGCGGCAAGCCAGCCAACTTCCTCGACGTGGGCGGCGGCGCTACCAAAGAGCGCGTTACCGAAGCGTTCAAGATCATTCTGTCCGACAGCAATGTCGCGGCCGTTCTGGTCAACATCTTCGGCGGCATCGTTCGCTGCGACATGATTGCCGAAGGCATCATCGGTGCAGTGAAAGAAGTCGGCGTCAAGGTTCCGGTCGTCGTTCGCCTCGAAGGCAACAACGCCGAACTGGGCGCTAAAGTACTGGCAGAAAGCGGTTTGAACATCATTGCGGCAACCAGCCTGACCGACGCTGCTCAACAAGTTGTCAAAGCTGCGGAGGGCAAGTAATGAGCGTCCTGATCAATAAAGACACCAAAGTCATCTGCCAGGGCTTCACCGGCTCGCAGGGTACCTTCCACTCCGAACAGGCTATCGCCTACGGCACCAAGATGGTCGGCGGCGTCACCCCAGGCAAGGGTGGCACCACCCACCTGGGCCTGCCGGTGTTCAACACCGTCAAGGAAGCAGTAGAAGCCACCGGCGCCGACGCGTCGGTGATCTACGTACCGGCGCCGTTCTGCAAGGACTCGATCCTGGAAGCCGCCTTCGGTGGCATCAAGCTGATCGTCTGCATCACCGAGGGTATTCCTACCCTCGACATGCTGGACGCCAAGGTCAAGTGCGACGAGCTGGGCGTTACCCTGATCGGCCCTAACTGCCCAGGTGTCATCACCCCGGGCGAGTGCAAGATCGGCATCATGCCAGGCCACATCCACCTGCCAGGCAAAGTCGGTATCGTTTCGCGTTCCGGCACCCTGACCTACGAAGCCGTCAAGCAGACCACCGACGCCGGTTTCGGCCAGTCGACCTGCGTCGGCATCGGCGGTGACCCGATTCCGGGCTCCAACTTCATCGATATCCTGAAGCTGTTCCAGGAAGACCCGAAGACCGAAGCGATCGTCATGATCGGTGAGATCGGCGGTTCGGCTGAAGAAGAAGCCGCGGCCTACATCAAGGCCAACGTGACCAAGCCTGTCGTTTCCTACATCGCCGGTGTAACTGCACCTGCGGGCAAGCGCATGGGCCACGCTGGCGCCATCATCTCTGGTGGCAAGGGTACTGCGGACGAGAAGTTCGCCGCCCTGCAGGACGCCGGTGTGAAAACCGTGCGTTCCCTGGCTGACATCGGCAAGGCCCTGGCCGAGCTGACTGGCTGGGAAGTCAAGAAGTAAGCAACACGCAATACCCCCCACGCGCACAAAGGCCACCCTCGGGTGGCCTTTGTCGTTTCCGTGGCTGTGCACGGTCTGGTGTAGGAGCCGGCCTTGCCGGCGAACATAGGCGACGCGCAGGGAGGCACCGGCTTAGCCGGTGTTCGCCGGCAAGGCCGGCTCCTACGGAAAATTTGATCACTTCAATCAGTGTTTTCAACCAGACAATCACTCAAATACGCAATAAATTGTCGCCTGACACGTTCAACCAGACGACAAACACATACGCACATCGGACAAGCAGCACTGTGCCAGTGCGTTTGTCAGGCAAAACAGGTACCCTACGCGTTCACTCTGTGCCCGTACCCCAAAAGGGAACGACACGCTAAACGGGTCTGGCTCACCAAGCCGGGCAGCATTTCCCTTAATCCTGTGGGAAATCCCCTCCGACTCCCGATTTCAGCAGTGTGGTATTTCCTTAAATGAAAGTGTTAAAAGGCCAGGATATCCTGGCGCTTGGCTTTATGACGTTCGCGCTGTTCGTCGGCGCCGGCAACATCATCTTCCCGCCCATCGTCGGCCTGCAGTCCGGTCCACACGTGTGGATGGCGGCGCTTGGCTTCCTGGTCACCGCCGTGGGCCTGCCGGTCATCACCGTGGTCGCCCTGGCCAAGGTCGGTGGCGGCATGGACGCCCTGAGCAGCCCGATCGGCAAGTTCTTCGGCGGCCTGCTGGCAGCGGTGTGCTACCTGTCGGTGGGCCCGCTGTTCGCCACCCCGCGCACCGCGACCGTGTCGTTCGAGGTAGGCGTCGCGCCGCTGACCGGCGAGAGCCCGACGGCGCTGTTCATCTACAGCCTGGTGTACTTCCTGGTGGTGCTGGCCGTGTCGATGTACCCGGGCAAGCTGCTCGATACCGTCGGCCGCTTCCTCGCCCCGCTGAAGATCATCGCCCTGGCCGTGCTCGGCATTGCCGCCTTCGCGCTGCCGGCTGGCACCATCGGCGAAGCGCAGCCGCAATACGTCGCCGCGCCGTTCTCCCAAGGCTTCATCAACGGCTACCTGACCATGGACACCCTCGGTGCACTGGTGTTCGGCATCGTCATCGTCAATGCCATTCGCTCGCGTGGTGTCGAGTCGCCGCAGTTGATCACCCGCTACGCCATCATCGCCGGCCTGATCGCCGGTGTCGGCCTGGCCCTGGTCTACATCAGCCTGTTCCGCCTGGGCGCCGGCAGCCATGACATTGCCATGGGCGCCAGCAACGGCGCGGCCGTGTTGCATGCCTACGTGCAGCACACCTTCGGTTCGCTCGGCAGCGGTTTCCTTGCCGTGCTGATCGCCCTGGCCTGCCTGGTGACCGCCGTTGGCCTGACCTGTGCCTGCGCCGAGTACTTCAGCCAGATCCTGCCGCTGTCGTACCGCGCCCTGGTGGTGATTCTCGCCGGCTTCTCGCTGCTGATCTCCAACCTTGGCCTGACCAAGCTGATCATGTTCTCGATCCCGGTGCTGACGGCCATCTACCCGCCGTGCATCGTGGTGGTGGGCCTGAGCTTCGTCAAAGAGCTGTGGAACTCGCCGGTGCGTATCCTGGCCCCGGTAATGCTGGTGTCGCTGCTGTTCGGCATGGTCGACGCGATCAAGGGCAGCAGCCTGGCGCACATGCTGCCGGACGCCATGGCCCACCTGCCGCTGAGCGACCAGGGCCTGGCCTGGCTGGTGCCTTCGGTCATCACCCTGGGCGCTGCCGTGGTTTGCGACCGCTTGCTCGGCAAGCCGCGCGAGGCGCTGGCCTGATGGATTGAAGCCGCAAGGGCAGGGTGCTGGCCACAAGCCGCAGAGCGCCTGCCCAGGGTGGATGTCGAAACCCCGCTGCCGAGAGGCGCGGGGTTTTTTGTGGCCTGTTCCGACGCAATCGGGGGCCTGTCCGGCGATTTTTATTCGATGGCGTGCCTTTTACCGAAT